>JBHHTW010000032.1:0-24010 GCA_046861385.1 Fidelibacterota bacterium | reverse complement strand
GTTCCTGCCTTCACCAAATGGTTTCGACACGACAAGTTAAACCTTTGAAAGGTTATAATGTTACATTTCCAAGGTAATAAACCGAGATACATTTCCTCTTTTGACAAGAAATAATATCGTTTTTCCTTTTGTTTCTTTATCTAATAGATCATAGAATAATTCTACACTGTCTACATCTTTTCTACCAACCCGTGTTATGACATCTCCCGGCCTGAGTCCGGAAGAATAGGCTTTACTTCTTCTGTCAATTTCAGAGACGACCACACCTTCCACATTATGTTCCAGACGATAATTCCTTCTCATTTCTGAATTAACGTTTTTAACTTTAAATCCCAGGTCGGATTCAAATTCTTTATCCGCTTTAGCAAGTGATAGCGGATCATCTGGAAGTTCCTCTAATGTAATATAGTATTTTTTCTTTTTACTATCACGAAGCAATTCCACTATATAGCGTTTTCCGGGAGTTGAGCTGGATACAACATTTTTCAACCGTGATGACCCAGTAATATTTTTACCATCAAATGTGATGATAATGTCACCAATTTCTATCCCGGCTTTTTCAGCGGGACTGTTATTCACCACGTCACTAATAAGGGCACCGTCACGGGTGGTCATATCCAGAGCACGAGCGGTGGCGTCATCCAAATCCTGAATATACACACCAAGCCATGAACGAATGACACGACCTTCATTAATCAAATCGCCCATCACTTTCTTAACCATATTGATTGGTATGGCAAATCCAACACCTCGATTGGATCGTTCGAGTCCACCTCCGGTAGCAATGGCAGCATTAATTCCAATTAATTCTCCATTTAGATTCACCAGAGCTCCCCCGCTGTTTCCGGGATTAATGGCTGCATCCGTTTGAATAAAATCCTCATAATTTTCGTTGGAAATAATATGACTCCGGCCTAAAGCACTCACAATACCGGCTGTGACAGAATGACTTAAATTTTCATTAAACGGACTGCCGATCGCCAACACCCATTCCCCCACTCTCAGCTGGTCCGAATCACCTAATTTTATTGCCGCCAAATCGTCCGTGTTTATTTTAATGATCGCCAAATCTGATTTTGGATCCATGCCGACTATTTCAGCGTCATACTCCCTTTTATCAATGAGTTTAACCGTGATTTCATCCATATTTTCTACAACATGGTTATTCGTCAAAATATAGCCATTTTCTTTGTCAACAACTACACCGGAACCCAATGCGCGGGTTTTAAATTCCTGAGGGAAAAATTCCTGTGGGAAAAAGTCTTCAAAAGGATTCCTCTTATGATACTGTTTTTGTTTAATTGTTTTATCTGCAAGGATTGTAACGACGGACGGATTAACGGTCTCAGCTACATCAGCAAAGGTATTACTGAACTGAGAAACAATTGAATTTTGTGCCCAACTAAGGGATAAAATAATAGTGATTGTAATTAAATATCGCTTCAAAATAATAGCTCCTAAATATTCGTTGATTTCATTTGCTGAAATTGTATGCGGAATTTATAAATTGGTTCCATATTATCATGATTCAACCAGATGAAGCCCCGTTCACAAGTTTGAAAATAATGAAAGTACTATCCAATTCACCGGAATCATTTTATTAAGAGAATTTTACGTATTTGAATCCGTGAATCTGTTTCAGCTGTGAGAAAATATATCCCGGATGGAAGCTGTGTCTCAACATTGAATCGGTTTCCATCTGGCTGAAGAGTTCCATAAAAAATATTTTGGACTTTTTGACCCAAAAGATTCACGAGTGTGATGGTTACAAAATTCTTTTGATCAGAATTAATAAAAAATGAAAAATAGTTATTGAAGGGATTTGGATAAGGAATACTTAATGAAAATTCTGATGGGATTACTTCGTCCCGAATATCAACATTCGTTGAATCCCACCGGAAATATTGAAGCCCTCCCGCTGAAGTGCCGAATATCAAGTCCGGTTCACTTTGACCTGCCCTGTAATATGCCGCCGGGACAAGATTACTACCGATGTAAGGAATATCCGATCGCCTTTCGGCAAATAATTCCCCACTATTTAAATAAATAATCTCATATAGTTCTCCAGCCTTGTTCCCCCCGAGAATATGACCATTTGTCAAAACAAAGGGTGAGGCATTATCACCAATATCTATGGACAAGGAGGATATGGAATCAAACATTGCAGAATCGGTAGTCGCCCTATTCCAAAAAACGTGGATAAATCCATCTTTATCTCCAATAATTAAATCATCATCTCCATCCTGATCCACATCCCCAAAGGACGGTGTCGACCTGCCGCTTAAATCAATATTTAAAAAATTGGGTTCAGGATCGTCAAATACGCATGAATCAAATGGTAGAATATTTTCCTCAATTTTGTAAATAGTGCCGTTAAAATCACCTACAAACAGATCATGAGCCAGAGAATTCGGGTTTGTTAAATTTTCAAATATACCTGGTGATAAGTTTGAACCTAGTTGTAAGATAGAATTATAGTTTAAAGATAGAGAGCCCTCAGGATTTCCACTCGCATCTAAGGAATATAGCCCTCCGGACCAAGCCGTATTTTTGGGATTGAATTCATTCCCAATCCAAATTCTCAAACTGTCATTGTTACACGTTTTTGATACAGCAGGATGACTTCCGGAAATAAAATCCAATCCAGGCAATAATCTCGATGTTACAAATTCGAAATCCCAAATTTCCCCAGTCCCATTGTTCTGAAAATAATAGAGATTATCCAGGTATTCGATACCGTAAGCGCCGGAAAGCACTCCCACAACCATATCTCCATCCCCATCCCTATCAAAATCAACAATACGGGCAATATTGCGTCCAGTTGTTTCAAAATTTACTTCGGAAGGAAAATCATCCACCATCAGTGAATCATTAAAATCCGGATGGGTGGATGAACCGTAATTTTCGAGATAAAATAGTCCAGGCTGATAAAAATCACCCCAAATCAAATCCAGATCACTATCATTGTCGAGATCAAAAAATTCAAATGCATTAGCGCCATGGCGACCGGGAGTCCAGACGATCCAAATATCTTCAAACGAATTGGTTATTAACTCAAATTGCGGCAGTCCTTCAAAAAATTCAAGTCCCTCATAATAAGCAACACGTCCTGAGATATCTCCTACAAAATAGTCCATATTTCCGTCATTATTAATATCCACAACAGCCGGGATAACAATTTGACCACCATAAACCGGTAGGTTATCCATATCTTTCAATTCATTGGTTACGAGATTAAATTGACCGTTTTCATTCGACCAATAACTTACATGAACCGTGTTTTGAGTATGACTCAATAAGTCAACATCACCGTCGTTATCAAAATCATGGAACGCATACCAAATACCCACATTGATACCCTGAAAAGATTTTGTGATGAGTTCAAATTGTGGAATGTATACTCCGGTATCAGGAATACCTGTTGCAACCCCTTCCCAATACTGGAGGTAACCATCGCGGTCATTGACGAAACAATCTAAAATTCCATCATTATTCCAATCAATGAATCTGGGATCAGGTTGATTTAAACCACCCGTAAATGGTGCTTCAATCTCCTCTCCATCAATTATAATCGGAAATGGATTTATATCTCGAATGTAGCCTTGAGGAAAAATATAATTCAGAAATAGAATGAAAAAGGTTACCCTTTTCATTCTAATACAGCTGAAGCAGTATTTGTATCAATTTCCCAAGTGATTAGCCGTTCAAGTTCATCGATTAAATCTAAATTAATGAGTAGATACGGCGGAAGAGCTCTAAAAAGCAGCCGAACGGAAATATTTAACTCCGATCCGGTATCCGGTAAATCTATTGTATAAGTCACTATTTTCGAACCACTTACCGGTAACGTATTATCATTCATCCAAGTCATATTTTCAACAGCAACTGTCGAGTCACCATCGTCATTGTACAATACAGTTTGAAATACATTCAACTGGGGATCATTAACCTTATCCGGATCAATATGAAAATCATAAATGTCACCATTTTCATCCAAATGTCCGGACTTAAAAATTGTATCACTATCAACCGTGGCAATAACCTCCAACCACAATTGCCGGGTAAACGGAACACCCGATGGAAAATTATGTCCCACATTATTGGATACAATCAATTTGAATGATAATGGTTCTGAAGAATGGATCGTATCCGGCAGCGGATTAAAGAAATTCACATCGGCGGCGCCACTCAACATTTCTGTAATAGCGGGTATTAACGATTCATTTTGTGAATCTTCCAAAATCGACGTTCCCACTCCGGGGAAATAGTGGCGGTGGAGATTTTTACGCAGTGGTCCTCCTTCTGCGGCATAACCTTCGTACATAGGCATGTGGCAAGTCTGACATTCCGTACCCATGGCTTTAAACGCTGACCTTTCCCATTCAAAACTCGTTACTTCAGCATCCACTCCATTTACGGTAAGGTTATGACAATTCCGGCAAAAATCTGACTGATCATATCCAGCATGAAACTCTGATTCGTGAAAGGAATTTTCCTGGGGTTCATTAAGAGTACCATATCGGGTTCCATCAGTAAAAAGTTTAAAATCTGCTGTTTCATATTTTTGTTCGCCTGTTTGAATATCCGTGGGTTCCGGCAGATGAGTTACAGTATGACACACATCGCAGGTTACTCCATCCTGTATCTGTTGGGGAAGAGTATTTGCAACCTCTACCGTAAAATTTTCATGATCGGTTATGGCATTCGTTAAGGCTGCAATGGGACTATGGCATTGAACACAAAAATCTCCAATTTCTTCTCCAACTGCTTTATGTGCTGTCTGGGATTTTCGCTGCAGAGCAAACCAAATTGGATCGGACATGGAATAGGAATGGATGGATGCAGACCATTCCGCATAGTGACGAGGATGACATGGTTGACAATCAATTGCGGGAGAAAAATCTTCAACTTTAAAGGTTGTCTGATAGGGAAGTTCCGGCGTTGATTTTTTCTTCCCTGTATCTTCACACCCAACTATCAGGAACAATAGAGGAATTGCAAAATATATTAAACTTTTCCAGCTATTGAACAATGGCTACTCCGGTAGGCATGGGTTCTGTTCTACTACCGTCATTTAATTCTATTGTATGTATCAATTTTTCCGTATTGGTATCAAAAACGTATGCATAACCACTTCCTGGGGATGTAACAACCAAAAGTTCATCGTCGTCGGATAATGCACAGCCATGGAGCAAATCCATGGAATCATCTGTCAATATTTTCTCTTCACCTGTTACCGGATTATACCACGTTACGGTGTTGGACATACGATTTGCAATAAATATTCCAGCAACGTTTCCTCCTTTTGATACTTGCATATGCCAAGGCATCATACCGGTTGAAATTGTATATAAACTATCACCTGTGGCAGTGTCAAAAACACGTACTTCCTTTGTGTTTGAGCAGGAAACGAAAAGTTGAGAATCATCATAATTCAATTCTAATTCCAATGCATTGTAAATGCCATCATTGAGTTGAAAGCTGGATGGCACATTGGAACCAATGCGAAAATTTTGCGGCTGATAGTTTGATTCACCAATCCTGTCGGTTTCAATTTTAAAAAAGTGGGATGCTTGATTACTTGATACCCATAATGTTTCTCCGTCCGAACTCAATGCAATACCGTGGGGAGAGTCGGCTCCAACATTAACGGTCCCAATAACATTCATGCTCTGAGCATCAATTTTATGAACTAATTGGGACGATGTGCTCAATCCCATCATGGGCATAAATCGTGAGATATAAAGATATTGATTTTCTTCATCCAATGCCATTAATGCTGGCATATTTCCAATACGGATTGAATCCAACATCTCATCAGTTTGTAAATCAAATTTTAAGACGTATCCGGAAGATATCAAGGTACAATACCAGTAATGATGTGTTTCATCAATAACGATATAGTGGGGCATATCGCTTGTATTGGTAAAATCCACACTAATATAATTAAGAACTTTTCCTTCATTAATATCCAGAACCGCTATTTTATCCTGACCTTGAAGGGCAACGTATGCCTTCCGGATATTGTGTGATGGATTGTCATCACATCCAAAAACCATAAGTAGAATAAGCAGTAAAGTTAATTTTTTCATCATATACTTTTTGAAAAACTAAATAGCCACTTGTCACGATGAATACCAACACCTTCATTTTTACCACTGATGTCTTTTACAAGAAAAGGCGCATCCAATCGTATATAGAATATCTTACCAAGAACGGTTTTTTGCAATCTTAATCCTACCCCGGCGTCCAAAAGGTATTCTCCGTTAAATCCTCCATCTCCCGGCAAATATTTACTCCCCCATATCCAACCATCGTCTATAAATGCAGCAAATTCAATATCGATTACTTTAATTGAAGGTTTAAAATATAATTCAAACGAATTTGAAATTATTGATTCTGCACCGATTAATTTTTCTCCAAAATATCCCCGAAGATTCGCATCTCCGACTAGATGATAATGATTGCGAAGATCGACATTCCCATAAAATGATGATTCATCCCTTAAAAAAGGTTTTGCATATGCGTCTCCTGATCCGGCTCCTTCAATTGTATATCTTTCTTGGGCAGGAACTCCATTTTTACTGACCATGCGGCCTAAAATTGTCCTATTGCGAACACCCATTTTATCTTTGTTCATATTGAATGAAATTATCGCATTAAAACGCGAGAACGACCAATGGGAAGCAAAATCCGGCGTGGTGGCAATATCCATACTCACATTCAACTTATTCATAAATGAAAAACTGTATTTTCCAAAGATGACGGCGACCTGACCCAAGTCGTATAAGTTGGTTCTGGAAGTATCAGCTGTATTTGTCACGTAAAATCCAATAGACGAATAATGAGACATGAAGTCGGCGAAAGCTTCATTTAAATGATTCTTGATTTCCATACCATAGCCATTAACAGCACCCAAATCATAGGCATGGATAGAAGTTGAATAACCCTGAAAACTATGTACAGGTTTCCGATTGCTTGAATATGACCAATATACATTTTTGGATTCTTCCCCATAACTCAGACTAAAGTCAAGTTTTTCCCAATTTCCATATTTCCTGCTTACTTGGAAACCGGGTATATATCCATCCTTGTCATGGTAATCCAGGGTTGGAAACCATTTTAGTACATATTTATCCCTCGGATTATAATTTGAGTCGATCCAATTAAACTGCGTTTCTATGGGCATTTTGCGGCTATAATTATTTCGACGGTCTACATCTAAGGTTTGCACGTCGGGATCCAAAACAATTGAACGTGGTTCTTTATTAAGTGTAAAATTAAAAGTATCTTGTTTGCGCCATTTTTGATTCCGCCACCAAATACGTTCTTTTGATCCATCCTTCATCGTCACTTCTAAAAGCTGGGGCATTTCCCGAGTACCCCGTTTTATAATCACAACTTCCATATCCCAACCATTATTCGTTTTTGTTTTTTTCCATTTTTTTATTCCATAATCCAAAAGTCGGGTATTATGGAGCCATGGAATAAAAAACCAATCCAAGTCTTCACGGGTTACTTCTTCAACGGTCGAAACGAATTGTTCTTCTGTCGGATGTTTTAATTTCCAACGCTGATAATATTCCTGCATGGACTGATAAAAGAGAGAGTCTCCAAGAACATATTTTAATTCCTGCAGCATTAGGGATGGCTTTGTATATGCATTAAATCTATAGGATCCACTGTGATTGAACATAAATGATTTTCGACTGATAGGTTCGTCACTTCCACTGGTTTGATAACGGATGACTGACCACTGATTTCGATCAAGGGCACTGGCGAACTTGCGGTGTTTTTTTTCAAACGGCTTATATCGTTCCGACTCTTTCAAGTCAAATCCATGTGGACCATATCGATTCATTAAATACTCACGGGTTTGAAAAGTTGTGAATCCTTCATCCAGCCAAGCCTCATCCAACTCATTATTTCCCAAAATACCATAGAACCATATATGACCTATTTCATGGATAATAAGTCCTTCCCTCTCGCTGCCATTCATAACAAGCATGGGATATTCCATACCGCCGCCTTTTAAACGATCAGTAGTCGTCACCTGAGGATATGGATATGCTCCAAATTGAGTGCTTAACCATGCCAAAGCATTTTCAGAGCGTTCTCTAACTTTTCTGGTCCATTTTTCACCATTTTTCTCGTTGAACAATACATGGACATCAATGCCGTTCCAAGAGCCGTGTTCATATAGGAATGTGGGGGAAGTGATCCATGCAAAATCATGAACGTTTTCTGCATGAAATGTAACCGATCGTCGAAGGGAAGAATCAATTTCTGTTTTTGTATCCTGGTACTCTTTCAACCAATCATTAAAATCTCTTGTTGTGTCTACTGCAATTGATTGCCAGCCTGGATCCCCACTGGTAACAATACCGGTGGCACCCACCGTATAATAATCTGGAACATCAATCGTTACATCAAAAGTACCAAATTCACCATAAAATTCGCCCGATGCATGAAAGGGATCATGGTGCCACCCATCCTGATCATACACCACTATCTTTGGATACCATTGGGCTAAATTGTACTGGCTGCCTACTCTGCCTGCTCGTTCGACTTGTTCACCAATGTAATGAACCCAATTAAATTTCATTCTCACTGATTCACCCGGCTTTAATGGACGACTCAGGGATGCGGATAAAATAGTATCATCTATCAGAAAAGAATCTGCAAGGGTCACTCCATTGTGATTAATTGTAAAATGGCTCACATCAATGTGACTAAAATATGATTCAGTTCCTTGGATGAATTTAGCTGCACGACCCAAGTGCCCAAATCTCTGCATATACTCTCTATACTTAACAGAACCTATCTGAAATGCATTGGGTAATAAATGTAAATATATGTTCGCCAGTTCATCCGGCGAATGATTTGTATAATCGATGATCGATTGCCCACTGAGTGTATGATTTTTGACATCAAGTGTCACATCCATGTTATAATGTACAAATTGCTGGAAATATTCCTCTTCAGAATATATTAATGAGGCAAGCAGAAACAGACTCGCTACAATGAACAGATGAATTTTCACAGGAGAACCTGTATTATAAATAGGGTTTTAGATCATGATAGAATATTTCTTCTGAACGGGGTCCCAAATAACTTTTAACGATATACCCATCGCGATCGATTAAAAATGTGGTTGGTATTCCAGTGATTGGTTGACCCACAGCACGGCCATAATCAGCAGTTACCTGCTGTGTTTCATTATTGCCTATATCCGTTAAAATAGTGTAGTTCATTTTCCATTGGCTCATAAAGGTTTCAATTTTATCGGGAGATCCTGACGTGAGAGTTACACCTATAATTTCAAGTCCATCTTTATGATATTTTTCATATAATTTTACAAAGTCAGGAATTTCCTTTCTGCAAGGTCCACACCATGTACCCCAGAAATTCAGCAGAATAACTTTTCCTTTTAAATCGTCCATGCTGACAATTTCACCACTGGTCCGCGCTAGAGAAAATCCTGGAGCCAAAACAGCATTTTTCGGTCTGGCAGGTTGATTCGTCGGTGTTACATTCGCTGTTGAATCTTTTACAGATCCTTTATCATTATTTGGACTGCATCCTGTTGAAATCACTAAAATAAATATTGATATTATTGTTATCAGTCGATTCATTTAACCATTTATTCCTTTATCTAAAAATTTTAAAAAAATATCTAAATCACGTGTCAAACCTGGAAACTTACCTAATACGTCGTCTTCAGGACTCAATATGACGTAATAAGGTAAAGCAGCAGTCCCAAAGCGATCAATTTCGTATTGTTGTTTGGTGCGGTAATTTTCACCTCCATCCGTGTACAACCTCACAAGTATAAATTCTTTAAACCGTTCTTTCACTTCATCTTTAGTGAAAATATTTGATTCCATCCACCGGCAATTCGTGCATGTATATCCTGTAAAATCTACAAAAATATTCTTTCCCAACGTATTAGCCGCCACAAAAGCTTCATCCAAATCAGTGAACCATTTTTGCCCACCATTACCATTCATTTCTGAAATCAATCCGACTTCTTCGGTTAATTTTGGTGGAAGATAAGAATATATTAAGCCATGGATTGGACGACCAAAGAGTCCGGTACCAAGATATAAGGAAAATGTTAGAAAGAAAACGCTTAACAGCATTCTTTGAACACTGATAGTTTCTATTTTTGAATCATGGGGTAATTGAATCTTCCCCAAAAGATACAGACCAGTAAAGAACATTAATATCGTCCAAACTGCTAACACCGATACATGGGTGAAAATTTGCAAATTCCAGACGAGATCTGTATTGCTAAAAAATTTAAATGCGGCAGCCAACTCTAAAAATCCCATTACGACTTTTACTGAATTCAACCAGCCTCCCGATTTTGGCATCCGGGCGAGATATTGGGGAAACAAAGCCAGAAAGAAAAAGGGTAATGAAAAAGCTGCACTGAAAATGATCATCCCCAAAACAGGCCAAAACCACTGTCCCTGGCTAGCCGCCACCAGAAGAAGACCCACAAATTGAACGGTACATGTAAATGAAGTTAAGGTGAAGGTCACTGCCATAAAAAGTGTACCAGCATAGCCACCTCTGCCTTCTTGTTTCTGAGCCAGTTGACGTATACTGGATGGCAATTGAATTTCATACATGCCAAATAACGATAGGGCAAAATAAGTAAATAAAGCTCCAATAAATAGATTGACCCACGGATTTGCCGCCAACTGGTTGGCGCCTGATGCACCCAAGGTTATTGCTAAAATCAATCCTAAAATTGTAAATGTGCTAATGATGCCAAATCCATAAACCGACGCCTGTTTTACGGGACTCTGGTTTTTCAATTCCCCCTGATGAGTAAAATAGGAAATCGTTATAGGAATCATTGGAAACACGCATGGTGTCAGCAACGCCAAAAAACCCATGGATAACGCCAAAAATACGAATGACCAAAATCCTTTATCTATGGCAGCTTTCAAGTCAATATTTCCGCTTATATCTGTCACAGAAGCAGCGATGAATTTTACATGCCCCCGGCGGGGTTCACCTGCTTCAATACTAACTGGAACATCTACTTTGATATCCTTAGGTGGATAACATAAGGAAGCATTACATATCTGATAACGGATTGTGGCTGATAAATGAACAGTCCCCGGATTAATATTGCCATCCAGCTGAACTGGAATATCGTATTGGGTAGTTCCCTCGTGGTACCGAGTGATTGTACCAAAACCTTCATCAAATTTTTCTATGGGCTTGGGCTCTTTGATTTTTCCCTGACGAGACACTGCGTCTCCCGATATAGTAATAGATGTTGCAATGGGACCATCGCCGGCATCATCTAAAGCATAAATATGCCACTCATGGTCCATGGCAGCTGTTAAAATCACATGGACTACTTCTCCTGCTCGCGCAGGTTCTTCCACAGTTGCCGTAACGATGACTGGGTTCTGGAATTGTCCCCAGAGTCCAGTCATCAATGCTAGCCACAATAAAATGTGTATTTTTTGTTTCATTTCAGACGGAGAAAGTAGTGGAATTAACGTGTTAACCCCAATTTTTGTTTCAAAGAATAAAATAAACTTTTTCGACGATTCAGGTCCATTATTAACTCATCTATAGACTGGAAAGCTGCCTCTCTCCCGCTTTCAAGCAGCATACTAAATTGGTCAAACCGTGACCAGTGCAATCCGCCAACGGAGGGTTTAATAATAAAATCTGCCTTTTCTATTTTTGATTTTGCAAGGTAACTGGACGTGATTTGATCGGATCTTGTTAAAATTTCATAAATGTTTTTCGTTTTTAATTCCTTTAAGCTGTCTTTAGTGATGCTAACCGCGATAGTAAAATCAACGTGTTCTTTGGAAATTTCAACAGGGATAGGATCAATAACACCTCCATCAACCATTATCATATTTTCAAATTCAGTCGGTTGGACGAATCCTGGAATTGAGGAACTTTGAACAAGTGCATCAATTAGATTCCCCTGTTCATATACCACTTGTGTCCCATTTTGCATATCTGTTGCAGTAACACTTATTGGAATAGTTAATTCTGTGAAATCTGTAACGGGAACCAGAAATTCTATCGCCCGTTTTAATATTTCGTGTTTAATAATATAAGATTTTTGTTGGGACATAATTAAAACAATTCGATCCCGAACATATCTGGTTAGCTGCCCAATGGCAGAATCCGGACGGTCTTGGTCACGAATTCTCTTTGTACCCATATTATGAAATACATCTGATTCCAAAAATTCTTCAAAACGATTTTCAATCCAGTACGGATCTTCATTATATGCATACATGGCGCCAATAATCGAACCGGCGCTTGTCCCTGCTATATGATGAACATGGATTCCACGTTCGTGGAGTACCTGTAAAACACCAATATGAGCGGCGCCTCTGGCTCCACCGCCACCAAGAGCTAAACCAACAGTTAGCGTCATTGCCCTAATGCTTGGCTTCGCGGCATAATTGTAACATGCATTTCTACTTTATCCGTTGGATTATCTCTATCATCTCTGGGAGTATTCACTATATCCCGGATCACTTCAAGTCCGGAAATAACCTGACCGAAAACGGTATATTTATGATCCAATTGGTGAGCAGGTGCAGCGCAAACAAAAAATTGACTTCCTGCGCTATTTGGATCTTGTGCGCGAGCCATGGAGAGTGCGCCGGTTACATGCGGTTTATCGTTAAATTCTGCCGGCAGCATCCATGTCGATTCATTACCTTCTTCCCCAATTCCGTAATAGTTTGATGCATGTCCACCCATCCCGTCATTCGATCTGTCTTCATCTTTGGAATTTGGATCACCACCCTGTATGACAAAACCAGGTATTACACGATGAAAGGTTGTACCATCAAAATATTTATTTTTCGAATGGGTTATAAAACTTTCCACATGCTTCGGAGCAACCTCAGGATAAAAGGCCACAACCATATCGCCGAACTTAGTGGAGATTACCGCAACATCTTCTTCTTTTGTACATGAACTCATTATCAATATTCCTATTATGATTGTAAAATATTTCATTTTAAACTCCTGCTTCCCGGTTTTTCAATGGGAATGTTCTTTAATTCTACCGGAATTTCGTCCGGTGCATAACTCAATGCTGTCTGGGTCGTGACAGCAAATTGATTATTGTGTAATTTAATGTTTCCTCCACTACGGTCAACGGCCAAACCAACGCCGATAACCTCACCACCGTATGCGTCGACAATATCCATCACTTCCCTAACAGAGCCACCGGTGGTAACTACATCTTCCACGACTAAAAACTTTTCACCATTTTCGATTGAGAAACCTCGTCTCAAGGTCATTTTTCCATTCTGCCGTTCAGCGAAAATTGTTTTCACACCAAGCTGCCTACCCACTTCAGTTCCAAAAACAATTCCACCCACCGCAGGGGAAATGACCGCATCGATTTCTATTCTTTTAAAGTAATGGTTAATAGTTTCAGCAAAATGAGAGAGATGCTCAGGATACTGCAATACTTTTGCACATTGAAAATAGGTTGTGCTATGCCGTCCGGATGTTAAGACAAAATGCCCTTTTAACAATGCGCCTGTTTCCTTGAAAATTTGTAAATATTTTTCGTTGTCCAATTTTTAAACTCTATGATTTGGGATATTTGATATTTTATTTATGAATTATGATTTTTTCTTGATGAAAGTTTTAAGTTTTTATCAGCTGTTTTTGAACTGGAAACAAAAATAGAAACCAATTCATTACATTCAGATTGAAGAGATTTACAATTATTTAAATCAATTGGAAATTCTTTTTTTATCATAATTTTTAATGAAACCAATGTTTCTCTTAATTCTTTTAAGGCCACTTTTAATTTATGAACAAAATCCTTTTTGGATTCCGCTGCTCTAACTTCACCATAAAGCAATGCCGGTGCAGTTCCAGATCGAATAATTTGACCACTCATATAATTACCAGATCGAGTATTGGCAAAGTCTCAGCCATATTCATAATATCAACTGCAAAATCGATGAGTCTATTTTCAAGTTCTTCAGATTCACTCATTATTTATTTCCTCCGAGTCTTATTTTTTCTTTTTTTTTCCTCATTCAAATATCTCAATTCACAATTCAAATTTTATTCTTGTTTTAGTTCAAATATCAAAAGTCATCATTCATATAGCATAAATCGAGATTCTTTGCAATCTTCCTCATTTTTTCCACATAGTCTTTTGCCGCATCATGAATTGCTTCTTCACCTTGATCTCCGGCGAAACTAATCCCCCGGGAAACGTTGATTAAAGCGGCACCGTTAGTATTTCCAGCTGTAAGACTGGCCTCAAGGGCACCACCTTGAGCGCCAATACCGGGAATGAGCAACGGTAATCCAGGTGCCTTACTACGAACAAGTTGAATTTCTTCAGGATTGGTCGCACCAACTACCAGACCAATGTTATTATTCTCATTCAAATTGGCGCAATATTCAGCGACCGATTCAAATAACCGTTTTCCATTTGTGTTCAAGTTTTGTAAGTCGTTCCCGGATTGATTTGAAGTCCGGCACAAAACAAAAACACCTTTTTCAGGATTTTGTATGAACGGTTCAATGGTATCCCGACCCATGTACGGATTTAGCGTGACCGCATCGAATCCAAAATGATCAAATAGACTGATGGCATATTGAGTTGCCGTGTGACCAATATCTCCTCGTTTGGCATCGCCAATAATCAACGTTTGGCGCCCTATATATTCCATTGTTTCTTCCAGCCAGGCAAACCCCTTGCTTCCCCACCGTTCAAAAAATGCCAGGTTCGGTTTGTATGCAGCAGCAAAATCCCGCGTGGCGTCTATGACACTTTTAGTGTGACTTTTGAGTTCGGTCAGTGTAGAATCTTTTCCGTGTAGATTCTCTGGATTTATATCCAACCCAACGCAAAGCCAAGAATGTTTATCTGCAATGTGATGTGAAAGTCGGGAATTAAAAGAATTCATTGGCGGCGAATTTACCTATTTTATTTCCATACTTTGAAGAGAGAACATTTCAATTATCATCAATAGCCAATAATTTATTATCAATTATATTCAACACTGCTGTTTCATACTCTTAATCACGTATTAAATTCACAGGCTTATGGAACAGCTTACATTAGATATTCAGCACCATTCCAAGTCAAGGATAATTGCATCCTCCGGTGTTTTTCAGGTAGAACTTATGGAACATGTTGGTGAAAATGATTATCCCCAACTTATTAAAATATCTGAACATTTATTGGAAGAATTTGGTGAAAAAGCTGTTCTGTCCAAGACAACGATTCATAAATATTTCAATAAACCCACATCCCTTCCATTTATCGCCCGTTATCGGGGAGAAATCATCGGATATATTATCGGGGTGGCGATTGAAGAGCTGTCTTCGGAACCCTGGGCTCGATTAGATACAAATTTCGGTGAACACAATACATTGTATTCTTATACGTTTGTTATATTGGACAAATATAAAGGTAACGGTTATGCAAAAATTCTTAAGCGTGTTTTTTTAAGCTGGGCAAAGAAACGGGATGGAATCCGATACATTACCGGTCACGTAAAATTGGGTGTATCTTCAAAATTCACAGGAGATATCAAAATAATTAACAGAATTGACAATTGGCAGGGTACAGGAATAACCTTTGAATACTACCGTCGGGATCTCGGACCCAAACCAGACTATACCCAAACACAGAATCCACCGCTGGCGAAGACCATATAATTATTTTTTCGTAACGAAACTCGTTCCCATTAAATACAAAAAAATTATTCAATAGAAATTTCAACTTCAATACCAAGCAAATCTCCTGCTTTAATAAACAATGTATCTCCGGTAATTAATTTCATCGAATACTTCTTAACATGTGTTGCTATCAAGGCATCGGGAGTACTCATTGAGAATCCTTTTTTAAATAGACAATTACGAATGAGTCCGGCCTGTTTATAATCTTCATATTTAATAGGTAAATAGGTTAAACCAGACAACATTTTCTCTATTTGTTTTTGGTGTTTTGAAATACGAGTACCAGATAATAGTTCAGTAAGTACTATACCGTTATAATAGACAATTTTCTGACGTACGGAAGTAATAATTCCTTCCTTGTTGGAAAAGGATTTTCCTTTCAAATATTCTATTAAAAAAGATGTATCAAGAAATAGAGGGTTCATTTACCGAACCAGGTTCAATTATTGATTCTTCCTGTTCTCTCCATTTTCTTACTGTTTCAGTGGATCCGGGAAAATGAGGTATGGAACCGAAAGAATCCACAAAGGATTCTATGTGAACATTGGATATTAATTCCTTTAACCCTGCTTCTATCACTGCTTTTTTTGTTTTATAACCAGTGACTTCCATGGCACCTTCAATCAAGGATTTATTTAAATCTAGTGTTGTTCTCATAATAACAAATTATGCATATATTATGCATATATCCTATGCATAGTTATCGTTTCTTATCATTATAAAGCAAACTGACTCCCACTAGAGCGATTACAGAACACAAAATGGCCGGTAGTACTTCGTCCACTGATCCATAGATTCTTGGAGGAAGCCAAGTCCAAAGAGTTGGAAATTCTTTCCATAGTAAAGTTACGATTGTACCTGACAGGATAGATGCCACAGCTCCTTCTTTTGTTGCTCCTTTCCAAAATAAGGCCGCTACAAGAGCCGGAGTGATAGCGGCGCCATAAATAGTATAAGCATAAAGCGCTCGTTCAAAAAATCCTTCAGATTCGGCAAAACTTTTTGAAACAATAAAAGCCAGTATACCTAATCCTAAAACAAGTAACCTACTCAAAAGAACAATCTTTTTTTCCGATGCTCCTGGGTTGATATAATTCAGATATACATCCCTCATTAATGTTGTGGCTGGTACAAGCAAGAATGAGTCAGCCGTGGATATAATAATTCCAACAATGGTGGTCATCATAATAGCGCCAAGAAACGTGGGCAAAAGACGGTGAGCCGCGTAGATTAATACATGTTTACCAATTTCCGCATCCGGAATCAAAGATGCGCTTACCCAAGCAGATGCAATAATCAGTAATTCGACAATGAGTACGGCGAATACTAAAATGATTGTTGCAGATTTGGCACCTTTGGCATTTTTACTGGCAAAAAAACGCTGGTACATATTGGCATCCCCAAGCACCAGTAAAAATGGAGGTAAACAGAAATTAATAATATCCAACCCTGAATACACTCCAAAAAACTCCATGTGCTGGTCTTTCCCCATATTGGCAAAAGCCAATTCCATTCCGCTCCATCCACCTGCTTTGATCCACAAAACTGGGAATGCGACAAAGAGGGATATCGTCATGATTATTCCATTCCCCACGTCAGTATACGCCACACTGACCAGTCCCGCTAACATGGTATAGGCTATAATGAATATGGCTGCAATAATTGTAGCAGTATGAACGGAAATGAGGGACTTTCCTGCTCCATCTGTTAAAATAGCCGACAGCACAGCTCCGCCGGCATTATACTGGTAACTGACGATGACCATATAAGCCATAACCAGAGCGATAACACTCAATAATCGAGCGACAGAACCATAACGTTCACCTATTATTTCAGGGACAGTAAATTTATCATAACTGCGGACTCTCCCAGCAATGCGTGTCAGTAACAAAATCCCTAATGTTCCACCGAGAGGTAGAATAAGTGCTGCCATTCCTGTATCATAGGTCTTGCCGGCGTTTCCCAAAATAGAACCAGTTCCGATCCACGTAGCCAGCATCGTTCCAACCAATATCCAGGGAGATAACGACCTGCCAGCAACAGCAAAATCAGCTTGAGTTTTGATCTTATTGGATTTGTATATCCCTACACCGATAAGTGTGAGAAGATATAAAAGGATAATGAAAAGGTAGGTCATTATTTCATTATAAATCGTAAATATTTAAAACGTAATTCATGGCGTGTTTTCTTTAATTAATTACGTTTTACATAATTAATCAATGAATCATCATTTCTCTGATAAAATGAATGGGAATAGAACCGTACGAAAGAAATTCTTCATGGAATTTTTTCAAGCTGAATTGATCACCTTCCTGCCTTTTATAATCCTCCAGTAAATCAATAATTAAAAAATAACCAGTGAAATATGTTGAAAGTTGACCAGAAGTAAGTTGAGCGCGGCGCCACTTTCCTTCTGCTTCAGATTTTTCTTGGAATGTTTCATTTATCATAAAATCCAACGCCTCTTCTTTTGTCATCCGTCCGGCATGAATCTTTTGGTCAATAATAGCATTGGCAATACCCCGGAGTTTCCATTTTTTTTCCACCAAACTGTATCTTGGATCTCCACCGCCAAGACCGGCATTCACCATCATGGATTCAGCATAATGAGCCCAGCCCTCTACCATTACACCGCTGCCAAAAACTGCTCTCACCATTGACGGATGCCTATTTGCATAATATTGCTGTACATAATGTCCCGGCAATGCTTCATGTATGGATAGGATCTTCATGGAAATAGTGTTGTATTCTTCTAGAAATGATTCTGCTTGTTCGTCAGTCCAGTCTTCCGGAATTGGAGAAACGTTATAAAACGTGGGTAAATTGTTCTCTAATGGCCCTGGTGATTGTAATGACGCTCCACTGATACCACGCTGATATTCCGGTGTTTCCCTGACTTTCAATGGATTCGAATCATCAAGTGTAAGTAAATCATTTTCCTTAATAAACCGAACCAGTTCATCAATGGATTCACGAGCCGCAGCAACCACTTGATCTCGCGGAGCATGATCTTCCCCTATGCGGTCCAACACTTTTCTGGTCATGATTAATTTATTTTCATGGGAGTCCGTTTGTGGTGCTTTTCCGAACCATTCGGCGTACAACGGTTTAGCTAGAGAAAACATTTCATCTTGGACAACCCGTAAATGACTTTCTGCCTTGACATAAACTTCTTTTGCTGATATTCCTTCCTCTAAAGTATGAAATAGTTTCGTTTCATATAAATTCGGACCGAGTCTGAAATTGCGGAACGAGTTATCATTTCGATGACTTTCCAAGAAATCACTAAATTCAACAATAGCCTGTTTAGCTAATTCTGCGTTTTCTTCAAATGTCTTTCGATAATCATCCTTTAATAAAGCTGCCATTTCCGGTACTGACGTGTCTAACATCACAGACAGTCCTTTTGCTTGTTTTATAGCAGTATCCAGATGCGGTTTCGGAAATTCTACTAAGTTTTTACGCGCATGTGATAGATATTCAGATGTGCCCAGGAATCGAAGAGATAAATTATTCGCCCTTTCCTCTACTGGTGCAAAATTGTACTCCAATAAACTTTCATAAGCATATCCCAATGTCCACAAATATGATAAGGGATTCCATGAATAGCTCTTGAGTTCCTCCAGGTCAAACAGCTTGGATTCAATCGTTTCAATGAGGATATGACGGTCAATTCGATCGATATCACTTAGTCTGCTAACATCGATTTCGTTAAGATCTCGCAGTACATTTAATATATGGTAGGTTTCGGCACGTCTTGCTTTTATATTCATCTGAGGTAGTTGATCATCATAATCATGAATACCGATCCATGTAGCTGTGGTGGGATTATTGGAGAAATACCAATCTAAATAATCATCACGAATAGTGTGAAATCGAAATGTACTACCATTCATCATCAGGAAATAAATGGTTAATGCCACAATCGCTGTAATGAGAATAACGTATTTGAGCGGAGTTTTGTTCATCTTCCTACTGTGAACTTAATTTTAGAGTTTGCAAATTCCAATAGTGCCATGCAAAATTTCAAAACTTTATGCTTCATTCTATGTATGCTCATTTTTGGAGCGTGCTCTACTAAAAGAATCGAGAAAAAAATGAATCGTTTAACCAACGAACAAAGCCCTTATCTCCTTCAGCATGCTGACAATCCAGTCGATTGGTATCCTTGGGGAGACGAGGCATTTGACAAAGCGCGCGCAGAGGATAAGCCTATTTTTCTCTCCATTGGATATTCAACCTGTCACTGGTGCCATGTCATGGAACATGAATCTTTCGAAGATGACAGTGTAGCGAAATTAATGAATGACTGGTTTGTTTCCATTAAAGTGGATCGGGAAGAACTTCCTGAAATTGATCATGTGTATATGTCTGTCTGTCAAGCAATGACTGGTAGTGGAGGTTGGCCGCTGACCATTATTATGACTCCGGATAAGGAGCCATTCTTCGCCGGAACATATTTTCCAAAAGATCGCAGAGGGAATCGCCCCGGGATGCTTCAACTGCTCCCAATGATTCATGAGGCCTGGAAGAATAAGCGTGGCGATATTGTTAAATCTGTTGATCAAGTCAAATCATATCTTATCCGTTCAAATACGAGAGTATTAGGGGATAATGTTAGCCCTGAAATACTTGATACGGCCTACAAAGAGTTTCTGGAGCGCTTTGATAAAGAAACAGGTGGTTTTGGGAGATCACCTAAATTTCCATCCCCTCATAATTTGATATTTTTGCTAAGATATTATTATAAAACAAAAAACCAGCAGGCGCTGCTCATGGTTGAGAAAACACTGGAAAATATGCGAATGGGTGGTATTTTTGATCAAATTGGCTTTGGCTTTCATCGATATTCAACAGACCGGAAATGGTTGGTCCCGCATTTTGAGAAAATGCTTTACGATCAAGCCATGCTGTCAATGGCATATTCTGAAGCATATCAAATAACACAAAACGAATTTTACTCTAAAGCCACTGAGGATATTTTCGCTTACGTTTTGCGGGATATGACCAGTTCGTCCGGTGGATTTTACTCAGCAGAGGATGCCGATAGCGAGGGTATGGAGGGAAAATTTTATCTTTGGACTGATAGGGAAATTATAGATATTCTTGGCCAGGAAGATGGAATAACATTTAACTCCATTTTCAATGTAAACCCCGGAGGTAATTTTCATGATGAAGTCAGTAGACAACAGACAAACCGTAATATCCTCCACTTAAAAAAAAGAGTTGAGCCTCTTGCTGATAGTTTGAATATGACATCAGATGAACTGATTTTAAATATCGAAGATTGGCGTGAAAAACTGTTTAGCGTACGAGAACAACGTATTCACCCGCTGAAGGATGATAAAATCCTTACTGATTGGAATGGGTTAATGATCGCCGCTCTGGCTAAAAGCAGCGTTGCACTTGAAGAGCCCTCTTATGCCGAAGCAGCACAGAGAGCTGCAGATTTTATCTTGACAAATTTAAGGACTGACAAGGGTCGTTTACTCAAACGTTATCGCAATGGAATTTCTTCCCTGGATGCCCACCTCGATGACTATGCATTTATGATCTGGGGCTTACTTGAATTATATGAAGCAGGGTTTAATATAGCGAATCTGAAGGCAGCGATTGAATTGACTGAAATGATGATAAATGATTTTTGGAATAGAGAGGCTGGTGGTTTTTATCTGGGTGCTGATCATACAGAAAAACTGATTGTTCGTTCAATGACTTCGTATGATGGAGCCATTCCATCCGGGAATTCCGTCGCCGTGGGTGTTTTGAACCGATTGGCTCGCATTACCGGTAATATGGATTGGCTGGATATGGCAGAGAAAATAATGCGGACTTTTGAAAATGAATTGGTTCAAAATCCTTCAAGTCACACGAACATGCTATCCGGTTTTATGTTTGGATTAAATTCTAAAGAAGTGGTCATCGTTGGAGACGATGGTGCTGAAACCAAAACGTTTCTTCAGTCTATCCGCAATTCATATAATCCGGAACGAGTGATCATTTTTAAAAACATTAATAAAACCGAATTAGAGGAAATAGCCCCCTGGACTGATACACAAACAATGCTAGAAAAGAAACCCACTGCCTACGTTTGTAAAAATTTCGCCTGTAATCAACCCACTAATGAAATTGGTCTTGCGTTAAAGCAGCTTGAAAAATAAACCACTATCAGAACAAATGGGTACGACCTTGGCGAGTATACAGGATCTTTTTGATACAATTGCCAAGGTTTTCTTTAAACGAATCAAGGAAAAACCCGGTGCAGGATTTTTCTCTAAAATGGGCGACTCTTATTTTAAATCATACGAAGAAGCGAAACGAAAAGCAAAAGATTAGTCACTTGTTATTAAACTGATGACGGATAGCAATAAAGTAAATGTTTATTAATCTGTCACTGGTTAGTCGTGTGGAAAACCACAAGCCTTCACTTCCACCTGCATTTCACTCTCGGTGGACAGGTCGACAACGGCAGGCAGACACCCCTTTTAATGTATTTCAAATGGCGCAGGCGGGAAAGTGGGGTCTATAAAAAAATGGTGAGATTGTCGAAGATCATACGCTTAACCTATTCCGGAGTAATTATGTGAGAAAAATCGCATAGAACATTGTTATGTGTTCAATAATGAAGAAAAATTACACATTTAATCTTATCTCTCGGTTTTAATGTAATCCTAAATAATAATAAATGATCATTTGTGAACTGATAAGTTCCACTTAAATTCCCGGCCTTATGAAACTGCATTGGAAAATCATTATCGGCCTGGTGTTAGGTCTTTTGTACGGAATTTTGGCTACAGCCCAGGGTTGGGGGAATTTCACTTCCGATTGGATTGCTCCATTTGGCATCGTCTTTATCAATCTATTAAAATTAATCGCCGTCCCTTTAGTTCTGTCATCACTCATCACAGGTGTTGCATCTCTGTCTGACTTGAAAAAACTATCAAGAATCGGCGGAAAAACGATCGCCATATATATACTAACCACTTCCATCGCTGTGACAATTGGGTTAGTAATCGTCAACATTCTTCAACCTGGAGATACAGTCCCTGAAGAAATGAAACTTAAACTTCAGAAAACATATCAATCTGTGGCTGATACTAAAGCTGGCGCAGCTGAGACTGTTAAAGAGCGAGGCCCGCTCCAGCCTATAGTTGATATGGTTCCCAATAATATTATTAGTTCAACCTCAAACAACCGGAATATGCTTCAGGTTGTATTTTTTGCCATTTTCTTCGGAATAGGTCTCATTCAAATTCCAGATAATAAAGCAAAACCTGTCCTCCAATTTTTCGAAGGCTTAAACGAGGTGATTATCAAATTGGTAGATATTATTATGCTTATGGCGCCAATAGGCGTGTTCGCTCTTATTGCTGATACCATCAATAAAGTAGCAGGGGACAGTCTTGCAAGCGTATTAGAATTATTGAGTTCCTTGGGATTCTATATGTTTGCCGTTATTTTGGGACTTATATTACAGATGTTTATCACTTATACAAGTATTCTGAAAATTTTTACTAATTTGCCGTTAAAGGTATTTTTCAAAGGGATTGCCCCTGCCCAATTGCTAGCTTTTTCCACAAGTTCCAGCGGCGCAACATTACCGGTCACTATGGAACGATGCGAAGATGAACTGGGCGTTTCAGAAGAAGTTTCATCCTTCGTGCTGCCTCTCGGTGCAACTATCAATATGGATGGCACAGCATTATACCAAGCAGTTGCAGCAGTATTTATTGCCCAAACATTAGGAATGGACTTAAACTTAAGCGCCCAGCTTACAATTGTCTTGACCGCTGTTCTCGCTTCAATCGGCACAGCGGCTGTTCCAGGAGCCGGAATTATTATGCTGGTTATTATTCTGGAGGCCATTGGTGTCCCCAGCCAAGGGATAGCGCTGATTCTGGGGGTGGATCGAATTTTGGATATGATGAGAACAACCGTCAACGTGACGGGCGATGCCAGTGTAGCTGTATTTATTGCTTCAACAGAAAATCAACTGGGTCCGCCAAAAAAAGAAGTTGATTAATACTTGACCCAAAAGGGTGATACGTATAAATTTGAAGTAGCTTTTTTACAATTCCCGCTTTGAGAAGAGTTATTCAGGATCTTCAATAATTACCCTTGGAGGCTAACTCTGTCGACAAAAAACAGGCCTTTCCTGATATGTGTTGGGATGAAGGAAGTTTGCTGTTGATGGGAGGCCACCACTCATGTTCACATGATCCTGAAAACCGTCGATGCGGGATATTTAAAAACCCCGGCTCTTAGAAAAATGCCGGGGTTTTTT
>JBHHTW010000031.1:0-24339 GCA_046861385.1 Fidelibacterota bacterium | reverse complement strand
GCCTTGTAGTTCAGGATACTCCTGTACTGCCGCTGACCATTTAGTCAAATCAGAAATTCTTTGTTGCGGATCAGTAGATATGGTCATAGGTCGACCCCGGCCATCTAATATAATTCCCACCACACCACCATAAACAGTGGTTTCAATAGATTCATTTTTTCCAGCACCAATATCCATACCTTTACCAGGAGTCAGTTTTGCTTTTACCGATTCATAGGGCACTTCAATTCTGACAAGATCACCAAATTTGATTTCATACCTTTCAGTCCTATCACCGGGTAAAGCTAGTTCTGCTGTTAAAACTGTAGCTCCTGATTTTGCGGTTCCAACAGGGGCAATACAGGTTCCGAGACGAATTAAGCAATCTTTTTCAAATACTTCTACGGCTGCCTTTCGTGCCTCTTCTTTTAAATCCTCCTTCTCGATATTGGCCATGACGCCCAGCTGGGGCATCATAAAAATAGAATCCACAGCCAATTCCGTTATTCCTTCAGGAAGGAAACTGTCGATAAGCATTCGTGCGGATTGTTCACGACGAGGAGCATGGGAAAGAACTCCACCGGACCCAACCAGTAAATCCAGTTCTATCATATCAACAAGTGATTCTCCAGAATCTGTTTGTTCAAAGGCATCAGAAATGGTCCTTTCTTTCTGAACACCTTTCAAATTCACAGCAAATGACTTATGCTGTATAAAAGATAATCGTAATGCTTCCCGCGCAATGGCTTGTTCGATGACCAATTCTTCCAGACTTTGGGGAACTGTTGTTGGCCGAATCATTTTATTACCGATACGATTGGTCAATTCTTTTTCATCAATATCAAATGGTACCCAGCGGAGTACATTTTTCAATTCCGCTTCTGCCAGAACATTGCAAATAGAATAGCTCATTCCCAGGTTCGCACTAACGGTCCGATTAAATTGTTTTTGAAACACAGAAAAAATATCTGTAGTTGCTCCACCAATGTCCACACCAACGACTGAAATATTATCTTTGGCTGCCACCATTTCAATCAAAGCTCCCACAGCACCGGGAGTCGGCATAATCGGAGCATCGGTCCACGACATCAATTTTTTATACCCAGGAGCCTGCTGCATGACGTGTTCCATAAAAAGATCGTGAATTTTATCTCGGGACGGCTTAAGATTTTCCCGCTCTAAAACAGGACGTATATTTTCAGTTAAATCAAGATCTGTTATTTCACCAAGTGTTTCTTCAATTTTATCAGTCGCATTTTTATTCCCAGCATAAATTACCGGCAATTTATAATTTGTACCTAAACGCGGTTTTGGATTAGCTGCCGCCAATATTTCTGCAAGTTCAACTACATGTTTGGTTGTTCCGCCATCGATACCCCCAGAGAGTAAAATCATATCAGGACGAAGCTGTCGAATGCGTGTAATTTTTTCATGGGGTTTACGGCCATCATTTGATGCTAAAACATCCATGACAATAGAACCTGCCCCTAATGCAGCTCGTTCTGCCGATTCACCAGTCATACCTTTAACCACCCCGGCAACCATCATTTGTAGTCCACCACCGGCTGAACTAGTGGAAATATATATGTCAACACCCTCATTACCATTCTGCGGACTCATTATTTGATCGCCGTCCAATAATTTTCGTCCGGCTAATTCTTCTACTTCCATTACTGCATTAAGAACCCCTTTAGTCACATCTTCAAAAGGTGCTTCTACAGTTGTAGGTGCTTCGCCGCGAACAGCCAACCGATATTCACCATCAATTTTTTCTATGAGAATCGCTTTCGTGGTTGTACTACCGCAATCCGTTGCCAGTATCGATTTTAATTCCATGGGATTATTATTTATAAATGGTTTAAATGGGGTTAAAAAAGTAGGTAAAAGTAGGATAAAGGAGCGACGAAAATCAAGGAATCAAAACGATCCAATACACCTCCATGCCCCAAAAGAAATGTACTGGAGTCTTTCACCCCAACATCGCGCTTGAACATGGATTCGGTAAAATCACCTAATTGTCCAAATATTCCAGATATAATTGAAAAAATCAATATATCTTTAATAGAGAAATTCGAAGATGGAAAATTGTAATAAGAGAGAATAATAAAAAAGATGAGGGCGCTAAAATAACCGGCTATACTACCTACCCATGATTTATTTGGGCTCACCTTTGGCAGTATCTTCTTCTTCCCCCATTTTACTCCAAACCCGTATGCTGCGGAATCGCAAAGCCAAACGGATAAAAATATGGCAAATGTAAAATGGGTTGAATATGTGACATCCATTTGTCGAATAGCGATGAGTGAGCCCAGGAGCATGGGAATATAGACTATACCAAAGAATGTGTAGGACAAATTCGAAGCAAAATTATCCTTTTTAGAAAATAATTCAATCAACAGCGAAAGTAATGTGAAGACTATTGCTACTTGTAAAAATGTAAACATATTAATATAGGGATCCGTGTGATAATACCAGATGAAAAATGCAGCAGCAACTAATCCCAATGGCATTGATGCATTAATACCTTTTTGTTTATAAATCCCGTAAAATTCATTTAATGCCAACACGATCACAACTGACATTAAAATGGTAAAATATATTCCACCCAGCCAGATAATAAATAGCAATCCGGGGATACCCAACGCGTTAATGAGTGTTCTTCCTTTTTTAGTTTTTTCTGACATTTTAATATTATAAAGTTTGTTTGTGTAGTTGTTTTAATACGAATTCAAGCAGGCGATTGCTCACAAACTAGACAAGAACGTTTATGGCAGATGGTAAAACTTCCACATCAATTGGTGTATTTCCCAATAATTCTCCGTCGATATTCAGAAGATGCTCTTCTTTTGGAATAACAGAAAAAGTTTTCACCTGGTGATATTCTACTACTTGTTCAGTGATGTGCTTGCCAGAAAAGACTTTCGGGAACATTTTTAACAATTTCCAGCGACTGGGTTTATGAACAACAATTAAATCTATATATCCATCATTTATTTGAGCAAGGGGTGCCATTTTCATTCCTTTGCCGGTATGAATAGTATTGCAGCCAAGTATAAATCCAAAATCCCCAACCGTTCGATTCCCTTCAATCACTAATGTAGCGAGCCGTTGACGAAACGCAAAGATTTCCACCAAGGATGCGACGTTATATCTTTGTCCACCAAACCAACGTAATTTTTCAGCAAGTATATTGATTTCGGTCGGCATACCCCAACCAACAATATTAAAAGCGTACAATGTTTCGCCATTGGCATTTACCTTAGAAATATCAATAGGTCTTTTACGATTTGTAATTATCCGTTTGGCAGCCTGTATTGGATCTAGGCAATCCAGGTCATGCATAAAAGAGTTTCCTGTTCCACCCGTAATAAGACCGATGGGCAGCTGTTGAGCATCTTCCCTATTCATCATACCGTTGATAACCTCATGCATTGTCCCATCTCCACCAATGGCGCAAAAGCCATCGTATCCGTCAAAATTCTCGGTACGGGCCATATTTCTAGCATGTCCTGCGTATTGGGTTTCAAGAATAGTGAGATCAGCGCCAGCTCCATCAAATATGGGTCTGACTTGTTCAAGAATACTTAAACCTTTTTTCAAACCCCCATGTGGATTCACTACCAAGATGTATTTAGACATTTTCAATCCCTACCGGAAGATGCAGTTCGAGGAGTATTAATAAAATTTTATTTGTAATAATCATCTCATTTTCCTTTGTTTTATTGATACGATACTACAGTAACGCCATCGGAAGACTATCGCTAAGCAATCTGCTACTAATGGTTACTTCTCCTCCTGCCCATCTCTATGTTTCATATATTGATCATCACCAAATTCAATAATTTCAATTTTTACCTTAGCAGTCCCTTGACCGACAAAACCCAATTTCATAGCTGCTCCATAGGAACAATCCAAAATTCTTCCAGCGACGTAAGGACCCCGATCATTGATTCGTAGAATAATACTTTTATCATTATCCATATTAGTCACACGAGCAATCGTATTCAAAGGAAGAGTTTTATGAGCCGCCGTGAGTCCATACATATCATATACTTCACCATTGGCAGTAAGTTTTCCATGAAAATCCTCTGCATAAAATGAACTCACACCATAAATAACTTTTGAATGTGAACCTTTTTTTGTTTTTGAAGAAATTGGCTTTCTCTTTGATTCAGAACCTGTATGATATCTTGGTGAATTTGTACAGGACATGAGTCCAAAAACGAATATCAGGATGTATTTAATCATTGTGTAGTACTTTGCCAATTATATCGGGGAGTTCCATTTTATATTTATCAAAATATGATTCAAGATTATCAATAATTTTGGAACTTATACCCGGGAAACGAAAATTAGCAGTCCCTATTTGAACTGCTGTTGCCCCGGCAAGAATGTATTCAACAATATCACTACTGCTGACGATTCCGCCGATACCAATAATGGGAATATGGATTGAGTTAAATATTTTATGAACGGCTGCAAGACCGATAGGCTTAATGGCCGGTCCGGACAGACCGCCAAAGGTTGTGTGAATATTACTTTTTTGAGTTTTATAATCGATACTCATTCCAACTACTGTGTTAATGGCAGAAACAGCATCGGCTCCTCCATTTTGAGCTGAAATTGCAATTGAGGTAATATCAGTTACATTTGGGCTTAATTTCATAATCAGCAGCTTATCGGTTCGTTTTCGCAGTTCCGACGTTAATAATTCCGTCATCGTACAATCAACCCCGAATTCCATGCCACCCTCCTTTACGTTTGGACATGAAATATTTATTTCGTAGCCGATAATTGGAGACGAAATATCCTCAATTCTTTCTAATACCGCAATATATTCTTCCAGCGAAGATCCCGCAATATTCATAATAATTGGTGTGTCAATGTTCTCATAAAACGGCAGTAATTCACTTATATATTTTTCAACGCCAATATTAGCAAGACCGATGGAGTTAATCATACCGGAAGGTGCTTCTACAATCCTCGGAGGTGGATTTCCCTCTCTCGGTTGAAGGGTAATTGATTTTGTAAAAATGGCACCCAATTTCGATAAATCAACTAAGTCCGGATTTTCTGTTCCATAACCAAAAGTTCCGGATGCGACAAAAACCGGATTCTTAAAATGCACATTTCCTATTTCGATTGACAAATCAGTCAAAACTCACCTCATGGCTCCAGTAAATAGGTCCTTCAACGCATACCAAAGAATACTGTTTATGATAACTGTGATGATGTATTTTTCCATTTTCCCGACGAATAACGCATCCCTGGCACACTCCGATTCCGCATCCCATATAGCTCTCGACAGAAAGCTGGGCTTTAATATTATTTTTTTCTGTAAACTCCTGAATTGCTTTCAGCATTGGTTCAGGACCGCAGGCATAAATAATCGTCTGGTTTTCTAAAGTTATATGTCTTAAAGCATCCAGAACTGTCCCCTGAATACCAACCGAACCATCGTCAGTTGCCAGGTAGACATTTCTTTCAGGTTCGTGAAGCATAAAATGTTCATTGGCAGTTTTTGCACCGATAATGAGCGTGCTATTCGGACAAGTTTCATAAAGATTAAGTATGGGAGCCAGGCCCACACCGCCGGCGATTAATACACGGTTTTCGTTTGTCCATTCAGTAAACACATTTCCAATGGGTCCCAAAATATTGATAAAGTCACCGGGTGACTTCATGGAGAGTTCCTTGGTCACGGAGCCAAATATTTTATAGATAATATCAATATATTTTCCATCCACTCTCGCAATACTCATCGGTCGGCGAATCGGATGTTCCCAGCTATCATTCAATGATAAACCAATAAACTGACCGGGACCCTTGTATTGTCTTGATATCCTTGGTGCATCCATAGTCAAACGCCAAATATTATTGGAAAGTTTTAAATTTGAAACAATATTTGCATCTTCAAGGTTCAATTGAATCTCTTTTCGTTTCAATAATTGCTTGGTTATGGTTATCAACCTGAATGGCTCCAACATCAATTGGAGTAACTGGTATAGCTTGATTTGTTTCAACCATAGATTGGTTCAATACAATAAATCGATCACGGGATATACTGGCTTGCTCAGAATGTTCATGATATTCCTGGAGCAATGTATAATATTTTAATGCACTGTCTCTTTCCGAAAATGTATAATCATAATGGTAAGCCAAGAAATAGGCTGCACGGGCAGATGTTTCACTGGTAGAATCCTTTTGAACTATTTCTTTATAAAAGGTTAAAGCATTTTCAGGCTTGATCAGCCATTGGAGTTCACCCTGTCGTAATAATGACTGTACTGAACCCGGATCATCCGGTAGATTCATTGATTTTCTTAGATAGTCAGCATACTCTGTTCTTGGAAGTTCAGTCAAAATTTTATCCCCATACATACTGGACTTCGTACTGTCACCCATTTGATCATACAAATAATACATGACAAATAGAGCCTTTGGATATGTTTGTGATTCGGAAAATTCATCGATTATCCTTTGAAAATGTATTGCGGATGAGTCTCTTCGGTGAAAATGAAAAGACTCCAATTCACCTAAGTTATACAAATGTTCGCTTAAGGATGCATTGGATTCGATAATTTCTCTTTGCAGGATTTCCAAAATTGAGTCATTCTTTGTTGTATCCAATTCTGAATAAATCTGCTCGATATCATCATCCAGTTTGGAAATTTCCGCCGCAGATTCCTGGTATTCGGTAATTTCTTTTTTCCTTAAATTGGCAGACTTTACAAATGGAGACTGGCGAAATTCACGTCCAACTTGACCAAAATATTTTTTGGCATTATCTAAATTCCATAGATTATATAATTCAATCTCTCCGTGGATATAATTTGCTTCGGCTGATGTTTTAGAATTTTTATAATCTTCTTTAATGGATACCAACCGCGTTATTGCTGCTTCTAATTTCCCGTCCATTTGATATAACTTTACTAATTCAATTTCAAGATCACCGTGAATAGATTTAAATACTTCATCCAATAACATATTTTTTATGATATTTTGGACTTTATCCCAATTTCCCAGTTGACGGTGAATTCGTACAATCATCAAATTCGCTTCTTCTTTTCTTTTCTTTGATGACGAGTTTTTTATGACTTCATTATAAGCATTAAGAGATCTTTCAAAATCATCTGCATTATATGCCAATTCTGCAAGACGATAGTAAATTTGTCCTCTTTCATCCCTATCTCGACTAGCTGAAGCTGCCAATTCCAACTGTTCCAAAGCCGATTGGGGATTATTTCCTTCCAATTGAATTTCAGCAACGGATAGATAAATTTTTGATTTTAGTTGAATATCATCTGTCTGATTAAGCACGCGGTATAAGTCATCAATCGCAGGCTGTGGTTTACCTAATTTCCATTTACATAATGCCTGCCAATATTCCGATTCTTCTTTCTGGATGTCAAATTGCTCATCGTATTGCTTAAACGAGTTCTCTGCAATGCGATATTCTTTTCGGTAAAATCGTGATTTACCTATCAGTAAAAGAGCTTCTGGATAGTATTTGGAATCGGGGAATTTATCCAAAACCACTTGGGATTTATCAATTACTTTGCCATAAGCATCGATGGCAGTTGGTGGTACAGATTCACCTACTTTTTCAAGGCGCAGTTTTTCTGCTTTTTCAAAATATAACCGTGCATTATAGAACGTATTAAAGTATACACATGATGTCACCAGCATGATCGCTGAAGCAGCGAAAACCAGTTTTAGATTGAAATGTTGGTTAGTTGAGATCATTTTCAAGCGGGAAATTCGCAGAGTTCCATGTGAATTCCAATGAATTAACTGGTTGTAGAATGTCCAGTTGCGGAATAATTTTTATTATGGTGTATTCCAAGTCTAAATCCATTTGCATGATATACAGCCTTCTTTCCGTTTTATGGGCTTCAACAGCTGATACAACTGGAAAGATCCCGGAAACCGGATATATTCTGCCTACATGCGATAGCTTAGGTGTTTCACTTTTTGTAGATGGCATCCTTATTGGGAAGTCTCCTGTGAATCAACCCGTTCCAGTTTTGGCCGGATTTCATGAAGTGGGATATGCACCACCTCAAATCAAAGATGCTTATGTTAAACAACAGTTATACCATGCAATCAAAAAAGTTTATGTCCCGATTGGGGATACAGTAAAGGTAGCGCTCTATTTTGATAATGAGTACACGCAATTCAAAGCGATAAAAACCGAAAACAAAATAACACTCTATATTGGAACTGTAATGAGTATCATGGCATTATTTCTTTTATGGAAAGCAACCGGATGAACTCTTAGTCATGTCAGGTTTTGCAAAACCTGATGCATGAAGAATATCAGTTACACATTATCAGTTAACTATCTTAATTTTTATAATGGATAAACATACGACTTACGACCCCGCAATTAAATTTCGACCGGATTATGACTGGCCGGAAGAGGGAACCGAACGAAATTGCCCAACATGCAGTACTCCGATGCAATTAAATGAAAATATTGAAACTTATCTGGGAAAACCGTGGTGGTGTCCAAAATGTCAGTGGCAATATTCTGAGAAGGAATTAACTGCTTAGGATTGATAAATTTCCGTACCGTTGGAAATAATCTGATTAATCACATATCTAACAACAGCTAAATCATCTAGATAACCCAGACTTGGAATTTCATCCGGTATTTCATCATCAGTGTTGATAAAATAATCCAAAGCATATAGTATTTTTCTTTTAAGATTATTATTCAAAGAAGGCATCGCTGATATTATTTTATACAATCGAGAGATGTCATTAATTAGTTCGGTCGTCAACTCATTCAAATTCGATGAGGCCAGCATTGATTCTATCTTTTGGTGAATATCGACTAATATTTCATGTTCCCTGGAAAGATCAAATGCCGCAATTTTTTGTTCCATAAGTTGAATGTCTTTTTCAGTTAGACTATAATCTTCTACATATTTTTTCATGTTTAAATTTATTAAACTTTATTGAATAAAAGCGCATCGATTATGAATATACATAATGAAATTGAAATTAAATTAAATCAATGTTTTGATATCAAGCATTTGGAACTGATTGATGATACAGGTAAACATCTCCATCATAAATCCTCGTCGGGAGGGGCACATTATAGCGCCATCATTGTTTCATCCAATTTTAGTAATTTAAATCTATTGGAACGTCACCGTTTGGTTTATTCTGCTATCAATAACCTGATGAAAAAGGAAATTCATGCTTTTTCTATGAAAACGTATTCTGTTGAAGAATGGGATACGATGAAAAAAAGTAAATAAATTATAAATCCTATATGAAGACTCTAAAGAGTCAATGAGAAAGAATTAACAAGGATTCCCGGACAAATGGTTCCTCCCAGCTGTCGTTCATAATAGGTTTCGACTGTTGGGAGAAACTCTGCTTTACTGCCTACAGCTTCTAATTCTTTCCCAAAGAAATTGTACAATGTATCATCAAACCGCATGGATTCAATCGGAGCGACTATTTCACCATTTTCAACCCAGAAACAGGCGTATCTAGTCATACCGGTAATTCTGCCATTAATATTATCGCTCCAGTTCAAATACCAGAGATTGGATAGATAAAGCCCGGTATCGAGGGCTTTTAACACGTTTTCCTCTTCCAATTCACCTGATGCCATTACAGGCATTCTCAGATATTCTCCATTGGGATCTGCAAAATTGGACTCAATCCCATACTCATTTGCTGTTCTGGTAGAAATCAGTGTATTTACTAAACGGCCATTTTTGATCAAATCCAATTTTTCAGGTGCCACTTCACCATCCGTATTAAATCTTGGTACCATACCGGTTGTAAAATCCTCTGAAATGGAAAATTTTTCCGAAAGCCCTTCACCTTCATCGTGCATTTTCAAAAATGCGCTTTTACCTTGGCGAATGGATCCTTCACTCAGTCCAAACCAGGAAAACATACCTAAAAAATCACCCACAGCTGAAGGCGCAAACCATGTCCGGTAATTACCCGGTTTCATTTTAATTGGTTTTCTATTCATGATTTCCAGTTTTTTACGGGAATTTTTAATAAATCTCTCATATTCAACCTGATCCCATGATGATCCAGCAAACGTCCCTTTCACCATTTTATGATCAGGGGTGACAAATGAACTGTCAAGACTAAATGACCCGGACTGAAACCAATGTTTTTGTCCTGCTGAATTCGCTGTTCCTCTATAAATAATACCAGATGCCCAAATCCCGGCGATGTCCAACCCCTGCAACGGCGGCATAATCGCTGAAATAGCATCTTCTTCATCCAGTAATTCCGGCGATGTAATTGAGTGACTTGAGCCCATATTTACAGGTAACGAAATAAAGGGATCTTCCGGTAATTGATCAACTTCCATTCTTAAACGTTGAAGTTCAGACACTGCATTGTCTAAATCATGTTTAAGTATTCCACTTAAAGTAACTGCACCGGAGCATGTTCGGGAATTCCTGATTAGGACCAGACTCAAGTTTCTTTCTTGCACGAGCCCGGTTTGCCGTACCTTATGATTATTAATTCGAATGTATTGGCTATTCTCTCCACTGAAAGATAATTTTAAATGCTCATCCTTATTCAGCTGTTTCATTAATGCATCATTGATTTGATCAAATAATTGTTCCATCACGCACCTCCAAAAATATCAACATTATTAAATAAACAAACAGGCGATGCGTGACCAACACGAATCACTTGGTTCGGTTCTCCTTTTCCGCAATTTGGTGTTCCATATATTTCAAATGTATCTTTATTTCCAACCTTTGCAAGGTTTGCCCAGAAAGAATTTGATATACCACGATAATTGGGATTCTTAATTGTTTTGGTGAATTTTCCCTTTTCAATCAAACGCCCATATTCACACCCAAATTGGAACTTATTCCTATAATCATCAATAGACCAGGATCGATTTGCCTCCATCATAACACCGAATTCAACGGAGGAAATAATTTCATCGAAGGACGATGTTCCCGGTTCAAGATTTAAATTAGCCATTCTATCGATTGGAGGTCTATTCCATGACGATGCTCTAAAATTGGCAACGCCCAAGACTCCGGAACGAGTTTGGCTCTCTTTTGCACCCAGTCCCCTCAATAATTTTCCTTTCTTAATAATATATTTACGGTCAGCTTTTAATCCGCCATCATCAAAAGAATAAGATGCTAATTGGGATTGAACGGTTGGATCAAAGGTCACATTCATAAGTTCTGAACCATATTGCAATTTCCCGAAATCCTCAAGCTGTACAAAACTCCAACCGGCATAATTTCGTTCATCTCCCAGAATTCTATCTATTTCTAAGGCATGTCCAACGCTTTCATGAATCTGCAATATCATCTGATCTGGAGCCAGCACCAGATCAAAAGTGCCGGTTGGACAATTTTCCGCTGATAATAATTCCACCGCCTGTGATCCAACTTTATGGGCAATAGCCAGGGCAGATTCTTCTTCAAATGCCTCAAGACCCAATTGCCGAGCATTTCCTCTACCACCGTTTGACCGAGATTGCGTTTCCGACCCTTCCTGTGCAGTGGCTTGCATTTCCAACGATGTAATCACAAACTTCTGTGAGATATCGCTTCCGTTGGAGCTCACAAATCGATGGTAAACATCTAATAACACCCCATATGCATTGGCAGAAATAATTTTATCCGATACTTTTAATTCCTTGTTTATATTAATCAGTAGATCATTGATTTCACCCGCTGAAAGTGAATCCAAATCTTTTGTCACGGAAGACACGTATGTCCCGGTATGAAAAGGGCGCGCATCTTCGGAAAATGAGTAAACTGCATATTCTGACGCGGCCAAAGCTTGACGGTATGCTTTCCGGGCAGATTCTGCCACAGATGCATCATCCATCCTGCCCGTTGCACAGTAGCCAAACTGCCCATTCGCAAGTACTTCAACCATTAATCCATGGCTTGCGCTTCTGGAATTTGACTGAGGATTTTCGTCTCGTACATACCTGGTTGTATTCACTTCACGGACTTCTCGAATCCCTACCCAATCGGCAGGAACGTCTACGGCACCTAATAATTTATTCAAATCAACTTCATTCATCATATTTTCCTTCTAGACTAGTGACCTTTCAATTTCTCTGGATTATGTTTTATCACATTAGTTACTTTTTCAAACGCATCAATTATATCCTGAATATCTTCATTATTTCCGAGAAGATGATTTTGTTTCAGCCACACGGATTCTTCATCACAAATCTTCTCTGTTACCGGTAACGACATTGCTGCATAATCATGATCTTTTAACCAAGGATATTCTTTAGGATCAGTTATGAATAAATTTTCCCTGTACAGTGGTTTATAACCTGCATAAGTATATACTCCTTCCGCCTGCATAGCTTTAAAAAATATATCTCTGTGAATCTCATTTAACTTTTCTTTCTTATACTTTAGGATGTATAAATGATGAGAGGAACGTGTTGTCCGTGGATATGATTCCGTTAATTCTAAACCGTCAATTTGTTTCAGAGCGTTGTCAAGTTTTTCCTTATTTTTATCTCTAATATTCATATCGTTGCCTATCGTCTTTAACTGTGGGGATAATAACGAAGCGGCCAACGCGTTCAACCGGAAATTTCCTCCAAGATGCTGGTGTTCATACCATTTTCCATCTCTGACTCGTCCACAGTTATGGTAGGAAAAACACGCTTCTTTGAACGGGTCATTGTTGGTGACGATCGCGCCCCCTTCCCCGGCTGTCATATTTTTAGATGTCTGGAAACTGAAAATTCCACCCAGTCCTATGGCTCCCACTTTTTTACCGTTCCATTCAGCTCCGTGAGCCTGGGCGGCATCCTCAATAATGGGAATATTATATTGTTTCCCAATTTTAATAATCGAATCCATATCAGCCGGATTTCCTCCAATATGCACGGGCATAATCGCTTTCGTTTTTTCGGTAATGGCCTTTTCGATCAATTTGGGATCAATATTGAGTGTATTTTCATCAATATCGACGAATACAGGAACTGCATTTGCCGTCAGCACGGCGGAGGCAGTCGCAATAAATGTATAGGCTGGAATGATTACTTCATCCCCTGCTTTAACTCCGCCAGCTTTTAATGCAACCCAAAGTGCAGCTGTCCCGGAATTTGTACTAATGCAATATTTGGCATCCTGAAAAGCCGCAAATGATTCCTCAAATCGTGTAATAGCTTTGCTACCCACGCCCCAATTCTCGTTTTCCAGCGTTTTTAATACACTTTCTCCTAATGACGACGAAGGTCTGGGCCACGAAGGGAAAGGTTCCGTGCGGATGGGATTTCCGCCAAATAATGCCAGTTTACTCATTGTGATTATTTCTCTTTAATAAATGAATCCAAAATTACACTACTAGAGACCATTGCGAAACCTTTAGTGTAAAGAAAAAAGAGATAATAATTGTCTGATTCCTGCCCGCCCCCTTCTTTTTAATATGATTGTGGCAGGCGGGAAGGAACAAAAAGCAGGCGAATTTTAGATTTTTTAATTTGTTTCATAGGTTTTGAAAAGTTTTCTATCAATCATTTGATGAACAGAAAACACTTTTGTTCAAAACTATTTTCAAAAATTTATCGTAGCGAAGATACGCCAGCCGGTGGAGACGGACCTATCACCTTCTATCTGCTTAAGTAAGGAGATTGCCACGATACAACTAAATCTGTGTCTCGCAATGACACTATCTATTTATTTATTAAAAAACAAAAAATGGTCTTAGCAAGGAATGAAATGACGCAGCCCGCATACGCTTCGACTTCGGCGGACATGCGGTCTCCTTGGGTATGTATATGAAAGGAGATTACTTCACTACGTTCGCAATGACTGTGTGGGTGATAGTCTATTTCTGCAACATTTACAGACCGGCATGCCATGGAAACGGCCACCCTTGCCATATCTGCATCCTAAGCAGTTAAAATGACAAAATATTGAATTCGGCACGATGATTGAGCTATTCCCGGTGCATTTAAAAATAAACAAAAAAGGAGTAAAAAATGACACTCGTAAAATGGACACCAAAAAGACATTACTTAACAAACGTTGACCGTATGCTGGATGAATTCTTTAATGATGGTTGGAATTTTCCTGTACTCAACAGAAGTACAAACTGGCTTCCATCTGTAGATATTAAGGAAAAAGATGATGCATATACTATCACAGCCGATCTTCCGGGATTAAAAAAGAAAGACGTGAAAGTTTCATTAATTGATGGCGTTCTGGAAATCACCGGCGAACGGTCTTATGAAAAAAATGAAGATAACTCTACCTATCATCGTCGGGAACGCAGTTATGGCAGTTTTAGCCGCTCGTTCAATCTTCCTGAAACGGTGTTGGAAGATAAAATCACAGCCAGTTTTAAAGACGGAATACTTTCAGTAGAAGTGCCAAAGGCAGAAGAAGTGAAACCCAAAAGTCACGAAATCAAGATTTCGTAACGGAGTCACTCAACAATAAAAAAGCCCTTTTGAGCAATCAAAAGGGCTTTTTTATTTAACTTTTGTCATTAAGTACTAAACAACCACTCCCCCATCCACCGGCAGGACTGCGCCGCTGATATAGCTGGCTTCTTCACTTGCCAAAAAGCAATAAAGGTTAGCCACATCTTCCGGTTTTCCCCAGCGTTTTAGAGGCACTTTATCTCCCATCATTTTGATGATTTTTTCCGGCATCCCGGCGATCATATCTGTTTTAATAAATCCCGGGGCTACAGCATTAACTCTGATTCCAAATTTTCCTAATTCCCTGGCCCAAACTTTGGTCATACCTTCCAGACCTGCTTTGGCTGCAACGTAATTGGTCTGTCCGTAATTTCCATAACGAGCCACAACTGACGACGCATTCAAAATAACACCACTACCCTGTTCCCGCATGACTTCAGCAGCATATTTTGTGCATAAAAATACACCGCGCATATTTACCTGAATGACTTGATCAAATTGCTCCGGCTCCATTTTCATCAACGTTTGATCCTGGAGAATACCGGCATTGTTCACAATTATATCAATCCGGCTTTGATCATTTTTCACTTGGTTTATTAACGATTTGACATTTTCTGAATTACTCACATCCATTTTTACGTAAGTGCAATTATCTCCTATTTCCTTCGCAGTAGCTACCCCGGATGATTCATCATAATCCGCGATATAAACAATTCCACCTTCGTCAATGAATTTCTTGGCAGTCGCTTTTCCGATTCCCCTTCCGCCGCCGGTGACAATACATACCTTGCCTTGTAAAAGATTCATTCTATTTCTCCATGAAAATTACATTAAGTTTTGACCTTTAAAATTACACCATTGACTTTGTTCTTGAAAGGATTCCAATGATTTTAGACAATATATTGCAGGCAATCGGCAATACTCCTACAGTAAAACTGAACAGGATCGGAAGCGAGTTGGATTGTGATCTTTATGTGAAATGCGAATTTTTTAATCCCGGTGGCTCCGTTAAAGACCGAATCGGATACCGAATGGTGGAACAGGCTGAAAAATCCGGACGATTAACTCCGGGAGATACATTAATTGAGCCCACTTCCGGCAATACGGGAATCGGAATTGCATTGGCCGCAGCCGTAAAGGGATATCAATGTCTTATTGTTATGCCGGAAAAAATGAGTATGGAAAAACAAGTTGTCCTGGAAGCATTGGGAGCTAAAATTGTCCGGACGCCCACCGAAGCTGCCTGGGATGACCCTGATAGCCATATATCCATTGCTAAAAATTTAAATAGCGAAATTCCAAATTCTCACATCTTGGATCAGTATTCCAACCCGGAAAATCCGGGTGCCCATTATGAAGGGACTGCCGAAGAAATACTGGCGGATTTTGGAGCAGATTTGGATATGTGCGTCATGGGTGCCGGAACCGGTGGTACGATTACAGGCGTCGCCAAGAAATTAAAAGAAAAAATTCCGTCCATCAAAATTATTGGTGCCGATCCGTATGGATCCATTCTTGGTGGTGGAGATGAAGTGTTTCCCTATCAGGTTGAAGGTATCGGTTATGACTTTTTCCCGGATGTACTCGACAACACGCTCATAGATGAATATGTGAAAGTAAATGATCAGGACTCCTTCGCTGTAGCCCGAAGATTGATCAAAGAAGAAGGAATACTCTGCGGTGGTTCAAGCGGAACAGCAATGGTAGCAGCATTAAAGAAAGGGAAAGGATTGAAAAAAGGACAAAAATGTTTGGTTATTTTACCCGATGGTGTCAGAAACTATATGTCAAAATTTTTATCCAATGAGTGGATGAAAGAACAAGGGTTTTTGGTTAGCAGTGTGCGGTAACTGGTGAATAGTGGAGTGCCTGCCCATCGTAGATTCGTAGGCTGGGTAGCTTGTTGTATGGAGTACATCAGCCGCGTTGATATTGCATTACCATAGACGAAGTAATCAATATGAATCGTAACGAATATTCGGAAAACAATGATAATGAGTAAAATGATCAAAATAATATTTTTCCTATTTCAAATTTCAAGTTTCATAATAGGTATTGAACCAGATGAGAGAGGGTATATTGTCAAAGTCGGGGACAATGCACCTGATTTTACGTTGCAACTTATTGACGGCAGAACCATGGTTAAAACTGACCTGAAAGGAAAAGTGGCTGTTTTACAGTTTACCGCCAGTTGGTGTTCCGTTTGCCGCAAAGAAATGCCTCATCTGGAAAATGAGGTTTGGCAAAGATTTAAGAGTCAGGATTTTATGTTAATCGGTGTAGATCGCGATGAACCGTTAGACGTAGTATTGAAATTTAAGGATGAAATGAAGATTACGTATCCAATGGCATTGGATCCTGGAGCGAATATATTTGGACTATTTGCCGATAAAGAAGCCGGCGTCACTCGAAATGTAATTATTGATCAAAAAGGTAAAATTGTCTTCCTGACGAGATTATTTAATGAAGAAGAATTCAAAGAAATGATCATAAATATTGAAGAATTACTATCAGGGTCGATCCAAAATAATATCCACGAGCAGTAACACATCAGCGATGGTTATTTCTCCGTCATAATCCATATCAGCCGCGCAGATATCTTTATTATCCGGCAAATCCTCTCCAAGTATAAATAACCGTATTTTATCAACATCTTTGAGACTGATCTTCTGATCTCTATTGACATCACCCGACAAACATCTTCCACCAATAGGGATTACGGTAATTTCTGCCGGTGATGAAGTTGAATCGTTACTAATAACTCGTGTGATTAGAGAAAAATGATAAGCATTGCCGTTTATGAGTCCATAATCCGTAAAGGATTCAACACCCATGGGAATACTCGTCCTAAAAAGACTGTTGCGATGAATATCTATTACAAAATCAGATATGGAATCATTCCCAAACAATGATGTCGGATCGTCCCAACTTAATGATACCTGATGCCATTTTGATGTATCTGCTTCCAGATTTGTCACGGGATTTGGGTCCAGCAAATCAACGGCTTTATATTCCTTTACTAATAAAGCAGTATGGTAAATATTTAATCTGCCGCCGCTCACCGTTATACCATTCAATGATGATACCGGATCTGTCCCATCAAGGATCATTTGTTTAATAATTACCGCTGCGCTAGAACCATCCTTTTTATAGTATTGTGCAAAGCCGGGCGACATGATTGAGTGCATCAACGCTACTGCGCCTGCCACGTGGGGAGAGGCGAATGATGTACCAGTCAGTGTAATAGTTCCTCCACCCGTATATGTGGAAAGAATTCCTGTCCCCGGTGCGCCAAGATCAATAGAAACAGCGCCGTAAGCAGCGCTGGGGTTTTTTACATCGTTACTCATTGTATTGGTCACCGTGATGATATAATCACTTTCGCAGCCTGTAGGGACATCTCCCGTGCTGTCGACGTCTAAATTTGTATTCATGGTGGCTGTGGCGCTTAATATTCCATATTCTCCCATGGCATCATACATATCATTCCATAATGAATAATCTGCCGAACTGCAATCAGCTTTATCTACCCCAAAACTACTATTTGTCGCGACTACAAATGCGCCTATATCGCCATTCGTAGAATCATATAAGGCTCTCTGATCCAAAATATATCCGAGCGCTTCAAGTATTATAGAAGTGGTTGGAGTTTTTACGCGGGCTGTCATAAGCTTTACATTCCAATTGACGCCAGCGATTCGATATTCATTATTCCCTTTCGCACCGATGATACCCGCCACATGAGTTCCGTGGCCAATGCTTGGGATTGAACCGTCACTATCATAAGCATCCCAGCCGTGAATATCATCAATATAACCGTTATGATCGTCATCGATTCCATTGTCCGGTATTTCATGATAATTCGTCCATATATTCGGTGCTAAATCCTGGTGATCAGCCATAATACCATCATCGACAACAGCCACAACGATGGTATCTCCCAGAGCATTCAATCCACCTGTAGAAATATCCCAAGCTTCCGGTGCATCAATATCTGCATCCGGCGTCCCACTGTTTTGTTCAGTATTATGCATACTCCATTGCTGCTCAAATTGATTATCGTTTGGAAATGTTTGACGAAGTGTGATATTATGATCTAATTGCGCTTTTTCCACCCAGGGATTGTTTCGCATTTCCTCAAGAGCAATTTGGGCAGTTATTTGTTTATTTATTATCCGAATCTTATAAATGCCAAGGCGTTTTACAATCGGTTTTTCGATAGAATAATTAGATGATTGTAAAGTCGTTTTGAAGGTGGTTTTTTTGATGCCCCTATTTACTTTAATCAAAATATACTCATCATTGGAATTTTGTGCAAAAAGTAGTGACAGATAAATAATAATTGTATATAGTTTGCGCATTATGTATCGAATATAAGGTTTATTTAATCTTCAACGAGTGATTTGGAACTTATTAATTTAACGAACACCAAAGAATCTATACTCAACATTACTATTGATTATTAAACCGGCACCTAATAGTCGTATGAATCGAACTTGACAAAAAAGCGACGAAGGAGCGTTGAGTTAAATACGATAGCGCTAATCCCCAATCCGATAGTCAAGTCTCCTATCTCTTCCGATTCTTAACTCATGTCCTGTAATAATTTTGATTGTTTTCATTAACCCTTGTCTATTTAATAGCTACCTTTTATGAATTGAATTTAAATATTCATTTCTATTTTTTCTCTCTGACTCTATCATCCAATCCTACGAATGGAAAATTTTTCCTCTATCTTTTTGTCTCCTCATTTTTCAAAGGGAGGTTCAGTCTATCATTAATAATCGATTTCGCTTTTTTAATAATCAGTTTAGCCAATTTATCAGGAATACCGGTTTTTTCAGTCATTTCCATTTGAGATGTTTTTGCAATCATTTCTGTGGAATCAAAGCTTTGCAGCAGTTTATTGACACGTTTAGGACCCATTCCCGGAATATCATTAAAAACTGATGTGAGTACGTTTTTTCGTTTACTTCTTTGAAACGTAATTGCAAATCGGTGAGCCTCATCTCTAATCCGGCGAAGTAAAATGACACCGGGTGATTGTTTGTGGAATGACTGTGGATCTGAATGCCCGGGGATAAAGACTTCTTCTAATCGCTTTGCTAATCCAACTACCGGAATGTAATCCAATCCCAATTCCCTTAAGGCAGAAACTGCCATGCTCAATTGACCCTTTCCACCGTCAACTAAAATGAGGTCGGGAAAGCTGCTTTTCTCTTTTTTCAACCTTAAATACCGCCGATAAACTACTTCCCGCATGGCTGCAAAATCGTCAATCCCCACGATGGTTTTTACTTTAAACTTTCTATAATTAGATTTCTTGGGTTTTCCATCCACAAAACAAACCATCGATGCCACCGTATTTGTACCACCCAAATGAGATATATCGAACGCCTCAATCCGCCTAGGTGGCGCTTTTAACTGTAAATCCTCTTTCAATTGATTGACCATTTTGGGAACCAGTTCACGGCGTTTCTTTCGATTGATCAACCATTCTCCTAAAAGGAGTTTTGCATTTTGATAGGACAACCTCACTTCTTTTGCTTTTTCACCTTTTTTTGGTTGGTGAATTGACACCTTACTCCCTTTTTTCTCTGAAAGCCAATCCTCCAATTCATACCGGCCTTCAGGTAAAATAGAGACGGTAATTTCTTTTGGTAAAAAATCAGTATCCATGTAAAACCTTGAAATAACCGATGAGAATACTTCCGGTTGATTTTCATCCAGGTTTTCAATTGATACTTTTTCTCGACCGAATATTCGTCCGTTACGGACTCGAAGTATTGTCATGATGCCAATATCATTTTCATGAGCCAAGGCGAAAATATCTCGATCGTCAAAATTGGCGGCTACTTTCCGTTGGCGCTCTTTAAAATTTATGACGGCATTATGTTGATCCCGGTACATTGCCGCATCTTCATATCGAAGATCCGACGCTGCTATTTCCATTTGTTTATGAATATAATCTTCCGTTTCCTTCGTTTGCCCTTGTAAAAATTTTATCACACGGTCGATCATGGCATTGTAATGATCCTTGCTTACGATTCCTTCACAGGGTCCCTCACACTTTTTAATGTGATAATCCAGGCATAGTTTGATTTTTCTGTCCTCAACAATCCGTTCATCCATATAGAAAGTACAGCTTCGGACCGGAAATATTTTATGGAGCGCTTTTAATGAATAGCGAAGATTTTTTACGTCTGTATAAGGTCCGAAATATTTTGAACCATCCTTATCAATTTTACGTGTTAAAAATACTTGCGGAAATGGTTCGTTGGTAATCCGGATATAGGGAAATGATTTGTCATCTTTTAAACTCACATTGTATTTGGGTTTAATTTTCCTGATCATATTTGCTTCGGTGAGAAGCGCTTCTACATTACTTCGAACCACAATCCATTCCACGTCCATAATGCGTTTGATCATAGACTGATTTTTTGGCGTCTGGTACTTATTCTTTTGAAAGTAAGATCGAACACGATTCCGGAGATTTATCGCCTTGCCGATATAGATTATTTTACCCTCATTATTTTTAAACTGATATACGCCCGGCTTGGTAGGAACATTTTTGAGTTTTTCTTTAATAATACTCATTATTCAATCTATTGGAAATATATCATCAATATTTTCAGTCACTTCTTGAGCATCCAAATACAATAAAACAGGCGAAAAATTATCCTGTTTAATTTTTTGAGCCACATTATCAGGCGAAATTGTATGGCGACCGATTGTTTTTTCCGTATCCCACTCCATGTCATCAATTGAAACATAAATTAATTCTGAACATACGATTTCATTTTTCGATTCAACATCAAAGTTAAAGTCATAATTTTTTCCAATTTGCGCAAATGCGTTTAATAAGTAGGATCGCTTCTTTTCCGATGTAAGATCATCACAGCGAATGGCACCAAGACCATCAATATTCAAAAAATGCTCAAGTGTGTTTATTTGAACACCCGGTCTCAATGCTTCTATGATTAGATGTCCTGTTTGAATTAATTCCTGAAAACTTGGACCTGAATAATGATACTTTATTTTCGCTGCATCGTAGATTGCAGGTAATTCATCCCAGACACCCAATTTCCGCAATTCTAACTCATTACCGCACCAAAGTCCCACATGAGACCAATATCCGGGAATCAGATGATCTGTTAAACGAAAAGGCGCTTTTTCCAATAGTATGTCCATTGGTTGAAGCTTTGAAATAATTTTCGTTTTTTCCCCATCTGAAATTTGATCCATTTTTCCCTGACGAGAAACAATTATCCCCGCTGAATTTCCAAATAATTTGCTCGCTTGATGGGTCGCATTGAGGCTGATTAATCGAATACGGTCCTCCACTTCGTTTTTGAAAATATTGTACTTGTTTAATGCGAAAATAGATTCGAGTTCCACACTGCCCTTTTCTTGAATGTCTGCATATGATGGACTTCCATAGATCAGCAAATTTAAGTATGCATTATCAGGATCATTTTTTACCAAATCAGAATACGGATTATCTGCTTCCCATTGTTCGATTTTAGATACTAATTCAATGACTCGAACCATTCTTGCCATTTTCTTTTTATCTGTATAGCTTTCTGATACAACTCGTAAATACCCTTCCACTTCAGGATCAATACCAATTTCATTAATAATAAACCGTAGTTTACTATGTTCTTCGTATGGAGCTACTGCAACGAGATAATTATCATACAATAGCAATGCAAAGGCAAGGCCCAATTTTAATTTCTTAACGACTGTTTTCCCAGCTTCGTCATTTGGATTGATTTGGATATATTCCTGGGGCTTTCCGCCAAATAATTGTCGTATTCTACTTTTTTGGTAGAAGAATGTGGGATTCTCATCGTTAATAATGAGAGTGACATTTTTATTCGTCAAAGGTGCGAATTTTGCAATACCGAGAAGAAGTTTTTCACGTAATTCTTTGTATCGTGTTGCTGCATAATTCAGGTAATTAATATCAGATGCTTTTAGAACATCTTTCTCACTCAATGTTAAATATGTTCTGATGGCCCGGACTCGCCACACTAACGCATATTCTATTTGGGGTTGGTAATCATAAATGGTTTCATGTATATCTACGTTCTCACGAGTGAGTAAATCAATTGCAGAAATGGCTGATGCAATCCTTTCAAACTCAACGTTTGGATCATCTTGCTGGCTAATCCCAAAGGATACGAAAATAATCGTAATTGCCACTATCTTTAATAATCGATTCATAATTTATTAGATATTTTTTCTCTTGAGAGCTTTATATAACCTAAAAGTTACAAAATTATATGAAGATTTTTTCATGAATGGAAAAATAACCCTTCAGTAATAGGTAGGTTGTTGAAAAATAGGTTGAATAGGTAAACAATTTCAATGTTATTAAATCCCTTACGGAGTTCACATCACCCAATTTCGAATATCCTTACCTTGACTAAATCTTTACTGGAAAAATAGAATTATAGTATGTTAGAATTAATGTTATGTATTAATATATGGAAACGATTTCGCTAAAATATTTGTTAATGAATTAACAAAATAAAATTTCCCAAGGAGATATGATGAATTCAAGAAAAATCAAGCTGATGTCATTTGCGCTGATCCTATCAATAGTTGCGATTGGAATGGTGAGTGGATACAATTATTCAACCGATACTAAAACCGATTCCACAAAGAAAGAATGCAGCCATAAAGATGCTGCAAAATGTGAAAAACATTCAGCCGAAAAATGCGATCATAAAGATGGTGAAAAATGTAAGAAACATTCATCTGAAAAATGCAGTCATTCAGACAGCGATAGCACTAAACATTCTGGTGTTTGTTGCAAAAAAGGTGACACTAAAAAATGTAAGCATGAATCAGAGAAAAAAGATGAAAAAGCCGCCGAGGGATCTGGAAATAATTAAGATATAATAAACTAACTCAGTATGAAAAGCCTTGGGATTTCCAGGGCTTTTTCACAAACTCTTAAATTATTTTTTATTTTAAACGAATTATGATTGGGAATAGTAACGCAAAGCCCTGACCAATGCTTCTACTCCCTCTTGCGGCATTGCATTATAGATTGACGCTCTAAATCCTCCCACCGAACGGTGGCCTTTTAATGTAACGAGTCCTCGTTGTGCACAATAATCCAGGAAATGCTGTTCATCTCCTCCATCAGCAAAAACAAAAGGAACATTCATCAAAGATCGGTCTTCTTCAGCAATAGGACTTTTAAACATGGAATTTCTCTCAATTTCGTCATAGAGTAGTTTTGCTTTGACTTTATTCTTTTCATGCATGGCATCTACACCACCTAATTCCTTCAGCCAATGCAGTGTTCTGTTAACGACGTAGATGGCAAACACCGGCGGTGTATTGAACATGGAATCTTTTTCCGCATGAATAGCAAAATCCAGCATGGACGGTAAATCGCGCTCTGCCCTGCCGATCAAATCTTCACGAATGATAACCAATGTTACACCGGCTGGGCCCATATTTTTCTGAGCGCCGGCATAAATGACTCCAAATTTATTCACATCAAAAGGTCTGCTGAAAATTTCTGAACTCATATCGGCAGCCAAAAACCCATTTGCTTTTGGAAATTCATGCCATTGAGTACCGTATATGGTGTTATTACTTGTGATATGGAGATACTGTTGAGTATCACTTTGAATAAATTCTTTTGGAATATGATTATAAATCGATTCTTTCGACGAGCAAACGACATTTACATTTCCGTACCTCTGTGCTTCTTTAATGGCCTTAGCCGACCATGCACCTGTATCGGTATAATCAGCAGATTCTCCATCCTTTAATATATTCATGGGAATCATGGAAAACTGGAGACTGGCTCCACCCTGTAAAAATAATATTTTATAATTATCCGGTACATTTAATGTATCAGAAACTAGTTGGCGTGTTTCAGCCACCATTTCGACGATGGGAGCAGAACGGTG
>JBHHTW010000008.1:0-72876 GCA_046861385.1 Fidelibacterota bacterium | reverse complement strand
AATCGCCCGAAACATTTTCAATTACTATACTGCGAAGCTGGTTACCCAGCTGCCCGTCCGCCGAAATCACCGGTAGGTGATGCAGGAGGGAGCTAATCGCCCGAAACATTTTCAATTACTATACTGCGAAGCTGGTTACCCAGCTGCCCCGCCTTCGTTCCTCCGGCGGGCAGGCTTTCCGTCGCCTGTCTACCGAAGCGAAAGTGTAGGGAACTAATCGCCCGAAAATTCTTTTATTAGATTGTTTAAGAGTAGCAAATTTAGCCGTCCGAAAAACGCATTCCAAGAATCATGAGCAATGAACAAGTTCAAATTAACCAAACAGAAATCGTAAACGATTTACTACTAATCCAGTGGTCGAACGAAACTGATTCAGCCATACCACTAATAATACTTCGGGATAACTGTCCTTGTGCGGGTTGTGTCGGTGAAAAAGACGCCCTCGGGAATACCTACATTGGTCCACCAAAAAAATTGACACCATTAAGTTACCGATTAAAAGGGATTCAACCAGTTGGATATTATGGATTGCGACCTTTTTGGGCCGATGGTCACGCTACAGGGATTTATACCATTGATCAATTATTAGAATTATCTCAAGAAAAGTCATAAAACTTTTGTCAAAAATCCCCTTATTTCAATTAAAAAATATTTCTAAAACCGCCGGGGGTAAATCCATACTGAAACATATTGATATGGAGATCGCGCCTGGTGAATTCTTCAGTGTCGTCGGCCCGTCCGGTTGTGGAAAAACAACCTTACTTCGATTATTAAATGGATTAGAATCTTTTGATTCAGGACAGATTTTCTATAAAGGGATCTCTATTCCACAGGGAGATTATCAAATACTGAGAAAAGAAATAGGGATGGTATTCCAAAATCCAGCCATACTCAGCGAAACAGTCCGGGGGAATCTGCTCATTCGGAAAGAATGGGATAAGTTGTTTTCTGTAAGTGATGCAGAGTTGCTTGGTATACTTGCACAGGTTGAATTATCAAAAGATTTGCTGGAAAAAGATGCCCGATCTTTATCTGGAGGTGAAAAGCAGCGTTTAGCGCTGGCGAGAACATTGTTAAATAAACCGGAAGTCTTACTATTAGATGAACCTACGGCAAATTTGGATCCAAGACTGGGAAACCAGATTTTAAATATCATTAACCATCTCCGGGATCAAATGAACGTCACCATTATCATGGTGAGTCATAATATACAACAAATGATTCAATATACTTCCCGGGCGGCTTTTCTGATTAATGGGATGGTTATTGAAAAGGGAACCAGTCAAATATTAACCGATCCACGGACTGAGTTAGCAAGGCGCTTTTTAGGAAATCCGAATTAGATGGACCCTTCTTTTACTATTATTTCCTGGACAGATGTCTGGATCTCTCTCATTTTGGTTGGTTTTTGTCTGTTTCTAATAAAATGGTTTCGCATCGGGTTGGAAAAAACGGTATTGATCGGAACCATCCGAACGTTTATTCAATTGTCCATCATGGGATATGTACTGACCTTTTTCTTTAAACAGGATCATTGGAGCTTTATGGTTTGTTTGATCATTTTCATGATTCTCGTTGCCAGTTTTGAAGCTAGAAAGCGTTTGGAGGTTCCAATTAAAGGATACTTTATAGTAACGGCACTGAGTATGTCGGTAACTGTTATACTTGTATTGGGGACAATTATAAAATTAATTCTTGATGTTCATCCCTGGTATTATCCTTATGCAATGATTCCGTTGGCCGGAATGATTATTGGAAATGGATTAAATTCCACTACCCTGACAACCAATCGGCTGGTCAGTGAAATACAGCACAGAGAAAATGAAATTGAAACCTTCCTTGCGCTTGGAGCGCCACCAAGAGCTGCGATAGACCCGTCCATCAGGGAAGCTATTCGCGCAGCATTAATTCCTAACATTAATGGATTAATGATGGTAGGATTGGTCCAAATCCCCGGGGTGATGACGGGTCAGATTCTGGCCGGAATTGATCCATTGATTGCCGTTCGTTATCAGATTATGATTATGTATATGTGGCTAACTACGGCCACATTGGTGAATGTTCTGACTCAGGAGTTGATTTACCGAAAATTCTTTAATCCTGAGAAACAATTAAAAAAGGAAATGTTCAGAATTAGTGATTAGATGGTTTTTTTAAAATGAGTATTACCTTCAGTTTATGAAAAATGACAAAAAATTATCTTAGGTATTTTTCAAATGATATATTTTCACTAAATGATTTGTCCCAAAGTGGATGTTAACCTATATTTCTTTAACAAGAATGAGGCAACCAATGTTAATAATCAACAAAACCAACCGGGCTTGTATTGTGGCATTATCCTTTTTTTTCATTCCTCTTACTGCCCAGGAGCATCCGAAAGAACACCCTTCTCAAAGTCAGACAGAGCATCCGGCTGAACATCCACAAGAACATCCTTCAGAGGCTAATGCAACGCCATTAACTAAAGAGGCCTTAGCTGAAGCCGTGGAAGATTATGTTAAGACCCAATCAGGTGAAAATGAAAAATTCGTTGTTAAGGATCCAAAAACAGGAGAAAATTTGGAACTTACTTTAATCAGAGTTCACAAAGATCGCCTGTCAGGGGTCGGAGACGATTTGTATTTTGCCTGTGCTGATTTTAAAGCTCAAAATGGAAAAGTCTATGATTTAGATGTCTTTATGGAAGGGGAATCAGTTGAAAAAATTGCTTTCAATAAATTCTCAGTCCATAAAGAAGACAGCGTCGAACGCTATGGTTGGGCTGAAGAAAATGGTGTCTGGAAAAAGGTGAAATTAGACAAAGAAGAAACCCCGGAATAAAATAACTTAGTCCAGGATTGTATATCTAAAACGGGTCGTGGTGCCTTTCGAGACGACACCATCTGTTTTCACATACGGATAGATAGAAAAATTCACTACATCCTCTTCTGTTCCTCCAGGTAAAGGAATATCCCGTCCAACTGTAAACTTCACTCGGCGATTATCCAGAGAACCAAAATAGTAATTCTCTTTGCCTGGGTTTTTATCCGCGTTTGAAATATCCACAGGAGTCCAATTTGTACCATCTTGGGAAAATTCAGTCCAGCAATGGTACCCCGTGACTTGCCCCGAAGAGCCTTTTGGGATGGGAAAACCGATATTAAATCGCGCAGGGATTTCCCGGAGCCGCATTAGAGCATTGAATAAACTATGATAGTCAGTGCAGTTCCCTTTTCCAACATCGCATGCATAGACAGCATCTCCTAATCCCCAGCCTTTTCCGGACTTGTCATATTGCATATGGTTCAAGATTAATTCATAAATATTTCTTGGATTTGATATACCATTTCCGTTCAGTGAGTCTGTTAAGGAATAGAAACCGGGGTCTAAGGGAACTTTCACATAGGGTTGTAAAAATAGATCTGGAGTGGAATTCTTCAATTCGTCTTCGTAAGTGGAGGCTTCTTGTCGGTGAACCCTAAATTGAAGTTTTAATGTATCTATTCCGCTAAAATCCAAAGGCGGGACATGTAAAAATAAATTATGATAAATTGAATCAACTTCCATACGATAGGGTAAATTTGTTTCAACAGATAACTTCTCGATTGTTTGAAAGATTCCGTTTTGAGGAACAGGTATCCATGCCTCCATTATTCCCGCTTGATCGAAAACAACTTCATAATTGAAATCAAAACTGAATGTATTGTTTTCATTATCTTCGAAAGAAAACAGGTTTAAACAGAATATTGTAAATACAATTATTATACTCACAGAATATATATATCTGCCCATCTTTCCTTGAATCATTTGATTATTTTACCTTTCCTTGTGCAGCAACCGCCGCTGCTTTTGCAGCTATTTCTTCCTGATCACCGAGATAATAGTGTTTTATCGGAGTCAAGTTATCATTGAGTTCATAAACCAACGGAACACCTGTGGGTATATTGAGCCCAACTATTTCTTCATCAGAAATTTTATCCAGGTATTTTACCAATGCCCGAAGAGAATTCCCGTGAGCAACGATCAATACTTTTTTACCCGATTTCACATCCGGAGCTATTTGATTAAACCAATGGGGAAGAAATCTGTCCACGGTATCTTTTAAACATTCTGAAGACGGTAAGTCCTTTGGATCTAAATCCTTGTAAACCGGATCAAATCGCGGGTGCCTTTCATCATTGATATCCAATTTGGGAGGTGGCGTCGTATAGCTTCGTCTCCACTCGTGAACTTGTTTTTCACCATATTTTTTTGCTGTTTCGGCCTTATTTAACCCTTGCAATGCGCCGTAGTGACGTTCGTTCAACCGCCAGTTATATGTGATGGGGATATGAGTCATTCCCATTTCATTTAAACATAAATCCATTGTACGGATAGCGCGCTTAAGAACGGATGTATGAATAACATCGAATTCAAAGCCTTTTTTCTTAAGGATTCTTCCGGATGAGCCGGCTTCATTTTCTCCTTTGGTTGTTAAATCAACATCTGTCCAGCCGGTAAATCGATTTTCCAGATTCCACTGGCTTTCTCCATGACGCAGTAACACTAATTTTAGCATCACGACTCCTTTTAATTTTAGAAAAAATCACTGGTAGAAATTCACCTTTTCAGCAACGTGATCAAAACAATACTGTAAATTTTATGGTATTAACGGAGATTAAATGAAGAAAGTTGCAGTAAATAAATTTGTACGTAGACAAGTAAAAGGATCAGGGAAAACCTATTCACCTGATTTATCCTTTGAAGACATTGTTAAACATGCAGAAGAGCAAATGGCTCTAGGACATTTTAAAGAGGGTTATAGAGACGGGGTTCGCATCATTCAAGGGTCGCCGGAAATGGCCAAACATTTTTTCTGTCCCTTTGCCGAAATTGATGAGAGCTCAACACTGAAAGCTGAAGTCATTAGAAGAAAGCCAGATGAAGAGCCATACATCCAAATTCGCGCTGTAAACTCTGACCCCTTACCATCGGGAAATGTAGAGTTTATTCTATATCGTCATGATGTGTTGGAAGAAAACAGTGAAAATACCACTGATTGCGAATGGGAACTCATCAGCATTCACGCTATTCCTGAGAAAATGAATGAGTTACCTATGGGGCCCGTAACCATGATGCGAAATCAACTGGAAATGCCCGGGGGAACAAAAGCTCATTATACATCGGAGGAATGGGCAGAGTCTGTTAAGTTCTGGCAAAGATATGCGGCAATTTCAAATGGCGAAGAAAAAGAGTAAAGCGTCTCGCACTTGTTGTGCCCAAGCGCCTTCTGAGTGATAAGCCCCATCATAGATTCGATATAAATAATCAGAATTTTCTTTGTAACCTTTTTTCTTTAAATATTTGATCATTTTATTTATGGAGGGTTGAAATTCTGCCTCCAATTCTTCAGTTCCATTTTGAATTGTAAATTTGAACTCCGGATTTTCACTGGATTTTTTTACTCGCTTAACAATTTCATTTCTATCGACTAAAAAGGCAGGCGAAAGGCAACCCGCCATGGAAAAGATATGACTATATTCCCATCCCAAATGAAACGAAATAATACCACCCATGGATGAACCAAGTACTGCAGTATTTTTACGGTCAGGTTTTGTTCTATACTCTTTATCAATCCACGGTTTGATGGTTTTTATCAAAAAATCTGCGTAAGCATTTCCCCGATGTTTCGGACTGTATTCTTCTGTGCGGTTCTCCCCGTTATAAACAGCAACCATAATGATCTCTTCCATCTTTTTTTGATCTATTAGTTCAGTAACCGTTTCATCCAATGACCATTCCTGCCCGGATAATGATAATCCAGAAATAAACACATTTTGTCCATCATGTAAATACAGTACCGGATATTTTTTATCTTCGTTTATTTCATACGATGGCGGTAACCAAACCAAAATAGTTCTGTAATTATCCAGTTGGGGGGAGTAAATATTTTTATGGACAATCAAATCTCCCGCGACCTGATCCATCGGTAACGAAACCCAGTCTTTCCACGAAAATATAGTATAATTAACAGTATCCTGATGATCGACCTTTAAGGAATAATTTTGGGGAACTGTCAGGTTTTCACTGAGAGCTTCTTTTCCCCAGGCTCCTCGGGTGAATTTGAATTCAATGTTTTTACTCTTGGGCAAAGAGACAGTCGTTGTAAATAAAGTATCGTTTATTAAATCTAATTTTACAGCTTTAGAATGGTTCCAATTGCCAAGACGTTTGTCGTTACCAAGCAAATATACATTATCGGTTGAGTCTGGTACTTTAATCAGGAATGTAATCGTCTCGGAATGAGAAAAAACCAGTGAAGATAAAATCAGCCAATAAAAACCAATTCGAGCCATCAATTATAGATGCGGACGCGTTGAAGATCAAATGAGAAATTATTGTACGGCTCAAAGGAATTATTATCTCCCGGTGTATTCACCAGCACATAAAAATAGTCTGCGTTTTGATCAATGACAAGGCACCGTTCTTTCAGGTTCCCCGCCACTAAATAATAATGAGATTCCAATTTTGTTTTCGCATCAAATTCTACGACAAAAACACCGTTTTTGTCAGCATCTGTCGGAGCAATAAAAATCCGATCATTATCCCCACTGACAGCGACTCCCATTCCGGGGGATTTTATTTTATATTGACCGGCAAAAGTGAGTGTTTCAGCATTGTAAGCGTAAACACTATTGACAGTTGAATGATCATCCGGATTTGTGAGACATAAGAACAATGTTTTTTTATCCTGACTGATGATGAAGTGATTAATTAAGGCGGAAAATCCAAAAGGATCCGCGACATTGGGTTCCAAAAACGCCTGATTATTTGATATATCATATTTTTTTATTGAAGAAGCAGATGCAACATAAGCAATGCTATCATTCTGGTCTACGATGAGTTCGCCGTTCAAAATAGATTGGCTTGTTTCCGTATTCGAATTTAAATCATAAGCGATGACAGTCGGATCCGTGCTGGAGGAAATCAATAAACGGTGATCATTTGCATATACAATATCGTTCATATTCATTAAGGATACTGCAAAAGTTGATGAGATAGAAAAATCTGCCAAAGAAATAATAAATACTTTACTTTCACCTCTCATAGCAATTGCTATGAGAGATTTATCGGGAGAAGTGTCCATGGCAGTAGGATGAGACCCCAAAACCAATTCTCCAATTAGTTTCATCTTACCGTTAAGGCTTACTTTTAAAATAGAATTATTATTATAATCACATAAATAGAGATATTGACCGTTCGGGCCGAGCATCATATCTGATATTGTTTTACCCAGTTTGAGAATATCGAAATTATTAATTTCAAAATAAATGTCCGGATCATCCTTATCCTCATAAAGAGAACAGGAAATTGTCATTAATAATATGGGGATTAATTTTTTCATTAAAGTGTAAATCTATAAAGTGTGCCAAATTGTATAGAATAAGATGAGGTCAGTTGGCTTTCGTTCAAGCGTTGATAGATCGGTAACTGAAATATAAGCTCTAAATCAAAATCATCGGTAATCTTTGTACCCATTTTTGTACTGAAGAAAATACTTTTTCCTCCCCGATCACGAGCCACTTTACCATATTGGTATGTATCCCTTGTAGTCAATAAATAATATAATTGGATCCCACCGAAAAATAAATCTGAATCTACATAATCCAGATTCATTAATGCGTGGAGCTCGTTACCATATTTATATCCATAAATGTTTTCCCGGGAAGCAATCCGGGTAAAAATACCAGACGACAGCATAAATGAACCCAAGTGTTCATTCGTATAAATAGAAAAAATAGGATCAACGCTTCCGGAACCCACCTGTAAATTATCAGAAATCCGGGACTTGTATTTATCCAATGCGTTGATTTCTCCATTTGCTAGTTTGATTCCTATACCTAAAAGCAAGGGGAAATGATTTTTAAAGAGGTCTAATTGATAACTCATTTGCAAAATAATATCCCCAATTCCATTAGCTTCTCTGGAATATAAACCACCGTCGTATTGGTTATCATTCTGGCCTCGGAATAATACTTTTTCATTCAATACATGCCGGTATGGAATAAAAGCAGAAAGCGTCAACCCTTTGGCGATTCCCGCATTTGCTATGAATGTTATTGTACTGTTATCTGTGCGTTCTTTATTAAAATTGGGAATGGATTTCTTGCCATAGATTGGCTTTGAAAGATATTCATGTTCATAGACAAAACCGATCGATAATTGATTTTCTTGAGCAGAACTATATTTTAATAAACTCCCGCCCGGGAGGATTGGACGCCGTCAGCTGATACCGCCTTGAGCGTAGGCAGCAGATGAAAGAATAAGGATAAACAAAGAAATAATATATGATCTAAAGTATCTCATTAATTTTTTAACCTTTTTAATAATTTTCTATACGTGTGAATTGATTTATATCCATTAAATACAATACCATTGTTTTGGTCAAGAATAACAACTGTCGGAGTGGCTTTTACACCAAATTCCCTGAATATTTCTCCAGAATAATCAATAAACGTGTTTAGTGTGTAATCGTTTTCTAATAAAAAGTCATTTACTTTGTCCGATGTAACGGTATAAGCCACCGGAATAAAGTTCACATCGGATTGTTCATTGAAAAACTCAATCATTTTAGGCATTTCTTTTCTGCAAACATGACACCAGGTTGCCCATAAATAAATAAAGGTAGGTTGATCAACATTGATAATTTGATGCAGTTCCAGAGTGTCTTGACTTAATGATATTACAGGCAATTTTGCCACATCAACTGCCAGCGATATACTGGTGACCAAACTAATAATAATCAGTGTTTTTTTCATTAAGTTCTATTGGGCATATTTAGAGAGAAAACAGCTTTGAAAGTTTACAAAGAATCCCCCGATTCTACCAGAATCAAAGACTAAAATATTAAGATAATTTGCGTAATTTATTCTTCTATATGAATGCAATAATTTTCATTGGTATCATCACGTTGTTTACGGCAGTGAACGGGCAAATTTATTTCACAAACCTGACCTCCGAAGCCGGGATGAATTATAATATATCCGGTGAGGGAGTTTGTATTTTTGATTTCGATAACGATGATTTGGAGGACGTATTTGTCTGCGATCGGAATAATGGTTCTAATTTATTGTTTCATAATCTGGGCAGCATGGAATTTGAAGAAGTATCGTTCGCGGTTGGTATAACAACATCTGCTGAAACAAGACTCCCCCTAGCGGCTGATTATAATAATGATGGCTATCTGGATTTATTCATCGGAGCAATGAAAGGCAACAGTTTTTTATATAGAAACAATGGAGACGGGACATTCAGCGATGTAACCGTCCGGTCGGGAATCGTAACAAATGGTGGACTCGAAGGTGGCGCATGGAACGATGTTAATAATGACGGTTGGATAGATTTATATGTTGGGCGGTTAACTGAGTTTAATTATTTCTTTAAGAATAATGGAGACGGGACATTTACAGACTTCGCGCAAAATATAAATGCTGCAGGACCACAAAATGGAGGACTGGTTATGGGGTTAGGTTTTTTTGATTATGATAACGATGGAGATGATGATCTTTTCCTTACTCAAGATAATAACAGAGGTAATATTTTACTTCGGAAAGAAGAGAGCGGCGTATTTTCAGATATATCCGCTTCAGCAGGTGTTATTTTACCTGTGATGGGCATGGGTGTAGCGCTCGGCGATTATAATCGAGATGGTTGGATAGATGTGTATACATCTAATCTGTATGAAAATTCATTACTGCAAAATTCACCACAGGGATATTTTTATGATGTTGCAGATTTAACCGGTGTTTCAGACATCCCCGGGAGTATGGCCTGGGGAACGTTTTTCTTTGATGCAGACAATGATGGCTGGCTGGATATTTTTAACAATAATCAATCTGGTTTTGGAGATGTCCCCAATTCATTTTTTCGAAATTTGCAAAATGGTTCATTTGAAGATTTGAGTCAATCTTCCGGCCTACAGAGTTACAATAATGGTATCGGTTGTGCTTATGGAGATTTAGACAACGATGGGGATCTCGATATTATTGCCGCAGGGCATTCCTATTCTGATGGATCTGTTCTCTTATACAGAAACGACTCTCCATCAAATAACTGGGTTCAATTTTTACTGCAATCAAATGAAGGAGATCCATTTGCAATTGGAGCCAAAATTATAATATATACTCAATCCGGATCCCAATTTAGTCAGGTGGCAGCTGGAAACGGTTACTGTTCACAAAATACACTACGGCAACACTTTGGCTTGGGAGATGAGATTGATATTGATTCAGTGGTAGTTAATTGGCCCGATGGAGAACGAGAATTTTTCGATGTTTCTGAAACCAATCAAAGGTATTTACTGGTTAAAGGATCCGGAAATGTATTTCCGCTGACGATTAAAAGTGATATAATACCAATTGAACACAATATCATAAGTCTATACCCCAACCCCTTTAATCCAGAAACAACCATCCGAATTAAAGTTGAGAACGCAGATAAGCATCCTCTCCGTTTGGATATATATAATATCAAGGGAAAATGGATTGATACATTAATAAACCAAAAAGTGGATAAGGGGGAACATGACTTCGTTTGGAATGCAAGCCAATTTCCAAGCGGCATATATTTTATTAGGTATCAATCACAAAATAGAATTTTTGTAGTAAAGGGTGTTTTAACAAAATAAAGTTATCTAGAGTATAAAAAAAGGGCCCACATTACATGAGCCCTCTTTTAATCAATGCAAGAAAGTAGTTATTTCACAAAAGTCATTTTCTTGATTTGTTTAAACTGATCACCAGCCTGGAGTTCGTAGAAGTAAATACCGCTAGAGAGAACATTCCCCATTTGATCTCTACCATTCCAGCGAATATTATAAGTACCGGCATTGAGTTGTCCCTCATTGAAGGTAACCACTTTTTGTCCCAGAATATTATAGACATTCACTTGGACATCTAACGCCGTGGGAATGCTGAATGAAATATTCGTTGTTGGGTTGAATGGATTTGGATAGTTATCCGACAATTGAAATTTAGCCGGTACAACATCACTTACAATCTCCAGTGCAATACATACTGCAGTTGGGTCAAAGTCTTCAAGAGGCAAGGGTGGATCTTTCTGCCAAGTATCCTGTTCGAAAGTAAAATCTTCCCAAGCACAACCTCTATCCGAATTGGCGTGATGATAACGAGCGCGGAAGCGGCCCAATCCAAAACCACCGCCCTCTTCAATATCAACAACTGATGAAACATCATAGAATCCCCAAGTATAAATCATATGCCAGGGAATCGGACCAACAAAATCAACCGTAACTGAATATGTACCATCACCATTTGATGTAGCCGTATGGGTAGAATTATCGCCAAAACCCTGTAAATAGTTCAACCATTTGTCTTTTAGAACCAATGAGACCGTATCTTCAGCTGAGTCAAAACCATCCGCATCTGCGCCGGTCATGTCCACTGAGAACGTAAGAGAAACAGGTGTACCTGCAGGGACTACCGCACCTGCCGGGAGATCGTAATAACCAGCAAGAGGCAGTTCCAATAAGCCTGTTCCGTCATCTTCACCCATTTGAAAGATACGATTGGATCCACCAAACTGTGGTGAATCTTCCCAGCCCATATCTCCGTACATGGCGCCATACTCAGCTTCAAATAAGGCTAATGATGTTGAATCGTGTTGCAAATAGAATTTGTATTCAAATTCCTTATCGGCTTGATCCGTTAAAGAAACCGCTAGGCTAAAAACGTTTGTGCCGGGCGTACGTGACATTTCACAATCTTCAGGAGTATCGCAATTCCAGCCGTTAAAACCGCCGCGGACCTGCATTTGATCGCCTCGTGACACACTGAAAATAGGCATTCCTGTTGCACCGTCTTCATCCAGCCACTCTGACATGTCAACCGAAAATACAACCGTTTTAGTAACAGGTTCTTCTGGACAAATTTCACACATTGCATAACACACTTCGTATGGTCGATCGAAGTTGGGAGCATTAACAGTGCGATTACCACCAGAGACACACTCATCCGGTACGGTTTCTGCTGAATCCCAATCATTGCCATTGATAAATTTGTATTGTAGTTCTTCTCCCGTGGCAACGTGAAAAGTGGCTTCATATTTACCATCGCCATCTGCATCTGTCATTTCACTGGCAGCAGGATCCCAACTTTGGAAGTTTCCGGCGACATGAACACCGTTTGCTGAAACAGTTTCATATAACATATCAACAACAAATGTAACATTAACGCTGTCAGGCGGGGTAGGACATGGATCAGCGCTACCATAACAGGGCGCGGCTATAATAGTCGTGGTATCCGGGACAACCAACAGTCTATCAGCGCCTATATTTTCATCTTCGCCCCATTCATTTCCATTAACGTATTTGTAATATACAGAGTCACCAGCTGATTCGAGAATATCCAGCGTTACTTCATAGACCATATCGCCATCCACATCAGACAATTCCGTTAACGATGGATCCCAGCCCTGGAAGGAACCGGCGATATGAACACCATCTATCTCATTGATAATTTCATATGACATATCAACTTGGAAAGTGACCCAAACACCCTCGGCTGCATAGTCGCAAAGATCAAGACTGTTAAAACAGTATGCAGGTAATTCGGTATCTACATCAGGAACAATTAAAGAGCGGTTCGATTGCCCTTGAAATTCATCACTTCCCCAGGCATCACCATTGACGTATTTATATTCAACAGTATCTCCAATCGTCATAGCCAGCGTTACAGAATATACTCCATCGCCATCTGTATCGGTTAATTCTGTTGCAGCAGGATCCCAACCCTGAAAAGCGCCAGCAACATGAACACCAGCCGCTGAAACAACTTCAAAATTCATATCAACATTCAAAGTGATATTTACTTCAGAGCAAATAAGAAGCGAATTAAAACAATAAGCGGGTAAAACAGTATTAGTGTCAGGAATTGTAATAGAGCGATTTGATCCACCTTGGAATTCATCGCCGCCCCAGGCATTGCCGTTGACATATTTATATTCATAAGTAGCACCTGCTGTAAGGGTATCCACTGAGATAGAATATACTCCATCGCCATCTGTATCGGTTAATTCTGTTGCAGCAGGATCCCAACCCTGAAAAGCGCCAGCCAAATGAACACCGTTTGCATCCACAGTTTCATTATTCATATCTACTTGAAAGGTGACACTTATTTGTGACCACCCAAGTGACATGAAAAGTGCTCCAGTCATAATAATTTGACTGAAAGATTTTAGCATTTTATTCATAAGATTATCCTTGATTTTATAATGTTATTTAGTTTTTCAAATGTTTTAAAGTATATATTCAAAGGAGATAATTCATTGAACATAATTAGTAACTCATAAATGAGTCACTCAGAATTTCAACAGAATTCGTGGAATATTCAAGAAAAATTTCAGATGTTTTAATAAGAAATATGAAAACTAATTTGATGAAGGTCTCCAAGATGAGATAATGTTTCAAAGCTATAATTAAAATGCAAAATTCTACCCAAAGCACTTGGTGTGTTAATTCCGCAACCGAGAGAAAGCTCTTTCTCCCTATCATTCAAAAATAGTGAATTCGCCCCGACTCTTATTACAAATAAATCTTTGAACAGTCCTGCTTCGGCACCCATATTCAAATACATGGAGTTATCGTTAGGATTATTGGCATCAATGGCCCATGTGAAACGACCTAAATTTCCCAATTGGATATCATTTGAAATACCCACTCTTAGGACAAGGGGTAAATCAAAATAATCTGTTGATAAATACCCGGTTATGCTTTCATTGTCACCATTGATTGTTTCATTCACATCAACCGGAACCAACAAATCGTCACCAGTCATATTCATTTTCGGACCGAAATTGCTGATACTGGTTCCCAATCTGAATCCATATGGTGTTGTAAATAGTGTTCCCACATCCAGAGCAGCACTAGACGCGTGATTATTAGCAATCGTTTCTTGAATATATTTCCCATTAAAACCAATCGAAAATCTATCCGTCAGGTTTACTGAATATGTCATGCCGATTGCATAATCAGCCGCAGAAAAGGTTTGATCTGTATCCTCATTTCCATATCGGGTAACTTCCATATCATCCATCGTTAAGGATGTAATATTAAACCCAAAAACATGTCCGCCTCGAAGAGGCAGAGTTACGCCAAAATAATCAAATGCAATATCCGCTATCCAATTGGAATGGTTTAAATACACCTCTTTAGTATTGTAAAAACTTAATCCGGCAGGATTCCAATACATGGCTGTAGCATCATTGGCTATCGAAGTAAAAGCGCCACCCAGGCCAACAGCTTGAGAACCAATATTGATGGATAAAAATTTTGCAGCTGTTGTACCCGTTTTATCTACGCCATAGGATAAAGAAATGATGAACAAAAGAATGTATATTTTTTTAAAAATGTTCATCATTTTACAATAGCTAATTTCCCGATTTTTTCACCGATCCCCGGTGCTTCGATGTGATATATATAAATACCATAAGATGCTGTCAGGTTATCTTTTGTAAGCAAATCCCACTTTCCTGTACCGGAATCCATAGACGATGAATGATGAATCGTTTTCACTAATTCACCGGATATTGTATATATGCGAATCGTACACTCTTTCGGTAAATATCGAAATTGAATTTCTCTTGGGCCTCGTCCCGACGTAAACGTGTTCTGACCCTCAAAAGCATTCGCTGCGAGATATGGGTTTGGCACCACCTTAATCTTTTTTAGATCGATCTTTGCTTGAGCGGGGTCAATGTGTGAAGCTATGGTGGTAAATTCATAAACATCCTCAGGGAGGAATGGCTTTTCGATAATAATATATGCTGTATCGCCCGGTTGCGGTTCGTTATAAATGAGTTCATCATCAAATGGGAGGAGATTTAAATAAAACGCCCAGGAGGGAGCAGGGTTTCCGGCAGCATCTTCGTAATCCAAAAATACAATCCAATCACTTTCTCTATTTCCATCTGCATTGAAATAACCATCAGAGGTTCCGATAGGGATAACGTCTATAAATCCAATGGGAATTTCCACCCAGTCTACACTGTCATCGCCGGTGAGGGATTCACGCCGCTGAACTTTAAAATTAACGGCGCGTCCCGGATATAAAAACCCAGGAAAGCACGTAGATGAATTTGGGAGATAGCGCATACAAAAATCAATGGTGGAATCAGATTGTGTTTCAGAAAAAATAATTCGATAATCATAAGGAGTTTTGGTACCAATTACATTAAAAGTGGCATATCTTAAAACTTTAAATGTCCAGAGACTATCTCTGGACCATGTTGACTGTTCCTCATTGAACGTCAAATCAGCAATATTATTAAAAGCCAATCTGAAGCCATCAACAATCTGTCCATCTGATTCGGGGAAATAATGATCGTCATTGACTAATGTGTCTGGATTTTCATCAAAGGTAACATCCACCAAATAATAAGATTTGGTCGTAATGGTATCATACCCGGCCAACCCCTGCTGATTGGGCAATATTGTGTCTTCAAATGTTATCTGGTATGTGTGATGGTCTTTAATAGCCATCGGTTCAACAATTTCAAGAAATATTTCTCCAACTGATGTGCCGGAAATGTGATCAATTTGATCTCCTTGGAATTCAGCATCAACGTACCCGGCGGAAGGAGGTGAAGGAGTGACTTCAACCACATTTGGCCCCAATTCTACCGTACCGGTTAATGAATTCACACGGAGCTTCATGGGGGAGTCGCTGGGAATGATATTGTTGGTCAAATCACCGCCGTAATCATAGGATACAACAGCATAATAATATTTTTGTCCATTAACGACATTTTCATCTACGAAAGAATGTTCCAGACCGGAATCATCCCCGAGGTAAAATTTGATACCGTTTAAATCAACTGGATGCCACCCTCTTTTACCATTAATTATATCCCATTGGGCTTTCTGTCCATTTTGCGAATAGGGTTCCAAAAAAGTAAGATTCCCATCACCGTCAGTGATGGTGTAGGCATCGTTAAATTCGAAATCCGTAGCTCTGTAAATTTTATATCCTTCGAAGTCATGGAGATCCACACCATTTGTAACTTCGCCCATATATTTATCAATTGATTCTTCAGCGCTCTTATCCCAATAAATAGTCACTTTTCCATCTCCGGGAACCGCTGTAACTACGGGTGGGTCTGGAGCTTTGGCAAATTGATAATCAAAGTCATAGGTGGTTTGTGCTACAGCTTTATTTCTCAGGGCGTCTGCTTCATCGTTCCCAAGAGTTACAGCCATGGCAATGCGTTCAGTTTGCCCGGCCTGCAGCGGGAAAAATCCAGATGTAACAAATAAATCATAATCACCGGGTGGTTGACCGCCGGGAGGTGGCTGCCAGTAGCTTCCCGGAGTCATGTAAAACAGCCATAAATAATTGTCACTCGTAACCGGAATGGATCCGGCAGGATCATAACCAACGGCGGTTAACCCCATTTGGTCCGATTCTGATACATCCGTTTTATCAATATTGGGCTCACCGGGGAAACCTGTGCCTGAACCAGACGTAGGTTTTTGATCGCCAACACCCGCTTCTATTCCGCCAGACTCATCACCATTGATGCCAATATCGTCGCTCAACTCCCAGTCACCATCATTGTCAAGAAAATCATCTCGAGACTCATCAATCATTTCATCAATTCCTTCATCGATACCTTCGTCAACAGCTCCGTCCCCATCATTATCCACTCCGTCCGCAAACGGTTTCCCAATATCTTCAATATTCACGTCATAGAGGATAATATCACTATTGGGAACTTTATATCGGAGCCACAAGTCACTTGCGGCCGCTAAAACCATAGCCGAATCCACTAGTGGAGAATTGACTTCTGCCCCTAATCCAACTGGGTATTCCAGAAAATATGGATTGTCTGGGTCAGCATTATTATCAATTCCATCCTTATAAGCATGATCTAAATCAGATTCATCTAAACCAATGAGGTGGATTATTGAATCTTGAATTTCGTCGTTTATATTAGGCCAAATACTCCATTGCCCGGAATTTGCTGCATTAATCATGTCTTGAGTTACCACCGGGCTTCCAGCTTCCCCATCATTGTCATTGTCGATATGGTCAGCAAAGGAAACACCTGCCTGGTTACCAAAAGGGACATGAGTCATATTTTCATCCACAAGACCATTGCCGTTATCATCAATAGCGTTCCCCAATATTTCATTCTCAATCATCGTTTCAAGAATAATAGGCCCGTCCTCTTCTCCATCGCCATCATTGTCAATTCGATCTGTATTATTTCCAGGCGTTTCAATAAAAGACGTTGCAGCAACACCCACAGGATCTGAACCAAAAGCAGCATTACCAACACCGTCGCTGTCCATGGACCAGGCGACATCATAGATCAAATCGAAATCGGGAGTATCATCGCCACTATCACCATCACCACCAACCAGATCAGCCAACCACATGGAAAAGGATACTTTATTATAGTCAAAAGAACCATCATTGGTGATTTCATGGAGAATAAAAACGACATCTTCAATAAGAATTTGCTTCCATTCCATGATTCGAACTCCAGTTAACAGTCCCGCTCCTTTACGGCTCAAATCCGTTGTATCTGGAGAGTAAGGATTTCCAATAATGAAATTTCTATCATCCGATGTTTTATAATAAATTTCCTGTTGTGCGTTAAATTGATTTTTTCCAAAATAACCATTCCAAGACCCTGGCCATCCAGGATCGTTACTGTCATCCATTTTATCCGGCCAATATGAAGGCCATGTGTCTAAGTCATCACTGATAGTTATTTTCTGGGAATTGGGGTTTAAATACTCCGGGACGGGTTCCCAAGCCATGGAATTACCAGATTGATCCGAACGAAAAGGAATGGTAACCAATGCTCTGGTTTCACCGGACGTTGTTTGTACCTCAGCGCCGACAGCCAATGCGGTCATGGCAATATAATGTTGATTAGAATTCACGGGCCATTCATAGGGAATTTCACCCGGGTTGGCGCCAGTTCTTCCAGTAATTCCATAATTAAATATTGTGGTGCGGACTTTATTGACATCAATGTTGGTGGCCCGGCGAAAATTTGGGTCTCCCCGCTCACTCGATTGAGCCAGAAGCAGAACACCCAAAAGGAAGAATGTAGAAATGTATTTTACCATGCGAATTGAAATCCAAATTGTATTTCCCGCGGTTCATCGTACCAATGTGGTCGGTTATAATATTCATTGATCGTATTAGGTCTTAACGGTTCAAAAGGCGAAATTATTTCTGCGCGGGATTCCTCGATTGTCTGGTCGGATCGCCCCGAGTCTCCGTAAACACTTATTTCATTTCGTCTGTCAAACAAATTATAAATATTAATATAGAATTTACCGTTTAAGGCTCCGACTTGTACCTGCTTGAATAATTTTAAATCGATTCTGAAATTGCTTGATTTTCTCCGACTATTACGTATTAAAACATTTGATAATACAGCTCCCTGTTGTTCATAATTAGTGATCTCCGGCGTGTAAGGGTAGCCGCTTCCATATTGGATAATCATATTTGCACCCCAACCATTTTTTCCAATGGAAATAGATCCATTTATATTATGTCTTTGATCCCAGTCCAATGGAATAATGGATCGTGTGGGTTCCTTTCCATCCAGTACAGCGCCAAATTCCTCATCTGGATTTGAATTGGATCCTTCTGCTATCTGATATGTATAATCAAAGTTCCATCCAATGAGTCGATTAAAACGTTTATAGAAAGAAATAATAATACCACGAGAATTGGAATAATCTTTATTCACATAGGTGTAATATGATTTACCATCACCTAAGTCAATTGGAATTCCGCTGGAAACATAATTTCTGGCATCCCTATAGAAACCTTTGATTTCTAATTTCATATTAGGGCCGACTTCCTGTCGAAGACCAAGCTCGTAGCTGACCGTTGATTCTGGTTTTAAATCCGGATTACCAAATATTCCGAAATTTGTTTCTGTTTCCGAAAGCTTGTAATCTGTTTCGTTGTATAATTTTGAAAAATCAGGAATCTTAAAAAAATAGCCGTAAGCAAAATGAATAACTCCTTTATCAGAAATTGGATAAGCAACTGCCAACCGTGGACTTAATTGAGACTTTACAGTTGTTTTTTTCCACCAGCCTTTTTGGCTCACTAGATCAGGTTGATCGTTAAAACGGTTATAATATTCTGCATACGTATGACTGACAGGATTCCCCAGACTGTCTTCATCCAAATACGAAATATCCCCCCAATGGATATTTTCTAATTCTTCAAAAGAGAGTGTATCAAGCGCCGGATTACGAGGGTTATAAATGTAAGGTTCATGAATATTCCTTGGTACTTTGGCCTTTGGATCAAAGGATTCAAATCGGATTCCCGCATTAATAATCATATCTCCGTATTCAATTTTGTCTTGTAGATAAAAAGACATTTCTTCAGGTTTGAATTTATACGTTGTTCGGTTGTAACTGCCCTTTGCAGGAATAATGGGAGTATATATTTGATCGGCTTCTGATAAATCCAACAAATCATAGCTGTCATACGTTAATTGATGCCTTGTAATATCAAATCCAAATTTTACCTGGTTATATTTATTTATCTGGCCTGTTAAATCAAACTTTAAACTTTTTGTGTCTGTTTTTCGCTTCAACCTGTCTGTTTCCACATCCCATCGATCAAATGTATACTCTGGGAAATAGTTTGCTTCTTGACCATATTTATCTAAAATGTGGTCCGGTAACAAACCGACTGTATGTGCCCAAAAAAGACTGTCTGGAGTCGTATATCGACTATCCAGAGGGTCTGCAAATAAATATGACTCAAATTTATGTATGTATTCCGTGGCATTAATTTCGGCAAAGGACATAGATGAAAATGAATGAGATAAATTATATGCAATAAAACTACCGTAGTTGTAGTCAGTTTTTCTACCGCCCTGAACCATTTGATTGAAATGATCCTCGTCTTCGTTATAGTCTTGCGATTCTCTGGAATTGATAATGGAATTTCTTTTTATGCGTGTTGTCGGGCTTATTTTAACGGTTATTTTATTTTGAGTTGACCAAGAATCGTACCAATTCATACTTTTATAAAATGGATCTTTTAGTTTTTCTTGATTATCACGATAACCATTATTGTTTTTATCGTAGAACAATGTATCACCATACATTGTAAATGTTTGGAGACCGTTGAGCCATCCGTCTGATTTATTTATCCGTCCTGATGAATAAAATGTAATTAAACCAGGAATAATAGGACCGTTTAAATTTGCGGACAGACTAATATCATTTTGGACAGTATAAGAATCAAGGTCAAGGAAAATGGTATCACTGGTTGAATGATCACCGGCGTAAAGATTTACAAATCCTTCAAAATTATTTCCACCATCTTTTGTCACCATATTCACTACTCCGGTAAGCGCTTTTCCATATTCAGCATTAAATGTACCGCTGATGACCTGCAACTCCTGTATATTGTCATTTTCAATTTGTACGGAAAGACCTCCGTCATAGGCATCGCTCATGGGAACACCGTCTACCATATATGATATTTCATTGGTTCGGCCGCCTCGCATATGCAGACCGCCACCGGCATCTTGTGTTATCCCTCCCTGTAATCGCAGTATATCTTTCACTTCTGTCACCGGCATGGCATCCAATTCGTCAGAAGTAATACGCGCTTCCGATTGTGTCACATCAAACCGGATTAATTTTCGCTCTGCTGTAACCACCACTTCAGACCCTTCAATAACTTCAATAGCTAAACCAGCATTCAGCCGGGTTGTTTTATCAATTGAAATTGAAACATTATTTGAAATGATCGATTCATAACCAATCATTTGAAATCGAACGGAATATGTCCCAGGGGGAATATTTAATATAAAATATTCACCATTAATGTCAGAAGCAGTACCGAGGTCAGTTCCATTTAATATGATATTACAGCCAATAAGGGGTTCACCTGTATTTTTGTCCGAAAGAATACCTGTCAATTTTCCTGTTGTACCGGCAGACAATACAATCAGATTAATCAATAATAGAAATGGAATTAGTTTACGATTCATAATGTAATCGCCTGATTTAAAATAAATGATTTTACTTTCAGGCTGTCAACACTGATTGAACTTTTATTAGCTAATTCATTACGAAAATTTATATAAGCTGTTTTGACGCTTTGAATTTGATCGATAGTATCCAAAGGAATCGAATTATAACAATTTTCAAGACACAGATTGATTAAATATGCATTATATTTTTGAGTGAAAGTTTCCGTAAATAATGCTGATTTTTCTAATCTCATCTTTTCAGCCTCCGCAAGAAATATATTTCTCACGGCCAGTCCCCGGATAATATTTTTTAGATTTTCTTCTGTTGTTATATGGTTGAATTGCCGTCTGGAAAGGTCATTCAGCTTTTGGTATGTTTCCTGTACTGTCCAGTGGTTACCGTCCTTAAAAAATACTAGAGGAGAATGATTATAAATGTGGCTGGATTCCGTATGATATACTATTGCATTAAAAAGTTTCGATAAATTATTTTGTGAAAAATGAATATTGAGTTCTGCCTCAACGCTATCGGTATAAGCCCGGACTGCCGGTAATTTTTTATATTGCACTGCCAGCTGTTCCAGCCAGGCCTTCTCATGCTGATAATCCTGTTCAGTCAAAAAAATATCTTTTTCCCTTTCTATAACTTGAATGATACTATAACCATTTCTGGTTTTTACAGGAGCGGATATTTCATCCCCCGTAAGCGAGAAAGCAACAACTTCAAAGGCAGGATCCATTTCACCCATATTCATCCAGCCGATGTCCCCGCCATTGTCCTTTAGCGTGGGATCATTAAAATAAGTTTTAGCTAATATGTCCCATTGAATGCCACTCTGAATTTCTTTTTGAATTTTCTTAATGGTCGCGAGGTTTTTGGAAAATAAGTGCCGGACATGGATCGAAGTTTTTGACCAGGTAAATAAACGTCTTAATTCCGATTCTGTCGCATTTGTCTTGGGGGATATTTGATGATTAAAAAATTGATTCAATAACAATTGATCATATAAACGTTGTTTTTCTCTAATAACAGCAGGATCGTTTATTATACCGCTATCATTGGCGTAATCAACAATTAAAATTTCATCAATGAGAGAATTTAGAAAAAGGTTTCTATTTAATAAATTGTCCTGGAGTTGTGTCTGAAATAGAAAATCATTATATCGTTGAATAAATGATTTTAAAGCAATGGTATTTCCATTAACTACAGCCAAGGACTCCTCTTTATGCTTTTCACATGAAAAGAAGAGTATGACTAAAAAACTAGTAATGAATAAATATTTTTGCATCTTTTGCATTTAAATTATTTGAAATAGTACCAAATAACTGTTTCCAACTTGATCTGCTTTCAGGAAAAATATCATCATTTAATAAAATCGAATTTTTTGAACTGTTGAAAACTGCTAAAATTCGTTCATTATCATGATGTCTCTCAAAGGCAAATATACCCGTTTTATCATTAGTGTAAACAACTAGATACTCTCCCCTTGAAAGGGATTTATGTTTTTTACGTAACATAATGAGTTGGTGATAATGGGTCCATAAATCATCATCAAAAAAAACTTCATCGACAGGCCGGGAACCTGAGCAATCATCTAATTCGTCACAAAAATGAGCTTTTTCAGTATCATAAATGAACTCCTGCCAAACCATGGGCTTCCTGCAGCCGGGATCATCGGCACCCCACATGCCCGCTTCGTCACCATAATATATAAAAGGCGCCCCGGGGAATACAAACTGAAATGTAATAATGGTCTTTTGAATTTGTCTTTCATTTGCCGTGGGTTTTCTAATATCAAACTCGCGGTTGTACCAAACGTTGTTTCCATGATCAATCCATCGGTCAGGGTTCACTACAGCCGACGCAAGACGTTCCATGTCATGGCTGTCCAATATATTTTGCAGCACCAATGTTTTTTCGTAACCATAATCTGAAATTATTCCATTCAGCAAACTATCCAAGCTTGATGGAGAAATTTGCGTTTTCTGATTGATGAAGAATCTAAACATGGCATCCCCAAAACGATAATTCATCACAGCATCAAATCGACCATTTTCTAACCAAGGTGAAGCATTAAATTGTTTATTATTCCACCAGTCTTCCCACCATACTTCTCCGGTAATATACGCCTCAGGATTGATTTCCCGAACCCACTTGCCAAATTGATCCCAGAATACCATTTGTACGCGCTCTGCCACGTCCAGTCGCCAGCCGTCAATACCATCGGATGGATCACCATCACCGTTTGGGTCCATCCAACGGTTAACAACCTGGTGAATGTGACTTCGGATGGGTTCAACGGGTCCCCCTTCATTCTGACGAAAAGCTGGAAGATCTGCCACATAGCCGGTATATCGAAGGGGAGATTGGTCTTTTTGGATTAAATAATCAGGTAGAGTTTGATAATCGTTGAGATGGGATTTGTCCATTAATTCAGAACCTTCAATATTAAATAATGAATAATATGGGCTGTTTTCTCTATTCTCGATTACATCCCGAAATGCCCAAAATGTGAGCCCCACATGATTAAATACGCCATCTAGGATAATTCTAATATTTTTATGATGGGCTTTTTGAATTAAATCAAGAAACAATTTATCGGCACTTGTCCACTGCCAAGTTTCGGGGTCGTCAGGTGTCTCAGATTCCATTATTTTGGTATCACCATAAGGATCAGGTCCGAAATATCTATCAATGTGATGGTAATAAGCTGCGCCGTATTTATGGGAAGATGGAGAATCGAATATCGGATTAAAATAAATGGCATTAATACCCAATTGTTCTAAATAACCCAGTTTATCAATTACTCCTTGTAAATCACCACCATACCGGCGTATTTGAAACTGGTACCGAAAATCATTACCGTTTTCTTTTTCCCACGGTTGAAATTGATACCAATCTGAAGTCCAGGGGGAAAGGCTCCATTCATCTTGACGCTCCCAAGGCCATGTCCCAATCAGGCTTTCTAATGTGGGGTCGTTTGTTTTATCCCCGTTATAAAATCGATCAGGAAAAATTTGATACCAGACGGCGTTCTTTGCCCAATCAGGGCTTTCGGCTTTTATAAACATCGCACTTGATAGCAATGAGCAAAGTATGAATTTCATATAAAAGTGTTTAGCTAAATAACTATAATTATTAGTAACTCACTATTGAGTTACTGTTTGTAACTTAAGTATATTCAAGCCAACAGCTCAACAGAATTTGATTAATTTTAAATAAATTATTAATTCAAAAGAACTATGACAAATACTGATAAAGAAATTATACTATTACTGGAACAATTCGGTATATCGACAAATGCAGCAAGAGCTTATATTAGCTTGATACAAAATAATCCAGCAACTGGTTACGAAATCAGCAAGGATGCCGGTATTCCCCGTTCTGCAATTTATGCCACATTAAACCGATTAGAAAAAAAAGGTATAGTGAATTCTGAGGGAGATTCTCCAAAACGGTTTATCCCTTTATCTCCATATTCACTGATAGAACATTTAAAAAATTTGCACGATGACCAAATAGACGGATTGAAAACAGCATTAGATAAATTAGATTTAAATGAAGAAGCGTTTGATTTTTGGCATATCCATGGATATGCCAATCTTATTTTTAAAATGCGTGAAGCTATCAATAATGCAAAATCATCCATCATAATCAATGTATGGAACGGCGAATTCAAAAAAGTGTACAAAGAATTACAATCAGCTCATGAGCGGAATATTGATATTATAGTTTTTTCTTTTTCCGAAATCAGTCATCCTATAGGAACAACCATTTCATATAAGTTGAAAGAAGAAGATATTCAGAAAATTTGGAAACCCAAAATTGTAATGGTGATTGATCATAAAGTGACAATCATGGGAAGCGCGTCCAAACATAATGGACGTGCAATTTGGACTTCAAACCCGGCCATTACAAAAATTGCATCAGATTACATTGTTTTGGATATTACCTTAGCCGGGCAGCGTCTTGATATAGATATTAATCCGATTGTAAAAAATATTATGCAAAAAGATGAATTTGATTTGGATAGATTGATTTCTCAGGCTCAAGATCCAAGCGGTTTCATTGCTTAATATTTAAGGAATATTAATTGAAATTTTTCCCCAGAGAAAGCGGTGTTCTGCTTCATATTTCTTCACTCCCGGGGGCCTACGGGATAGGAGAAATAGGGCCGGAAGCTTTCAAATTCATTGACCAACTTGCTGAAATGGGACAACGCCTTTGGCAAATTTTGCCCACCTGTGATACAGGATCAAATCGCTCTCCCTATACATCAGTTTCAGCCTTCGCAAATAACCCAATTCTAATCAGCTTTGATTCTTTATTGGAAGATGGTTATTTACTGAAAAGTGAGTTAAATAATCTCCAAAAATATTCTAAAAGAAAAGTCGACTTCACGACAGTAATCCCGGATAGACTCAAGATTCTAAATGTTGTAAGCAATCATTTTTTTGAAAGAGCCTCTGAAAATGTAAAGCAGCAATATGAAATATATTGTAAAAAAAACGAGTTTTGGTTAAATACGTATACTTTATTTCTGTCACTTAAAAAAATTCATAATAATAAAACATGGACAAAGTGGGAACATAAATATTTAAATATTAACGAAGTCGATCAAAAGGAAATCCAACATCAACAACGAGACTATATTCAAAAACTAAAAATTCAACAATTCCTATTTCATACCCAATGGCAGCAGTTGAAAAATTATGCCAATGAAAAAGGAATTCGTATAGTAGGCGACATTCCTATTTATGTGTCCCATGATAGTGCTGATGTGTGGGCAAACCCGGGTCTGTTTAAACTGGATGAGTTTGGGTGTATGAAATCTCAATCAGGCTGCCCACCGGATTTTTTCCTTAAAGAAGGCCAGGTTTGGGGTCATCCTATTTATAATTGGGATGCTCATGATAAATCAAATTATGTTTGGTGGATTTCTCGGTTTAAACATTTATTTACCTTAGTGGATGTTGTCAGGATTGATCATTTCAACGGGTTTGCGAAATATTGGGAAATACCGATGGATAAATCCGATGGCGCAAAGGCTCAATGGGTTAAAGGTCCCGGAGAAACATTACTATCTGCCGTGAAAAAGAGTATTGGTTCAAAACCCATCATTGCAGAAGATTTAGGCGAAGCGGCATCGGATTCAGAGCCAATAAAAAAAATGTTTAATATTCCCGGGATGAAAATTTTACAAATGTCTTTTGGAAATGATAATAATATCAACGGCTCTATCCATGAATTAAATCAAGAAAACATTGTTGTATATACGGGAACCCACGACAACGATACCTCTATCGGATGGTTTCAATCCAAACCGGGTGTTGGGAATAAACAATCTGCCGATGAAATTTCCTTTGAAAAAAACAAAGCCTTAGAATTACTTGATACTGATGGGTCTGAAATTAATTGGGATTTTATTTCCTTTACGTTGAACTCAAAGAGCAATACGGCGATTATACCGCTCCAGGATATTTTGGGTTTGGATTCGACAGCTCGAATGAATATACCCGGTACGGTTGAAGGGAATTGGGAATGGCGATTCCAAAAAGCCCAATTATCAGATAAATTAATAAAACGAATGAGAAAATTGACTGAAGAAAGTAACAGGATGCGATAAAAATGACCTCAACAGAATCACAAATAAAAATTGCTTATTTTTCTGCAGAAATTGGAATTAGTTCCAGCTTGCCTACCTATAGTGGCGGTCTGGGTGTTTTGGCCGGAGATCATATTAAGGCAGCTACGGATGAGGGTCTGCCGTTTTGTGCCATTACATTGTTATACAAAGAAGGATATTTCAAACAGCGCATAGATGAAAAAGGAAATCAATCCGAGACTTATCCAAAATTTGATCCAGAACCCTTGTTAACAAAACTGGATTTTACGTTTCCACTCCACCTTCGAGACAGAAACGTCCAAGTAGAAGTATTTCGTTTGGACTACAAAGGATTGAGTGGTCACACAGTTCCTATTTATTTTATGGATACCGATTTGGATAGTAATACTGAAGAAGATAGAATCATTTCTTTACGACTATATTCCGGGAACAAAGATCATAGAATTATGCAAGAAGCTATTTTGGGTTTTGGTGGCATTCATTTATTGAAGCACTTGGGTATTTTGGAAAACATCGAAACATTTCATATGAATGAAGGGCATTGTTCTTTTCTTACCCTTGGGCTGCTGGACAAATTTAAAGATGAACAAGTAGTAAGAAAGAAGTGCCATTTTACAACCCATACACCCGTTGCTGCCGGGCACGATCATTTTTCAGTAAAGAGAGTTAAGAACCTTCTTCATGATTTAATTCCTGAAAATCTTGAATTACCATCATTGGTTCAAAATAGCCGATTACACATGACTGAATTGGGGTTGTATTTTAGTCGTTCAGCCAATGGTGTTTCTGAACTCCATGGTAAAGTGGCACAAAATCAATTTCCTCAATTCAAAATTGGACATATTACCAATGGTGTTTATCATCCCTATTGGGTTTGTCCACAATACCGTGAATTATTTGATGATTATTTACCGGGATGGAGACAAGAAGGAGAAAAATTATTGAACTTAGATTCAATCCCGGATGAAAAACTATTGGTCGCTCATGCAAATCGTAAGCGGACATTGTTGGGTTATGCCAATGCCCAAGTCCAGAAAGCATTGAGCCGGCAGGTGTTAACTATAGGTTTTGCCCGACGAGCTGCCACTTATAAACGAGCTCATTTATTATTTTCCGATATGGATCGATTCATCAAATTATCCCATGGTAAGGTACAATTTGTTTTTGCCGGAAAAGCACATCCAAAAGATGATCAAGGGAAAAGTATTATTCGGGAAGTAGTCGCCAACTCAAATAAGCTTTATGGAAAAGTGAAAGTAATTTTTCTCGAAAATTACAATATGTGGCTGGGACGGTTAATTACTTCCGGAGTTGATATTTGGCTAAATACACCTTTACGGCCCAATGAAGCGTCCGGGACGAGTGGAATGAAAGCGGCGCTAAATGGTGTTCCCAATTTATCTGTATTAGACGGATGGTGGGCTGAAGGATGCGACCATGGAATAAACGGCTGGGCTATTGGAAATCCTGACACACCAGACGATGAGGCTGACGCAAACCATTTATATGAACTATTAGAGAATGAAATAATACCACTATATTATGGTGAATCTACAGCGTGGATAAATATTATGAAGGCTTCTATTAAAACCGGAGTCCAGTTTACTGCTCTCCGAATGATTCGAGATTATCAGACAAAATATTATTAGAAAGTGAAAAAACTATGACAGCCATTGATTACACCATTGTTCTAATTTATTTAATTGCCATTGTCCTTGTAGGATTGTTCATGCGCAAAAAAGCAAGTGAAGACATCGATTCGTATTTCCTTGGCAGTCGCAAATTACCTTGGTGGGCATTGGCATCCTCCGGGATGTCGTCGAATTTGGACATTACCGGAACCATGATAATTGCAGCATTAATTTATGCTTTGGGCGCCAAAGGATTTTATATCGAAATCAGGGGTGGCGTTACGCTGATTATGGCATTTCTGATGATTTTTATGGGTAAGTGGAATACCCGTTCCGGCGCCATGACTTTGGCTGAATGGATGAAACTCCGTTTTGGAAATGGCAAACAAGGTGAAGCAGCGCGTCTAATCGCAGCAATTTCTTCTATTGTTATGACCATTGCTATGGTGACCTATTTTGCTCTTGGCGGCGGAAAATTCTTAGATTCATTTTTAGGAATTGGTAATTATCTCGGGTTACCATCTGAATTCTGGGCAGCCGCCTTATTGATTTCTATTGCCATGATCTATACGGTTGCATCTGGATTATATGGCGTTGTTTGGACGGATGTTTTTCAGGGTATGTTTATTTTTTCCGCTATTATGTATATGGCATATGTTGCTCTCCAAATTAATTTGCCGGAAACCTTTTCAATTTCATTACCCATGTTTGATGGAACATTTCAACGATTCGATACGACTTTCAGAGAATGGTCCAGCTTTTTACCCCAAAGCAAACTTGCCATTGATGAAGTATCCCAATATTCTATTTACAATTTGTTTGGCATTGCAGTTATGTTTTACATGATAAAAGTAGTGTTGGAAGGATCAGGCGGAACTGGTAATTACATGCTTCAAAGATATTTCTCTGTAAAAAATGATCGGGAAGCAGGTTTATTGAGCGCCCTATGGGTGTTCCTCCTCTCATTTCGCTGGGTATTCATCGGAGCCATTGCAGTGATTGGTATTTCACTTGGGACCCAAGTTACAGACCCTGAACTTGTTCTCCCGAAAGTAGTGGAAACGCTACCGGTAGGAATTAAAGGATTTTTGGTTGCTGGTTTAATGGCCGCAGGAATGTCAACATTTGACTCGACGGTGAATGCTGGTGCCTCCTATTGGGTAAAAGATATTTATCAGGTTCATATTAATCCAAAAGCAAATAATCGTCAGCTCATGGCCCATAGTTATGGCGCTTCTGTTTTGATTGTGTTATTGGGGTTGGCTACTATGCTGGTATTTAAAAATATTAATGCCATATGGGGCTGGATTACCATGAGTATTGGTTCTGGAATGCTGATTCCCATGCTCCTGCGCTGGTATTGGTCCCGAATGAATGGCTGGGGATTTTCCATTGGTACGTTAGCCGGTATGATTTCTGCCATCGCTTTTAAAGCAATGGCTCCGGAAGGCGTTACGGAATACACGATGTTTATGGTATCTAGTTCTGCATCATTGATTGGCACAATTTTAGGTACTTTATTAACAGAACCGACGGACGATGAAACTCTCCAAAAATTTTATAATAAAACACGCCCTTTTGGAACATGGGGAAAATTCAAAAATCAGTTGGGTCCTCAACAACAACTTGCCATTGAATCTGAAAATAAAAGAGATATATTTTCAACTATTATTGCTGTCCCGTGGCAAATTACACTCTTTTTATTTATGATGAGTCTCATGTTTAAAACATGGTCGACCGCCTTGATTCTTGGTATAATTTGCGGTATACTTACAATCATATTGTATTTCTCGTGGTACAAGCATCTTTCTACAAACGATTAGAATCCTTATTGGCAAACACTCTAACGGAATGATCTGAAAATGAAAGATAGACAAATTCTAACATTACGGATGAAAACCAAAGGAATTATTGTTTTGGTTTGCGGTTTGTTTTTCCAGACTATTAATGCTCAAGTTGTTTATTCGGATCCATTTTATGCAATGGAGGGAGATTCCATAACCGTATATTTTGACGCCACAGAAGGCGACCAGGGGCTCATGGGTTTTTCGGGTGATATCTGGGCTCATACGGGCGTAATAACTACTAACAGCACAAGTCCTGGTGATTGGAAATATGTAAAAACAAATTGGGGAGAAAATACCGACGATACTCAATTAACACCTCTTGGAAATGATCTTTGGAAATTGGATATTGGGTTTCCACATACTTATTATGGCGTCCCGAATGGTGAACAGATTCTTCAATTGGCGTTTGTATTTCGTAATCATGATGGAAGCCAAACTGGAAGAGATATCGGAGGTGCCGATATTTTTTTAGATTTGTATGATCCCGGAGTAACAGCAATTGTTGTGTCTCCATTTGTAGATTTTTCTTTTAGAGATCCCCGGCGAGCGCCGGTATTTGGATTCCCAGCAGATACAATTCCAGTATCAATTACTGGCGCAGCAATCAATACTGAAATTTCTGATTTACTTTTGTTAGTCGATGATTCTCTGCATTCGCAATCATCATCGGACACATTGATAACTGATTTAATTTTGCAAAATTTTTCCTTTGGGATGCATGAACTAATAGCAGTCGCGTTGGATACAGCAGGTTTAACAGACAGCTCGCAGTTTTACATTATGGTTCACAATGAACCGATTGAGAGCCAACGACCGACGGGCACTGAAGATGGTATTACATATATTGATGCCGGTATTGGTACGGTACAATTATCATTATTTGCACCGTATAAAGAATTTATCTATGTTATTGGCGATTTCAATGATTGGGCGGTCGATGAAGATTACTACATGCAGAAAGATGTGGGATCACCAGATTCAGTTCATTTCTGGATCACATTGGACAACCTAATCCCTGGACAAGAATATGCTTTTCAATACTTAGTGGATGGCGAAATAAGGATTGCAGATCCGTACACGGATAAAATACTGGACAAATGGAATGATCCATGGATACCCAATATCACTTATCCAAACCTCAAAGAATATCCCCTTGGCAAAACAGATCATATAGTTTCAGTTTTGCAAACAAATCAACTCCCATTTAATTGGCAATACAGCGATTCATTTGAACGACCACCAAAAGAAGAACTCATTATTTATGAGTTACTTATTCGCGATTTTGTATCTCGACATGATTATCAAACGCTTATTGATACACTGGATTACCTTGAAAATCTGGGGATTAATGCTATTGAAATTATGCCATTCAATGAATTTGAAGGCAATTCCAGCTGGGGCTATAACCCATCTTTCTATTTCGCACCCGATAAATATTACGGTCCGAAAAATGCATTAAAAGCGTTTGTCGATGAATGCCACCATCGAGGAATTGCTGTAGTGATGGATATTGTGTTAAACCATACATATGGACAATCACCATTTGTTCGTTTATATAATGTAGAAGAGTGGGGACCGCCGACACCGCAAAACCCATGGTATAATACCCAATCCAACTTTACCAATCCTGATGCTCAGTGGGGCAACGATTTTAACCATGAAAGTATTCATACGCAAAAATTAGTAGACCGCATTAACCGCTACTGGATGGATGAATATAAAATAGATGGTTTCCGGTTTGATTTTACCAAAGGGTTTGGAAATAATATCAAAGGATCAAATGATCCCTGGGGAAGCAATTATGATGCAGATCGAATTCGAATATTGAAACGAATGGCTGATGAAATTTGGGAAGCTGATTCTACGGCGTACGTAATTTTGGAGCATCTGGCAGTAAACTCTGAAGAGAAGGAATTGGCTGATTATGGTATGCTATTATGGGGGAATACCAATTATAATTATGCTGAAGCTGCAATGGGCTATAACAGTAATTCTGATTTTTCATGGGGTTATTATGGAACAAGAGGTTGGAACAATCCACATTTAGTCACTTATTTTGAAAGCCATGACGAAGAACGACTCATGTACAAAAATTTAACTTGGGGTGACAGCTCGGGAGATTACGATGTTACACAATTATCAACTGCATTAAACAGGATGAAAGCAGTTGGCGCTTTTTTCTTTACCATTCCAGGACCAAAAATGCTTTGGCAGTTTGGTGAATTAGGGTATGATGTTAGCATTGATGATCCGTGCCGTATTTGTGAAAAACCGATTCTTTGGAATTATTACAACAATACAAATCGTAGCAGACTGTATAAGGTGTATCAAGCATTAATCAAATTGCGTAAAGAAAACGCAGTTTTTCACAGTGCAGATACTGATGTGTCTTTATCCGTCAGCAGTTCAACTGGAAAGAAACGGATTCGATTATCTCATAGTGATATGAATGCGGTGATTATTGGCAATTTCGGTGTTATCAATCAATCCATTCCCCCCCAGTTTCATCATGCTGGAATGTGGTATGATTATTTTTCGGGAGATAGCCTTAGTGTACAAAATGTTGGTGATCAAATATCATTATTCCCGGGAGAATTTCACATATATACGGATAGTTACATTGAACCACCAGAGCAAGGTATTTTATCCAATATAAAAGAAGAGGGTTTGGTTCCACAAGAATTTAGTTTGAATCAGAATTACCCCAACCCATTCAATCCTACGACCACCATTCAATTTTCAGTTGAATCATTGCAGGAGACATCTCTACAGATATTTGACGTCACCGGACGACTGGTTTCGACGCTAATTAATGAATCTCTGGATCCCGGGAATTATTCCATACAGTGGAAAAGTTTTTCAAATTCAAGTGGTGTCTATTTTGTCCGTTTGACATCCGGGTCGAAAACAAAAACAATTAAGATGATATTGGTGAAATAAGGAGAGATTTCTCAATAGGAAATAATAGGATATTTAGCCTATCGCTATTGGCATCCTTGGTTGAAAAATACCGAACTGCAGACATTCTTGTCTGCAGTAGAACAAACAGGAAGGTCTGTTCTACAACATAAAACTAGAAATTATTAGAAGAGAAATATTATGAAAGTCGGTTTACTGACGAATGAAATTCCGCCAATTGTTTACGGGGGTGTTGCTACGTGGATTATGAATTTCATGGACATGTTTGACAATGATGAAGACATTGAAATTATTCCGGTATTTTTAGCCCAGTTAGACGAACCACCGACCGATTTCCCTGAGAGATACCCAGGCATACGAATCATTCACGGTCCGGAGGATGTGAAGAATGCCTTTGCTGATCTGGATGCTTGTATCAATAACCTTTGGGTTGCATTTGATACCACACGCACCATCAAAGAAACCTATCCGGATAAATTGATGATTTCAGTCTGCCATTCGCTGATAAAAATGGAACATATCACTAATATGGGCGGACCAATAACCGGTCAATATTTTGAACAGGAAATCACGTTTCAATATTCAGATATTGTTGTGTTGATCAGTAAGGCAGAAAAACAACATTACATCTCTTTTGGTTATGACAAATATGAATCGGTACCCTATGTTATTTATAATAGTTATAAACCAAAACTTGATGATGAATCCTGGCGCCCTAATTATGATTTAAATGATATTGGCTACATCGGTAGACACGTGCCCAGAAAACGCCCCGATCTTTCCATTTTTGCTGTAGAAAGATCTCAACGCAAAGACGTTCGAGTTTTTAATATGGGTGTAGATTACAGAGGAGAACAAGGAAATCCCTTCTGGGAAGAATTGGGTAGAAAACATCCTAAACAACTCGTCATTATTCCTTTTAGTTCAAATAAAGAAACAGCTCGTTTTTACTGGAACAGTATAGGCGCCAACAGCATCACCGGTATTTATGAACCATTCGGTTATACCATGTGCGAAACATTGGACAGAAGAGTACCTGCTATCGTTCAAAATATAGACGGGCCCAGCGAAATTACAGCAAGCGTTCAGGATTCAGTGTTTATGTATGAAGTGGATCAGGACTTTGATAAAGATGTGGATAATTTTTTGCAGTCACTTGAAACGTTTTGGGATTCACACCCCGATGACCGACGGACCAAAGCCGAACATGCCAGAATCGCCTTGGACGATTTCCGACCGGAAGTCATAAAACTGAAATGGAAAGAAATCCTTCTGCACACAGAAGCCAGAAAGATAAAAAACTTGCATGGCCAGGATGGTCTGCATTCAAAACTTGGTGTTCCGGAAAAAACGGATAAAGGTTATGGCGGCTATGGTCGTTGATGTTCCAATACCGATTTCTATTTACATCCATCATCTTTGTTGGATGAACCTTGAAGATAATTATAATCCCCGGGATCAAGATGATCAGGGCACGGAATATTTAGCGACGCAATAAAACAATTCCTGATGTTTTGGGAATGGAAATATTTCCACTCATCATTTTTTTATTTTTTGAATATACTTCATTATCATCCACTAACACCGTCCATTTTCCCTTAGGTAATTCGAGATTAATATTTGACTTCTCACCATTCAAAGCGACAAAAAACTTATTTTTCAGTATATAAGCTACAGCTACATTTTCACTGACATTAATAAATTCAAAATCTTCGGGATTTGATTGGCGAAATTCCGGGTATTGTTTTCTAAATGCAATTAATCCTTTATAATAATCCACCAGTTCAGAGTTCATTCCCCGCTCATTCCAGTTGAGCCAATTAGTTTCATTATCCTTTTCGTAAGAATTGTGATCAATTCTGCCAACATGGTCATCGGGAACAGATGTCTCAGCAATGACCTTGCTGCGAGCCCATTCCTGTCCTTCGTGCATAAATGCCATTCCTTGGCTTGTGAACAGGAACAATGCACCCAGTTTATTCATGGCCAATAGTTCACCTTTGACGAGAGCATTATTTTCCAGATCAATTATCTTTTCGTCCGGTTTCACAAAACCACCAGTGATTCGAAGACGATCTCCAAATGTATAATCATCATGGCTCTCCAGATAGTTTACACTATGAGAAGGATCAATATATTGCCCTCCATATCCTCGAAGGGATCCCATCACAATTCGCTGTAGAAATTCTTGATCATCATTACCTCGAAATTGACCAAAGAGAAAACCCTTGTCATTAATATCAAATGTGCTGCCTTTTAGTCCATCCCTGAATTGGTCATTGAATGAAGCCCAGCCCATATCAGAAAATCCATTTGGATCGTATCCGTTTCCCCAGGGTTCTGCCAAAATAATGACATTGGGATTTATGGCTTTTAATTCATTTAAAATCTGCTGTCTGGTTTCTGGATCAATCAGATTCCCCAAATCAAAGCGAAAACCATCAACGTGATATTCTGTCATCCAGTATTTAACACTTTCCAGAATCATTTGACGCATTTTGAAATTTTCTGTTCGGGTATCATTCCCGCAACCGCTAAACACAATGTAATTTTCATTTTCATCTAATCTGAAATATGAACTCTTATCGATAAATTTCAATGGGTTCCAATCGTAATTAGACACATGGTTGTATACCACATCCATGATGACGGCAATATCCTCGTTGTGGAAGGATTTAACCATATCTTTAAATTCTCTCACGGCTCTACCGTCGGACCCGTTCCAGGCGCCGGGAGCATCCGTCCCATCAGTCGCATAATACGATTCTGGAGCAAAAAAGAATGTGGTCATATAACCCCAATGGTTACGCGCGTATGGGTTCCAATCGTTATAAACAGGGGCATCCTTATCCATGTACGGCACTTCAACATTTGCAAATTCTTGAGCAGGTAGAATTTGTACTGCATTAACACCCATGGACTTAATATGCTCAATACCGCTGTTTTGTCCGGATTCCACCAAGCCCAAATAGGTTCCTTTTTGTTCACTTGTGGAGGTAATATGCGATGTCAAATCCCGGATGTGCATTTCATAAATGATTGCATCCCGCTGATCCAATTCCATCCAGGTATCCTCTCCCCAATCGTAATAATCATCAATGATTAGCGATTTTGCCACGTGTCGCATCGAATTCTGAGTGACAGCTGCTTTAGAATATGGATCGGCGATGATAATATCAGGATCATTCAAAGGACCTTCCAATCGATATCCGTAATAAGTTCCCGCACCGGCATCTTTTACTTCAACGGAAAAATCGCCATTATCATTTTTCTTCATTTCATATTCTTTTCCCGTTTTAGCTTCAGGGTAGTCAAAAATCACCAGATAAACTTTGGTTGACTTTGGCGCATATAGTTTAAACGTGGTACTATTATTTGATATAAAAGCACCATAAGACAGTGGATCTGTTTTATGATTCATCGATGTGCCCGTACTCGAAATTAATATTAGCAAAGTGCAGAGAATAATGGCTGATTGTAAATTCTTCATCTCTATTATCTCATAAATGAGTCACTAACTTAAAAACTTCAAACTATTCAATGATGAAAAAACTTATTTTAATGTTTGGATTATTCCTAGCAGGTTGTTCCGAAAATAATGAAAACGCCATATATTTTATTCCCACTCAACAGTTGCATCCGGGGGAACCACTCATAATGGACATGGGTTTGTATAAAAAAGTCCCGACTACAAAAATTCATTTTTCGAAACAACCTTTTGTGGATTTAATATTTGATTCAAGATCGGATACATTAATTATTTCAGCAACTGATAAAACACCTAATTTTTCAATGATTCCATTTTCTGCAAATGGTCAGACACAATATTTAATGGTTCGATTAAAACAAATGGTTATTCATACATTTACTTATCAAACGGATGAAGATGATAGTCTTGTTGTGGTTATGGGAAGTTTTAACGACTGGTCTCGTAGTCAGTTGAAAATGGAGGATATAGATGGAGATGGTATTTTTGAAAAAACAGTCTTTTTAGGACCAAAGAAACATGAATATAAATTTGTAGTAAACGGTGAAGAACTGATTGATCCGGACAATCCTGTATTTGTTTCCAATAATATTGGCGGATGGAATTCTATCTTGGATTTATCTGGCTGGAAAACACAACCTCCAGGAAAAATTTTTAAAGAAAAAGAATTTGATGATAGACTGACGTTCGTTTATGAACCGCCAAAAGGCGGCGCTGCTATGCGGGATATCATTATTTCTATGGATAATGAACGACTGCATCCGGACGTTTATGATTTAGACTTAAATAGAATAATTGTCCATAAAAGGGGGCTGCGGAATGGACGATTGCGTATTGTTGCAGTCGATGATAAGGATAGAGTCCTGCTGGAAAATCATACTGAAATAATAGATAAAAAAGCATTAAACACTGCAAACCATCATGATTCCTGGTATTTCTCTGTATTATACAGTTTAATGGTGGATCGCTTTTTTGATAATGAGACCAAGAATAATATATCCATTGATCATGTTAATTTAGAACCGGCGTTTAATTTTAAAGGGGGTGATTTATCGGGGGTAAAAGAAAAATTGATCAATGGGTATTTTCGAGATTTGAATATAACGGCTCTATGGATTTCCCCTCTTCAGCAGCAGCCGGATAGTGCATTCATGGAATTTACAGAACCCAATCGCTATGTGTCTGGTTATCACGGGTACTGGCCAATTTCAAGGCGATCGATTGATCCTAGATTCGGTGTAGATGAAGATTTATTACAGATTGTAAATGAGGCTCATGAGCAGGATATGAAAGTCATTTTGGATTTTGTTTCCAACCATGTTCATAAAGAACATCCTTTTGTTAGAGAAAACAGGGAATGGTTTGGAAATGTTAATCTACCTGATGGAGGAAAAAATATTCGTAATTGGAGCGAAGAAACACGATTGACAACATGGTTTGACATATTTTTACCGTCGTTTGATTATCTATCAAATCCCGAAGCCATTGAGGAAGTAACAAATGATGCAATCTGGTGGCTGGAAACGTATAACTTAGATGGGTTTCGGCAAGATGCTGTAAAGCATGTTCCCCATACTTTTTGGAGAGAATTAACATCAAAAATCCATCAATTGGAAAATAATAAATCGTATTATCAAATTGGTGAAACGTTTGGTTCAGATCAATTGATTCGCAGTTATGTTAATCCAGGCGAACTGGATGCCCAGTTTAATTTCAGTATTTATTTTAATGCACGCTGGCAGTTCAGTAGTCAAAAAGCAGATTTTTCTCTTTTAACTGATGTTATTGAAAATAATCTAATTGCATTTGATCCAATTCACCTCATGGGAAACATTACTTCCAGTCACGACCAAGTGCGTTTCATCGCCTTTGCTGATGGTCAAATGGAATTTAGCGATAATGGAACTGAACGGTCTTTTTTCAATTCTCCGACAGAAGTAAAAATGAAATCCAGTTATAGAAAACTACAGAATTTTCATGCGTTGAATATCAGCCTGCCAGGTATACCTGTTATATATTATGGAGAAGAAATAGGAATGATGGGTGCCGGAGATCCCGATAATCGAAGGATGATGCGTTTTGGTGATAAATTGGATTTAGACGAAATAATGCACAAAGAAATCATAAGTAATTTGAATCAATTGCGTCGAAATTATTCTGCCCTGTCTCTTGGGGATATACAAATCCTATTAGCAGATGGACCGATTATGGTAATGTTAAAAAAATATTTTAATGAAGAAATAATTGTAGTAATCAACCAAGGGCCTCAAGAATTAAATGTAGAACTGGATCCAAGGTATGAGTACGAATTTGTGTATTCAACACAACCAAAAAGTAAAGTATATATGGATTCGGCCATTCTGAAACCATATAGTTCCTTATTTGCCAGAAGAATAATCAAATAGGTGAGAAATCCTAATAATGTCACGGGCCTATCCGAGTTCATTATTGGTAATAAAGTGATGCTTTAAAGTATTATTTGCTTAAAATAATTAAGGAAATTCACTTTTATCAGGCAGGTCTCGTTTGGGATATTTCATGGTGCGACTGCGTCCGTCTACGCTGTCGCGATAGAGCAGTACATTACCATTAAGATCATCGGCAATGACCCATTCCTGTTGATCAATCAAGACCCGATCACCAATTTGATATATTTTTTTTGCTTCAGTTGTGTCAATCATGCTACACCTGTTGAAAGAATATATTTATTAAATCTACTACCCTGTTTGAGTAACCCCACTCATTATCATACCAATTGAGTGTTTTTACAAATCGTTTATCGATTACAGTTGTAAAAGGAGCATCAAAAATGGACGAATGAGGGTTTCCGATAATGTCCGTAGATACTATCGGTGTCTCCTCATATTCCAAAATCGGAGTTAATCTACTTGTGGAAGCAGCTTCTTTTACTGCTTGGCGTACATCAACCGCCGTCACATTGGTTTTCAATTCCGTGTTTAAATCTACGATTGATCCATCGGGCACAGGAACGCGCATGGCGATTCCGTCCAATTTACCATCGAGTTCAGGGAGTACCTTCCCCACGGCCTTTGCCGCACCGGTCGTTGTTGGAATAATATTTTCTGCGGCAGCTCGGCTGCGCCGCCAGTCAGAGTGAGGAACGTCTGCTAAGCGTTGATCGTTTGTATAAGCATGAATGGTGTTAATCACGCCGTATTCGATTCCAAACGCATCATTTAAAATTTTTGCCATGGGCGCCAAGCAATTGGTGGTGCAAGATGCATTTGATACAATTTTATGTTCCGGAGTCAATCCGTCTTCATTAACGCCAATCACTACAGTATAATCTATTTCATCTTTAGACGGTACAGTTAATATTACTCTTGATGCCCCAGCGTTAATATGTGCCTGGAGTTGATTTTTTAATCGAAAAATACCGGTTGCTTCAACAACAACATCAACACCAATATTTTTCCAAGGTAACTTATCGGGATTTGGCTCTGATAACATTTGGATTTCATGATTTGATGTTTTTAGTACATTGTCTGTCACAACAACAGAATCTTTTAAACGCCCCATAACTGTATCGTATTTTAATAAATAAGCAAGCGCATTATTGTCTGCCAGATCATTAATTGCCACAACATCAATTTTGCTTTGCTTGTTTAATATCCTGAAAACAGATCTTCCAATCCGACCAAACCCATTAATAGCGACTTTCACGATTTTGCCTCCAAATGACCATATGCTTTTACCAATTCCAGAATGCGCTGAGAATATCCATATCCGTCATCATACCAGCTAATTGTTTTAATCAGTTTACCTGCGGCTATCATGGTAGCCCTGGCATCAAAAACCATGGAATGACTGTCACCGACTACATCGCTGGAAACAATCGGATCATCCGTATAACCAATAATATTTTTCAGAGGACCTTCGGAGATTTCCTTCATTTTAGCATTCAAAGCATCCACGGTAGGGAGCTCTTTTAATTCTGTGGTGAGATCTATGCAGGATCCGTCAGGGATAGGTACGTTAAATGCAATCCCTTCAATTTTCCCTTTCAATTGAGGTAATACAGACTCCACTAATTTCGGTGAAGGTGTTTGGTTGGGTATTATATTTTCTACTGCAGATCGGCTGCGTCTCAAGTCGGACCGCACGCTATCGGCCAAGGGCTGATCGGCAGTGTACGAATGTATCGTGGTCATCATGGCCTTTACAAGGCCGTATTCTTTATCTAAAAGGTTGAGCATAAGAGCCAAAACTTGAGTAGTGGATGAAGAAGGGGAAACAATTTTATCATCTAAAGAAATTTCCTTATCATTTAATCCCATTACAATAATTCTGTCTACGGGGTCTTTAGGAGGAGTGGTAACAATAATACGCCGCGCGCCTGCTTCAAGATATTTTTCTAATTTTACTCTTGGGGAAATAAGACCGGTACAATCAATAATAATATCAGCCCCGAGAGCATCCCATGGCAATTGACCGGAGCCGGGTAATACACGCACCGATTGATTCCCAAAGTGGATATAATGGTCTTCCAGATAGGCTTCCGTGTTCACAGGACCATAAACGGAATCGTGATGTAATAAATAAAATAATGCTTCCGGATCAGCCAAATCGCTGACACCAACGAAATTCAAATGAGGATCATCATAACCCAAACGCAATAGGTTGCGCCCGATTCTTCCAAATCCAATGATACCAATATTAATTTTTTCTGCCATATCTTTACTATAATTTAAGTAAGAAATAATTTAGTAACTCACATATAAGTTACTACCTCAAACTATTATTACCTAGGTACGTCTTTTATGATCAATACTTTCCAATTAACTATATAGAAAATACAACAAACATCTGAGGTTCCCATTCTTGACTATGCGACCTATAGGTGAATATATTCACAAAGCAACATCTCATCTTCAATTAGGCATATAAGGATTTAATGAATACGATTTCAATTATTTCATTCATATTGGCAACCGGCTCCGTTGCTGTTCTAACTTATCGAATTGTTCATCGGATGAAAAAATCGGATAATGCCACAGAGGAATATTTTACTGGTGGACGCGCATTGGCTTGGCCGGTTGTTGCCGGATCACTGTTGCTGACCAATCTCTCAACAGAACAATTAGTTGGATTAAACGGCGCTATTTTTGGAGATAAAGCTCTGGTGGGTATCGCCTGGGAAGCACTGGCTGCCTTCGCCATGATTGCCACAGCTTTAGTCTTTTTACCGAAGTATCTCGCCAGTGGATTTACTACCACTCCAGCGTTTCTGGAAAAGCGTTTTGATAAAACGACTCGTTCCTGGGTATCAGGTCTTTTCCTATTTGGTTATGTTACCGTACTGTTACCTGTTGTGCTTTATACCGGTTCTTTGGCATTGATCGGAATGTTTGATCTCAACCTGCCGTTATGGTTTGTGGTGGCCACCATCGGAATTTTGGGTAGCTCATATGCGATTTTTGGCGGATTAAAATCCGTAGCCGTCAGTGATACGATAAATGGAATCGGATTATTGATCGGTGGTTTGACAATCCCATTGTTAGCCTTGATTGCCCTTGGAGATGGTTCTTTTTTTAGTGGGATTGCAAGATTGATAAATACAAATCCCGAATATCTTTCTGTTTTCGCTCAAACTAATGTCGATAGTAAGGTTGTATCCGTACCCTGGCCTACGTTGTTTACGGGAATGATGTTTATTCAGGTATTTTACTGGTCCACTAATCAGGTGATTGTACAGCGGGCGATGGCAGCTAAAAGTTTGGCTGAAGGACAAAAAGGCGTCCTGTTTGCATCGGCGATGAAATTGGTAGGCCCGATCATGCTGTGCCTTCCCGGAATTATTGCACTTCACATGACTGATCTGGCGATTGAAAAACCGGATCAAGTGTATGGAGCGATTGTCCGACACGTATTGCCGGATTGGTCTCTTGGCTTATTCGCAGCTATTTTGATGGGGGCAATTCTGAGTTCATTTAATTCCGCTTTAAACAGCGCTTCCACACTTTTTTCCCTCCAGTTCTATAAGGGTTACATCAATCACGCTGCCAGCGGAGAGAAAATAGTTTCTATCGGGAAAAAATTTGGCATTGGACTGGCAATCGCTTCTATTTTCATAGCACCCTTGCTGAATCAAATGCAGTCAATTTTCGAATACCTGCAAAAAGTAAATGGACTCTACAGTGTACCCATAATCGGCATCTTTCTTTTGGGTATTTCAACCAAGCATGTACCGGCCATTGCCGCAAAGGTTGGAATGGTTGTAGGAATTGGATTTTATTCATTTTTCACTTTTGTTAATATAAAAGACGTTCCAACATTTTTTGCCAACACTGATGGAGATCTGCACTGGCTGCACGGCTATTTTATCAGTTTTATTGCATCGGTGATGGTAATGTTGATCATTGGATATTTTAAACCCAAATCCGCTGAAGAAATCGCTATCAGTGATGAGAGAGTTCCTGCGCCCGTGGATATAACACCATGGCCCCAAGCAAAAAAAGTCTCCATTGCTATAATGAGTATTACCATCGGTATTTATCTCATCTTATCGTGGATTTCCAATTAATGTTAAAACTGAAATTTATAGATAAAACAGATTGGACTAATTCATCCTAATTATTTGTTAAATTAATTCTATAAAAATTATTCCATAAAGTTTTATTGAAAGGAAACAACATGTCTATTAAGCAATTTTTACCGGCGAAAAATTTCTCGGATAACGCATGGATTCAATCTCAAGATGAATACCGGGAGATATATAATAAATCGATTCAGGATCCAGATACGTTTTGGGGTGAGCATGCAGAACGGATTACCTGGTACAAGAAATGGAATTCAGTAAGTGATATTGACTTTCACAAGGCAGATATTAAATGGTTTTCCGAAGGAAAACTCAATGTGAGTTATAATTGTTTAGACCGTCAAGTTGAAGCAGGCCGGGGCGATAAAACAGCTCTTATTTGGGAGGGAAACAATCCAGAAGAAGACCGGTCTTATTCATACGGAGAATTACTGGAGGAAGTACAAAAATTTGCCAATGTATTAAAAAACAACGGCGTGGAGAAGGGAGATAGGGTATGTATTTATATGCAAATGATTCCACAATTACCAGTCGCGATGCTGGCCTGTGCCAGAATTGGCGCTGTCCATTCCATTGTGTTCGGAGCATTCAGCGCTGATTCTTTAAGGGATCGAATCAACGATTCACAATGTAAAGTGCTTATTACCCAAGACACCGGCGTTCGGGGGATGAAGCAAAATATTTCCATGAAAACCAAGGCAGACAAAGCGGTGTCCCAGACGCCATCCATAATGAAAGTTATTGTCGTAAAAAGAACAGGAGAATCGGTTGATATGGTTATGGAAAGGGATATTTGGTGGCATGAAGAAATGGAAAAAGCGGACTCAGTTTGCAAACCGGAAGAAATGGATGCTGAAGATCCCTTATTTATATTATACACATCAGGATCAACGGGAAAGCCAAAAGGCGTCCTTCACACAACCGGTGGATATTTGGTTTACACGAGTTATACTCACGAACTTATCTTTGATTATCATGAAGAAGATATTTATTGGTGCACGGCAGACATCGGCTGGATTACAGGTCATTCTTACATTGTGTATGGACCCTTGGCAAATGGCGCAACGTCCGTTATGTTTGAAGGTGTGCCCAACTATCCGGACTATGGACGTTTCTGGGACATTGTGGATAAACATAAAATCACCTTGTTTTATACAGCTCCGACCGCATTACGTGCATTAATGAAAGAGGGCAATGAATTTGTCACCAACCGAGATCTGTCTTCACTTCGTCTACTGGGCACCGTTGGAGAACCCATCAAAGAGCCTGAATGGATGTGGTATTATAATATTGTGGGGAAAGGGAAATGCCCCATTGTAGATACCTGGTGGCAAACTGAGACAGGAGGGATCCTCATAACACCGCTCCCCGGCGCCACCCCCATTAAGCCCGGGTCAGCAACATTTCCATTTTTCGGAGTTGAGCCTGTTTTGCTAACAGAAGAGGGGGAAGCAATTGAAGGGAATGATGTTTCCGGTTTGCTGGCTATAAAAACATCCTGGCCGGGACAAATGCGAACACTCTATGGTGACCATAAGCGCTTTTTTGAAACCTACTTTTCCCAATTCCCGGGATATTATTTCACCGGGGACGGTGCACGCCGGGATGAGGATGGATATTACTGGATCACCGGCCGTGTGGACGATGTATTAAATGTTTCAGGCCATCGCATCGGCACGGCGGAAGTAGAAGGGGCTATCGGCAAAGCTAATGGAGTGGCAGAAGCTGCTGTTGTGGGCTTCCCTCACGATATTAAAGGACAAGGTATTTATGCTTTTGTGACACTCATGACTGGTGTCGAAAATTCAAATGAGGTTGAAAATAAAATTAGGGCTTCAGTGACAACAGAGATCGGTCCCCACGCAAAACCGGATAAGATTCAGTTTACAAATGCTTTACCCAAAACTCGTTCAGGGAAAATTATGCGGCGTATTTTGAGAAAAATTGCAGAAGGAGATACCAGTAATCTGGGAGACATTTCAACATTGGCTGACCCAACGGTTGTTGAAAATCTGGTCACTGGATCAATATAGACATTGTACAACATAATATTGTTTCGTACTCTGTAGGAGTTGTATGTCTATAAACTATAATGATATCTTACTGCCAACGCCGTTAGGTGTTGAATAGTTTTATTATGTCTAATTCAGTAAGGTTGTAGAATATAGCCTAGATATTTCATCCCTACCTGTCCGACGTTTCACTTTGGCAGACAGGCGGGATTTCCCTGCCATCTTGAATGGCTGACCATGCCTGTGGGATGGTATGTCATTTTTTTAACATAATACTGTAAACAATTGAAATTAGTTGGATTTTTTACCGATTTAAAATATCAAACTAACTACGCCTTTTTTTTGTTTTTCGCAAATAATTAATTATCTCCCCAATAATACTCACTGCAATCTCCGGAACAGTTTGCGCGTGGATATCCAAGCCCACAGGGGCTTGAACCCGATCTAAATCTTTTGGAGTAAACCCTTCTTCTTCCAGGCCTTGGTAAAGGAGTTTCCATTTTCGTTTGCTGCTTATCAGTCCAATCCATCCTGCTTTTGAATTAAGAAGCCATCTAATGAGTGTTAAGTCATGATGGTGTCCCCGGGTTGCTACCAAAGCCATATCTGACGATTGAAGAGCGCCCCCTTCAATTATTGCAGTTATAGGTTCAAACGAACGGGATAAGGCGTTTGGAAATCTTTCTTTGCTAACAAAGGATTTCCTGTCATCATGAACCGTAATATTTAAATCAACAAAGAGGGCCAGTTCCCCAACTGCTTTTCCCACATGACCTCCACCAAAAATGTGAAGAACGGGATCAGGAGCCACATAGCGAAAAAGACGAATTGCATCATTAGAAAGAAGCGTTCTGTTATTCTTTTCTTTCACTAATTGAGCTATTTGAATGTTTGAGGGTAATTGACCAGAATTCAGAGCATATCTGGTAATTTCCTTTGTTTTAAAATGATAAGTGGTCAACCACGCCTGTCCTTCATTTTGATCGATCAGCCCGGACCAGAAAGATTGAACTTCTTCAGTATAGGGCTCCACAGCTACTTTGACCGTCCCACCACAAAGTCCCCCATCTTTAGATAAATCATCATTTGTAAAATCAAAGGACTCCAGTGCCGTTTGGTTATTTTCCAGTGAACTCATGGCCAGTTCTATCACATTTTTTTCCATAGTGCCACCACCGATTGTTCCAACGATCTTCCCTGATTTGCACACTAACATCATGGGATAATCTTTTCGTGGGACAGACCCCTTCCACTCCATAACGGTGCAGAGAGCGCAGGGCTCACTGAAATCATATTCAATGAGTTTTTGGTAAAATCTGTTTTCCATTAGACTATTAATTTTGCTGACATAGATTTGAATCCTTTTAAAATCTCCCCTTTAATAAGGGGAGAATAAAAGAGGGGTTTTGAATTTGGAGAGTGCAATTTTTCATCTCAATTTAGGTAATATTAAATTATGAATCATTTGCTATAAAAATCATGATTGCTTCCAAAGCCGCCCTCCCCAGGCTCCTTGATTTATCAGAAAGAGAGGTAAAATCGATTTCCTTTCCTCTTGGATCCACATCTGCAATTTTTAGGCCTGGTTTCATGGGAACTGCCGGATGAATCAATCCGCGAACCATTCCGGAAAAAGGGGCAAGAATTTCAATTGTATTGTCGATGGTACCAAGTCGTTGCTTTTCTTCAATTATATCTCCAAAATCTACGTCCCATTCCAGTTTGCCTTTATTAGATGCATAAAGTACACGACGATTTGATTCGCCGCCAATGATTCCAGGGATATCGGTATTTTTCATTGGTTCGCCTACAGAAATGATTTTTCCGAGGTTGTGACCTCGCATCGTTTCAATAACAGTATGGCAATTTTGATTAGCAGAAAACCCTGGACCAAATCCAATAACATGGTTAGCCCATCCCCGGTAATCTTCATTATAGGATTTGATCATCCGGGCATCGATTATAATCGATGGTTTTAAGGAAAGAATTTGATTTGGATCATCGATGAATAATGGAATGAAACCTCTTGTGTCCTGATTCCGATATTGTTCTAATGTTTGCAATTTGACTTGAATTCCAACAACGGATGTATCTCCGTCTATTACTGCATCACTGAAGGTCACAGTTCGACGTATGGCCAGTGGAGGATTAATTTCACTGATAACGACTTTAAATCCTGCTTTGGTTAGTGAGACGGCGGTTGCGCTGCCAATTTCTCCTGCTCCTCGAATCCAGATCAATATGTGTGGATCAATTATCATTTTGTTCATTGTAATAGGTGTCCATATCTAAAATGATTCCGCGGTCAAGAACCGGAAAATATATTACATCAGAATCATATGAATTCAATACTTCCCTACCGCCGGAATCACCGGAAATGTTTAATAATTCATCGCGGTAATTTTGGGAAAAAAACGCCGGGTGGCCAATAAAACCATTAAATGTTGGAACTAAAATTTTTGGCCTTTCTTTTTCTAATTTATTCACCATTGTATCAATTGTTTCTTTTTGAATGAATGGCTTATCGCCCAAGCAAAACCCAAAATAATCGCAATCTTCTGTTACTGAATTAACACCTTTTTTTATGGATTCAGATAATCCATCTTGATATTGATTATTCTTAATGATTTTAATCTGTTTTTTGATAGATAAAGGAATCACTTCATTCATCCTTTCATAATCATGTCCAGTAATAAGAAAGATTTCAAAATTATGATTAAGAAGTGATTCAATTGTTTTCATAATAACTGTTTTACCGCCAATCTTATCCAGTAATTTATTGGGAGGATGTCTTTTGGACAATCCGGCAGCGGGGATAATCATGGAAATTTTCACGAAATCTGCTCCCACCAAGTTTTTTTCACGCTGCCGAAATAAACAGGCGATGAGGTGTTTAAAGAAATACTTTCTCCAAGCGAGTGAGCCTCTTCTGGATGAGCATCTGCTTTATTCACAAAATAAATTTTGGAAACAGGTTCTGGTATTTTTGATAAATATCCTTTATGATTTGTGACTATTTCAGAAACGAGTTCAACGTCAATTGTAGTCGTATTGTCTATATGCCAGAGAGATTTGAATAACTCGGGCCGGTGAATTTTTCCCTCACTTATTTTTGAATGAATTACATCGGCTCCGATGATAATAATCACACAGGATGCAAAATCCGGTACCATGGGATCCCATTCACTATGTGCCTTGAGGGGTAAATTCCTCGAGCCATCACACTCAAAAATCGTTACATCTGCTTCCGGCAGAAAGGATTCCAATTGCGCGGGGGAAATCCCTTTGTATTTATTCTCTTCTATTTGTTCCGATAGAAGATAGATAGGATTTTGAAGGTCGAACAATTGGGGTAGAGAAATATTTCCGTTCGCACCAATCAATGTCATTGGGACATTTTGGGGTGGTCCCGCTTTGGTAATAGAAGTCAATAAGGTATGTTTGTTTTGATGGGCAAATTCGTCACCCAACTGAAACATTAATGATGTTTTTCCACCGCCACCCAATAATGCAATACACAGTTTTGGATTGTCTTTGGACTCTTCGGGTAAAATATTCAGAAATGATTGTGATCGTGGCATAGGCGGTTTCGAGGAATTAAATTAACCAATATGTTCATAAATTACGCAATGGAATAAGACGATTGAGAATGGTTATTTACAAAAAAGAATTAAAGAACAATTGGTGAAAAACGAAATGAAATACAGCGGTAACATAGTTGATGTAGTCAACCGGTCCATTTTCCCGGGAGCAATCAAAGTGAAAGATGGCGTCATTCAAGCGATTGAAAAGGTTAAAACTGCCGATAATCAGTTTATACTCCCCGGTTTTATTGACGGACATATCCATATAGAGAGCTCCATGCTGATTCCTTCAGAATTTGCACGGCTTGCTTCGGTCCATGGAACGGTGGCAACTGTGTCCGATCCCCACGAGATTGCCAATGTTCTTGGAATTAAAGGTGTAGAATTCATGATGGAAAATGCATCGACGGTTCCCTTTAAGTTTTATTTCGGTGCGCCGGCGTGTGTCCCGGCCACACCATTTGAAACAGCAGGAGCAAACTTTACCCCCAGAGAGTTAGAATCATTGTTTCAGAAAAAGGATATTTTATATTTGTCAGAAATGATGAACGTCCCCGGCGTTTTGAATGATGCCCCCGGGGAAATAGAAAAATTAAATCTTGCCAGGAAATATGGGAAAAATGTGGATGGACATTCCCCTGAGCTGCGAGGGGAAGATGCAAAAAAGTATGTGAAATCCGGAATCACAACCGATCATGAATGTGTTACGATTGAAGAAGCCAGAGAGAAAATAGCCTATGGTATGACAGTCCAGATCAGAGAAGGATCGGCGGCCAAAAATCTGGATGACCTGATGCCGTTGATTGATGAATTCCCTGGAAAAGTAATGCTTTGCAGCGATGATCGCCACCCCGATGATTTGGTGGAAAGCCATGTGCGTGATTGGGTATTAAGGGCAAAACGCGGGGGACACGACCTATTCAATATTCTCAGGGCTGCCTGTGTCACGGCTGCTAAACATTATGGTTTAGATGTTGGATTATTACAACAGGGCGATTCAGCTGATTTCATCATTATTGATAATTTGGAAAACATGAATGTGTTATCCACTATTGTCAACGGCGAAAAAATCGCCGAAATGGGACATCCGCTGATTGCAACCCAATCGGTGAATAAAGTTAATGTTTTTGAGGCGCAGGAAAAATCAGTTGATGATTTTACAGTCCCTGTCGGCAAGGGCAAACTGAGGATTATGGATGTGATCGACGGGCAATTAATTACCAAAATATCACTGGAAAATCCTAAAATACACCATGGCCATGTTGTGCAGGATATCGACAGAGACCTGTTAAAAATCACCGTTATTAATCGCTATGAAAACCAGAAACCAGCTGTTGCATTTATTCGGAATTTCGGGTTAAAAACAGGTGCCATTGCTTCTTCCGTTGCCCATGATTCCCATAATATCGTTGCAGTAGGCGCTACGGACGCGGACCTTTGTGAAGCAGTTAATCTGGTAATCAAATATCAGGGCGGCGTGTGTGCCGTCCACGGGGATCAGCAACTTATCATACCATTACCTGTAGCAGGGATCATGACAGATGGAGATGGTTATGAGGTGGGCAGACAATACGCCAAACTGGATCAAATGGCCAAAGAAATGGGATCAGAATTGACCGCTCCATTTATGACATTATCTTTCATGGCTCTGCTGGTTATCCCCGATTTGAAATTAAGCGATCAGGGACTGTTTGATGGAAAATCGTTTGAATTTACATCTTTGTTTACCGGGTGATTTGCCAGTGAATGCAAATATAAATATTTTGATTTAATACTTGGGACTGCTGTTGTTAATCCATATTTCGCTTAGTTAATGGGCGACTACTGTTCTTAAATTCTCACTCGCTTTGCTCTTGTATATACTACCGTTATTAACACCCCACTCGCCTTGCTCGTGGGAAGTCAAGTCCGGTATAATGCATAGCATGTCGAAAATTCTCTACATACTATGCAGAATAAGATATATTTTATTATTAAAATCGCTAATCACTTTTGATTTTGAAAATATTCCTTGATAAAAACATTAGATTAGAATTGTAAAATTGAGACAAATCGGAAAATCTTTACGGCGGCCTGATGCTGCTGGAAAAACCAATGGAGACACCCGTTTTCTAACGGATATTTCTGTAGAAAATGTGGCCCATGGCGCACCGGTATATTCTTCCATTCCCTTTGGTGAATTCACCCGGATTGATCTTTCTGCCGCCAGGAAAGTACCTGGCTTTATTGATTTTGTGTCCGCCGAAGATATCCCGGGTGAAAACCAGGTTGGAGTCATTATACCGGACCAGCCGTTGTTTGCTGATAAAACAATTCGTTACATTGGCGACAGTATTGGGTTGGTTGTGGCTGAAACTTCGGAAGCTGCCCGGGAAGCGGCAAAACGGGTAAAAATTAATTATAATAAAAGAACTCCTTTTTTGTCTATTGATGAAAGTAAAGATGCAAAAGACAATTTTATTCACGAAACCAATCTGGCCTGTCATCACCGGGTCAGGAAGGGAAATATTCAACGGGGATTTTCTGAATCTGACCTTATCATCACCACCCGGTTTAAAACGCCTTATCAGGAGCATTATTATTTAGAACCACAGGCTTGCATTGTTACCCCGGAAGAACATGGAAAAATAAAGGTTCTCGGATCACTTCAGTGTCCTTTTTATATTCAAAAGGCCATCGCACGGATATTTCATTTGCCGGTCCACCACATTTTAGTAGAACAAGCTCCGACAGGTGGTGCCTTCGGCGGAAAAGAGGATATTCCATCAGAAGTGTGTGCCCGTGCGGCGGTGGCAGCAGTCAAAATAAACCGCCCGGTGAAAATAGTTTACTCACGCCCGGATGACATGCAGCTTACTAGCAAGCGACATCCATTTCAAATGCACTATAAAGTGGGTGTCAAAAAAGATGGAACCTTAGTATCGGCAGAAATACTTTTAGAAGAAAATGCCGGTGCCTACGCCACCCTCTCCACGGTGGTTTCCTACCGGTCTTGTGCCCAGTCAATGGGACCCTACGTTATCCCGAATATCCATGTTGACTCTAATTCTTATTACACCAATTTACCACCGACAGGTGCCTTTCGGGGATTCGGGTCGCCACAGGCTGCCTTTGGTCATGAAAGAATGATGGATATTATTGCCGAAAAGCTAAAAATGGATCCGATTGAATTACGGTTAAAAAATATTGTCAAATCCGGTTCCGAGACCCAGACCGGCCAAATATTGAATAATAGTGTGGGAGCTGAAGAAACGATTCATAAAGCCGCGACACTAGCCCAATGGTCCAGCTTTAATCCAGACCAATCCGGACGGCATAAGCATGGACTTGGTATCAGTACGATTCATTATGGAAATTGCTTAGGTGCAGCAGGTTGGCATATGGACGGATCGGGAGTTACTATCAAAATTCAACCATCAGGGGAAGTACATATTGCGTACGGTCTGATCGAAATGGGACAGGGAGCGGAAACAGTTGTGACACAAATGACTGCTGATGCTTTGGGCATTTTACCTGAGCGAGTTGTGGTCCTGCCGACTGATACAGCAAAAGTTCCGGATAGCGGTCCGGCCGTGGCAAGCCGAAATGTGGTAATGACAGGGAACGCCATTCGCAATGCAGCAGATAAACTCTTGCCGATACTTAAGAAAGCTGCATCTGAATTATTAGGCTGCGACAAATCGAATATCACTATTTTAAATGATAAAGTGATTGATAACCAATCTGGTACTGAAATCATATTTCGTGAATTATGTGATTATCTGTATAAATCAAATGCTCTTATGGAATTTACCGGATGGTGGCATACACCCAAATTAGAATACGACGCTGAAACGGGGATTGGTGAAGCCTATTTTTCATATTCTTTTGCAACTCATATTGCACAAGTCCGCGTGGACACGCTCACAGGTCAGGTGTTTGTTGACAAAATATTCGCGGCTCATGATGTAGGCAAAGCCATCAATCCTGCTGGAATTGAAGGGCAGGTCGAGGGTGGATCAGCCCAGGGAGTCGGCTGGGCTATAACAGAAGATTTCAAAATGGATCGCGGTGTGGTTGCTACGCCAAATTTATCCACTTATTTGTTACCGACAGCTTTGGATTGTCCGGAAATAGAAACAGCCATCGTGGAAAAATCGGAACCGAAAGGTCCCTGGGGCGCAAAAGGAATCGGAGAGCCGAGTATCATTCCAACAGCCGGAGCCATTGCAAATGCAGTGAGTTCTGCATTGGGAATTCAGATGAATGAAATTCCCCTGACCTCCGAATTGGTATTGAAAAGTATGAGCGAAGCGAAATAATTAGGAATGAGGTATTAACCTTATTTATTTTGCTAATTACACAACGCTTGTGTAATTAGCAAGGTTTAATGACAATTAATTATGATTCAATTTTATTAAAAATGAAAATTTCAAAGAAAATAGAGTTACTCACAAACTGCCGCATCGTCAATCCTTACGGTGAAATTGACTTTGTCAAAAACGGGTCAATCCTGATCCAGGATGGAATTATCAAAGAAATCGGTCATATTAAGATTCCTATTTCAGTCGATGAAACAATTGATTTATACGGTAAGACTGTTCTCCCGGGAATGATTAACGCCCACGCTCATTTATACTCCGCTTTGGCAGTGGGGATGCCATTTCCGAAAGGCAATCCGAGTAATTTTACAGAAATTCTTGAACAAGTCTGGTGGATATTAGACAGGGCATTGGACAAAGAAAGTACAAAAGCATCGTTTCAGGCAGGATTATTGGATCATCTTCGCCATGGCGTGACGACGGTTATTGATCACCATTCCAGTCAAAACTTTGTAGAAGGGTCGCTGGAATTACTGACAGAAACGGCGAAAAATTTCGGGATCAATATTTCAGGTGCTTTTGAAATAACTGACCGAAACGGTTCTCAAACTTTCCAGGAAAGTTTAGAAGAGAATATTCGTTTCCATAAAGCAAATAACAATTCAGAAACAGTTCGACCGCTTATTGGTTTACATGCTTCATTCACGCTATCAGATGAATCATTACAATGCATTGCAGAACAAATAAAACATGAATCAAATTGGGGTGTTCATGTTCACACAGCTGAAGATAAAGCTGATCAAATTGACGCAGAAAACCGTGGGTTTTCATCCGTAATTCAACGCCTGGATTCTTTTGGCCTTCTAAATGAAAACAGTTTGGTCATCCACGGGATCCATTTTCAGCCTGAAGATTCAGAAATTATAAAACGCACCGGGGCTATGCTGGTGCATAATCCATCTTCCAATGCCAATAATCGAGTTGGAATGACATCATCGGAACTCATCGAAAATTTGGATGCGGGATTGGGAACGGATGGGATGCAGGGAAACATGCTGGCTGAAGCAAAGGAAGGGTTGTTGATTCGAAGCAGTCATTTACCAGGTGGGTCGGGAAATGTGAATTATGCAAAGCTGCTGTTTAAAAATAACTCCGACATTGCCACAAAATTATTTAATCGGAAAATAGGAAAACTCGATCCCGGTTATTCTGCGGATTTGGCCATTTTTGACTATCATCCGCGAACCCAATTTCATGCTGGGAATTGGATTGGCCATATCTTATTTGGACTGGACAAACCCAGCGATGTAATGACAGCAGGACGATTCAGAATTCGAGATTATAAATTTACAGAAATATCAGAAATTGAAATTTTAAACAATGCCCAGGCACAGTCAAAACGACTATGGAAAAAAATGGACGCAGTTGAAGGAAATAAATAAGTGAGAAACATTGATTACAATCTAATTTTAGAAAAAGCGGAAGCCTACAAACCGGAAATATCCCGGTTTTTAAGAGATCTTCTGGCCATTCCCAGCGAAAGCTGCCAGGAGGAACAGGTTATTCTGCGGATAAAAGAAGAAATGGAAAAAGTGGGATTTGACCGAACAGAAATAGATGAAATGGGTAATATATACGGATTTATGGGAAATGGCAAAACGGTGATTGCCATGGACGCCCATATCGATACAGTTGGCGTAGGAAATATAGAAAACTGGGACTATGATCCGTACGAAGGATTTGAGGATAATGAAATTATTATCGGCCGGGGATCATCGGATCAAACCGGCGGAATGGCATCTATGGTTTATGCAGGAAAAATTATCAAAGATTTGGGATTAGAAGACGATTATACATTTGTTGTAACCGGAACAGTTCAGGAAGAAGATTGCGATGGACTTTGCTGGCAATACATTTTGGATAATAAAAAATTAAAACCTGAATTCGTGGTCAGTACGGAATCAACCGCCTGTCGGATTTATCGTGGTCATCGTGGCCGAATGGAAATTAAGGTAAGTACACCGGGAGTAAGCTGCCATGGTTCCGCGCCTGAACGGGGTGATAATGCCATTTTTAAAATGGCGCCTATTCTGATGGAATTGGAACAACTTAATCGTGAGTTAAAAGATGACAAATTTCTTGGAAAAGGAACATTAACTGTATCTGAAATATTTTACAGTTCCCCATCAAGGTGTGCAGTGGCGGATGGATGCACCATTTCTATTGATAGAAGACTGACTATGGGTGAAACACCGGAGTCTGCGCTGGAGGAGATCCGTAATTTGCCATCGGTGAAAGCTGCTAGTGCGACGGTGGAAATGTATAATTATGCAAAACCATCCTATACCGGTTTTACCTATCCCACTGAAGCGTTTTTTCCCACATGGGTGATTGAAGAAGACCACATTGTGACGCAATCTTTGGTTGAATCTTATAAATCCTTGTTTAACAAAGAACCTGTCGTGGATAAATGGACGTTTTCCACAAATGGAGTGGCCATCATGGGTCGCCACGGAATTCCCTGCATTGGCTTCGGTCCGGGACATGAAGAAGAAGGACATGCCCCAAACGAAAAAACATGGAAAAGTGAATTGGTGGAAGCAGCAGCCATGTATGTGGTAATTCCACTGGTTTATTTACAGAAAAAACAACAATTGGAAAAGATGCAATGAATCTAAAAGAGACATTTAATCAAATCACACAACTGGATATCAGCGGATATGGAAAAGATTTTCTGCTTACCTGGGAAAAATCCTATGACGAAATAAAAGCCACATTATTTCTTGCTGAGTTGTTCCGGGAAATGCATCGAAAAGGATTATCCTTCAAAACATTTGAAACTGGATTGGCAATATCCATATTCCGAGATAAATCCACACGAACACGATTCAGTTTTGCGTCTGCTGCCAACGCATTAGGATTGGCAGTATCGGATTTGGACGAAGAAAAATCCCAAATTGCTCACGGTGAGACCGTCCGCGAAACAGCAAACATGATTTCGTTTATGACAGATGTAATTGGAATTCGGGATGATTTGTATCTGGGAGAAGGACATCAATATATGGTGGAAGTGGCGGAAGCTGTGCAAACTGGATTTGAGGAAGGAACTCTCCATCAACGACCTGCATTGGTGAATCTTCAGTGCGATATTGATCACCCAACCCAGAGCATGTCTGATTTGGCCATGCTGAAACAGACGTTTGGCTCGCTGGAAAATCTTCGTGGCAAGAAAATCGCCATGACATGGGCGTATTCGCCCAGCTACGGAAAACCGTTGTCTGTTCCTCAGGGAATTATTGGACTAATGACACGATTTGGAATGGACGTTACTTTGGCCCATCCTCAAGGATATGGATTAATTCCGGAGGTGGTTGACCTTGCTGGAAAGCAAGCGGAAGCAAGCGGTGGCTCTTTTACCATGGTTAATGATATGAAAGAGGCCTTCAATGGAGCAGATATAGTTTATCCAAAATCATGGGCACCTTACCAAGTGATGGAAAAACGAACCGACTTATTAAAATCCGGTGATAATGATGGTTTGGCGTCACTGGAAAAAGAGGCATTAGCCAATAATGCCCGATTCAAGGATTGGGAATGCGATGAAGAAAAAATGTCTTTAACTAAAAAGGGGAAAGCGCTCTATATGCATTGTCTGCCGGCAGATATTAGTAGTGTCAGTTGTGAAAAGGGAGAAGTCAGCCAGTCTGTCTTTGAGCGATATCGAAGAGAGACCTACCTGGAAGCCAGCTATAAACCCTTCGTGATTGCGTCTATGATGTTTTTAGGGAGGTTGGAAGATCCGATAAATAATTTAGATCAAATCCTAAGGAAAGGGGAGAAACGATTCTAAAATGATTTATTTATTAGTCCCGGAGAACGCAAAGGAACGCCAAAAAGTTAAAATGGGTATAATCATAACTCCACCAGTTACCACTAACCAATCACAAGGTTATTAAAGAATAATATGATAAACGGAAAAAAATTGGTTGTAATTGCTCTCGGAGGAAATGCTATCAAACCGGTAGGTGAAGAAGGAACATCTGATGATCAGTTTAAAAATATAGCACTTACATGTGACCAACTAGTGAATATGAACAAAGAGGGTTATCTGATGATTCTCACTCACGGCAATGGACCCCAAGCAGGAAATCTTTTGATTCAGCAGGAAGAAGGAAGTGACTTGGTTCCATCGATGCCCCTGGATGTAGTAGATGCAATGACTCAGGGAGAAATTGGTTACATGTTTCAAAACCAGCTCCGAAATGCCTTTCACAGGGACGGTCGCGACATTCCCATCGCCACTGTTATTACCCAGATGATCGTTGATGAACATGACCCTAATTTCAAAAATCCGTCTAAGCCGGTGGGTCCGTTTTATACTGAAGATGAAGCCATGGCCTTGCAGCAAAACAAAGGGTATGTGGTAAAAGAAGTGAGTCCCGGCATTGAAAAAAGCTGGCGTCGCGTTGTTCCCTCTCCAGATCCGGTAAACCTGGTGGAAGCGGAAGCAATCAAAGTTCTCCTAGATAATCGAGTCATTGTCATTACATCCGGAGGAGGAGGCATTCCGGTTATTCGAGGGGAAAGTGGCGAATTATCCGGTATTGAAGCAGTGGTAGACAAGGATAAAGCAGGGCAACGGTTGGCCGAAATTGTCCATGGAGACATTTTTCTTGTGCTGACGGATATTGATCAGGTATACCTGAATTTTGGAACTCCCCAACAAATTCCCCTGGGAAAAATCAGCATTTCGGAAGCAAAAAAATACCTGAAAGAGGGTCAGTTTCCATCCGGCAGTATGGCACCGAAAGTAGAAGCCTGCATTGCATTTATAGAAAATGGGGGACAGCGGTCCATTATTTCATCTGTAGAAAAGATGATGGATGCCCTGGGAGGTAAGGCAGGTACAGAAATCGTTTCTGATCAATTGTAAGAATAAAAGGATTCAATATGACAACAAAAGAAAAAATATTAGAAAATGCTATTCGCCTTTGCCGGGAAAGAAATATCCTGATACCGACGTATGAACAAATGCGATACCCGGAAAAAATTCCTGAAAAAATTAAATCGGAATTATCCAGTATCGGACTTTGGGATGTCAATCCGAGAAATTTATTTCGAATTACCTGGAAAAATGAACCAGCGGAGACAGGCGGGGGATTTGGAAACGTGAATTATTTGGAAATTCCAAAAGAACTCTCCGGGGTAAAGGCTCGGATTTTTGTATTGCTCGGAAAATATTTCCCAACTGGAACTCACAAGGTCGGAGCAACATTTGGTCCGTTGGTACAACGATTAATTACTGGCAAGTTTGATCCAACCCGGCAGAAAGCCTTATGGCCTTCCACAGGGAATTACTGCAGAGGCGGATCATTTAATTCTGCATTGCTCGGTTGTCCGTCTGTGTCCGTTTTGCCTGAAGAAATGAGTCAAGAGCGTTTTGACTGGCTGGAAGAGATTGGATCTGAAGTGCACCGGACTCCCGGAAGTGAAAGCAACGTAAAGGAGATTTACGACAAAACAAAAGCATTGAAGAAGGAGCGCGGAGACGATTTAGTTGTGTTAAATCAGTTTGAAGAAATTGCCAATCCATTGTGGCATTATGCCATTACCGGCTCAGCGATGAAGGAAGTCTTTATGCAAGAAAAAATGGATACTTCGCGTTTCAGTGGATTGTTCTTAACCCAAGGATCGGCCGGCACGTTGGGCGCCGGGGATTTTTTGCGCGAAAAATTCCCAGCCATGAAAATCGCCGCAGGAGAGGCGCTTCAATGTCCAACACTTTTGTATAATGGTTATGGCACGCACCGTATTGAAGGGATTGGCGATAAACACGTACCCTGGATTCATAATATGAAAAATATGGATATGATTATCGGTATCGATGATGAAATCTCCATTCGTCTCATGCAGTTATTTAATGAATCAATAGGTATGGACTTTCTAAAGGAACAAGGTGTGTCCTCTAATATCGTTGACCAGCTTCATCTCCTTGGTATTTCCGGAATTGCGAACCTGGCAGGTGCAATAAAAATGGCAAAATATTATGAATTTAATGAAAATGACATGGTCTTTACGGTGGGCACGGACTCTATGGAAATGTATGGCTCACGATTAGTTGAAGAACGTGAAAAGTATGGTGAATATTCGACTCAAAGAGCAGCTGTAGATTTTGAAGCCCGACTCATGGGACTGGATTCAGAAGGGGTGATGGAGCTTTCCTACCTTGATAAAAAGCGGATGCATAACCTGAAATATTTTACGTGGATTGAACAACAAGGAAAAACCGTTGAAGAGCTGGATGCCCAATGGTATGATGACAATTACTGGACAAACTCATACAGTCAAGTAAATACATGGGACGAGAAAATAACGGAATTCAATGAAAAAACAGGTTTACTAAAAAAATACGAATGACACAATCTTTCCATATTGGATATCGTTGTATTTCCTGTGATGAATTTTCATTAGCTGATCCTTTCCTCTACACATGTGAAAAATGTAATTCCAATTTGGATGCTGTCTATGATTATGACCAAATCAAAAAGGGTTGGTCTACCAAACAGTTATTGGAAAATTGTGATCGTTCTATCTGGAGATATCTTCCCATTTTACCCGTAAACCATTGTCCGAACAATACATCTATTTTGGTTGGAGCAACGCCATTGGTAAACCAAACCCGATTAGCAAGAGAATTAGGTATTAAAGACCTATGGCTAAAAGATGATACCAGAAATCCTTCCGGTTCCTTGAAAGACCGGGCCACAGAAGTTGGCGTTCAACATGCCAAAGAGTTAGAATTTGAGTCAATGGTGGTTGCATCAACCGGAAATGCGGCTGCTTCTCTGGCTTGTTTATCAGCGTACCATCAAATGAATGCCATCATTATTGCACCGTCTTCTGCTCCACCAGCTAAATTGACTCAGGTTTTACAATATGGAGCCAAATTTTTTCCAGTGAGTGGCAGCTACGATGACGCCTTCGATTTATCAGAGGAAATTGTGAAAACAACAGGCTGGTATTCCAGAAGCACGGGAACGAATCCCATTATGTCGGAAGGGAAGAAAACAGTGGCATTGGAAATAACCGAACAATTGAATTGGAAAATTCCAGATCAAGTATTCGTACCGGTTGGTGACGGATGTATCATCGGAGGTGTTTACAAGGGATTCCACGATTTGCAACAACTGGGTTGGATAGAAAGAATGCCAAAACTTGTTGCCATTCAGGCTGAAGGATCTTCAGCAATTGTGGATGCATTGGAAAGTAGTACGATTATTCCTGTGAGTTCTGATACAATTGCCGACAGCATATCTGTTAATAAGCCCAGGGATGGACAGAAAGCCATCCGAGCTGTAAAAGAAAGTCAGGGCTATGGTCTTAAAGTAACCGATGCAGAAATATTAAGTGCACAACATCATCTGTCGAAAACGACAGGGTTATTTGCAGAACCGGCAGCCGCCGCAGCCTTGGCCGGACTGATAAAATCAGCAAATGATAGCAAAATCAATTTTGATGAGACTGCTACCGTATTGATTACCGGTACAGGACTTAAAGATATAGATGCTGCCCAGCAGATGATTAAGGTTCCAATGCCTATTTCACCTAATTTGGATTCCTTTAATGAAACGTGGAATCAGATAAATGACTGATTCACTTTACCCAATTTCTGTGATAGTAAATGGGAACAGAATTCATGCTGAAGTCCCCGCCGGTCTTAAATTATTGGACTTTCTCCGAAATAATTTGAATCTTACAGGAGCCAAGGAGGTTTGCGGAGAGGGAGAATGTGGAGCGTGCACAATAGTATTTGATGGGAAAACAGTTAATTCCTGCCTTATTCTTGCTGTTGAAGCCAATGGATCTGAATTGATGACAATTGAAGGATTGTCTAATGGTAAAACGCTAAATAAAATACAACAAACGTTTGTAGATCATCATTCAGTCCAATGTGGTTATTGCATTCCTGGAATGATATTATCTGGTGAGCAGATAATTAAAGACCATGACTCTCCTGATAGACGAACCATCCGTGAGGATTTATCGGGGAATATCTGCCGCTGTACGGGATACCAAAAAATAGTTGATGCCATAGAAGTAGCAGGCACAAAGATATGATTTATAAAACACCGTCATCTTTTAAGGAATTCAAACAGATCTTGTTGGATCATTCACACCTTGAGTGCGGTGTATTTGCAGGCGGAACTGATTTAATGCCGAGTTGGGAACTTGATAAAGAGTTAATGCCAGATGTCCTCGTTGATATTAAGAAAATGGGTGATTTTGGGGGAATCCGGGAAAATGAGGATGAAATTATCATTGGAGCATTAACAACCATTCACGACATAAAGAATTCATCATTGATTAACAATGAATATAGTTCATTATCCGAAGCTGCAAGGCAATTTGCCGGTATTCAAATCCGGAACCGGGCCACTATTGGGGGTAATATTTGTAATGCATCGCCTGCAGGAGACCTGTTGCCCGGATTGTATGCACATCAAGCAAAGATTCAGATGAAAGGACCAAACGGTATACGGCTCTTACCTATATCAGATTTTATTTTAGGTCCCGGAAAAACTGTTTTGGAAGCAGGAGAAATTGTATCAGAAATTCATTTGCCACGAAAAGGTGAAAAATCTCTATTTTATAAATTAGGTTTACGCCGATCTATGGCTATTGCGGTTGTCAATTTTGCAATTGTATATAATTTGAACATAAATCAAGCATTTACCTCTCTAAATATTGCAGCCGGTGCGGTAGCCTCGACCATTGTTTATTTTAAATCTTTTACTGATGCAATAATAAACGGTGTTTCTTTAGAAAAAGCAATTCAGCTAATAGATGAAGATATTTCTCCTATTGACGATATAAGAGCTACTGCTGAATATCGGAGAATGGTGCTGAAAAATGTTTTGAAATACACTATGGAAAATATACGTGTCTGATAAACTGTATCCCATAAAACTCCGGCATTTGCTAAAATGGATTCTTGAAGAAGAAAAACACGGAAGCATCTTTGGAGTTACAACAGACTTATTCTTTCAGCCGGCGCAAAGCGATGTTTTTAGAATGAATCGGTACGGACAACTGATGGAAACGCCTATCGGTGTAGCAGCAGGACCCCACACTCAAATGTCGCAAAATATCGTACTATCTTGGCTTATGGGTGCAAGGTACATTGAATTGAAAACGATTCAAACACTGGATAAACTTGAAGTATCAAAACCCTGTATTGACATGCAGGACGAAGGTTATAATTGTGAATGGTCCCAGGAATTACGGCTTCATCAATCTTTCTCTGAATATTTAAATGCTTGGATCATTATCCACATATTAAAGGATAAATTTGATTGGGGAGTGAACATAGATTTAGGCGGCATTTTCAATATGAGTGCCGGTTACGATTTGGCTGGAATTAAAAATGCGAATGTTCAGCAGTTTCTGGATTTGATGGAAAACAGCCAACCGGAATTGGGCATACGATTAGAACAGATTTCAGATATTTACCCCAATGTAAAAAATCTGAATATCCCCGCAACCCTTTCCGATAATCTCACCTTGTCGACTATGCACGGTTGTCCACCCCATGAAATTGAAGCAATCGGGACGTATCTCATTGAAGAAAGAGGGTACAATACTACTATAAAGTTAAATCCGACATTACTTGGGACGGATCGTCTACGGAAAATATTAAATGAGCATTTAGGGTACAAGAATGTGGTCGTACCTGATGAAGCATTTGACCACGATTTAAAATATCCCGACGCATTGAATTTGATTAATAATCTTCAGATAAAAGCAGGTAAGCGGGGGGTTGCTTTTGGTCTAAAACTTACCAATACGTTGGAAGTGGAAAACCATAGATCCATTTTCTCCGAAAAAGAAAACATGATGTATTTGAGCGGTCGTGCTTTGCATCCCATCAGCATCAATTTGGCGGCTAAACTACAAAATGAATTTAATGGGATTCTTGACATTTCGTTTTCTGCAGGGACGGATGCCTTCAATGTACCGGATGTTTTAGCCGCCAATATTAAACCCATCACAGTTTGTACCGATATTCTAAAGCCTGGTGGCTATACACGGTTTACCCAATATTTGAGTGAAATAAACAGGCGATTTTCAGAAGTAAATGCCGCTTCTATTGATGAATATATCTTAAAAAATGATGGAGGTTCTGATTTAAAACAATCGGGTTTAAATAATCTTAATCGTTATGCAGAATCTGTATTAAGCAATCCAGCGTACCACAAAGAGAATAAACATTTTGAGTCCATCAAAACAGACCGGGAATTGACAGCCTTTGATTGTATAAAGGCTCCTTGCATTGAAAATTGTGCCACAGACCAAGAAATCCCTGAATATATGCACCATGTTGCTGCAGGCGATATTAATCAAGCTTACAAAACAATTATTCGTACCAATCCACTTCCCGGCGTTACGGGTTCTGTCTGCGACCATCTTTGTCAAATGAAATGCACCCGCAGTAATTTGGATAGTACATTGCTGATTCGGGAAATCAAGCGTTTTGCTACGGAAAATGGTCAAGTCTTAAGTTTACCACCAAAACCATCAAATGGAATAAAAGCCGCGATTATAGGCGCCGGTCCATCCGGATTATCTTGTGCCTACTTTTTAGCATTAGAGGGTTTTGAAGTACACATCCATGAAGCAAAACCGTTTTCAGGCGGTATGGTATCTGATGCCATTCCTGTGTTCAGACTTACCGGCGAGAGCATTCAAAATGACATAGACCTTGTTGAATCCAAGGGCGTAAATATTCATTATAATTCCATGGTAGATAAAAACCTTTTTGACATGTTTCAAAAAGAATTTGATTATATATATATAAGCCCGGGTGCTCAAAAGAATAAGAAATTAAATATTGATGGAGAAGAACTACCAAACGTTGTAGAACCGCTAACCTTTTTATCGAAAGTTCGTCGTGGAGAAACGAATTCAATTGGTAATCGAGTGGCCGTCATTGGCGGTGGAAATACAGCCATGGATGCGGCCCGGGCGTCGCGAAGGCTGGGGGCGGAAGTCACGATTGTTTATCGACGAACTATGAACGAAATGCCCGCAGATATTGAAGAAATTGTCGCTGCGTTAGGTGAGGGTATCCGTTTGGAAGAATTGACAGCGCCTGAAACCATTTTAAGCAATGGAAATGGAAGCGTTGTTATGACCTGTTCAAAAATGGAATTAGGAGAAGCTGACGAAAGCCGTCGCGCCCGTCCCGTCAAAATTGAAAAATCAGAATTTGATATGGAATTTGATACAATAATTCCTGCCATCGGACAGGACATTGCCTTTGATTTTCTCACGCGGGACGATTTGATAGTCAATCTGGAAACCAACGAAACGAAACTTCCAAAAGTGTTTGCCGGTGGCGATGCAGTCCGTGGTGCTTCATCAGTGATTAATGCCGTTGGTGACGGACGCAGAGCCGCACTGAATATTATTCAATCCGAAGGAACTAAGCACAATGTCGAAGGGGATAGTAATCCGTTAAGATTAGAAAAATTTGAATATCAGAAAAGACTGGCTTTCAGAGAATTTGGACTGACTACGCCGCACTTAGCGCCCGATGAGCGGATTAACTTTAATCTCGTGACGCGAACTTTAACAAAAAACGAAGCCATGAAGGAAGCTGAACGATGCCTTTTCTGCGATGATGTCTGCGACATTTGTGTGGGCGTGTGTCCCAACCTGTCCAATTTGTCTTACATGGCCAGACAGAAAAGTTATCCGGTTTATTCGGTGCGAAAAACCGAAAATGGTTATGAAGTTTATTTGACTGGAACCTTTGATTTATCTCAAGAACCCCAAATAATCAATATTGGTGACTTTTGCAATGAATGTGGAAATTGCACCACATTTTGTCCCACATCGGGTGATCCATATAAAACAAAACCCAGGTTTTATTTAACAAAAGAAAGTTTCGACGCAGAAACACATGGCTATTGGCTGAATGGAGATGAATTGGTGTTTAAATCTATGGAAAAAACATCGGTGTTAAGAAACGAGGAAACTGTGTTTAGATTTATCAACCATACTGTGGAAGTAACAATGAATAAAGTCAATTTGGATATTCAATTTGTCAAGTTCCTGAATGGTGAACATGAAGTGAAATTATCCAAGGCTGTTGAAATGATCATTTTGTTTGAGAATCTGAAAAAAACACCCATCTTTCAATATGAGGGATAATCATTGGCTCAGTTATTACTATTCAAAAGTAGAATAATTTTCTACTGACTATCTCTATAAATGGAATAATATGGTAGTCATTACTATTATATATTGGAATAATATAGTATTGTTATTGCATATAATAAGAATAATATAGTAGTTTATCGTCATGATGAGGCCAAGACGACTTTTGAACAAACTTATTGAGCATTCGAAAGAAAAAGAAATAACGCTATTAATCGGTGCACGTCAAACTGGAAAAACAACGCTTCTGAAGCAAATTGACGGTCATTTAAGAAAACAGGGTGAAACAACTACATTTTTTTCCTTAGAAGATATAATGTATTTAAATGCTTTCAATGAACATCCAAAAAATCTGTTCCAGTTTATTCCATTATCTGATTCTGAAAAAACCACTTTTGTTTTTATTGATGAAGTGCAATATTTACGAGATCCATCGAATTTTTTAAAACTCCTGTATGATGAGTACGCACCGCAATTAAAACTAATCGTCAGTGGGTCTTCAAGCTTTTATATTGATAAAAAATTCAAAGACTCTCTGGCAGGAAGAAAACAGATATTTAATTTATCCACAATGGGGTTCAGCGAATTCCTCTACTTCAGGAATTATGAAAATATTATGGAATATGTCCATTCTGATTATTTACCCAAGGTTTATCTGAATGATTTAAAAGCACTTTTCGCTGAGTATCTGCTTTATGGTGGTTATCCTAAAGTTGTGACTTCTTCTTCATTAAAAAGGAAAAAAACCTTGTTGAAAGAACTGGCAACGTCTTATGTGAAAAAGGATATTAATGAAGCCTCAATTCAATATCCGGAAATATATTTAAACATACTAAAAATTATTGCAGGACAAACAGGTCAATTACTTAATCCAAATTCGATAGGTAAAACACTACAAATTCAAAACAAAACTGTTGAATTTTATCTTTATGTTATGCAAAAATCTTTTCACATTGCACTTATTAAACCATTTTATAAGAGCGCCGTAACAGAATTGCGGAAAATGAAAAAAGGATATTTTCAAGATTTGGGATTAAGGAATTTCTTTGCCGGGAATTTTGACCCGATTTTACTACGCCATGATAGGGGCGCTCTTTTGGAGAATTACGTATTTCGATTGTTTTCGGATTCTTATGATATTGACTGGGATATCAAATACTGGCGCACACAGAAAAAACAGGAAGTAGATTTTATCATCCAGGAAAAACGGGCATATGAAGTCAAATTTTCTGATAATTTATTTAAACAATACAAATACAAATTTTTTAAGAATAAATACCCGAATATTCCATTGAAACTGTTGACCTATGATAATGTGTTTGAATTTAATCCTAGTGAAGAAATAGTTGTGAAAAGCGACAATAAGCGAAATATATAAATGAGCCGAATCCTGATCCAAAATCCATTGGCTGTGGCAACAATGAACGATTCAAAGGAGGAGTTCAACGGTGGGCATATTTTAATCGAAGACGATAAAATTGCTTCGATAGGTCAAGATGATTTGGACATCGAAACTGATAGGATGATTGATGCTTCTAATATGGTAGTACTTCCGGGATTTATCAATACACATCACCATCTTTATCAAACGCTCACGAGGAATATTCCTTTGATGCAGAACCAGTCTTTGTTCCGATGGCTAACCAATCATTACGAAGTATGGCGGGAATTGACAGAAGAAGCAGTTGGTATCAGTGCAAAAACCGGATTACTGGAGTTGATGAAATCAGGGACAACCACCAGTTCAGACCATCTGTATTTATTTCCTGAACAAACCAGTGGTGAGTTGATTGATGTAGAAATAGAAAGCGCCAGAGAATTGGGCATTCGGTTTCAGCCGACACGTGGGTCCATGTCCCTGGGCAAATCCAATGGAGGCCTGCCACCGGATGATACAGTACAAACGGAAGAAGAGATTCAGCTGGATATTGAGAGATTACTGGCCAGATACCACGACGAATCGGATGGAGCCATGGTACGAATATCCCTTGCGCCATGTTCCCCTTTTTCCGTAACGCCGCAACTCATGAAATCCACTGCGGAATTTGCCTTGGCCAATAATCTACAAATGCATACTCATCTGGCAGAAACGCTGGATGAAGAGACATTCTGTTTAGATCTATTTGGTAAAAGACCGGCGGAATATGTTGGTCAATTGGGGTGGATGAATTCCAATGCCTGGTACGCACACGCTATTCATTTGAATAATGATGAAATCAACCGGATGGCTGAGACAGGCGCTGGAAGCAGTCATTGTCCAACGTCCAATATGAGGTTGGGCAGCGGCATTGCCAGGGTTAAGGAAATGTTGTCCGCTGGAATCAATGTCAGTATTGGGGTGGACGGATCGGCCTCCAATGATGCGGGAAATATGCTTATGGAAGTCCGGAATGCGATGATGATGTCGCGGTTGCGGGAAGAATCGTTCTGGCTCACAGCTCGAGATGTATTATGGATGGCAACACGGGGTGGCGCTTCTGTATTGGGGCGGAATGATATCGGAGAACTTTCGGTAGGAAAACAGGCAGATATTGCTCTATTTTCCATGGACAGACTGGAATATGCAGGTGGTTTGTCAGACCCAATTGCATCTCTTGTATTTTCTGTTCGAACTGCACCGGTGGATGTGCTAATCATCAACGGTTCAGTCCAAATCGATGAAGGGAAAACAAATATTGATGAAAATATATTAATCCAGCATCATAATAAAATTGCAGCGGAAATGCTTCAAAAAGCACAACAAAAAACGGGGATAGATTTTCTTCAAAATAGTTAAGAATTATGTGGTACTCGATTAAATCTATCATTACACCGGAGACCTTGGCAGGGGCCTTCTCATTACAACAAAATGAAAGTGCTTCCTTATTTGCAGGCGGAAGTTACTTGGTGGCTGAAAAGAACCCTTCAATCCATACATTGATTGATATCAACGGTTTGATTGGTCACGGTGTCACTGCTAGCCATGAGGAGGTAAGGATATTGGCAGGGGCGTCCTTACAAACGTTCTTCGACACAGTTAAACCAATTAATCCAAATTGTCGTTTACTTGACGGGGTGAAATCTTCTTGTCCATCCAAAAATATCAGAAACCAACGAACATTTGGTGGAGAAGCGGGACAAAACAGGCCCAATTCCGACATCATGGTTTTCCTGCATGCAGTGAATGCTGAACTCACAGTTCATACCGATTCAGAATCAATAATACCCATCAGAGATTGGGATGGGAATGGGATTGTAACACAGATTGCTTACTATCCGAATAAAATTAATGGTATCGAATTGCAACGATTTTCTCCCATTCCGTCTGCATCTGCCATTGTCATTGTTGGAGGAATCCGTAGAAATGGACAATTTGAATTTGCTATCGGCGGTACAGCCAATACAATTCAAACGTTTAACGTCATGGCCGATGATTGGACAAATATGTCCGCATCCAATATAGCCAAAGAAGCTGTGAGTCAATTTATCATGGATCATTTTGGTTCACTGAATTATAAAGAATCGTTAATCAACACAGCAGTGAAAAGAGTAGGTGACGCATTATGACTACCTTTCAGTTAAATGGAAAAATGGTATCCGTCGATTTACGACCGGGAACCACATTGTTGGATTATTTGCGGGACCAGGGGTTTTTCAGTGTAAAGTACGGTTCAGATAAAGGTGAGACAGGTGCTGATTCTGTTTTGGTTGACGGGAAAATCATGAACGCATCACTGATGCTCATTCATACTATTAACGGTAAAAACGTAGAAACGGTAGAATCATTTGCAACCGGTCAGGATGTTCACCCTTTGCAGGACGCATTTATCGAAGAAGGAGCGATCCAATGCGGGTATTGCACTCCGGGAATGATTTTAGCCGTTGAATCTTTGGCTCGTGAAAATGAATCTCCATCGACAGACGATATAAAAGATGTGCTGGCAGGTGTTTATTGCAGATGTACTGGTTATGTTAAACCGGTAAAGGCTGCTATCAATTATTTAGCCTCAAAAAACGGTGATACGAGATGAAGATTGTCGGACAGAAGACACGAAGAGTTGATGGTCTTGGACTTGCAAAAGGTAAACCCGTTTTTGCAGATGATATTCCAAAAAAGGGGTTTCTTTATGCTAAAATTCTCCACAGTCCTTTTGCCCATGCCAAGATAAAATCCATTGATAAAAGTGCCACCATGGCCATGGATGGTATTCAAGCTGTTTTAAGCCACGAAGATTTTCCGGTTCATTATTATACAACGGCAGGGCAGGGTTATCCAGAGCCATCTCCGAGAGATACCCGGATTTTTGACGACACCATGCGATTTGTGGGCGACCGGGTGGCAGTGGTCGCCGGGGATTCATTGGAGATCGTTGAAAAAGGTTTAAAAATGATTCGGGTAGACTATGAAGAATTACCAGCCATTTTTGACCCAAGAGAATCTATCGATAACAAAATTATTCTTCATCCGGACAAAGATGGTTTCAGTTTTCTCCATAATGCAAAAAGAAACATTGCTGCTAATATTCATGAAGAAATCGGTAACCTTGATGAAGGATTAAAAGATTCTGCCCACGTATTTGAGGGGTCTTATTTTACACCCTACGCCCAGCAGGCGCATATTGAGCCGCACATAACACTGACTTGGTTAGATGAAAATGACCGACTCATTATCCGAACAGCCACGCAGGTGCCATATCATGTCAGGCGAATCGTGGGCGAAGTATTGGATATTCCAGTGAGAAAAATTAGAGTGATTAAACCGAGGATTGGAGGCGGTTTTGGGGGGAAACAGGAAATTCTAAATGAAGAAATATGTGCTGCGGTGACAATGAGAACGGGAATGCCCTGTCGGCTGGAATATACCCGTGAGGAAGAATTTTATGCGGCCAGGTCCCGACATCCCCAATACGTCACACTGAAAATCGGACTCACAAAAGAATTAAAAATTCATGCTATTGACATGAACATCCTTCAGAACTCCGGAGGATACGGCCCCCATTCATTAACAGTCATGTCTGTAACCGCCAGCAAAGCACTTGCATTGTATCGATCTCCCAATATCAGAATTAGAGCCAATTCTGTTTATACCAATCTACCGCCCGCCGGCGCCTACCGTGGTTATGGAGCTCCCCAAGGATTCTTTGCTCTGGAATCATTCATGGATGAAATCGCTGAATCATTGAATGTGGATCCCATTGCACTTCGAAAACAGAATTATTTTCATGAGGGAGAAGAAGTTCCCATTGCCAAAGTCCTGGGGGAAGGAAGAGAAGGATTTCCTGTTATATTAAATACAACTGGCATAGAGGCTTGCATCGACAGAGGAAAAAAACTGATTGAATGGGAAACGATCCGGAACGATGAAAAAACAGGCATATTTCGACGAGGAGTGGGTTTGGCAACTGTTGCCCAGGCTTCGGGGATTGCCGGGATCGATATGGGATCGGTTTACATGAAAATGAATGAGGATGGCAGCTTTAATTTAAACGTGGGCGCCACCGATCTGGGGACCGGTTCTGATACAGCTCTGGCTCAAATTGCAGCGGAGGTATTGCACGTTTCTGTGGATAAAATAATAGTTCTGTCATCGGATACGGATACAACACCTTTTGATACCGGAGCATATGCATCCAGTACTACCTATATTTCCGGCGGCGCTGTTAAAAAAGCAGCAGAAGAAATATTAAAACAAATTCTGGAACAGGGGAAAAAGATATTGGGTGTGACAAAAGCAATCATCAAAGAGAATAGCGTTGTTTCGCCTGACGGAAAATCAATATCCTATACGGACATTTGTACAAAATCTTTTTATACAGACCACCAGAAACAAATACAGGCTACAGCATCAAAGATCAGCTATGAAAGTCCACCCCCCTATAATGCCACCTTTGCCGGTGTGACAGTGGATATTGAAACGGGATTTGTGAACGTAAATAAAATTGTATCCGTCACCGATTCCGGACAGGTTATTAATCCACAAATGTCCGAAGGCCAAGCTGAAGGGGCCATCCCTCAATCTTTGGGAATGACCTTATCAGAATTCATGGTTTTTGATAAAAAAGGAAGGGTCATTAATAAAAATTTTGAGGATTATCATATATATACGTCCATTGATATGCCGGAAATTATTGCTGAGTTTGTTCACACAAACGAACCGACGGGTCCCTTCGGCGCCAAAGCGGTGGCGGAAATCCCTATTAACGGCCCAGCACCGGCAGTGGCAAATGCGATTTACAATGCCTGTGGGGTTCGAATCAGAGCATTACCCATTACACCGGAAGCGGTTCTTAGTGGATTTAAGGGAAAGAAATAATGCATTATAATACAAAATTCTACTCAAAATCGATTTTCCAAGCTTCCTAATGATATTTTCATGAGTTTCATTATGATTGCAGATATCTATAAAACTTTGTAATTGAAGTCGGAAAAAACAATTGACTTGTCATCAATTCTTACCGTAAGATGGGCCTGCATGCAACATAACAAGTCTAACAAATACAAAATAATGGAGGAACACATGAAACGCGTTTCGATATTGCTTCTATTCGCATTAATGGTGGTACCAACGGTGAATGCGCAGACCGCATTGGGCGGGTATACGATTGGTTTAGATGTAGGCTATCCTATTTTATCTGGTGAAACTTTTGATGATTTAGGCACTGAGCCTGTATTCGCAATCACAGTTGGAACACCATATGGTATGCCTGTCGGACCATTTGATGTTGGTTTCAATGCAGGAATTGGATCGATGAATGGATTAACAGCTGCGTATGCGTATGCTAATGCAGCAGTTTATAATCTTCCTCAGGGTCCTGTGTCAGTATTTGCTGGTGCAGGTTGGCTTGGGGGAATAGGTGCTACTGGTGGTGCATCATTTGATTATAATGTACCCAATATGCCATTAGTTGTCAAACCGTACGTTAGAGCAGTAGTCGCTTTTGCTGGCGGTTCAGATGGTAGCTCCATTACTGGTTTTGCCAGCATAGGAGCTATGGCGAGCTACTCCTTCTAATAGAAGTATAATAGTATATCTTGTCCTAAAATGGGTTCATCATATTAGGGTAGGATAATAGCATTAAAAGCCTCAAGAAGTCGTAGGATTTTTTGAGGCTTTTTTTTCTTATCAGATATTTATTTTTATCAACCATTGAATCAATTTAAATATTCATCAAATATAGGAGGCTATGTTCGGTTATTAATCCCCGTTGACTTCGCATCGGATTTTTATGGTATTTCGCTTTGTAGTTTGGCGAGAGTATTTTGCTAATTTTGAATTAGTGTTTTTCTTTTATACATGAGCCTTTGAACCCGCTTACGGTTTATTCTGTACCCCTTAATCACGAAGATTTCGTGACCCCATATGGATGTTTAATATGAAGCTTGTCAACTTCCTTCTTGATTTCAAGTTCTTCTAAATCGGGCCCTTGTTCAAAAGGAGTGTAGTACAATATTGAACGACTCACATCGATCTAATAACTGCTTTTTCCCTGTCTACTGCCGTAGGTATTTTTGGAACTGCGCGGGATTAAGAGTATAGAATGATGATAACTCCTATAAATTGGCTAAAGTTGAAGTAGCAAACTTGCATTCATTGAGAAAAACATTTGGCAGCATTCTACTTCAATCTGGTTTGATAGACCTATACACAGTTTCGAAGCTGATTGGTCACTCATTGATAAAAAAGACTAAAAACACTACATAG
>JBHHTW010000099.1:0-1773 GCA_046861385.1 Fidelibacterota bacterium | reverse complement strand
TCAATTCAAGGCAATTTTGAGTAAAGCCACTGACCACTTTCGGGATGGTTTTGGTTGAAAAATCCTTGTTTCCTGGGTCCTCACGTTCAGGAGAATAACCGACATAGAACGTTTCACCTATAGTGAAACGTGACTGGTTATTAGTACCTGGTGGATTGTCCTGTGTACCTTCAATGGATGGAACGATTTCCTCCTCGGTGGTGCCGGGGTAGGTAGTGCTTTCCAATACTAGGAGCTGGTTTTCTTTTAAATAGGGTTTTATTGCTTCCAATGTACTTTTAATATAGCTTAAATCAGGTTCGTTGTGTTCTCCCAATGGTGTGGGAACGCAGATGATAATAGCATCCACATCAGAAATTTTGCCGAAATTACTTGTAGCCTTAAAACCCGACTTAACAGCGGCGGCTATCTTTTCTTCCGGAATGTGCTTGATATAAGTTTCACCGGCATTGAGCTTTTGGATCTTTTCATCATCAATGTCAAAGCCGACAGTCTGGAAACCTTCTTCGGAAAAACGGATTGCCAAAGGCAGACCAACGTAGCCGAGGCCGATGACGGCGATGCAGGCATCGCGATGTTCGATGTTTGATGTTAGATGTTTAATGTTGGCTACTGGGTGAAAAATGGTTAACGGTCTACCGATACTCTATTACGATGGATAAATGGTAACTGGTTATTGGTAGCTGGTAGAGTCGTATCCTGATGAAAAATAGTAAAATGGTTAACAGTTACTGGGGACTGATCATTGGTGAATGGTAGCTGGTTATTGGTAAAAAAAGTAAAAATGGAGAAAATAAAATGTTGGAATAGTGAATTGTTAGAAGGGGTGTTCAAGTATTTAAGAATTTAGTTTTTCGATTATCTCCGGTGCATTTAGTTTGATTTTTGAAAAAGCGAACCATTTTTTACCCAAATCTTTGAGCGATGCTCCGAAATGATAAACTTTAGTTTCATCTAAAATCAAAAAACGATCATGGGATTTATCGAATGTTCTTACCTCTATAGGTGGATATTGTTCATGATGTTTTTTCAGGTCTAATTGTAATCGATTAGAAATGCTTTTTGTGTAAATGGTTGCACTTACTTTGGAACGTCTTTTCGATAGAATCATTAATACGCTCTCATCAATATAATTGTCAATGAGAATAATGCAGTTTTTTGCTGATTTAATTATATCTGATACGAATGTATAGGCATCAAATATTTGTCCGTCGTAGAAAATGCCTTCAGCTGGTGGAAGATTCGTTTGTAATTGAAAATCAATTACATCAACTCTTTTGTTTAACAAATGAACATCCCTTTCCACCCTATCAATACGATTATTTGCAGGATAACCTTTGAGCAAATAATCTTTGAGTACTTTATTCGCCCATATACGGAATTGAGTACCTCTTTTGGATTTCACGCGGTATCCCACTGAAATAATTACATCAAGGTTATATAATTTAGTATTGTATTTTTTCCCATCTTTTGCAGTAGTCAAGTATTCCTTGACAACTGAATTACGGTTAAGTTCACCTTCCCTGAAAATATTATTAATGTGTAAACTGATATTTTGTTTAGTTGCGTCAAAAAGTTCAACCATCTGTGCCTGTGACAACCAAACGGTTTCATCTTCGATCCGCACATCTATTTGAAAATCTATCCGATCCTCTGATTTGTAAATGATTATTTCACTATTATTCATGAGAAAATTATGTGTTTTGCGGGCTTGATTGTTACACGTTCTTAAGTCAAATCCGCCTAACGGCGTTTTTGACTCAAGTCCAGCGG
>JBHHTW010000030.1:0-24831 GCA_046861385.1 Fidelibacterota bacterium | reverse complement strand
GGTCGAATCCGATTCAATTTCATCTTTTCAACCGTACGATAGACATTCTTGTCTGCACACCGCAACGTTGGTTAAACAAAAACACGGTTTTCGGAGTAGACTCCTATTAGCTATGATGATGAATTTAAAATGTCATTCGCAAAGAATTTTGTATCGCCCGTATTATCAGCAGAGCATCTGCTCCGGTGACTGTTCCGGATGGGTTGAAGTTTCCTGTAAGCAAATCCGTTTGCATGATTCCTCTTTCGGAACAAAGAGCCATTGCATTATAGGCGTAATGGCTGCTGGGCACATCGCTAAACCGGGACGGATTTTCTCCGAAATAGCGAGTTTCTAATCCGGCGTCTCGAGTGGCAACCACCAGCAACCGCTGGACGGCCATGGCATATTCAGCTCGAGTAATCACATCATCGGGGTGAAATTTTCTATCAGGGCTGACTTCCAATACACTGTATTTGGTCATTTCATTAATCCATGTTTCTGCCCAATGTCCCTTGCTGTCCATTGGATTGCCTGCTGAACTACCGGCAGCGTTATATTGTCCCGGGGTCTGAAATCCCGCATTTTGCTGAGGCATTCTGGCAAATAATTCACTGATTTTTAATTCTTCTGCAAATAACACAGCAAGATCAGCTCGAGTAATTTTTTCATGCAGTGCTACTTTTTTCCCAACAGATGTTCCCGGCATTGCCCGAACAATTTTTTGCGCCAATGTCCATTTGTCATCCGCCTTTCCTGCGTACTCCCCTTTTCTGGACACAACTTTTTGGAAATAGGATCCGGCGCTATCAAATTCATAATTATATAAATGGGCAACACCGTAATAATATAAGGACGCCTCGTGGTTTTTCTTCTTTTTCAGCGCTTTATCCAATATTTTGGTAGACCGCTTAAACCAATATTTTTCATGTCCCCGAAGTGTAATCCACACCCTGGCGCCCAAAGCCAAAACATCAGGATCCTTACCGCCCTTACCAACACCTTTATTCACATTGCTTTTTGCCTCGTTGATATGTCCCAGATAGGCATGGGCTAATCCCAGCCCGCAATAACCAATTGCAAATTTTTTATCAAGATCAACAGATCGTTGGAATGAGGTTATGGCGGCAGTATAATTACCGGATTCAACTGCCCGCATCCCCGCCTTGAAATGGTATTCAGGCGTATCAACGTCACTTTGCGGTTTTTGACTGCATCCGGCAAAAATGATTAGTGCCAATGCAAAATATAGTATATTTTTCATGGTTTTACCCTTATCGTTCGTACAACTTGGTGGAATATATGAAGAAATTTATTTAAAAAAAAAGATAGTGATTAACAAAGATTGATTTAAATCACATTTATTGATGTTTAATTTGCATATAGATAGTATGTTTAGATAATTTCACTGAACATTCAACATAGGGGATAATTAGAGGATGAAGTCTAATCTACGCATAAAGGCAATAGGTCTTGTTTTTTTGGTTTCTATTTCTATCCTTTGGCCGCAAAGTCAAACAGCTCAAGGAACGGGGTACGGACAAACGAAAGACGCAGCTATAGAACAGGCAAAACGGGACGCAGTTGAAGTAGGGCTTGGGGCATTTATTTCGTCAGAAACCGTTGTGACTGCAACATCATTGAGTGATAATATTTACTCCAAAGCTCAGGGGTTTGTTAAAACATTCGAAATTGTATCTGAAAAACAAGGACCCGATGGTCTTTGGGAGGTAACTCTGAATGCAGAAGTTACCCAAATGCTCGATCAGGTTATGCAGGATGAGGCCGCTCTTCAAACTCTTCTGAATTCTATGAACCGTCCGAGGATTATTTTTATGATTCGGGAAGACAATCTAATTGACGACATCCCCACAGATTTTGCTGAAACAAAATTATTGAGTATGTTTTACGATAAAGGGTTTGATGTGGTGGATCGTCAACTTGTATCTGCTCTAAAAGGACAAGCAGATTATAATCAGGCATTAGCCGGGGATGTATCAGCTGCAGCAAAAATAGCAAGTATGCTCGGAGCAGAAGTAATCGTTATTGGTTCTGCGAAAATTTCATCCGGAGGTAAAATATATAATATGGTTTCCGGACAAGCAGATATCAGTGGTAAAATTGTACGCGCTGATACAGGAGAGATTTTAGCAGTTGTACCCAATGCTCACGGTAAAAAACCTCATATATCAGCCTCCACAGCCGGAGTAAATGCCACCCAGGAAGCAGTGGGTAAATTGGGGAATGATATTATCCGGCAGCTAATCTTAAAATGGAGTACTCAACAATCGAATTTTATCAAAGTATATATCGTCTTAAAAAATGCTGATTTCATGTCTTATATGACATTTGAATCCTTTTTAAAAGCCCAAACCGTATCCGGAGTTAGGAATGCCTACGCAAAAAGTTTAAATGATGGCGTGGCTGAATTTGAGGTTGAATTTGAAGGAAAAGCACAAGCCTTAGCTATGGGATTAAGCAGAACATCTCCGGATGGATTAGATTTTAAGGTGACAGGATTATCCGGAAATCGTATTACAGCAGAAATTGTGCAATAACTAAGAGGTTCGCTATGAAACAGGTATTATCAATCATATTCATTTTAAGTATTGTTGCAGGACAAACATCGTTTGTGGGTGAACAGTTCGAGAGGGGTTCTATTAACTATTCTAATAGAACGATCCAGGCGACTGGTATTGGATTTATTCCTGAAAATGTAATTAATGCGGGACAGGCCCGTCGAGCTGCTTTGAGAATCGCAAAACAGGATGCGTTGCGTCAACTTATTGAAATTGTAAACGGTGTGGTTGTGACCAGTGAAACAACCATGAGCAATGCCATGTTTGATGATGTAATCAAATCGCGAGTGCAAGGAGCAATTCGTGGCGCCGTACAAGTGGGGGAGCCCAAATATTTAAGCGATACTTCTATTGAGGTGACGTATGAAGTCCCCATGAGCGGGATATCGGATGTCATCACACCGCCAACAGGATTTTTACCTCCATCTATCCCCGGAGCGGTTCCGCCAACTGGGGAATTAACTGCTCCCACCACATCAGCCATTACCGGATTAATTATTGATACCCGGGGTCTTGGTATCCGTCCGGCGATGTCTCCGAGAATTCTGGATCAGAATGGCGGAGTCGTTTACGGTCCAGGGAATTATACAAGGGAATATGCTATTCAAAACGGTGTGGTCGGTTATGCCAAAGGATTAGACAGGGCACAGGCAGATGACCGAATCAAGGGCAATCCCCTGGTCATTAAAGGTGTTTCTGCCAGCGGTACAAACGGAGCAGATGTAATAGTTGCAAATGCAGATGTAATGAAAATTCAATCTGCCAACAGCTCCAATGGAATTCTTAAGGATTGCAGGGTTCTGTTTGTTTTGGACTGATAATTTCTACGGAATAAAAAAATATGATTAGAGAAAGGATAACTGTGAACATTTTCGTTAAATTGATTACAATAATAATTATGACAGGTAGTATGGGTCTTGCGCAGGATACAGGTGAAGTCGCCGTTGTTCCTCATGATACCACTACGGACCCCGGGTTAAAACCGGGTGATTTAGCGCCGTCGTGGGCGTTGATGTATGCGCCGGGGAAATTCGAGTTTCTAAAAAACTGGACGGTAGAACGCGATAAGAAATTACGCAAATTCATGTCCCAACCGAACCGGTATCCTGTAGTATTAAGTTTCTTTGCCACCTGGTGCAAACCATGCATGAAAGAATTACCTCATTTGGAAAACGTATATCAGAAGTATAAAGATAAACCTATCAAATTTTTCCTGGTGGATATTACAGAAGCGACTCGGAATAATAACGGTTTTGAGGATTCTCCCAAAGCAGGTCCTTTTCTAGGTGAAAAAGGAATCACCATTCCTATTTTATATGATACACGGGGGGTAGCAAAAGAAAGGTACGGAGCAAAAACATTGCCCAGATTATTTGTCATTGATAAATTTCAAATCATTCGCTCAGCAAGGCAGGGATTTCATGAGGATGAGGATTTAGAAGGCGAATTGTCTGCGCTAATCGATGAATTACTGGCAGAGCAGGAGTAATACATGTGTTCCAGAGCACGGAAACATTTAATAATCATTTGATAAATTGGAGCGCACTATGATGCTAACCAAACTAAAAACAATCATTGTTCTTTTGGGAGTACTCTTACCGGTATGGTTACTGGCACAGGGGAACCCGACAATCAATGAAGAAACCTCAGCAGAACTTGCTTCCGGCAAATACACAGTGGCTGTTTTGGATTTTGAAGGCAGGGGTATTTCCCAATTAGAATCAGCGACACTAACGGACAGGCTTTCCTCTGAGTTGGCCAATACCAATGCAGTAATTTTGGTAGAACGAGGCCAGATGTCTGAAATTCTAGAAGAACAGGGATTTCAGCAATCAGGATGTACATCAGATGAATGTGCCGCAGAAGTGGGAGCCATGCTTGGTGTGCAAAACATGATTTCCGGAGCTTTTGGCAAGCTTGGGAACACATATACTATTGATGCCAAAATGTTTTCAGTGGAATCGGGTGCGACCATTAAAACGGTCAGCAAATCCTATAAAGGAGAAATTGACGGACTGATCACCGAAATTGAAATCCTTGCGTGGGAAATTTTGGGACTGACACCCCCCGAACACATATTAGCAAAAAAGAAGCAACCGGAAGTAGTGGCCGCGGCGGTTCAACCTGCCAAAAAAGGTGGAAGCAGTTGGCTGCTTTGGACCACACTGGGTCTTGCAGCAGCCGGGGGCGGTGCTTACTATTATTTGAATTTAGAACAGGCTCCGGCTGTGTTGCCTGAACCGCCGGCACTGCCTTAATAAACAAATTTGAAACAGGATATATTATGACTAAAAGGTTAACAACTTATTTATCTATAATAATATTACCGACCTTATTACTTGCAACAGAAACCTCAACAAGCGCTGTTGGTCAACTTGTATATTTCCCTTTTAATGGTAATGCAAATGATGCCAGCGGAAGTGGGTATAATGGAATAACGACAGGAAGTGTTACTTTTCCTGCCACTGGGGGAATATCGGGTGGATACGCCAATATAGCAGGTACTTCTGATAAAATTTCCATCCCGCATAATAGCAGTTTTAATATGCCGGATTCATTTACAGTTCATTTTTGGTTTCGCCAGCGAAGTAATCAAAGTGCTGCGCAAACTCTGGTTAAAAAGGGTTCCAGTACAACGTATAATTTTTATGTATTTCGGCAATTGTGGAATCAATATAATTTTGGACCGGTTATTGCCGGTTACCGAAGCAATGTTACCGGTTATTGGAAACAAGTCAGCAATTCCAATCAATTAACACACAATGCTTGGCACCATGTTGCTTATACAAAAACGTCAACCGGGCATGCTTACTATCTTGACAGTAAACTGATTAGTTCTTCAAGTACGACAGATCCGGCGAAAACAAATTCAAATGATATCATTATTTGTGACACAGCAATCGATACTGATATTGATGAACTTAAAATCTACAATAGAGCTTTATCAGCATCCGAAATTTCAAGTTACTATAATTCACTTGATGTTACCGTACCATCATCGCCTACAAATCTAACAGCAACCGGTCAATCAGGACAGATTTACCTATATTGGACTGCAAGCACTGATTATGATGTAGTTAAATACTATATTTTCCGTAGTACCACCAGCGGTTTTACACCATCAGCCAGTAATAAAATTGACTCTTCATCAACCAGCAGTTCTTATACTGACACAAATGTTACTTTTGGAACAACGTACTATTACAAAATTTCAGCTATTGACGGCGCCGGACATGAAAGCGGATATTCCAGCCAGGCGACCGGAAGCTCACTGATTGCCGCTCCTACGGGCCTCACTGCCACTCCCGGGAACACTCAAGTGACGCTAAGGTGGGATAAAAATACAGAGAGTATTGTATCAAAATATTATATATACGGCGGCATATGGTCTTATCCCTGGGAAAAAGTGGATTCAACGTTGAGCATCAGCGATACAACAAAAACAATTACCGGTCTAACCAATGGTACTACATATTACTATCGTATTAAAGCGGTAGATACATCCGGGAATTTGAGTGATTATTCAAGTGAAGTAAATGCAGTTCCCTTTGATAATGTTCCCCCGGCTATTCCCACGGGTCTCACCGCTTCTCCCGGGGATTCCCTGATTACCCTGAAGTGGAATAAGAACACGGAAACCGACTTTGCCAAGTATATCATTTATGGCGGCACTTCCACCAACCCGACTGCGAAGGTGGACTCCACAACAAACATTAGTGATACAACAAAAACAATGACTGGTTTAACCAGTGGGACTACTTATTACTATCGTATTACTGGTGTGGATACATTAGGGAATGAGAGCGGATTTTCCAGTGATGTGAGCGAAATGCCTCTATCAAAAGAAATATTTTTAACTTCATCTTTCCACAATTTTGGAAATGTTCAAATTAACACTACCTCGAATTGGACCTATTATGTAAAGAATATTGGTAACGATACTCTTACAGTCAGCAATATAACAAAGGGTCTATCAACTTATTCGGTCAATCCTACATCTGGAAATATAAATCCCGGGGATAGTTTATCAGTAACGGTTTCTTTTACTCCCATAGCAATCACTTCCTATCCGGATACATTAAGGGTATTTAGTAATGATTCGGAATTTGGCGACACATTAAAATTAGTCACTTTAAGCGGAACAGGTATGGACACTCTGCCACCAGCAGCTCCTCAAAATCTTGTACTTAGTGCAGGAGACCAACAAATTGCTATGACTTGGAATAAGAATACAGAAACCGACTTTGACAAGTATATTGTTTATGGAGGCACTTCCACCAACCCGACTGCGAAGGTGGATTCCACAACAAGTATTGGTGATACAACAAAAACAATTACAGGCCTGACCAATGGAACTACTTATTACTACCGGATTACTGCTGTGGATACTAACAGGAATGAAAGCGGCTATTCCAGTGAGGTAAGCGCCAGCCCTTCGGCGACTAATCCAACACCCTCCACACCAACGAATTTTACATTAACGCCCAAAGATGACCAGCTTACACTCAATTGGACCCCGGTGGGTGATTCAGATTTATCTAAATACCGTGTTTACCGCGGTAATTCTCAATGGAATATTAATATATTAGACAGCGTATTGGTTTCATCGTCGCCGAACACAGCCTATACAGATAATGCAGTGGATAACGACACCTTATATTATTATTACATTACAGCCGTTGACAGCGCGGGGCAAGAGAGCAGCAACTCCGACACTGTCCACGTCATGCCCACCATTGTGCCGGATGGACTGGTAGCATTATATAATTTTAGTGGGAATATGATAGACGGCAGTGGTGAAGAGAATGACGGAACGAACTACGGTGCAAACCAAACTTACAACCGTTTCAATAACTGGGGGAAAGCCTATAATTTTGACGGTGTGAGTGATTATTTACTTTTTAATAGTTTTAATAACGGATTAATAACCAACAGCCTGACAATAGATTTATGGATTAACCTAGATGTTGTTGGTGGAACTATAATTGAGAAGAGATCTGGTAATAATATAGATTTTGATATAGAAATATCATCGCAAAACCAATTGTTGTATACGCATTTTGGAAATTTGGGGAATTTTTATGGAACAACTGTATTATCTGCCAATACTTGGTATCACATTACAGCTACTTATAATAATCAGTCGATTAGTTTATATGTAAATGGTATTTTGGATGGACAATACCAAACGTCTGGAAATATAAGCACAAATTCTTCATCAATTTTTGTAGGGTCATATGCGGGAGGCAGCAACTATTTTGATGGTGTCATTGATGACATCCGTATTTACGATCGCGCTTTAACCACATCAGAAATCCAGACTTTATTTGAAGTCGGCGGCTGGGACCCAGCTCCGACCACACCCCAAAATTTTTACGCTACACCCGGGAATGACCAACTGACACTTGGATGGGATCCAGTGAGAGATAATAACTTAGCCAAATACCGCATTTACCGGGGCAAGACCCAGTGGAACCTCAATCTGTTGGATAGTGTGGTAGCCGCGTCTTCACCGGATACATTTTATGTTGACAATGTGGTGGATAACGATACCCTATATTATTATTACGTTACTGCCGTAGACAGCGCCGGACAGGTAAGCGATCAATCGGACACCGTCCACGTTATGCCCACCATTGTGCCGGACGGACTGGTTGCCCTGTATAATTTTTATGGAAACGTTTTGGACGGAAGCGGCGAGGGGAATGACGGCACCAAGTACGGCGCAACCCAAACATACGATCGTTTCGGTGATTGGGGAAAGGCGTATTATTTTGATGGAAATACTGATTATGTAACAATACCCAATAGTATGAATAATCTTTCCGATCTCACAGTTGAAACCTGGTTTAAATATACAAACACGAATACTTGGCGATGGGTATTTGGTACCATTACCGGGTTTGTCCAAGTGGGGGCATCCGTTGCCGCTGGAGATGATATACTACGGTATCATTTTAGCACAAGTAATGGAAGTTTTAGCGATGGTGATGGATCTCATCACGTAAACCCAAACGAGTGGTATCAACTTAGTTTGACTTATGATGGCACCACTGTAAAAGGATACATAGATGGAGAGCTGGATTTTGAAAGAGCTTGGACGGGCCAGGTATCTATAACCGATCAACCTGCTATAGGTGCGGGTTTTAATAGTGAGTGGTTTTACGGTAGTATTGATGAATTCCGTATCTACGATCGGGCGATAACTTCTACAGAAATTCAAACATTATATGACGCTGGCGGTTGGGATCCAAGTCCCGGTACACCGACGAACCTTACTGCTGCCGGTTCAAATGAATCTGTGACTCTGTCTTGGAATAAAATACCGGACTCTGATCTTGCAAAATATCGCATTTACCGTCGATGGGGATCTACCAGTCTGATCCTATTAGACAGTGTAATGGCCGCCTCGCCGCCGGACACCTTTTATACGGATCATAGTGTCATTAACGACACCACCTATTATTACCAGGTGACAGCTGTTGACAGCGCCGGACAGGGGAGCGGCTATTCCAATGAGGTAAGTGTAACGCCAACTGCAAAAGTTACTGTGGAGCTTTTGGTGGGAGCCACTACTACATCAACCGGAAGTCAAGATCAGGGCTATGCTTTGAACACGTACTACCACGACGTAAAACATCAATCTCTTTATCACGCCGCCGACTTGGACAATGCAGGACTTAGTCCCGGAGCTACCATTACAGCAATCGACATTTATCCCGCACAAACACCGGGGATGGATCTTTCTTCCTTTCGAATCGCCACAGCCTGGACCAACGAGGCAGCTCTTTCCGATTCTTTTTTAACCACAAGCGTCGTTTATGGTCCTACCTACCATTATACTGCAGACTTCCCCACAGGGGCCTGGGTCAGATTCCCCATCACACCCATTTTATGGAACGGTCTGGATAATCTGGTAGTGGAATTCAGCCATGATAATACAAATTATGCATCTGGAGGCGGGGTCTATCTGCGCCACACCGGGTCTAACTCCGACCGAGGCCGCAGGGGCTGGAGCGATTCCAATGCAGGGAATTATCCTTTTACAACAAATATGGGTAGCGCACCGGATGATAAAGTTGCTTATTTGCAATTGACTTATACCGTACCAAAGGTGCTTTCACCTTCAAACATAACAGCGATTCCTTCTTATCAGCAAGTCGATTTGAGTTGGACCGCCTCCATATCAGATAGCATAGCCAATTACAAAATCTATAGAGGAACGACATCAATTAACCTGACGGCAATTGGTACTGCAGCATCGACTGCTTCAAATTATTCTGATACCGGGCTAGTGAACGGCACCACCTATTATTATGGGATCAGAAGCATTCAAATAGACGGAGATTCCAGCGCCATGACGACACCGGTATCCGCTGTACCAAGTGTAGAAACACCCTCTAACCTTTCTATCGCAGCAGCACCGCAACAGGTTACACTTAGTTGGGATGCTCCAAGCGGCAGTGGTGTTGCAAAGACGTATATCTATCAACGAGACGCCTCAACAGCGACATTTCTTGCAGACAGTACTTCAGATGGAACCACTGTCACAAAAACGATTACCGGCCTCACCAATGGAACAATGTATTATTTTGCAATAAAATATAAAGGACAGGATGGCACTACCAGCGCCTATTCTGATACGGTAAACGCCACGCCGGATTATACCGGTCCGACTTTTTGGGTTGCTGAAAATGGGAGCAATACTACCGGAGATGGGCGTTTAACATCACCGTTTTTGACTATACAGCAGGCGATTGATAAAGCTGTATCCGGGGATACAATAAAAATCAAACCAGGGTCATATTCCGGTGTGGGTAACTATGATTTGAATCCCCAAAAAGATCTCTTTATTATGGGTGTAGGCGGCGCGGATTCTGTCACGATAGATGTGGGTGCCAGTGCTGATAACAGGCATAGCGCCTTTGACCTCGATTTATTTCCTTATTCAGCCATGACCATAAAAGGCTTGAAGATTGTTAACGCCCTTTCTCAAAATGGATACGGCGGAGCCATGATTCTCTTCAATGCAGGTTCTGTTAATATTATTGATTGTGTTATTGGTCCAGGGAATAAAGCTGCCGTTGGAGCAGGTATTTTTATTGAAAATACGAGCGCTACGATTGATGGAACAGTCATCAAGGGCAATTCAGCGCCAATGACATCCGGGAATTTTTCCGGCGATGTTAATGGTGTAGGGGTTTATATAAGCAATGGCAGTACTGAGTCCGTTACAATAAAAAATTCCGTTATTCGTGGAAATGTGGGAACAGCCAATGGGCCTCAAAATGATATGTTTGGCGGTGGATTTTATATTACCGGGCAGAATACAAATGTCTATTTTATCAATACGATTATTTTTAATAATGAACTAACCAGAACAGGAGTTTCAAATTATTGGAGTCGCGGCGGCGGTGGAGCCATTGATAACGGAGCGAATGTATATTTTGTCCATAGCGATTTATTGAAGAATAATGCTGAAAATACTGATTTCCCCGATGAGAGCCGTGGAGGTGCTTTATGGATAAATGATAATGCAAGCGCAATATATTTTCTAAATTCAATCATCTGGGGAAACACCGCATCGTCCACAATCAATTCCGGTGATCAAATGTTTGCAGGAGATAACTTTTTTAATATCACCATGCATTATTCAGATGCACAGGAGGCTTTTAGCGGTGAAAGCAATTTGAGCGAGGATCCTCATTTTACAGATGACCTCAACAATATATTCTCTTTAGATGTTCGCAGTGGACTATTGGGAGCCGGAGCATCGGGAAGCCAAAGCACCTACCCTGGATATAACCATATTCTCAGTACTGATTTCTTGGGAAATGTGCGCCCCAACCCATCTGGGTCCAATCCGGATATAGGAGCTATTGAAAATTCATTAGGAGAATCACCAGTGCCAGATGCTCCAACGGACCTTGCTGCTACCCCGGGTGATGGACAAGTAATTCTGACGTGGACCGCTCATAGCGAAACGGATGTAGAAAAATACGGAATATATTATGGCACCACTTCCGGCCCTACCGTTAAACAGAAAGATGTGACCGGCAGGACAACAGTGACGGATACAATAACGGGTCTCAGTAACAGTCAAATTTACTATTTTCGTATGACTGCGATCGATTCTTCAGGATATGAAAGCGCTTTCTCTTCTGAAATATCAGTCACACCTCAATTCTTGGGTACTACCATTTACGTGGATGTCGATTCGGCAGGGGCAGGTTATACACCGGATGGGTCTGATACCAAACCATATGGATCCATTCAGGAAGCAATCAATGCATCCAATGTAATTGATGGGGTGCGGGTTTTGGTTAATCCGGGTACTTACACAGGTCTGAATAATGAACCGGTTGTGGACTTGATAGGAAAACAACTTATTCTCGAGTCGGTGGATGGTCCAGCCACAACGATTATTGACGCGGGTGGCGCGAGCGGTAACCGGTCAGCCTTGCGATTGGATAAGGAATTTGGAGGGTCCTACAATGGATATACTAACTCTACAAAATTTATTGGGTTCACATTCCAAAATGGAGACAATTCCAAACCATTAATTGTGATCAATGGGCCTGACAAAAGTATTGACGAATGGGCGCCAAGTTTTGAAAATTGTAAATTCATTGATTCCAGAGCCTCCAGTCAGGATTTATTAAGTGTCATCTGGATATTTCAGGCAGAACCGGTCTTTGATGGTTGTGAATTCCGCAATTTAACTGTTGCTCCTGCCTCGGCTGATGACATGAATATCTATGCGCCGATTCGTATCGGCGGAGCCGATAATTTCAACTTTGGCGCTGATACAACAATCTACCGTTCACAGTTTTTGAATTGTATCATTGCAGAGAACAGTTCTACGATAACCAATTCAAGTAATAATAATGGGAAAAACTTTTTCGGTGGTGCGCTTTTTATTGGCTACGGTGCTGTCCCCTATTTTGAAAATACACGCATTGATTCTAATTCAATTGACAGTAATCCATACCAAAGCTCATCTTGGGCAAATGGAGGCGGGGTCTATATTGATTCCTGGTTTGCACAAGGACCTCCAATTAAGTTTATCAACTGTTCAATCAGTGATAATACGGTGGAAGGATCCTATGTATATGGTGGCGGGATTTACAGTCGTTATCCCCGGGTAGATCTGATTAACTGTCTGGTAACAGGAAATAATGCCCAGTCCAATTTTTCTGACTCAAGGACCTACGGTGGAGCCATTTATTTTTCTAGTGATTTGTATCAATATGGATCTGGACCGGCACAATATAATGGCGTTGATCAAGGACTGCGATTGATTAATAGCACTATAGCTGATAATGAAATATCGCCCAATACAATTTATGGAGACTGGGGCGGCGCAGGAATTTGCAGGGATAATCCATCGGATAATCCGGTCATCATCTTTAATTCAATTATTACCGACAATGCAACCGGAACTTATGTAGATGATGCCAGAGTAAATTTATCCAATAATGCCGGCCCGTTTGGCAGCACAAATGCTTTAATCGATTATTCAATTATTGAATTTTTTAGTGAAACGGGATTGAATGAAACCTATTTAATGGATGCAGACCCAGGATTTATTGGAAATGGAGATTATACACTATCCACTGCAAGTTTAGCCATCGGTGCAGGTATTGATCAATACGAGGGAGTTACAGCTCCTGCCTTCGACTACAACAATGATAGCCGCCCAAAGCCTTCTGGTTCTAATCCGGATTTAGGTGCCTTTGAAAACAGTCTTTCAACAACGCCCTATCCTTCAAAACCTCAAAATCTCGTTATGGAAGCAGTGGGCGATTCCTCCGTCACATTGAGCTGGACAGCCAATACGGAAGATGATATCTCTCAATATATGATTTATTACGGCACAGCAACCGCAACAACCCTCTTAGACAGTATATCGGGAACTCCCTCATACACTGCCACTGGATTAGATAATGGTATTACTTATTATTTTGCTGTAGCCGCCAAGGACCTGGATGGATATGAGTCTTCGAAATCCAATGAAGTTTCAGGTGTACCAAAATGGGTAGGTCCCCTTTGGTATGTGGATGAAACTCAAACATCCGGTTCTGGCAAGGACGGTTCCCCTTCATTACCATTTAGAGAAATCCAAGATGCTATAGATGCGGTAGATCCTCTTTCAAGGACAGATGGATTAAAAGACACTGTTATTGTTTTACCTGGTACCTATGACAGATCAGATGATCAGAATTTGGTTTTTGTTTACAATAATGGAGATAGCAATGATGGTCAACCGAAAAATATCGTTCTCAAATCCAGGGATGGCGCAGCAACAACTATCTTAGATGGTGAGGGTAGTAAACGATTATTTGAAATTGTCGATAAAACGGATACCACATTGCATATTATTGGTTTTACAATAACAGGTGGTGGTGAAAGTGATGGATGGGGAAACGCAGTCAGGGTGGAAGGACAATCTTATTGGGATTATAGCTTAAACCAACAGATAACAACAACATCCGGAGTAATATTTAAAAATTGTATCATCAAGGAAAATGGTACGGAAACCAATCCTGAGGAGGCCCCCGTCATCCGTGTGAGCGCTGGCGATGTCCGGTTTGTAGACTGCGTGATTGAAAATAATCATGTTTCCATATCCAGTGGTTCAGGAGAAGGTGGAACAATCCAGGGAAAAGATGACAGCCGTATTACTGTTATAAGAACTAAAATACTGGATAATTCATTAACGGCGATTTCCGCGGATGCTTATGGTGCCGGTATTTATATAGGTTGGAATGACAATAATAAATTGACTGCTATCAACTCTGTAATAGCTCGCAACACTGCTACAGCAGGATCATCTTCCCCTTCTCGAGGCGCTGGTATCACCGTACGGGGAGGAAAAGCAACGATCATTAATTCTACAATTGTAGATAATAATAATATTGATCAATATCAGTTTGAAAACGGTGCGGGTATATACGTGACTTACGGTTCCGGTGACTCAGGGACTAAATTTAACCTTTTTAACAGCATTGTTTCTGGAAATACACCGCTACAGAAACAACTGCAAATTGATGATTGGCTGGATGTGAATCATTTTGTGTCATATTCAATCATACAAGGTGGCGATGTTGATAATTACGAAGATGGTGTATTTGAAGCAAACCCGGAATTTGTTGATTTAACGTATGTCCTCAGTGATCGCAGCCCCGCCATAGGCGCCGGTGAAACGGAAAGTGAAAATACAAATGGAGATCCTATTTTTGCACCAACCGTTGATCTGGCAGGGAATACCCGTCCAGTTCCATCCGGCTCTAACCCCGATATGGGAGCTTATGAACATAACCTGGCCATCACGCCCTTCCCGGCCCCGGTACAGAATTTAGTGGCAACGCCACTCCATCAAGCTGTTCTTTTGGACTGGGACTTTTCGCCAGATCAGAATGTGGATCGATATGTTGCTTATGTCAGCGATGATTCAATTACATTTACCGTAGACGATACTGTTTCCGGACGGTTTACAACGCGTACAACCATAGGCAGCTTAACCAATGGAGAAAATTATTGGTTTTACGTAACCGCTTTAGACACAGGTGGTTTTGAAAGCTCTCCTTCTCTCCAGGTAAAAGCAACACCATTTTTCCAGGGACCTGTTTGGGTTGTGGATACTGACAACGGTTCGGTCAGCGGTGAAGGCAGCCTGAATGATCCATTGAGATACATCCGGGATGCCATTGAGACTGCCGTGGACGGCGATACCATCATGCTTATGCCGGGGACATATACAGGTTCAAAAAATCGCGATCTTGATTTTCAATACAATAATGACATTGTTCAGAATGGTGTGAAAAATTTGGTTCTTATGAGTATGTATGGCCCGGATACTACAGTGGTTGAGCTGGACGGTAACTCTTTTCTGGAAGTCATTAGTGGGGAAACATTTAAGTCGAAATTAATTGGTATTACTATTCAGAATAGTGAATCAGGAGCTGTAAATATTAATAACAACAGCGAGCTTAAAATCAAGGATTGTATATTCTACAATAACAGTACCGATTTCCGTGGGGGGGCTGTTTTCGTATCCGGAGCCAGTTCAGTCAAGATAAGGCGTACTTTATTCCAGGAAAATTCCAGTAATAATTTCTCTCAAGGAGGTGCCCTGTCTATTGATAATGCAAATTGTAATGTGTCAAATTGTATATTTTACCAAAATACAGCACAGGCACAGGGAGGGGCTATTTACGTCGACCTATCTGAATCCAAATTGCAAGTAATTCACTCCCTGTTTCTGGAAAATGAATCCGGAAATGGACCCGCAGCCATCGGCAATGGTTCCAATCCTGACATAGGAATAGTCAACACTATATTTTGGGATAACATGGAGAATGGATCTAACAGCCGCGATATTGATTATGCCTCCTCGGTGGAAAACTGCATATTACAGGAAGGATCCCCGGTGATGAACCTGGGTGATAACTATTCATTTGATCCGGAGATAATTGGGTCTGATACGGGAAATTTTTCACTTTCGGAATATTCCGGAGCCATTGGGCTTGGTCTTGAATCCTATTATGATTATTTCAGTGATGAGGATAGGGATGTACCAACAACGGATTTCCTGGGCAATGCACGACCTCAACCGGATAGTACATTACCGGATATTGGACCTATTGAGCACCGGAACGCTGAACCACGCCGTTCAGTATATTATGTAGATAATAGTGGAAATGATAATAACGATGGTTCGTCTCCTGCCAATGCATTGAGGACAATCAAGGAATCATTAAATCAATCTTCCTTTAAGGATACGATTGAATTGGCTCCTGGTATATACAGCGGTTTAGGAAATAGAGAATTAAGTATGAACGGAGTTGCACGGATCATTCGTTCAGCTGTCGGTTCCGCCAGTACGATAATTGATTGTGAAAATCAGGGACGCGCTTTTGTATTCGATAGCAGCGAGTCAGATTCTGTTTTGATCAAAGGTATAACCATCATGAATGGTTCAACTCCAGAAAATGGCGGTGGAGTGTTTATTTTAAATGCAGATCCTGTATTTGAAAATGTAATTTTTGAAAATAATTCTGCCCCCAACGGCTCAGGTGGAGCTGTATATGCCTCCAATTCCCACACACGCTTTATTAACTGTGTCTTTACTGCAAACCGTGCAGCAGAATCAGGAGCCATTGCTGCAAGCGGTGGCGATGTGACGATTGATTTTACCACAGCTGTGGGGAATAGAGGAAATGATCTTATCAGCTTCAGCGGAGAACTGAATATTTCCAATTCCATTATTTGGTATAACAGCCCATTAGATAATAGCGTTTCTGTCGCTTTTTCCGATGTGATGGGTGGAAATGCCGGAATTGGCAATTATAATGGTCGTCCTGGTTTCGTGGATGGATTGAACGGTGATTTCCATCTCAAAGACTGGTCACCGGTAATTGGTAAAGCAAATGGAAGCGCCGGCGTTCTCTATGATATAGAAGGCTTTGCTCGCTCGGATAGCATACCCGATATGGGCGCCTATGAAAATACACTCGATTCTTCAGGTACTTATACCAAACATTATTGGTATGTGTCCACCACCGGTTCGGATTCTGTTACTGCCAATATGGGAACAGATATCCAGCCTCATAAAACAATTCAATATGCATTAAACCGAGCTATTTTTAATGATGAGATAAGAATTTTACCGGGAAATTATCATGAGTTATTAAATAACTGGGGTAAGGATATTACGATTGTTGGACATAGTGGAATTCCTGACGATGTAACTATTGATGGATACTATAAAATTACCGGTGGTTCCCCGGGACTATATGATTTGCATTTAACAAATGGAATCGGCAACAACGATATTTTACAAATCAATAATAACGCAACAGCAACCTTGTATAATCTGTTAATTACTCACTCGAATTCCAGTGGCATATCCGTTAATAATACTGCAGCGGCAGCACTATATAATATGACGATATACGGCAATTTTATTGGTATTGAGGATAATTCGAGCGGCAATGTTTCAGTAACAAATTCAATTATTTGGAACAATGGTTCGTCTATCCTCGGCTCTCCCACTATCACGTATTCAGCCATACAAGGAAGCTATACCGGTTCTGGCAATATTAGTGATAATCCATTATTTATTGATGCGGCACTTGGCAATTATAGAATTGGAATTCAAAGTCCATGCATTGACGCGGGAAACCCCGAATCGATTTATGATAGTGACAGTACCGTCGTGGATATGGGAGCTTTTCCCCGTTTGCGAGATTTTTATAGTGGTACAACATCGGGTAATGTAGAAATAACCAGTGAAGAATCTGCCGTTCTTACGGGGGATTTAATAGTGACAAGTAGCGACACCATGAATATTGATGCTGGTGGGACAGTATATTTTGAACCGGGAGCGACTCTGACGGTCGAAGGTGTGCTTGGTATTAGCGGCACTTCCATGAATCCCATATCATTTAAAAGCACAGATCCTGATTCTTCATATGGTGGGGTCATTATCAATATCTTATCTGCCGGGCGAGCAGTAAATGATGTTTATTCATATATGGTTATCGAGGGGGTAGGATCAGATTTTATACCTTTGACCATTAATGGAAACGCCACCATTGAGCATATTACCATTGCTGGAAATGAAAACAGTACTTCTCTGATTGTCAATGACGGTACGGTTGCCTTGAATTATTCAATTTTGGAAGGCAGCGCTTCAGGGACAGGTACAATTATTAATACAGGATCATTTGTAAATAGCACGGATCAATTTGCGAATTACAACACCGGTGATTTTACATTATTAAGTTCTGCACCAGCCATTGATATGGATACAACTGAAAACTGGCTTGACCCCGATAATACTTTTGCCGACGCAGGAAGTTATTTTCATGATCAAAGTGGGTATACTACGGGTAATATAGTTGTATTGTATCCCTTAGCTGATGATATAATTCCAGTCAGCCCAGACACCAGTTCGATAATGGGTGGCGGTGTAACTGTTAGGGCTCAAGTATATAACATTATAGGTCATTATCAGACAAATCCTACCATTAGCTGGGCTGCTGCTGCTGGAACGTTAGATAATAATTTTACATACGATTCTGACCTATGGGGACGGATAAGCAATACATTTTATACTACCACCACGTTGAATGATTTGAATTCTGTTACGGTTGAAGACAATGGAACGATTGCCCAAAGCGGCTATTTTAAAGTGGTGGCGGGTGCTCCGGATTCAGTTTGGATTATTGAACAATCCGATACAACCGTTAATCAGACAGAAGAACGAGAAATTAGCGGTAACGTTATTGACCAATTTGGAAATGATGTTGCAAATGGTACACCGATCACATGGGAATTAATACCATCGAACGTTGTTGATTGGGTTAATATTATTCGTTCTGACAATGTTACCCAAGACGGAGCTGCTTCCATAACATTGCAAGTAAAATCTGATATCACATGGAGTTTTGATTTTGTAGTACAGCTTACTTCTAATGGTATTTCAACCCAATCTAACCAATATCATTTCTTTGAAGTGACCGCACCCGAGGCTGTCCTGGATATCGCAATTAATCCGAATGGGTGGACGAGTGTAAATGATTTCACAATATCTTGGACAAACCCATCCGAGAACTCTGGAATTGCAGGCGCTCATTACACGATTGATGGAGGCAGCGAAACCTATGTGGCTGTACCTGGAATACAAAGTTTGGAAAATATAGCATTACCGAACAATGCTGTTTCATTAATTGATGTATGGCTGGAGGATAATCTCGGGAATGAAAATAGCATTAATGCACAGTCAATTGAAGCGAAATGGGATAATACAGCCCCGAATGATTTTACCCTTATGTATCCTATGAATGACTGGTATAGTCAATCCAAATTTCGATTTCAGTGGAATGCGTCCTCAGATGCTACAGCCGGTTTAGAACACTATGATCTGGTTATCAATACATCCGATATATATTCTATTGATCCAGATTCCACAGCCCATCAGGTTCCCGGTGAATTTTCTGAGGGTACTTATAGTTGGAGCGTCGTGGCCTTTGATAGCGCCGGGAACGAAACGACCTCCAGTAATCCACAGACGTTTAATGTGGATTTCACCAGTCCTACTATTTCACACAACCCCGTATTGGAAGGAACGGAAAATACAACCGTAACCATAACAGCCGCATTTAGCGATAATACATCCGGAATTGATATAGCCGAACTGTATTACCGAAAAGGCGGTGAAGTTCAGTGGCAGGGCCCGGTGGATATGTCAACTCTAAATACCTATCAGATCGCCAGTAGTTTTGTTACCTCTTCCGGTATGGAGTACTATCTCTATTCCAGAGATGCTGCAGGGAATGAGATTTATAAACCCTCTCAAGGGTATTATTCCACTTCCATAACTATCACCGAGCCAGGTCTTTCTAGCGCAGATCGTTGGCCGACTGGAATTCCAAATGGTTCTGCTGTTACCAGTTATCAACTCTTGTCCTTCCCAGGACAAGCTGCCAATAGTACACCCACTAATATTCTGGTGGATGATCTGGGCGAGTATGACGATACCAAATGGCGGTTATTTGAATATAGTGGAAGCGGTGCATGGTCTGAATTTGCGAATATTTCAACCCTCCAACCCGGCGCAGGCTATTTCCTTATTGTGAAAGACCCTGCATTGAATATTAATACTGGGCAAACCAGAACAGTCACCTCAGATGTTGACTTCCCGATTACGCTCGTATCCGGTGATTGGATTATGTTTGGGAACCCGTATGATTTTAGTATACCTCTAACGAATGTATACATCAATGATTCCACAAACTTAGCTGGTGATGACAATCTCTACACGTATGACAGCAACTGGTTGAACCCCACCGAAATTGAACCCTGGAAGGGCTATATTTATAAATCGGCCGCCTCAGCAAATAACATTTATATCAAGCCGAGAAAAAGCAATGGCGGTATGGCGAAACAATTAGATCAAGAGATTGTTTTGATGGAAAATGAGTGGCTGGTCGATATTAAAGCCAGAAATGGATTAGGGGTTGACGAACTAAATACAATCGGAGTGTTGGCAACTGCGAAGGATGACTATGATGAAATGGATGCTTTTGAACCGCCCATGCTGCCAGGGGGTATCTCTCTCATGATGGACCATAGCAATTGGGCTAAAAATGGAGATACATATACGAAAGACATCCGGTCAATTAAAAAAGACGGTGAATTCTGGGATATGAATGTCGCGGCGGAAGATGACAAATATAATGTGTATCTATATTTTGAAGGACAAAACGATATTCCGTCTGATTTTGATGTGTTTCTCATTGACGTAACATTGGGCGTCGCCCAGGATTTACGATGGAATCCTGTTTATAGGTACGCTGTTAGCAATGCTAAATCCATTCATAATATTCGTTTTATTGCTGGAACGAAGGAATTTTTAAGCGATAATAATGCCGGCATTGACCTTTATCCTGATCGATACAGCATCAGCCAAAATTATCCGAATCCATTCAATCCACAAACATCGATTCTGATTACATTGGAGGATATAGCCACAGTTGATCTGATTGTCTACAACATATTGGGTGAAGAAGTCACCCGCATAATAGATAATGAATTGCGCCCGGCGGGATACCATAATATGATTTGGAAAGGATTGAATCGTGATGGGAAACGAGTTGCCAGTGGAGTCTATTTTTACACAACAAGAATCAAAGATGTTTCCGGAAAAATGATCCTGAATAAAACCAATAAAATGATTATGGTAAAATAATAACTCATTAAAGATCAGCGCCTTCTAAAAAAGGCTCCTTAGTCAGGAGCCTTTTTTATTTACAACATATGTTGCCATCATCATGGTTTTTGAATTATTATGATGGTAACGAAATGAAAACAAAAATAACAATTATACTAAATAGGTGAAATAATGAAAAAATTATTTTCAACTATTACAATCTTATTGATGGTTGTGTTTGTCAGTAATGGATATTCAGCCGGAAAGCAGTTTGGTAAAATCTCACTACCTTTAGGAAAAGTTGAAGTTCAATCCTCCGGCAATGAATCGTGGGAAAAAGCAAAACCAAATCGTCCGGTTTTTGAGGGGGATATTATCAAAACGGCTGCAAAATCCCGAGCTGAAATCACCCTGAAAGGCGGCGGTAAAGTTCGCTTGGGTGAAAATTCTGAGTTAGAATTGAACGAAGCCAGTGTAAAACCCATGGTGAAGAATTTCAAAGCCAACTTAAAGAGAGGAAATGTATTTGTGTCTGCCAAGGCTGCATTTGGAGAGAAGAAAAATGTACAGTTAAGAACTCCTACAGCTGTGGCGGCCATTCGGGGAACCAAGTACAGAGCAAAAGCAGGAGAAGATGAAAGTGAGGTCTTGGTGTATAACGGGAAAGTGGATGTAAATGCAGCTAAAAATGTGATTGAAGAACGCCAGGACAAAAGAAAATCTGGCGCTCCCGGCGGTACTCCTGGAAAACCGAAATTCACACTTGGGCCCTTAACAGAAATAAAGGCGCCGACTCAAGTCTCCGGTCCCTATGAAGTAACCTTGGAAGAGTGGGTGACACTGGCAGAAGGAATGCAGATCAATATCCGCAAAGATGGCAAATACCATATGTTTGAATTCGATCAAACAAAAGACGGAGATCTAGACTTTGTGAAATGGAATAAAGAACTGGACGCAGCTGAAGAATAAGTTTATTATAAATCCAGCAATAGTGAATCGTATGAAAATAATTAAAACTATAAAAGGACTTGAGTTAGTAATTATACGAAGGAGAAGAGCTTGGGGGGCGGGTGTTCAAAAAACCTTTCATTGAGGCTGTTTCAAAAGCTTTGAATTACGGTATATATACAAATGTACTGCAGACATTCTTGTCTGCAGTAGTACAGACAAGAATGTCTGTACTATGATGAAAAAACAAATTTACTATTATTCCCTAAAATCCCTCTGTATTAAGGGAAATTAAATGGGTAGTATTAGCATAAAATAACAAATAATGAATGAATTCTTAAAACGCCTAGGCATAGGTGCTGTTATTGGTTTGACTATAGGCTTTATCGTTGCTTTTGGTACCAACGCAGAAGGCTTTTTCCTCACGGATCTATTAGATGGTTATGAATACCAGTCTTATGACGCCCGAATGCGGGCAAGCGTTGCCGGCGTGGAAGAAGCATCTATTGATACAGTAGTCATTATTGATATTGAACAGCAATCCGTAGCTCCCGCAGAGGAAGGAGGACTTGGACGCTTTTACAATTGGCCACAGGCTTATCATGGCCAACTCATCGATGTCGTCACCTCCGGTGAGCCATTAGCCCTTCTTTTTGATATAATTTTCGATCCTGAAAACACATTCAATTTTGACTTGGTGAATGCATTGAATAATGACAGCGCTCCTCACGATGAATATTTGGCTGATGTTACAAATCAGTTTTTGTTGAGTAATGATCCGACGCGGTTGGTGAATTCTACATACGAAAGCCAAAAGACCTACCATGCAATGGTATTTGAAGAAGAGGACACGCTCAATTTTCTTTATAAGATGGACGCAGAACCGGAGGGTTATGACCGTCCTGATCATTTAATTATCATTCCGGAAGATCAAGCAAGGCGGTTACCGAAAGCTGATCGTCTGGGGAACACGTTTCCAGATCTTTTTCAAGCTTCCGTTGGAGCAGGCAGCGCAAACTTCCCACAGGATGACGATGGTATCATTCGACGTTCACCGACAGCTATTTGGTTCGAAGGACCCAATCATGTGTATCCATCATTGACCATGGCAGCAGCGATGGATATTCTAGGTGTTCCGAAAGACGGTCTAAACTACGACTTCGAAAATTTGATATTGACGATGCGGGATACAACAGGATCGATTGTTAGGGAAATCCCCATTGATGAAAAAGGCCGTATGTACGTCAATTATTTTGGCTATTTCAAAACATTCTATTATTTACCATTCATGTACTGCATGGATCCCGAATTATTGGATCCATCCTATTGGAAAGGGAAAGTTGCGATTGTGGGAGCATCTCTCCCGGGGCTTATGGATTTGCGTAATACACCCGTCCAGGAAACATTTTCCGGAGTGGAAATCCATGCCAATGTGATTCATAGTATTTTGCAAAATGAATTTGTATCCATCACCGATACACAAACCAATTTTGCAGTAATCCTTGCTTTATGTACTCTACTGGGGATTTTTGTGAGCGTTCCAAAAAAGACATTATATTCGCTGCCTATCCCCATCGTCGTAGTTGTAATCTGGATGCTTTTTACTTACAATGAATTTCTTACAGGACTAAAGATGTGGGAAATTGTCCGCCCAGCTATATCGATTGGCGCAACTTACCTGGGAGTTTTTCTCTATAATTTTCTGGTGGTTGAAAAAGATAAACGCTTTTTAAAAAACTCCTTCAGCACATATATTTCTCCTGAATTGATTGATCAAATGTATGAAAATAAAGAAGAACCAAAACTGGGAGGTGAAGAAGGACACCACACAGCATTTTTTACTGATATTCAAAGTTTTTCCAGCTTTTCCGAAAAGCTGTCTGCGTCCGACTTGGTAGAGTTATTAAATGAATATTTAACCGAAATGACAGACAGACTTTTGGAGAATAAAGGGACGCTGGATAAATATATTGGTGATGCTATTGTTGCATTTTACGGTGCTCCGGCCCCGGTAGAAGATCATGAGTACTGGGCATGTTTAACAGCGGTTAAAATGCAAGAGAGATTAGGTGAACTTCGAAAGAAGTGGCTGAGCGAAGGAGACAGATGGCCGGAAATTGTCCACAATATGCAAAACAGGATTGGGATTAATACTGGACCAGTTGTAATTGGAAATGTCGGCTCTTCCACTCGAATGAATTATACCATGATGGGAGATACTGTAAACTTAGCAGCCCGCCTTGAAGCGTCTGCTAAACAGTACGGTATTTATATTCAGGTGGCTGAGGAAACTTATAAAGCTTGCAAAGATCAATTCATCTGGCGGGACTTGGATTATGTAATCGTCATGGGGAAAACAGAACCAGCCCAAGTTTTCGAACTCATAGCGGAAGCAGGGAATATGCCTCCCGGGTATGATAAACTACTCCCTGCATATCACAATGCTCTGGAATTATATCGCAACCAGAATTGGGAAAAAGCCATTGAATCATTTAAGGCATCAGATGAATTAGAAGATATGTTCCCGGGGCGGAAAACAAACCCCAGTCGTGTTTATATTCCCCGGTGCGAGCATTACCGCGATAATCCCCCGGGTGATGATTGGGA
>JBHHTW010000068.1:0-6023 GCA_046861385.1 Fidelibacterota bacterium | reverse complement strand
GCGATCCGCAGGCGGAGAAGCAATCTCCTTGTATTAATTAAACCAAGAAGATCACTTCGTCGCTCCCTGCCGGCCCCATTCTATAATCATCAAAAGTGGCGGGCGTTCCTCGCCTGTCCGCCGAAAAGTAGCGCAGGAGGGTGATGACAATGAGTTTTTGCTTTACCCTGCACCCATAACTGAGGCATTACAAAATGAATGTGTAACCAATTGAAACCTTTTTCATCTAAATAGTAACAGTCGAAAAATGGAGTAAAATATGAATGAAAATACAAAACTTATTACAGATCAAAACTGGACCCGGGAAATTCAGGACTACAAGGGTGTAGCCCTATTGGACGTTTGGGCTCCCTGGTGTATGCCTTGTAGAATGGTCGGTCCCATCATTGAAGAATTAGCAGATGATTATGCAGGGAAAGCTAAAATTGGTAAATTAAATGCAGATGAAAATACAAAACCGGCAGAACTTCGCGTATCGGGTATCCCGACAATGATCATATTTAAAGATGGTGAGGAAGTAGATCGAATCGTTGGTATGGTTCCGAAAGACACCTTGGTAGAAAAAATTAATCACTTTATGGCTAACTAACATTTGGAACAAACTGAAACAGAATTAATCCAGAAGGCAAAATCCGGCGACACGAAAGCCATGGCGATACTGGTTAAGCAGCATTCCGCAAACATTTATAATGTGGGATTGCGGCTTATGCAAAATGAATCCGAAGCAGAAGATGTACTTCAGGAAACCTTCCTGATAATGTTGAAAAAACTTGGTACCTTCGAAGAAAAGTCTGCCCTGTCTACCTGGCTGTATCGCATTGCGACCAATATTGCTTTGGGAAAAATCAGGGATAAGAAAAAACAGGAAGCAGAAATGAATCTGGATGATTTAATTTTTGAACCGTTAACTGGAAGACAATTAAAATCGTGGCCGGAAGACGTAGATAAAATGTGGAAAGACCAGTCCATTCAATCCTGTCTAAAAGCAGCATTGAATCTAATGCCCGAATCATATAGGGTTGTTTTTGTTATGCGTGATTTGGAAGGTTTGTCTGTGAAAGAAACAGCATCAATGTTGAAATTAAGCGAATCGAATGTGAAAGTCCGCCTTATGAGAGCGCGCCTGTTTTTGCGGGATAACCTCGCTGATAATCTTCATTGTATCGAGGCAAATGCATGAATAGATTGCGCTGGCATGATGAACGGATTGTGAAGTTAGTTCACGAGCAATTAAGGCGAAATATCGATGCAGACATTATCAAAGAGGTCGCTGAACATCTGAAAGAATGCCCGGATTGCCATATTTATATCGACAGTGTTCACCAAACAATTAATTTATTAAGAACGATTGATGCTCACCATTCGCTGCCAAAAGATGTAGAAAAACGAATTTATAAATCATTAAAACTGGATTACCAATGATGAAAAAATATATTATCTTAATTCTATGGGGTTTTTTTGGACTTTATGCCCAGGATTCATTAAAGGATACCGTTGAAAGTATTCCGTCAATTGAATCGTTAAAAGGTTTAGAATTATATGGAAATGACGACTATATTTTTCTAGATGTCAGAACCGTTTACGAACACGAAATGAAGGCCATTCCGAAAACACAAGTCATCCCGGTTCAGGAATTAGAAGATCGTGTGGAAGAACTGAAACCCATTAAGGATAAGAAAATTATCGTATACTGCCGCAGCGGAAATCGCTCACGGACAGGAACTAAAATCCTACTGAAACATGGATATGATGCAACCAACCTTCTCGGCGGAATGAACCATTGGAAAGGACCGGTGGCCGTTGATGAGTAAACGCCTATTGTTTATGGGAGGGGGAGCTGTGATGGGTTATGCATATTATGCACTCATTGGCTGCACAAATGGATGTGCAATTACCGGATCCCCTGTTAACAGTGCGGCTTATGGAGCATTGATCGCCATCGTCTGGAGTTGGCCGGGTAAAAAAAATAAGGGGAAAAAAATATTTTGAATTATGGTTACCAAAGAATAATTGAAAAGCCATTTGATGACGTGGTTGCAGATATCAGAAATGCACTGCAGGATCAGGGATTTGGTGTATTGACCGAAATTGCAGTTGATGAAACAATGAAGAAAAAATTAAATGAAGATTTTCGCCGTTATAAAATCCTGGGTGCCTGTCACCCTCCCACGGCATTTAAAGCGTTATCTTCTGAATTGGAAATCGGGTTATTGCTTCCATGTAATATTACCATTTGGGAAAACGACGATGGAACAGTTACATTATCAGCAATCAACGCTGTGAAAATGCTTTCTGTCACTGGACGGGATGATTTAGATGAATTGGCGGGTCAGGTGAATGACTGGCTTAAAACAGCAGTGGATGCCGTATGAATGATGTAATTACAGCGATCATTATTTTAGGTGGATGGTATTTTATCAACCGTGTATTGTTACCTAAAATGGGAGTACCTACCTGACAAAATCCATATCCTCAGGTTGAGAAAAAACAATACAGTACTGAACAAATAGAAAAAGATAGTGAGTTTTAATAATGCCCATGTATGATTACAAATGCAATTCATGCGGTGAAAAATTTGATGAATTAACATCATTTACCACACCGGATTCCGAAATTGAATGTCCAAATTGTAAAAAAAAGAATTCAAAACGAATGTTATCGGCGCCTTGTATTAATACAGCAGGGATTACGAGTTCAAATGATAGGCCTTGTGGTGCTCCGTCAGGGTTTTCGTGAGCCGTTTGAGCCTGTGGTCACAGGAGAATCATTAAAAACCTAAAAAGCCCTGATAATTCAGGGCTTTTCTTTTGGTTATATTAAATCATGCTCTACTCTTTATCAGCCATTAACTCTTCCATTTGAGTAACCAGACTATCAAATAATTCCATGGCATCTTCAATTGGTTTTGATGATGTAAGGTCTACCCCTGCTTTTTTCAACTGTTCAATGGGATAATCATTTCCACCGGAGGATAAGAATTCCATATAACGATCAATAGCGCCCTCTTCACCGTCCAGCACTGCTTTTGAAAGAGCAGCCGACGCGCAAAAACTCGTTGCATATTTATACACGTAAAATCTCCGATAAAAATGAGGTATCCTGCCCCAGTTCAGAGCATAGCCGGTATCAATTTCAGCCGCTGCACCATACCATTTAACATCAAGATCATGGTATGTTTTATTCAGAGATGCAACCGTCAGCGGTTCACCATCTGCAACCATTTGATGGGCATTTTGTTCAAACTCTGAAAACAAAATCTGTGTGAATACTGTTCCAAGAAAATTATTGATCCACTGGTCCAGAAGCATCAGTTTAATATCCACATTATCAGTGGTTTTTAACAGATAATCCATGAGTAATGCTTCATTAAAGGTTGAAGCAACTTCGGCGACAAACAGGGTATAATCTGCATTTTGATATGGGAGTGATTGATTGGATAAATAGCTATGCAATGCATGACCAAATTCATGGGCGAGTGTAAACATGTGATCTTGAGTACCGTTATAATTCATCAGTACGTATGGGTGGGCGCCGTACGTTCCCCATGAATAAGCGCCGGTTCGCTTTGCCTGTGTTTCATAAACATCAACCCATCGTGATTCAAAACCATGCTTCACAACATTAATATAATCTTCACCCATGGGTTTGAATGCTTCTAAAAGAGTCGCTTGAGCTTCTTCATAAGAAACCATCACATCCACATTTTCTACAATTGGGACTGATGTATCGTATAGGTGGAGCTTTTCCAGTCCCAAAACCCTTTTTCGCAGGTTATAATAACGATGGATGGTTCCAGCATATTTATAAGTTGTTTCCAGAAGATTGTCGAATACTTCCCGGGGAACATTGTCCGCATCCAGAGCCATATCAAGGGTACTCTCGTAGTTTCGTACCCGGGATAAAAAACGATCTTTTTTAATCATGGCATCAAAGGTGGCCGCATTGGTGTTTTTGATTTTTTCAAATGCTTCTGTCCTGCCTAAAAAAGCGCCGCGACGAACATTAGCATTTCTTGATAGAAGTAAGCGGGAATACCGTCCTCGAGTTAAACGAACATCATTTCCGTCATCATCCTTCACCATCGGGAATACCATATCGGTTGTTGTCATTGCTTCATGTATTTTCGAGGGTCCGTTGTATAAGTCACCTGCCATGGAAAGAATTCTTTCTTCCTCTATACTTAAAATATGATCCCGTTGACGGACAAGATTGTCAAAGTAATGTTTATATGTCTCTAGTCCGGCGGTTTTTGAAATGATTTTTTTGAGTTTTTTTACAGGAATGGTTTGTAATTCCGGTTCAACAAATGAAGTGGCTTCAGAAAACAAATTGGAAAGTCGTCCTGCTCTGTCTGCCCTCTCCTGAAATTCTGTATTTTTCGTATCCATATCCGATCCAAGATTGGCATATACATAGAGATTCTCCATGGTTTGGGATAATTCAGTCTTTAACTGTAAGCAGGCAAGAATCATCCTCCCGGACTTGAGTTTTCCCTCAAATTGTTTAAACTCGCCAAGGCGTTTTTCCAGCATGGCGTAATCTGATTCCCAGTCTTCGATAGTGGGATAAATATCACCCAAGTCCCAGGTGTGTTCCAGTGCAATATCTTTACGGGTCGGCACATTATCCTGTGCTAATGGAAAAGAAATTATGCAGATTGATATTAAAGTGATGACGAATAGTGGTTTATTTTTCATGGTAGATACTCATTTTAATTGTTCATACGTATTGGAAAATCGATCTTATATTTGCGGGAAACTATTACCAATATTGACTTAAGTACGATTTAATAAATATAAATCCCAAAGATATTGAAGTGATTTACATACCAAATCATTGGATATGGCGGCGGGCAAAGAGCTTTTACAATTCAATTATTTTTTTATATCCATTAAAAGCCATTGTAAACCTGATTGCAAAGTATTTGATTGATAATTTTATATGTGGCTATTTTTGATATGACTACTTTGAACATAAGTTATTGGAATTAAATTAGATGACCAGAAGGAAAATTAAATACAATGTATACGTTATTGAATTAGATAAAAAAGTCCAATCATTTAGAAAAATCCAGCAAGCCAATCCTAAAAGTCTACCTGATATGCCCTGTGTTTATGTCGGGCAAAGTTATTATCCACCCAAGATCAGATTCGAGCAGCACAAAGAGGGATATAAAAGTAATCGCTATGCCAAAGAATTTGGATTAGCCCTTAAACCTGAACTGTATGAGAAATACAATCCTATTCCAACGCGCAAAGACGCGGAAGAAATTGAGGAATGGCTGTCAAAAGAGTTGCGTAGACAAGGATATACAGTGTGGTTTGGGTAATCAGTTAAATTTGAATTATTTGTTTTACAAAATTGAATAAAAAAATCATACTCCAAATTCAATCTGGAAATATGACAGCTTTCTTCCACTTATGTAAACTGTTTTGACCTACGCCCAAATTCCTGGGTACCTTGGATATGCTTTGATGCTTCTCCAAAATCAGCTTAATTGCTGATACTTTGAAATCTCGATCGTACTGGGTTCGTGTTTGTTTTTTTTCCATTTTGTTCCCTTTCAACTCGTTCAAGTCAAAAAGTTGCTTAACTACTATTACACTTTTTTATACTAAGTCCATAGCACATATACTACAAATTGAAATGGAAAGTGGTGCTCATCGAATTACTGTTAAAATGCGCGATTTGTCGATTACAGAATCATTTACATTTAATGAGGAAATGGTCATTGCGGTGATATATTGGCGGACAGAAGATAAAATTCTATTAGATTATTTTGAAGATGGTGATTACCCCCCCCCTATGGATAACCATAGTATTAGGGATTTAACAAGTAGTCAAAATGAAGCTTAAGATATTAACATTTATAGCATTAATATTGTGGACTTCATACAAAAAAGTTGAGTCGAAGTTAAAAAGCAAACAAAAAACCCTGTTTTCACGACGGAAAACAGGGTTCATGAGGAGCGGGACCGAAGAGACTTCCCGCCTGTCGGCGGACAGGGAACCCTCGTAATTTG
>JBHHTW010000007.1:0-75774 GCA_046861385.1 Fidelibacterota bacterium | reverse complement strand
CCATAATGATCTCGGCCCATCGAATAGATTCGTAAATACTTGTTTCAGCTTTATCAAATCGACGTTCTCCCATGAATTTCCCTACCAAGGTTGCTCCAGCTTGCCCAACCCCAATTGCAGGCATAAAAGACGCATGCATAATTGTAAAAACAAGTTCCGTTGTGGCCAGTTCTACTAATCCGATCATTCCCATTATTTTATAATACATTGACCATCCTATTGCCACGGCCATCTCTTGTGAACCCTGAGGTAAAGCAAGCCTGATTTGTCGAAACATCATTGTTTTATTTATTGTCAATGATAATGTTTTGTATTTCTTTTTTTGTTCTTCAGAAAAAAGATAAAAACAATAATGCGCTATCAACCAGGCGGATGCAATTAATGTTGCTATCGCCGCTCCTTCAACTCCCATCGCTGGAAATTCAACCCACGCCCATAGATTGCCAATCCAGCTTATAGCGGGGTACCCATCAAAAAAATTCAAAACTGAATTTGTTCCGTATATTAAACCTGCATTTAAATACACATTTATTATATTACTGGTAACTGAAACTGTCATGTGAATTCTTGTTTTTTCAATTCCTGTAAAAAAACCCTGAAACACAAAAGACAGCGAGGAAAAAAACAAACCAATAAATACAATTTTAAAGTATGTTATACATAACGCCGCTGCCGTGGAATCCTCAATGAAAAAATGTATAATTTCCTCGGAAAAATAGTAAACAACAGCAGAGACCGGTAGACTATAAATCGCCGCCAGGAGTATTCCGTTATGCATTGCAGTGCCGCATTCTTCAAATTTTTTCTGACCCAGCCTTCTTGATGCTATCGTTTGCGTTGAGGTTCTGATCCCCAAGACAAGGCTTAACGCCCCCCAAAACAACATGGCGCCCATGCCGGTCGCAGCAAGGGCTGCTGTACCAAGCCGCCCGACCATGGCGACATCTACCACGCTCATTAAAACGCGGCTTAGGTTGCTGACGATCACTGGCAAAGCAAGTTTTATAACCTGATTTGATACGGCTTTGTCTTTTGGCTTTATTATTTTTATAATATTAGAGAACATCTACTTGTTTTGTTGGGATTCCGTTTTTTTCTAAAAAAGCTTTTGTTTTGCTGCAGATGGGCGCTGTCGTGAGAAGTTCAATTTTTGCATTTGGGATTTTTTCTTTGATTTTATCAGCTATTTCCAATAGTTTATTTCCGTCTTTCATAATAATTCTGCTTTTACGGTTTTTCACAATTACAATATTATCTTCTTTTGTTTTGTATATTAGATTATGTTTGTTTAATCCGAAAATTTCTAAATTTATTCTTTTCATATTGCGTTTCTCTTGTAAATCAAGGTCGCAAAATTAATGCCGTTTATTGATAATCTTCTGATAACTTTCCAAGCGGTTATGAAAAACTTTATCATTAGCAAAAAGGTCAAAACAGCTCTAAAGGAAAAGAGACCCGTCCTGGCGATGGAGTCAACCATCTTGGCCCATGGCATGCCGTATCCTGATAATATGGAGTTTGCAAGTAAAGCTGAAAATCTTATTATAGAAAATGGCGTTGTTCCTGCAACCATTGCTATTATAAATGGAGACATTCATATTGGATTAGAAGAAAAGGACTTACTTTTTATTTGTTCTAATAATAGTGTAGTTAAAACGTCTCTTCGCGATATAGGGTGGGTGGTATCACAAAAGTTTACTGGCGCTACAACCGTTTCGGCCACTGCGCACTTGGCGAATATGATAGGAATCGACGTCTTTGCGACCGGCGGCATCGGTGGGGTGCATCGAAATGCCCATTGGACATTTGACGTTTCACAGGATATCATTGCGTTGAGCAATACTCCAATTATCGTGGTTTCGGCTGGTGCAAAGGCGATTCTTGATTTACCCAAAACATTGGAAATGCTTGAGACATATTCTATCCCGGTGTTGGGATACAAAACAGATGAGTTTCCTTCTTTTTATTCCAGAGCGTCCGGCCTAAAACTATCTGCCACGATAAACACACCGGATGAAATTGCTTTTGTTTTTATTCATCACAGACAGCTTGGACTTTCTTCTGCGCTTCTGGTTGCTAATCCTGTTCCTGTGGGAGATGAAATACCAATAAAAAAAATTGATTTTATTATAGAAAATGCCTGCCAATTGGCTAAGCAAAAGGGCGTTAAAGGATCAAAATTAACACCTTTTCTATTAAAAGAAATAGTTGACAAAACCCGGGGGAGAAGCCTCAAGGCCAACAAAGCGCTTGCGCTGAATAATATTAAACTTGGATCAGAAATTTCAAAGAAACTAAATAAATTCTATTAGAATCTCCTTCTCCCAAAAAGTGCCGTGCCAATCCGTATCATATTGCTTCCCTCTTCGATGGCAATTTCATAATCTCCCGTCATACCCATTGACAAAACGCTCAATTTTTTTGAGGGTGAAACCTGGTTATTTATCTCATCTTTTAAATCTCGAAGTTTTGTAAAAGCACCTCTGATTAGATTTTTTTCATTAGTCAGCGGCCCAATGGTCATCAGGCCTTTTACTAATAAGCCTTCTAGCTCTATACACTCTAAAAGCTCATCAGAACAGATGGGTTTAAAGCCGAATTTTTGTTCTTCACTACTCGTATTTATTTCCAACAATATTTCAAATTTTTCCACTAAATCTTTGGTGAGTGTATTAATTTTTTTCGCCAGCTTTAAAGAATCAACTCCGTCTATGGTATCAAAAATTTGAACGGCTTTCTTCGCTTTGTTGGTTTGTAAATGACCAATCATTCTTTTAACGACACCCTGATTAAAAACAACATTAGAAAATTTTTCGTCGGCTTCCTGGACTCTGTTTTCACCTATGTTTTTTAGACCAAGTGAAATAGCTGTTTCAACAACCTTTATTGAGTGTGTTTTGGTAACAGCAACCAGTGTAATATGCTGATTATTTCCCGACCGAGCTTTTGCAGAAGAGATTTTTTCCTGAATCTCACCAAGGTTTGAATGAACCCTGTTTTTAAGATTCGTCATTTGTTGAAGCTTTTTCTCCCCCTTTTAATTCCTCTGCTTGTTTGATACCTTTCGTTTCAACGTTTTCATCGTCGTGAATAACTCTGGTGATGGATGATATTTTTGATCCTTCATCGAGTTTAACCAGCTTGACTCCTTGCGTTACTCTGCCAATTGTTCTAATTGCAGAAACAGGCTGGCGCATCAGGACTCCTTTATCGGTAATAATAACAAGATCATCATTATCCACCACTTCCATGATGGCTGACATTTTACCGGTTTTTTGATTAACACGCATAGTCATAACGCCTTTACCGCCACGCGTTTGGGTTCGATATTGTATTATTTCGGTTCTCTTGCCTTGTCCTTTTTCTGTCGCAACTAAAATAGTGCCTTCCCTTTTTACCACCAGCATTCCAATAACTTTATCCGATTTTGAACTTAGGGTTATTCCTTTAACTCCCATTGTTTTTCGACCTGTTGGTCTAACGTTTTTTTCTGAAAAACGGATGGATTTTCCTTCTTTAGTTCCTAAAAGAATATCGTTTTCTCCATCGGTGATTTTTGCTTCGATTAGTTTATCTCCCTCACGAATTTCTATAGCATATATTCCGCCTTTTCTTGGTCTGCTATATGCTGATAGAGATGTTTTTTTAATTATTCCATTTTGTGTCGCCATAACAATAAAATGCTGATCATCAAATTCTTTCACGCTCACAAAAGCTTCTACAATTTCACCTGGTTCACAACCGATCAAGTTAACAACTGCTCGCCCCAGGGTTGCTCTACCGCCTTGCGGTATATCATAAGCTTTCAGCCAATAACACTTTCCCTTATCCGTGAAGAACAGAAGATAGCTGTGAGTATTTGCTATAAAAAGGTGCTCAACAAAATCCGTATCTTTGGAAAGGGCTCCTTGTATTCCCCTGCCTCCGCGTCGTTGAGTTTTATATGTAGTAATAGGTGTTCGTTTTATGTATCCACTATGAGTAATCGTAATAACCATTTCTTCTTCAGCTATCATATCTTCTAAAGAGACATCTGCACCATAAGGCATAATTTCTGTTCTACGCTCATCGCCATAGCGTTCTCTTACCGTTTCAAGTTCGAGTTTAATAATATTCATTCGTTGTGAACGGCTTTCTAAAATCCCCCTCAGTTTTGCGATTATTTTTATTATTTCTTTGTATTCTGCCACCACTTTTTCTACCTCAAGCCCTGTCAATCTTTGTAGGCGCATATCTAAAATTGCCTGAGCCTGTTTTTCAGAAAGGTCGAATTGATTCATCAGCCCTTCTTTTGCTGATGCTGGGTCCTTGCTTATTTTAATTAATTCTATTACTTCGTCTATGTTATCAAGCGCAATCTTCAACCCTTCTAGTATGTGTGCTTTTGCTTCAGCGTCCTTAAGCTCGAAAGTTGTTCTTCTAACCACTATTTCATGTCGAAAATCAATAAAATGCTTTAAGATTTCTTTCAACGTGAGGAGTTTTGGAATTCCCTTTACAAGGGCTAATAAAATAATACCAAACGTATCTTGCAACTGAGTGTATTTAAAGAGCTGGTTTAGAACTATTTCTGGGATAGCGTCCCTTTTTGTTTCGATGACGACCCGTATACCGTCTTTATCGGATTCGTCTCTTATGTCTCTAATGCCTTCAATTTTTTTGTTTCTAACTAAGTCGGCAATTTTTTCTATAAGATTTGCCTTATTGACCTGATAGGGAAGTTCATTAATAATAATACTCGACATACCTTTGTTGTCGCTCTCAATAATTGCCCGAGCTCTAACGATAACTTTTCCTCTGCCCGTTTTATAGGCATTAATTATTCCCTCTTTACCCATAATCATTGCTCCAGTGGGAAAATCCGGGCCAGAAACAATTGTTAACAACTCTTCTGTTTCTATCTCTGGTGTTTCTATTGTTGCAATGAGCGCATTTATTATTTCTGTTAAGTTGTGGGGCGGTATTTTCGTCGCCATTCCAACAGCGATTCCCTCTGACCCGTTTATGAGAAGGGTTGGTAGCGTACTTGGTAAAACTGTCGGTTCCTTTAAAGATTCGTCAAAATTCAGCTGCCAGTCAACCGTGTCTTTATCAAGATCTGTCATGGTTTCGCTGCCGATCCTTGTCATCTTCGCCTCAGTATATCTCATAGCCGCGGCTCTGTCTCCATCAACAGATCCAAAATTTCCCTGACCGTCAACTAGTTCGTAGCGCATGGCAAAATCTTGTGCCATTCTTACTAATGCATCATATACAGAGGAGTCTCCGTGAGGATGATATTTACCAAGAACATCTCCAACTATTCTGGCTGATTTTTTATATGATCTGTTCCAACTAACCCCCAATTCGCTCATACCATATAGAATTCTTCTATGGACAGGTTTAAGTCCGTCTCTAACGTCGGGCAGCGCCCGAGATACAATAACAGACATTGAGTAATTGAGATAGCTTTCTCGCATTTCATCAACAATGTCTCTATTTAAAATATTGTCTCTTAATAAATCCATATTTCTCTTTCGCTAAATTTAAATATCCAAATTTTCCACAAACAGAGCGTTTGCTTCGATAAAGGATCTGCGCGTTTCCACATCGCTTCCCATCAAATCAGAAAATGTTTTTGTCGCTTCTGCTACATCATCAACCGTCACAAGCTGCAGCGTCCTTTTTTCAGGGTCCATTGTCGTAGACCACAATTGATCTGGGTTCATTTCTCCAAGGCCTTTATATCTCTGAATATCCACCTTGGCAGTTTTATTGTCCTTCCTCATCCTTTCGATGAGATTTTCTCTTTCATCCTCGCTATAGGCATACAGCGTCTTTTTTCCTTGTTTTAACCTATAAAGCGGTGGCTGGGCAATGTATACATTACCGTTTGTAATGAGCTGGGGCATTTTTCGATATAGAAAGGTTAGCAACAATGTCCTAATGTGGCTTCCATCAACATCGGCATCTGTCATAATAATCACTTTATGATAACGAAGTTTTTCAATATCAAAATCTGCGGCGTTTTTCTTTTGATCTCTATCGTTGTCCTCTGAATCACCGCCAAAACCTGTACCAAGCGCTGTAATGATAGACTGAATCTCGTTGTTTGATAGCAACTTGTCTATTCGTGCTTTTTCTGCATTAATCACTTTACCCCTTAAAGGTAAAATTGCCTGAAAGCGCCGATCTCTTCCCTGTTTAGCTGATCCACCTGCAGAATCTCCCTCCACCAGGTAAATTTCACACATTACAGGGTCTTTGTTAGAACAGTCTGCTAGTTTTCCCGGAAGCGATCCACCATCTAGAGCGCTTTTCCTGCGTATCAGGTCTCTGGCTTTTCGAGCCGCTTCGCGGCTTCTATGAGACATTAAAGCTTTTCCGATCACTCGCTTTGCAATAGATGGATTTTGTTCTAAAAATTCTTGTATTCCTTCATATACTATCGCATCAACAAGACCTTTTATTTCACCATTACCTAGTTTCGTTTTGGTTTGTCCTTCAAACTGAGGCTCGGCAACCTTTACGGAAAGCACTGCTGTTAAGCCTTCGCGAAAATCCTCTCCGCTTAATGTGATTTTTTCACCTTTGCTTCCTTTTATTAAATTGTTTTTAGCTCCATAAGAATTCAAACTTCTTGTAAGAGCGGATCTAAAACCAGACATGTGGGTTCCGCCCTCAATGGTGTTTATGTTATTAACAAAGGACAAGATGTTTTCAGTATATCCATCGTTATATCTCATGGCAACATCAACAGGAACTTCTCCATGGTCTTTAATTATGGTAATTACTTTTTTATGAAGCTGATTGGTGGAACTATCCAAAAATTTTATAAAATCCGAGAGGCCTCCCTTATATTTAAATGTCTCTTTTCTCTTTTCTTTACCGGCCTTATCAACCAGCGAAATTTCTAATCCTCTGTTAAGATATGCCAGTTCTCTTAGACGATCTGCAATCAGGTCAAAGTCCCAGCCTTTTACATGAAAAATTTTTTCGTCAGGCATAAAGGTTATTTTGGTGCCTGTTTTTTTTGTTTTTCCTATTTTTTTAACTTTTGTTTTCGTGTTTCCATATTCATATCTTTGTTTATAAATCTGTCCTTCCCTGTACACTTCAGCTTCCAGCCAAGAAGAAAGGGCGTTCACAACCGAAACCCCAACTCCGTGTAATCCGCCAGATACTTTGTAGGAACCTTTATCAAATTTTCCGCCCGCGTGCAATACGGTCATAACAACTTCAAGGGCAGGTTTCTTTTCTGTTTTATGAATGTCCACAGGAATCCCCCGACCGTTATCCTCTATGGTAACGCTTCCATCCGTATTAAATGCAACGCTGATTTTTGAACAATGTCCAGCGAGTGCTTCATCAACGCTGTTATCTACCACTTCATATATAAGGTGGTGCAAGCCCCGTTTCCCAACGTCTCCAATATACATGGCCGGGCGTTTACGCACTGCTTCAAGACCTTTTAGAACTTGAATTTTTTCAGCGCCGTATGTTGTTGATGCTTGTGTTATTGTCATAAAAATTTTATATCCTTAATCGTGTTTTTTCCTATACGTTCATTTATTTTTGATACAATGTCGCTCTTTTGAAATTGCAATTCTTGTCTCCAGGCCGGTGTAGTGGTTATAATTGTCAAGACACCATGTTCAACGCTTTCGGCTTGTGTGTTTTCTGAAACAGCTTTTCCAACAATCTCTGGCCATATTGTTATCGCTGTGTTTTGAGCGATACCTTTTGCTAATCCTGTTTTATGAAGATATATATTTAAAACTTGTTTTAACGTTTGCATTGTCTTTCTAAATAATACGTTGAATTGTCTGGAGATTTCAGGTCAAGTCCGTGTTTTTCAAAATCAACAATATCGGTAGTGGTAATAATCGTTTGTCCGCGACCGCTCAAAAGGGATAATACCTTGTCAGCTCTTTTAAAATCAAGCTTTGCGAAAAGATCATCTAACATCAAAACGGGGTTGCTCCCCATTATCTTATTTATCATACTAATTTCTGCCATTTTAATTAATACAAGGGCAATTTTATGCTCTCCCTGAGAGCCAAATTCGCGCAGGGGGCGTGAATTAAGCAGAAAAGTGTAATTATCCCTATGCGGACCGGTGGTTGTCCAGCCTTTATTAAGGTCTGAATTTAGTGAATTTTCAAGACGATTCTTAAAGTTCTCTCTCTTTCCTTCCGGATGATAGTGAAGTAATAATTCTACACTGGTCGCGTCGTATTTCTTTGCTGCTTTTTTGACTTCATCTATAAAAACTTCCATTAATTCTATACGATTCTTCCAGAGTTTTTTTCCTGTGCGGATTAATGGTTCGTTCCAGGCGAGAACAGTGTCTTTATTTGTTCTTCCTTGCTTTAAAGTTCGAATCGCTGCGTTTCTTTGCTTTAGAATTCTTTGATATCCCAGTAATGTATTTAAATATTCCATAGAAACGATTGACAATATTTTATCAAAATAACTACGACGGTCAGCCGGATATCCTTTTGTGATTACCTGCTCTTCCGGGGATAAAATAACGATTGGATTTTTACCAACCAACTCCTTCACGCTTATATGCTGATAACGATCAATTAAAAATTTTCTTTGACCGTTTAAAAGTTGATTTAATACAATCTTGTGCTGTTGTTTTTTATTTGTGAACGTTCCTTCAATCGAAAGACTGTCGCTCCCTTCCTTTAACGTTTCTTTATGTAGTCTGGTTCTAAAGCTTCTGCCCATAGATAGCGTATAAATTGCTTCGAGGATTGCTGTTTTCCCCGAACCGTTTTCTCCCCAAATCACATTTATCCCTTTTTTAAATTTTATATGAAGATGTTTGTGGTTTCTAAAGTTTTGAATTTCAATAGTATCAACGCTGTTCATTAAAGCGTTGTCTGGGGTCGGGTTTGTTTCGTTCTTCTTTATCTGTCAATTAATCGTTTAACCGTATGGGCATTAACAGCATGGTTATTTCACTGTTTACATCTTGAACTTCGGGATAAACGAGACCGGCACTAATGGGTGTTTTCAAATGAAAACTTACGTTTTGAGATTTCAAATGCATCAATACATCTTTTAAATAGGAGGCATTATATCCCACGGTGATTGGTTCACCTGTTAATTTTGCAGGAAGTTCTTCAACTGCTTTTGACGCTTTTTCGGGATCCTCCGTTCTCACTTTTGCTGAGTCGCTGGATAATTCCAGCGCTATTTGATGCGTTGATCTGTTAGAGAAAATAGATACCCTTCGAACTGTAGACAGAAGGGCTTCTCTTTCTATCAGGAGTTCTTTATCGTTGTCTTTCGGAATTACGCTTTCAAAATCTGGGAATCGTTCATCTATAATTCTTGTAAAAAGAGAGTCTCCTCCGACTGTTGCTGTAAGGTTATTGTCTCCCATCCATATCTGAATCTTTTCTTCTGTGCCCATCAATCCGTTTATTAGGTTAAGAAATTTTCTAGGAACAATAACGTCTCCTGAAAATTCCTCGCTTTTGAAGTCGTTTCTTACGTATCTGACTAATCGGTGTCCATCTGTAGCAACAGACAATAGTCTGTTCTCTTCAAAACGAAAAAGAACTCCTGTAAGCGCTGGTTTTAATTCGTCCTTGCTCACGGCAAAGCTAGTAAGGTTTATTATATCTTTTAACACTGTTGCGTTAATTCCTGTCGCCTTACGATTATCCACTTCGGGTGTCACTGGAAATTCTTCCACAGGTTTACCCATGAGGTCATATGTCCCATTATTGGTAATTAATTCTATTTTTTGACTTTCATCGGCGTGAATGGTCAACCGGGAGTCTGTAAGCGCATTGGTGATCTCTATGAGTGTTTGCAGCGGAATAGCAGCAGAGCCGGGCTCTTCCACGCTTGCGCTCATAGTACAAACAATCGTTATTTCAAGATCTGTCGTTCTCATTGATACTCGATCGTTTTCAACTTCAATCAATACACAATTCAAAATCGGAAGGGTTGACCTTGCCGGTGTAGCTTTTGATAATTTTTGTAATGATTTATAAAGTTCTTCAGATGATATTGAAATCCTCATTTAATTTTCCATTTTAAGTTGATTTTATTTAAAATTATTAGATAGTAAAAAGCTGGTAATGTTACCGTAAATGGTTTTTTAACACAAGAAATTTGATTCTTAATAATTATATTATATTATATAGTTTAAAAAATATAATTATATATAAATCTGTGGAAACAGTGGATAAAATTAAGTCTGTGAATAATAAGCTTCTACTTTCAACCATATTACAATAATTAATTTAAAGTAACGGTTGATGTGGATAAGTAATATTGAATTGTGGAAAAATGGCGAATATTAGACAATACAGCTTTTTTAGGTAATTTTACAATAATGAAACAATAACTGTTGATAACCTGTTCATAACAGCTGTGGATAACTACCACTCATTTATATGAATATAGAATTTTTCTCTCGCATCAGTTATCCACGAATTATACCACTCAGATTTTTTCATGTTTAGAGCCATTAATTCAATATCTGTCCAATGAACTTTTAAGTCTGGCGCACCGCCGGGTTTGAACGATGTCACCCAAAATAAGTGGTAACCCTGATCTGTTCTCACGGGCAAACTGCACTCTTTCACTTCCAATAAGCTAATTACCTGTGCTATTTCCGGAATAGGGGCGTTTTGAGGATTAATCCATCCCAAATCCCCGCCGATGTCCTTTGTTTGTTCGTCGGCTGAATAAACGCCGACAAGGCGCTTGAATTCTTCGAGTGTCGTTGCTGAATCTTTTAAAGATAATGCAAATTTATATGTTTTAGAGTCATCTTCTTCTGTTATCTCTGGAATGAGCAAGATATGGCTAACACGAACTTTATCTCCCCTTTTTTCATCTGTTTTTATTATATGAAAACCGAACTGTGTTTCTACAATTTCACTCACAACGCCCACGTCTTGAGAAAAAGCGATCGATTCAAATTCTGCAACGAGAGAACCGCGCTTGACAAAACCCAAAGAACCACCGTTCTTTTTTGAACCTGGATCTTGAGAGTAAAGCGATGCTAGTTTAGAAAAAGATTCACCGTTTAGTATGCGTTCCCTAATCTTATTGAGATTTTCTTTTGTATTTAAAATGCTGGTTTCGCCGGGTTTTATTTGAAGCAAAAGATGACGAAGTTTAACCGTAAGGGGAAAAAGAGGGATGCTGTCTTTAAAGGTGTTAAAAAATTTTTCTACATCTTGACGGCTGATAGTAATATTATTAATTAAGGTTTGCTGATAGCGCTCTGTGACGAGCCGGTCTCTCATTTCTAACCAAAACTCTCTACGAAAAGACTTTAAAGACTGTCCCAGCATTTCTTCTGCCTTGTCTTCGTTTCCAGCCTGTTGAATAAACATCTCTATTTGCTGATCCAACGCCCTGTCCACTTCTTTATCATCAACTTCAATAGAATCCAACGCGGCCATTTCCAGCATTATTTTTTGATCAACAACCGACTGTACAACCTCTTTTTGCAGTTGTAAAAGTTTATCCATATCAGTCGCGGGATTAAGTCTTTGCTGAACAGCAGACATATTTACAAGTTGAGCGACGTCGCTTTTTAAGATTACGTGATCGCCAACAATTGCGGCAACACCATCGACAAACACTTCTTTTTCAGTTTTTTCTGCAAACAAGAAAACGGTCAGCAATAATGGAATAATTGGAAAAAATATTTTCATCTGATTTTTCATAAATTTATTTCGTAGGGTGTATGGTTTCTTAAACTGTCTAAAATGCGCAGGGATTTTAAGGCAAATTTTTGTTGATAGATACGTTGATATATTTCATCGTAAAGTTCTTCCAACGGTATAAAAGAATTTTCTTTAAACCGTTCCAAAACAAATAAGACGTGGTAACCGTGGGCACTTTTTATCGGTCCAATTACTCTTTTTTTATAACGAGAGGAAAAAAGAGGATTATTTAATTCCTTGATCAAACCGCCATCAATTACAACGACGGGTTGAGCCTTGTGTCTATTTATAAGTTGATTTTTTTCTTCGTCTTTTTTATTTGATTTCAAGACATTAACAGCTTTTTTGCTTTCTTCTTTTGATGGGAATAATAAATGATATACACGAGCGCTTTTATTTTTTCGAATGAAGCCAAACTTATTTTTTTCATAATACTCGTTGATATCTGCATTAGAAACAACAATTTTCTCTCCTGCGAGGCGCTGTAAAAACATCTGACCCGCCAATTTCTTTTCAAGATTAGAAAGAAATGGAGTATCTACCAGAAACCCTGAAGAGAGAGCGTTTTGAAATAATATCTCTTCTTCTATCCATTGGTTTACAATATCAGAGACAGAACCTTCGCCAGACTCAACAGCGCGTAAAACAAAATCTTCTGCAAGCTGCGCGTTTCCAACAGAAGCCAATGAATTGCCCGAATCTTTTTTATCACAAGAAGCAAAAAAAAGCACCATCAAAAGAAAAATATACCTTTTCATAATAAAAAAGTTACCCTGAAAAATTAGCTTTCAACAGCTTGTTAATTTCTTTAGCAAATGATATGGATTTTATCAAAGAATCTGTGTTGACGACCAACGAGAAGCCTTTATTGTGTTCCTTAAACGAGCAATTCCATTTTCGTGATAAAAGGTCATTATATAGTTCTGAAAAATTGATTCCACCGCCGGCGGGTTGATTTGAAAAGTCGAATCTCACCAGGCGAGTATCTAATAATATTTTTTCCACACCTAAATTCAAAAATAGTTCCCGAAGATAAGCTGCATTTATCACATTATCGGCCTCTTCACTCATTTTACCATAACGATCTAAAACTTCATATTTTACCGCAAAAACCTCATCAGTATTTACTGCAGACGCCAACCTCTGGTAATAGTAAATCCTATCTTGAACTATAGGGATATATTCCTCCGAAAAAAAAGCGCCTCTTTTAATTGAGACCGTTGGGCGCGTGACTTTTTTAAAGCCCGAACCTTTCAATTTTTCATCAAGAGCTTTATTCAATATTTTACAGTATAGGTGAAAACCTACTTTTCCTATATTTCCACTTTGTTCATAGCCAAAAAGGTTCCCCGCTCCTCGGATCTCTAAATCTTTTAAGGCGATTTGATATCCTGATCCAAGTGCAGAAAAATGTTCGATTGCCCGCAATCGCTCATATGCCTCTTTCTTAAGCGTTTTGTGTGGAATTAGCAGCCAGCAGTAAGCCTGAACGTTTCCACGTCCAACGCGACCTCTAATTTGATAAAGCTGAGCAATGCCAAATCGGTGTGCATTATTAATAATAATTGTGTTTGCTCTTGTAACGTCTAATCCAGATTCTATAATTGTCGTGCACACAAGAATATCAATTTCACCATAGAAAAAGGATAGGATGATTTTTTCAAGGTTTTTACTTGGTATAGAACCATGCGCTCCCACAGAGGAATGGTTTGGAAAAAGATCGCGTAATTTATCAACGACAAATGGAATAGAATTAATATCATTATGTAAAAAATATATTTGGCCGCCGCGACGCAATTCTCGCCCAACCTGTTCTTTTATTTTTTTCCAATTAAAATACCCTATTATTGTTTTTATGGGTAAACGTTCCATGGGAGGGGTGTTTATGCGGCTTACGTTTCGCACACCAAAAAGAGACTGCTGTAGCGTACGAGGGATAGGTGTTGCCGTTAATGTAAGAACATCAACGTCTTGTTTTAAGATTCTGATTCGTTCTTTATGTTTAACTCCAAACCGGTGTTCTTCGTCAATGATTAATAACCCGAGATTATTAACTACAATATCATCCGATAATAACCGATGTGTTCCCACGATAATATCAACTTTCTTTGTTTCAATCTGATTAATGATTTCTAATTGTTCTTTTTTGGTTTGAAATCTGGAAAGTAAGGCAACGTTTACGCCCAATTCGCTCAAGCGATTTTCACACGTTATATAATGTTGATCTGCAAGAAGGGTTGTAGGCGCCAGAAAAAAAACCTGTCTACCGCCGGCAATTGCTTTTATGGCGCCCCGAAGAGCCACTTCTGTTTTTCCAAAACCGACATCACCAAAAATAACCCTATCCATTGGAGAAGCTTTGTCCAGGTCTTCAAGAACGTCATGAATCGCTTTTTGTTGATCGGGCGTTTCTTCAAACGGAAAGCTCCCGGCTAACAACTCTACAAGTTCATTATCAGAAGAATAGGAAAAGGATCTTTTAGCTTGTTTCGACGAGTATATTGCTACAAGATCGTCAACAATTAATTCTGCCGATTTGTGAATGATAGATTTTTGCTTTGACCAGAGTTTTGAGCCAAGGCGCGATAGTTTTATAGAATCCTTATGAGCAGAAATATATTTATGTACAATATCAAATCTATCTACTGGAACATTAACAATTCCCCCATCTGCATATTCGATTGCAATAAAATCCTGTTGATTGTCGACGTCTGTTTTTTTCGCCAGTCCACGGTATAGCCCGATCCCATAGTTTTCATGTACAACAAGATCTCCCCATTCAATATTAGACAAAGTAAATCTTTCATTTGTTTCTGGCGTTAATGACAAATCGCCCCCTGACGAAGGCCTCTGAATATTCAGATCGGTATATCCATATACAACGAGATTTAAATCATTGGAAAAGAAGCCTGAGGGCAGAGGTTTTTCAATAATTAAAAAACCACCAAGAGACATTTTTAATTTTTTTCCAATAGATTTTTTTGATGTAAACACATATGTTTTTTTGCTTTTTCTAGCCGGAGCGTTTTTATCAACACAGGAACCGTTGAATTTGATTTCTTTAACAACAGCGTTAGTTGAGTTGGATATACGAAAAACCTTTTCACTGCGCTTTAAATAAAAGACGTCTTCAATGCCCTTAAAAAGAACCTGTAATGAAACCATATTATTCGAAAAGAAGCCTGATGGAGCAACAATTTTAAAATCATTAATAGTTTTTATCGAAAGCTGAGACACCGGGTTAAACAACCGCACAGACTCTACAAGGTCTCCGAACGTTTCAATTCTTACAGGGTATTTGGAGTACAAAGGGTATATATCAAGAATTCCTCCCCGAACGCAAAATGTTTTTGGCGTAACGGTTTCCGTCTTTTTTTCATACCCCCACACAGACAACGATCGCAATAAAGCGGCGATGTTGGATTTGCTGTTTGTTTCGAGGAGATATTCCATATTGTTTTTTTCAAAGGGAGACCGAACCTGGCGCCCCAAGGCAGATTTTGCAACAACAAGCAGACCGCGACCCCCTGTTTCAAGAAAATTATATGCATCTGCAAATTGCTTTTCATCCTCAGTAATAAAGACGGAGGACGCATCTGTCACAGCTTGTTTCTTCGGGGCATAATGAATTAAATCGGGCAATAAGTCAGACAGTGTTAAATAAAAATTTTCAGAATCAAGATCATCAGCGATAACAATAACAGCGCCCTTCTTCTTCGTTACATACGCAGAGAGGAGTAATGATAAAAAACCATCAGGAAGAGATTTTAAAGCAACAGGCTTCTTAGAGAAAAGATAACGAAAATATTCAGAAGAAGAAACGGTTTCAATAAGCACGTCCCAGGCTGAATTGTTTTCACGTGAAACGGTCATAATACTATCTGTGAAGATGGACAGCTAAAACAGCTGCGTCTGCTGGAGATACGCCAGAGACCCGGATCGCCTGCCCAAGGGTTTCCGGGCGAACAAATGAAAGTTTTTCTCGCGCCTCATTTGACATGTTTTTTAAGGTTGAATAATTAAACCCTGGCGGTATTATCTTTGCCTCTTGAGACTTTAGCGTAAGAATTTCCCGAAGCTGCCGATCAATATAACCCTTATATTTAATTGAAATCTCTGCCTCCCTCATCATTTCATTAACAAAATAAACAGGAGCGTTTTTTATTTTTATTTTCTTAAATAAACGATTAGGAAGATGGTTGATGTTCACAGAGGGTCTTTTCAAGATATCATAGGCAGACGATTTTTGTTTTAACACGCTTTCTCCCAACGTTGAAAGGAGGTGGTTAATTTCAGACGGCGTTATAGAAGTCTCGAGGGCAGTCAAGGCTTGTTTAGTTATTTCTAATAAAGAGGAAATTGTTTCAAATGTTTTATGGGTTATTAATCCAAATTCAAAAGATTTTTTTGCCAGCCGCTTCGCCGCACTAGAATAACGAATTAATATTCGGTACTCTGCTCTTGATGTAAACATGCGATAGGGCTCGTCGGTTTCTTTTGTAATAAGATCATCAATAAGCACACCAATATATGCATCCGACCTTGAAAGCAATAATGGTTCTTTGTTTAATACGCTCCTTGCGGCATTGGCGCCTGCTACAAGACCTTGTGCGGCGGCCTCTTCGTATCCAGAGGTGCCGTTAATTTGGCCAGCAAAAAACAATCCGGAAACGTTTTTTGTTTCTAAAGATTTTTTTAGTTGTGAAGAAGGAAAAAAATCATATTCAATTGCATAACCGGGGCGAAACAATTTTACTTTTTCCAATCCATGAATTTTTTTAAGTGCATTTAATTGGGTTTTTTCAGGCAGGCTGGTGGAAAATCCGTTAACATAGATCTGATTTGAATTCATCCACTCCGGCTCCAAAAATAGAGAGTGAGAATTGCGAGATGAAAAACGGTGAATTTTATCTTCGATAGACGGACAATAGCGCGGGCCCACACCAGAGACATCTCCAGAAAACATGGGAGACGACAATATGTCCCTACGGACTATTTCATGACAAACCTCGTTGGTTTGAGCAATATGACATGGAACGTTTGGAGGGTTGAATGCAGACGTTCTGTATGAAAAAGGGGTTGGGTTGTCGTCTCCAATTGAAAGGGATAATTTTTTCCAGTTAACGCTATTTGCAATTATCCTGGGCGGGGTTCCTGTTTTAAGACGGCCTTTTATAAATCCATGTGAAACAAGGAACTCCGATATTCCAACCGATCCAGATTCGCCCATTCGTCCAGCATGAATTTTTCGTTCGCCCACATGAATTAAACCATTTAAAAAGGTACCGCAGGTTAAAACAATCGACTTTGCTGAAAGTTCAACACCATTTCTTAAAACAACTTTGGAGACAGAATAATGGTTAATAATTAATTTTGTAACATCGCCCTTAATAAGAGAAATGTTTGAATTGCGATTAATTATATTATTGACAAATTTTTCATAAGCTCTTTTGTCTACTTGGGCCCGGGGAGACCAGACAGCCATTCCTTTTGATTTGTTGAGCATTTTGAACTGAAGGCCTGTGTTATCAGCCGCGATACCCATAACGCCCCCAAGGACATCAACCTCCCGAACCATTTGGCCCTTTGCCAAGCCACCGATGGCAGGATTACAAGACATTCTGCCGAGAACCAAGGGATCGATTGTGATAAGCCCAACAGTAACACCAAGCCGGGAGGCGGCAAGCGCTGCTTCGATTCCGGCGTGGCCCGCCCCCACAACAACAACATCAAAATTATTCGCACTATGTTTCACGTGAAACTTATTTCCCTACACAGAATTGGCCGAAGATGTTATTTAAAATGTCAGCGCTTGTTGTTTTTCCAAGCATTTGATCGATGGCGGTTAAAGCCTCCCGCAAATCAATAGATACAAGCTCTAGGGGCGGAAAGGGCTTATTAAGATTATCAATTGCACGGTCTATTGATTTTATGGAGGTTTGGGTTATATTGTGTTGTCTATGGGTTATCAAATAAGTTTCTTCAGAAAAAAGGCTAGACGTGTGGAGCGCATCTTTTATTGCTTTTTTTAAAGATACAATACCCTCTCCCGTAAAAGCGGAAAGGATTATAGAAGTATTGTTGTGTTCAAAGAGTCTTTTTTTATCAGCGACTGTCAATAAATCAGCCTTGTTAAAAACTTTAATAATTTTTGTATTGTCAACGGGAAAATCAAAATATTTGCGATCCGCCGCATCTATTACATGAATAACCAGATCGGCCTCTCTCGCCTTATTTATTGCCCTGGAGACGCCCTCCTTTTCAATATGGTTGTCTGTCTCTCTAATACCGGCTGTATCTGTGATCGTTACGCCGATACCATCATAAATGAGATGAGCGTCCAACACATCGCGGGTCGTGCCCGGTTCTTCACTAACGATCGCTCTGTTTTCTTCAAGCAAAGCGTTAAGTAACGTTGATTTCCCGACGTTTGGGTTGCCGATTATAACAATATTGGCTCCACGGTTTATTAAACGCCCTTCATTGAAAGAGTCGGAAAGTTTATTTAATCTTTTTAGAGCAACCCGGGCAATATTTATGGTTTTTTTTATCGGTTCGTTAACCAGTTCTTCTTCGGAAATGTCGAGTTCAAATTCAACAAAAGACAAGGCCTCCATTATGTCCGTTTTAATTTCATTTAGTCTCTTTGAGAGGGATCCAGATAAAATACGCCGATTTAAAAAAACGCTTTTTTCACTATTTGAATGTATTAACGCAGAGACAGCTTCTACTTGGACAAGATCAAGTTTTCCATTAATAAACGCCCTGCGGGTAAATTCTCCGGGCTCCGCCATTCGGGCTCCGTATTCAATTAATATATTTATTAATTTGTAAACGATTGCCGGGTTTCCGTGGCAAGAAATTTCCGCAACATTTTCTCCAGTGTAGGAATTCGGCGATAGAAAAGCGGTTATGATGGCATCATCGAAAACATCGCCATCTTTAGTATAAAGTGAGCATAAAGCCGCTTTTCGGTTTTTTAAGGGAGAATTATTATTACAGACTTTTTCAGCGAGGCAGACAGCATTTTCGCCGCTGATGCGAACAACCGCTATTCCCCCAAAACCATACGGCGTTGCACATGCAACGATCGTATCAGAAGAAATCATTGTTTTTTAATTGTATCGGTGTGCGGGTGTGGTGTAAGAAATTTTTGTTGTAAAATTGTTAATACGTTAAAAAGCGTATAATAGAGATTTAAACCTGAAGGAAAATTATTAAATAATAGAGTAAAAAAGCCTGTCATGAAATAAGACATAATTTTTTGTTGACCCCCGGCTTGGGTTGGCATCATTTTTTGTTGTATAAACATTGTGACGCCCATTAGGATTGGAAGCACAGCAATATGGTCTCCGTAAACGGGAATTGAAAAAGGCAAATTGATGATTGTATCTGGAGCCGATAGGTCTGATATCCATAAAACAAAAGGCGCGCCTCTAAGTTCAATTGTTGACCTAAAAACTTGAAAGAGAGAAAGCAATAGGGGCATTTGTAAAAGAATGGGTAAACAGCCACCAAGGGGATTTACACCATGTTCTTTGAATAAAGCCATTTGAGCCTGGCTCATTTTTTGCTGATCGTTTTTGTATTTTTCTTTTAATATATTTAATTGAGGTTGAATCGCCTGCATTTTTTGGGTGGATTCAAAGCTCTTTTTAGTTAAAGGATATACTATTATTTTTATGAGAACAGAGAAGATGATCAGAATAACGCCATAGTTCGGAATCACAGTGTTCATTTTTGTTAACAGGTAATGAACGCCTTTTGCAATCGGCCGAATAAAGGACCAGCCGAAATTCATGATAGACTCAAGATTGAAACCGATTGCTTTAATTCGCCGATATTCAAGAGGCCCAAGATAAAGAGAGGTGTTTTTATTTTGGGCAGCAGATAAAGAAAGAGAGATGTTGAAAACTTTCTCATTTTCATTGACCAAATAACCAGACGTTATTCCTCCCAAACCAGCGATGTCTGGAATTAGAGCGCTTAAAAAGTATTTTGTCCGGAGAGCAGCCCAAAGAGTTTCTCCTTTAATATGATCATTTTTTTTGTTTTCTTTATCCGATATATCTGGACTAATCAATTCTTCGCCCGTATATAAGTAAGCGTCGAAATAATTTAAATCATCCTTCTTGTTTTTTTCAGTTAAAGGCAATCCTCCATCCCATGAAATTTCAAATATGCCTTGAGAAATATATGGAAGATGGTTTATTAAATTTGTATTAACATTAATAATATATCTATCCGGATAGAACGTCAAAGTTTTATAAACATAGCCATGCGGTGTAGCTTTTTGAAACGAGAGCACATGTTCTGAGTTAATTTGTCTTGGTGAAAAATTATTTACAGGCTCCCACGCCCCGGACAAAATAACGGTTTCACCATCAACGCTTTTATATGACAACAAGAGATTGTCTTTGTTGTGATTATTAATAAGTTGAACAAATTCTTTCTGGTTACCAGGATAATTTTTTAGTAGAAAAGAAGTGATTGAACCGCCATTTTTCGAACTAATCTCAGCGATATACAAATCTGTTTCAATGTTGTATTTTTCCTCGTTGTACTTGATGCTGTCTTTTTGTACTGTTTTTGTATTTACTAAAGCAGGCAGAATCTGGGACCCGACATCAGGTGAAACCGCGGGCTTGAAAACAGTATTAAGACTATCGGCGGGGTTGTTTTCTGCTGGAGGGTATATTATGTTATAATAAGCCGGTGTCAGTAAAATGATGACAGCGATTATTAAAAAGGCAAAAAGAGTTTTTTGGTTCACGATGACCTACAGTTATTTAACAGGGTCAAAACCACCACGATGAAAAGGATGGCATTTTGTTAAACGTTTTGTTATAAGAAAGAGCGCGTTAAAAAGATTTTTTGTTTTAAGCGCTTCTATTGCGTATGCTGAGCAGGTTGGATGAAACCGGCATCTGTTACCAAAGAGCGGAGATAATATTGCTCTATACATAGTGATAATAAGCACTAAAACCCAGGAAAAAGCCAGATCAATGTAATGTATAACCTTTTTCAAAATTTCCGCCACTATGCAGAAAGAACGCTTCTGCCCTTTTTCCTGCGATTTTTTAAAACACGTTTACCGCCGGGGCTTTTCATTCTCGCCCTAAAGCCATGTTTATTTTTTCTTTTTCTTCGGCTTGGTTGATAAGTTCGTTTCATTAATTATATCCTCAAAATTAGCCGGGGAAAGTACAAAAACAGCACAAGAAATTGCAAAAGAAATACATCCTTAAATACATTTATAATATTTATTTACTATATTGTGGAAATATCATTTGAAATGGGAAAATATTAATCCATAAATTTTACTTTAATCTTAATGTGGAAAACTTGTGGAAAACACCTGGAAGAGTATAAAAAACCATTTAAAAGAAAATCTGCCCAGCCATGCATTTAATACGTGGTTAGAGCCAATTGGGCTAATAGGGTTTACAGAAGACGAAATCGTTCTGGAAGTACCAAATCAATTTTTTTATGAATGGATTGAAAGCCATTACAAAAATCAAATTTCACACGCGGCCAATGCTTTCACAAAAAATAATATAACAATAAAATATACGATAGCACCCGATAAAAATATAAAATTAGAGAATTTTGATCCGATTACAGGAACGGCCGAAAGTAAGAGTAAAGTAAAAAAGCACAACCTAAACAGTAAATACACTTTTGCGAGTTTCATAGAAGGAACAAATAATCAATTCGCTAGAGCAGCAGCGACTTCAGTCGCAGGATCGCCAGGAAATCATTCATACAATCCTCTATTAATATATGGAGGCGTTGGTCTGGGAAAAACGCATCTATTACACGCAATAGGAAATTTTATAATAAGTGAAAGAGAATATGCAGACATTGTTGTTGCTTCAAGTGAAAGATTTACACTTGATTTTATTTCATCGATACAAAAAAATAAAACAGAGGTTTTTTCAAAATCATATAGAAACGCAGAAGCGCTGTTAATCGACGACATTCAGTTCTTTCAAAATAAAGAACAAACCCAAGAGCAGTTTTTTCATACCTTTAATGATTTGTATCAACAGGGAAAGCAAATTGTTATGACAGCGGACAGACTACCTAAAGAAATGAAAGGGTTAACAGATAGACTTGTGTCACGTTTTGAATCCGGGCTTGTTGTAGATATTCAACCTCCTGATTATGAAACAAGAGTGGCGATTTTAATGGAAAAAGCGGAACAAAGCGGTTTGGATCTACCTTATGATATTGTGGAGTTTATGGCCACACATATAAAAAATAATATAAGAGAGTTGGAGGGAACCATAATAAGACTACTTGCTTATTCATCTTTGACCAATTGTGAAATAGATTTCGATTTAGTAAAAAAGGTCGTTCGTGAAAGAATTGGAGGGGGTCTTTTTACAGATATTACTGCCGGTGATATAATTCGAAGCGTATCAGAGGCAACAAAAATATCAGAAAGAGATATCGTTGGAAGTAGCAGGAGAATGCAAATTGCAGAAGCAAGGCAGATAGCGATTTATTTATGCAGGGAAATTATGGGGTCGTCTCTGATGAATACAGGAATGCAATTTGGAGGCAGAGACCATACAACGGTGCTTCACGCCTGTCGGAACATAGAAAAAAAGATCAAAACAGATAAACGTATAAGTCATTTGGTTAGGGCGCTTCAAAAAGACATCACTTTTTCCTTGGCTTAATAAGGCTAAAGACAATTACGCTAATTGTACTGCATGGCAATTACACTAAAACAAAAAGCCGTTTTTCAGTATATTAAAACTTATTTAAGCAAAAACGGACTGTCTCCAACGTTCGACGAAATTGCGCAGCACTTAAAGTATAAATCGAAAGGGACAGTTTATAAACACGTAAAAGCTTTAAAGCAAAAAGGATTAATACAGCAGGACTGGAACAGAGCAAGGTCAATAAAAATATCAAAAAAACTAAAAACAACAACAGAGCGGTTACCCGTAAAAGGAGAATGGATAAAGGATAAAATTAATTGGTTTCTACAACCATATAATTATATTGACGTTCCTCCGGACGTCGTTCATAATAATCACTCCTATGTAATAAAAATGGAAACAGACGAATTGAAGAAAGATCATATTATTAAAAAAGATATTTTGATTGTGAATCCAAACACAACAAAAAGTTCTACAGGAAAAATAATAATACAGAATAAAAACAAGAAATCAAGGCTGATCACAAAAATTAATACGTCCAAAAAAGAAGAATGCATTGGTCAAATTACTGGTGTTTTTAGAACGTGGCAAAAAAAACCTTGACATGTATTTAATTCTGGCTGTACAATTTAATGCGCGAAGTAAAAATCGCGAAGTTAAGAGTATCGCTTTGAAGTATAATACAAAACGAAAGGAGAGTGATTATGCAAAAAGGAAGCGTAAATAAAGCAATATTGGTTGGACATCTCGGAGCGGATCCGGAGAGCCGTTTTACTCCGTCAGGAGTTGCGGTGTCCACCTTTAACATGGCGACAAATGAATCCTGGAAAAACAGTGAGGGTAACTATGAAGATCGTACTGAATGGCACCGAGTTGTTCTGTATGGTAAAGCCGCAGAAACAGCAAATGAGTATATGAAAAAAGGCCAGATGGCATATATTGAAGGCCGCATTCGTACACGATCTTGGGAAGATAAAGATGGCGTGACACGCTATACAACTGAAGTATTAGCGGATAGGTTCACAATGCTGGGACGCAAAAGCGACAGTAGTGGAACACCACCTGCAAACAACGGAGACGATGACGACTTACCGTTTTAACGGACAATCTGAATACGAATAATGATAAAAATAAAAGGGGATTATTATGATCCCCTTTTATTTTATTTTTAAGCCCGTATCTTTAGGGAAAATACACAATGAGCGCACGTACAATACTAGATCGTTATTCGCCAGGCCCGAAATGGCTTCGTTATGTGTTGAGCTATTTATCTCTGTTTTTAGGGTCAATTCTAACAAAAATTAATCTAAAGGGACGCCATCACATTCCTGACAAAGGACCGTACATTGTTGCGATTAATCATTTTAGTATGGTAGATCCGGCTTTTGTTGTTTATGCTTTACAACGGCCAATCTCATTTTTAGCTGCCAGCGACCAACCAATTCCCTGGTATTATCAATGGGCAACTTGGTGTTATGGTTTCATTCCAACCAACAGAGTAAAACTTGCCCCCTCTACAATCAAGAAGGCTAAAAAAGTATTACAGGAAAAAGAGATATTAGGTATTTTCCCGGAAGGTACAACAACCGATAAAATATTGAGACCCGCTAAACGAGGGGTTATTTATTTATCAACACTTAACAACACACGGATTCTTCCTGTTGGAATTTCTGGATTAGAATATGAATGGAATAACTGGTTAAGAGGAGTAAGGCCAAAAGTAAGAATTGAAATTGGCAGACCTTTTTATCCGTTAGAAAGCACAAAAAACGATATTTCAAAAAACGAGTACATGGATAAAATTGGAGAAAAAATTATGTGCCGCATTGCGGCCTTGCTTCCGGAAAATACGCACGGCGTTTTTAAAAACGATGATCGGATATTACAGTTTAAAAAGGAAAATTAATAAAATGCACCCAACCATATTCATATTATTAACAGTATTGTTAATCAATAATTCTTATGCACTAACTAAAGATTCCGTTTACCATGTTATAAAAGAGAGGGCGATGAAAAAAGGCGTTTCGGAGGAATATCTTCAACGGGCGTTAGACAATGAAAATATCCAGATACATAAAGAAATCCTCGAGCGCTTTGCAAAACCCTACGAAAGCAAATCATGGGAAGAATACAAAAAATTATTCGTAAAACCTTCACGAATAAACAAAGGCAGTGAATTTTATAAAGAACAACAGAATACACTTGTAAAAGTATCTAAAAGCTACGGCGTTGACCTCTTTTTAATATTAAGCATTGTGGGGATAGAAAGTAATTACGGCAGTCACCACAAACAGTTTACAGTTTTCAACTCATTATATACACAAATTTCAGAAATGCCCAAGAGAGCAAACTGGGCAACAACGGAATTAATAGAATTTTTGTACTATTGTTATCAAGACTCAATTCCTCCTCACAGTATTTACGGCTCTTATGCAGGCGCATTTGGTTATGGACAATTTATTCCATCTAGTTTTAATCGATTTGCGGTTGATTTTGACGGAGACGGCGTACGCCAGGCCTATGAATGGCCCGACGTGATGGCCAGTATCGCCAATTATTTAGTTAAAAACGGCTATCCTTCAAACGATTATGAAAACCAAGAGAAGGTGTATAAAGCTGTCTACTCATATAACCATTCTGATAATTACGTGAAAGCAGTATTAGCGCTCCGCAATGAACTCCGGGATTCGATTAAATCAAAGGGTCACTGAGAAAACTAACGCTTCGCTTCCCCGCCGGACTTTTACTTCAACGGTTTGCCCAAGTTTGAGCTCTCCAAGACGATACATATAATCGTAAATATCCTCTACTGGTTTGCCCCCGATTTCAATAATAGCATCACCGCCAACCATCCCCGCTTTAGCTGCCGGGCCGTCGGGACGAACCCCGTCTATGGTAAATCCGGGCCCCGTACCCGTATAAGATGGGATTATACCAAATGTTACCTTAAAACTTCGTCGAGAGGAAGAGGGGTTCTTTGAACCCGCCTCTGTAAAAAGAGGTCGAGCCTCTCTATTGGAAAGAGCAACCATCATATCGTACACAAGATCGAGGATTTGTTTTTCGCCTTGAAAATTGATTTTTTCCCAGTCGTCCGAAGGTTTGTGATAATCCTCATGGGCTCCAGTGAAGAAAAACAAGACAGGAGACTCTTTTGTGTAAAAACTACTATGATCGCTAGGGCCATAGCCTCCCTGATTGTAGGAAAGTTTTAAATGGTGTTTATTTTGTAGTGAATCCAGCATTGGTTCAAAAGCAGGAGATGTTCCGGTTCCCCCAACGGACAATGAAGAATCTTTCAATCGACCGATCATATCCATATTAATCATAACGGCGATGTTTGTGATATCTACGGTTGGGTTTTCTACAAAGTATTTAGATCCAAGAAGCCCTTTCTCTTCTCCATCAAAAGCAATGAACAAAAGACCCCGCTTAAGAGGGTCTGAATGGACAGAAAATTTTTCGGCAAGCTCTATCAGCCCTGCAATTCCCGAGGCGTTGTCATCTGCGCCATTGTGAACAGCGTGCTCATAAGGACTTAATGAACCGCTGTTTTTACCGCCAAAACCAAGATGGTCTCTATGGCCGCCAATGATAATTACTTCGTCGGTTGAACCGTCACCGGGGATATAGCCAACCAAATTAACCCCATTAACTTTTTTTTCTTTTAATCCAATTTTTGCTGATAAAGAATAAGGGGTTGATATGGATGCAGATGCCTTATCCTCATCAAGTTTTGCTTGTAAATCGATCAGGGAAACACCCTCTGGTAACAATAATTCTGCCAGCGATTGAGAAATATGCAAAGCAGCAATTTTTTTACCGCCGGAAGATTGTGTAAAAGAAAGAGGAAGCAATCCATCTTGGTTCTCATCGTCAAATCGGTTTACAAACAAAATACCAATGGCGCCATTATCCCTGGCGGACATATATTTTTTCCGTAAGGGTATGTATTCAGAATATTTGGAATGTCTTCCGCTTCCATCGGGACCACCTCTAAACATCATTACCCACTTACCGGAAACATCAATTAAATCATAATCGTTCCAGGAGACACTGTCCTTCACGCTAAATCCATAACCAACAAAAACAACCGGAGCGTTATATTTTCCTGTTCCAGAAAACCCAAGAGGAATAAAATCTACTTCCACTCGAAAAGTTTCTTTTGTTTCATTTATCCTCAAACGATTGGATCCGAACAAGGAAATATCATCTGAAAACTGAAAAATTTGTTTAAACCCCCGCTCCCCCTTCGGTAATAGGCCTAATTTTCTCCAATTTTTTTCAATATACCGAAGAGCGGTATTAGAACCAGGCGTACCGGGATAACGCCCTTTTAATCGATCGGATGATAAAAAGCGTATATGATCGCTTATCTCTTCTGCTGTAATTTCACTATTGTCAATTGTAGCTGTACTCTGACCTAAAAGAAAAGAAAGTGTGGCCAGTTGAAACAAAAGTTTATTCATGCTTTTTCCTTAAATTTTCAATTAGGGAAGTTATAAATTGAAAACAATATTTGCTTTAGGATTTTAATGTCAAACGCTATTACTAACGGGATACGGATAACTGTCTCTCCGGAATATATCCCTAGAAGATCAAACCCGACAAAGCCTATTTATTTTTTTGCCTATCACATAAGAATCACAAATGAATCAAAAGAGAATATTCAATTAATGAGTCGTTATTGGCACATTACAGACGCCAAAGGCAACATAGAAGAAATACGCGGGCCGGGGGTTATTGGTAAAAAACCACTGCTAATGTCCGGAGAATCGTTTGAATACACCAGCTATTGTCCCCTATCTACAGAGTTTGGGGTTATGCGGGGATCATTTCAAATGATACGCGATAATGGAGAATATTTCGATGCCAATATTAATCCATTTAAACTGGCAATCCCCTTTTCAATTAACTAATGGTCAAACGGGAATATTTTAACATTATTTCTTCAAGATAATGACATCAAATAAAACTAAAATAATTGCCACCATTGGCCCGGCATGTGCAACCCTTCCAAAATTAAACAAAATGGTTAAAGCAGGCGTCAACGCCTTTCGTGTGAACATGTCTCACGGAAAGCAGGAAGATAAAGAGCGCCTTCTCCGTTTGATAAAACAAGTCAAACTAAAGGAAGGAGAAAGGCCTTGTATTATTGTTGATTTATCCGGACCCAAAATACGCGTGAAGGATGTTGAACCAGATTTTAAAATTAAAAAAGGACAAAAAATTTTTATAAGTAGCAGAGGAAAGCCCAAATCAGATACAGTAGTGATTTCCCAGGGAATACAATTTACCAAAATAGAGAACGGTGCCGGAATAAAAATCAACGATGGTCGTATTCATGTTAAAGTTGAAAAAAAATTATCTTCAACCAAGCTTCAATGCACAACTGTGCTTGGAGGAAGAATTGAAAAAAGTAAAGGGGTAAACTTCCCAGGCGTTATGCTCAATCTTCCGGCGTTAACCGATCAGGATAAAAAAGACTTGCAAATGGCAATCCGTGAAGAGGCAGACTGGATAGCCCTATCATTTGTTCGTACTGCTGATGATAAAGCAGAAATAGACGCTCAATTACAAAAAGCAAAAGCGAAAATTCCCATCATTGCAAAAATTGAAAAATGGGAAGCGCTCCAAAATTTAGATGCAATTATAAAAAAATTTGATGCTGTAATGGTTGCCCGGGGAGATCTTGGCGTTGAAACGCCGCCCGAACAGGTTCCCCTTGCTCAAAAGAAAATTATTAAACAAGCGAATCTATTTGGTAAACCTGTCATTATTGCCACTCAAATGCTGGAGTCTATGATAAAAGAACCTGTGCCAACCCGGGCGGAAGTGAGCGATATTGCAAACGCCATTTTTGACGGAGCAGACGCCTTGATGGTCACGGGAGAAACGGCAAGCGGCAATTATCCCATTGAAGTAATCGATGTATTGAGCACAGTGGTTATTGAAACAGAGAAAACAATTGACTTTGAAACCATCCCAAGACCCATAGGAGGAATAAACACCGCAAACGCGATTAGTCATGCTACACAACAAGCCGCTCACGACCTATCTGTAGCCTGTATAATAACGATGACTTACTCAGGGAGCACTGCGTTAATGATTTCACGCTATCGTCCCAATGTCCCCGTAGTGGCTCTAACGCCCATTGTTGAAACGTGCAGAAAATTGTCAATCGTTTGGGGAATTTCACCTTTTAAAATTAACGAATATCAAAGCGTTGACGATGTTCCAAATATAGCGGAAAAAATTCTAAAAAAGAAAAAACTAATCAAACCGGACAGCAGATATATCATAACAGGCGGCGTTCCCGTCGGCGTCCCGGGAACAACAAACTATTTATCCATTCAAAAGGTATAATATGAAATACGTCTACTCGTTCTTATCCGGAAAAGCAGATGGATCTGCAAAAATGAAAGAGGCTCTTGGTGGCAAAGGTGCGAATCTGGCCGAAATGGCCAATCTAAAACTTCCCGTGCCGCCGGGATTTACAATCAGCACAGAAGTGTGTACACATTATTATGACAACGACCAGAAGCTGCCGGATGTTTTGGAAGAACAAGTTTTATCAGGTCTTAAAGTGATCGAAAATGAAATGGACAAAATGTTTGGTTCTGAAAACGACCCACTGCTTGTTTCTGTCCGTTCCGGAGCCAGGATTTCCATGCCGGGGATGATGGAAACAGTGTTAAATGTAGGACTGTCTTCTAAAACCATCCCGGGACTGATAAAACAAACAAACAATCCCAGATTTGTTTATGACGCCTACCGCCGGTTAATTATGATGTATGCAGATGTGGTCATGGAAAAAGCAGCCGGGGAGGAGCCGGAAGAAGGAGAAGGCATTCGCAGAAAACTGGAAATATTGTTAGATAAACACAAAGACGCAAAGCAATATACATCAGACACTGATTTGACCGGAGATGACTGGAAACAATTGTCTGAGTCTTTCAAAGAAGAAATAAAAAATACTCTAGGAACAGAATTCCCGGACGATCCCATGGAACAACTTTGGGGAGGTATAAAAGCCGTCTTTCAAAGCTGGAATGGAACAAGGGCAATCAACTATAGACGAATTGAAAAATTACCCGATGAGTGGGGAACAGCTGTTAATGTACAGGCAATGGTTTTTGGTAATACCGGCGACGAAAGCGCTACCGGGGTTGCTTTTACGAGAAATCCTGCAACGGGCGAAAATAAATTTTATGGCGAATGGCTGACCAACGCACAAGGAGAAGATGTGGTCGCTGGTACCCGCACTCCAAACCCATTAAACGAGGAAATAAAAACACCAGACACAAAAAACTTACCATCTCTAGAAACTTCCATGCCAGAATCATATCAGCAGTTAGTGACTATACGGAACACGCTGGAAAATCATTACACTGATATGCAGGATATTGAATTTACCATTCAAGATGGACGTTTGTGGATGCTGCAAACAAGATCAGGAAAAAGGAATGGAGCCGCAGCCATTAAAATGGCAGTAGATATGGCAAACGAAAAACTGATTAATAGAAACACTGCATTAATGCGAATTAAACCCGAACAGTTGGATGAGCTTCTCCACCCAAATCTTGATCCTGACAGCGAGAAGAAAGCGACCACATTGGCAAAAGGGCTTCCGGCGGGACCAGGGGCAGCGTCAGGTAGAATTGTATTTACAGCTGATGATGCGGAACGGTGGCGTGATCGGGGTGAAAAAGTAATTTTAATCAGAGAAGAAACATCACCGGAAGATGTTCATGGTATGCACGCAGCAGAAGCCATTCTGACGGCCAAGGGCGGAATGACTTCCCACGCGGCGCTGGTTGCCCGGGGCTGGGGAAAATGCTGCATCGTCGGTTGCGGAGCACTGCATATAGATTTGAAAAAACGTGAGGTTCATATTCAAAATATTGTACTGAAAGAAGGTGACTGGATTACCATGAACGGAACAGTCGGTAAAGTCTATTCCGGGCAATTGGAATTAATACCCGCGGACCCTGAAACTCATGATGAATATAAAATATTGATGAACTGGGCCGATGATGTTAGGTCATTAAAAATTCGCACCAACGCAGACACTCCGGAGGACGTTGCCCAGGCTCGAGGGTTTGGAGCAGAAGGTATTGGCCTATGCCGGACGGAGCATATGTTTTTCGACGAAGAACGTATTTTGGCGGTGAGGAAAATGATATTGGCAAATAATCCGGAGGATAAACGTTCTGCAGTGATGGAGCTTTTACCTTACCAGAAAAAAGATTTTAAAGGCATTTTGTCTGCGATGGAAACACTACCGGTAACCATCCGCTTGTTGGATCCTCCTCTCCATGAATTTATAACCCTGACGGATAAACAAACGGCAGATCTTGCTGCACGTGTTGGCGTTGAAAAGAGTCTTGTGGAAAAACGAATCGCGGGACTCCACGAATTAAACCCAATGCTTGGTCATAGAGGCTGTCGTTTGGGCATTGCCTATCCGGAAATAACAGAAATGCAAGGGCGAGCTATCATGGAAGCTGCCGCAGAACTAACATTAGAAGGAAAAAAGGTCTATCCGGAAATTATGATACCGCTTGTGGGAACGGTAACCGAATTCCAAAACCAGGAAAAAATTATTCGTTCTGTCGCTGAATCAGTAGTGGAGGAGTTTGATATAAAAGTCGATTATACAGTGGGCACAATGATTGAATTACCCAGGGCATGTCTGACGGCAGATGAAATTGCAGAACATGCTGAATTTTTTAGCTTTGGTACAAACGATTTAACACAAACCACTTACGGGTTCAGTCGTGACGACATCGGTTCCTTCCTGCCCCATTATCTGGAAAATAAAATATTAACACACGACCCATTCCAAAGCCTGGATATCAAAGGCGTTGGTAAGCTGGTTACCATGGCAGTTAAACTGGGCCGAGGAGTGAATCCAAAATTGAAAATAGGTATTTGTGGTGAGCATGGAGGAGATCCTGCCTCGATTCATTTTTGTAAAGAAAATAAACTGGATTATGTGAGTTGCTCTCCTTTCCGCGTTCCGGTTGCCAGGCTAGCGGCAGCGCAGGCAAGTTTAGATTAGAGAATGAGGGGTTTAATTCCACCCTTCATAATTGCAGAAGGATCTGTTTTCCAGTCAATATCTGGATTATCTACATAAAGCTCCACTTCGTTGCCATCAGGGTCTTTTAGATAAATACTTTGAGTAACGGTATGGTCACTCATACCAGTAATCGGAGCGCCCACTTCGATTAATTCATCCCGGGCAGCTTTTAATTCCTCTAAGGAGTCACCTATTTTGATTCCAACATGATATAAACCGATTCGATGTCCTTTAGGAGGTCGAGGAGCTTCACCCACTTCAATGAGTAAAATCTCATGATGGGTTCTTCCGGACGTTAAGGCAGCCGCTTTAAACGGACGGGAAAGCGTTCCGATATGATTAAACCCTAAAAGGTCTCTATAAAATGCAAGTGAACTCTCCAGTTCCTTTACATAAAAAACAATGTGTCCGATATAATGGGCTTTCATGATGATAGCTCTTTATACCTGAAACAATTGACCACATGATCGTTAACCATTCCCACTGCCTGCATAAACGCATAGCAGATGGTGGTTCCTATAAATTTGAAACCGCGTTTTTTTAAATCTTTACTCATGGCATCGGACCCCGGTGTGCTTGCAGGAATTTCGGACATATCACGGTAGGAATTTTGGATAGTCTTTCCATTTGTGAATTGCCAAATATAGTTGTCGAAACTCCCGAAATCCTTTTGAACATCTAGAAATAAGTTGGCATTCAATACGGCTGAATTCACTTTGAGTTTATTGCGTACAATGTTCGGATTTTGAAGCAATTTCCTAATTTTTGATTCAGAATAAACAGATATCTTTTTTGCATCAAAATAGTCGAAAGCTTCTCTGTATCCGTCTCGTTTTTTCAAAATGGTTTCCCAGCTTAACCCTGCCTGGGCCCCTTCTAATATGAGAAATTCAAACAAAGTATTATCATCATGAGCAGGAACGCCCCACTCCTCATCATGGTATTTTTGATATAGAGGACTGTGATCAGCCCAAGAACATCGATTCATATTCCAAACATCCCTTCTTGATAGTCTGAAAAAGCCTGGAGAACCTCTCCCCGGGTATTCATGACAAATGGGCCACCCCTGACCACAGGTTCCTTTAAGGGCTTCCCCGCAGCGACAATGCATTGTACGCCTTCATCGCCTGCGTTCAATTTTAATTTTCCGCGTTGATTAAATACAGCCAGTTGCCCGGTAGATATTGTTTGATCATCTAATACACTGCCCCCATAGATGTAAATAAATGTATTCCAGCCATCGTCTATATACATTTCAATCTCCGCATTACTGGTTAAATGAACATCATAGTACAACATACCCGTATGTGGCGCGCCGGGACCAATAGCCCCGTTGAATCTGCCTGAAATGACTTTGAGATATCCCCCATTGAAGGAAACGCTGGGAATGGCGGCTGCAGGAATATCTACATAAGCCGGTTCGACCATTTTCTTTTCTTTTGGAAGATTTAGCCAAAGCTGAAATCCCCTGACTTGCCCATTGGTTTGAACGGGCATTTCACTGTGAACGATTCCACGCCCGGCGGTCATCCATTGAACAGAACCGTCTCCCAACAGGCCTTCGTTTCCGGCTGAATCTTTGTGCTGCCATTTGCCTTTCACCATATAAGTAATGGTTTCAAATCCACGGTGGGGATGAGGAGGAAATCCGGCGATGTAGTCATCGGGATTGCTACTGCCAAATTCATCTAACAGAAGAAACGGATCCAGCATATCTAATTCATGTCCTCCGATAATACGGGTGAGATTTACACCGGCGCCATCGGACGTTTGAACCCCGTTAATAATGCGCTGGATACTTCGTTGATTCATCATTTCAGTTTATTCAAAGACATCGATTAATTTCCATTGGATATACTTTACCGCCCCTTCCACAGACTAATCAGTCTTTAATGAAAACTTTATGGTGAAAATATCGTGAATCATTTTATCCCCCAGATTTTCGAAAAATTTACTGGAACGATAGCGAATGTCCCAACGGGTACGGTCTAATTCGATTTTTCCAGTGGCTATATATCCCTGTTTGTTTTGAACAATTAGAGCTGAAAAGCCAACCTCTTTTGCAATACGTTTAATGGTCAGAATTCCTGATATATCATAATTGGCTTCATTTGCTTTTACGGAATGGCGAAATTGGGCTTTGGTGATTTCAAACGTGGCAGTGGGGTGGGACACTACTGAGAAAAAATCTTCCGATTTTAAATGACCCACCAATTTCTGATTCCATTCTTCTGTTTCAATATCCAAATTAACAAGGCTGGTCATATCGATGATAAAAGTACCCCCAACCAAGCGGTCTTCTTTTAGTCGGACAGTTCCCGATTCCATTAAGATTGTACCGTTATGCGTCCCGGTTACTTTAGTCCCAACCCATTCCAGTGTGCTGTTCTGTGTATTAATGGTAATCGATTGTTCAGTATTTTGCTTGGCGGAGCTTATTGTAAGCAAGCCGAACACTGCGAAGAGCAGTATTTTTTTATTCATAATTTTATCATTCTTTTAATAGGACTTTTCATGGACAGCGTAATTAAGCCTCACCTAATTCTCTATTTCTATAAAAAGTCACATAGGCAGACATTGCGAACAAAACGAATGGAATAATTGATTGGCTGGTTTCGCCGATCGCCACATGTGTAATTACAGCACCAACCATAGTTAATGCTAATCCCGCTGCAGCAAAAAACATTAATTTTGATGGTAATGATTTTATGAAAGCAGGCAATAATAATCCTACGGCACCAAGAATTTCTAAAAAAGCGATCGTTCTCACAATCCAAGGTTGAAAATGGGTTACCCACGACATTTGTGCACTTAAGGCTTCAATGGGTTGGGTTAGTTTCATAAAACCAACCATAGCAAACATAACGATCAATAATCCTTGGGGAATCCAGATTAGTTTTTTCATCTTTTACTCCTATTTTATTCCTAATCCTAATCGTTTGCACAATCCGGATAAGGCTTGTTGTTCTTGTTTAGTAAGGACCGAAAATCGATTCATAAGATTTGCTAATATTTTTGGAAATACGACTTCGATTTTATCGGTCCCATTTTGCGTAAGTTGAATTCTAAAGTATCTGCGGTCGTTCTCATCTCGTACGCGGACGACATATCCATCCCGCTCAAGATTATCTACTACCTTGGTCATATTTCCACCACTACGTAGCAATTTTTCGCCCAAAGCCTTTTGACACATGGGTCCTTTGTGGTAAAGGGTTTCCATTGCTCCGAATTGAGAGGCAGTTAATCCGTGTTCGTTAATAATTTTCCAATCCGTTTGAGCGATCGATTCAGCAGATCGATTGAGCTTTACCCACGCGCTCAACACACGACGCTGGCCCTCAGAATACGATTTTATCTTACTATGCATAATTATAGTTTAATATTAAATAGTTATACAGTAAAGCTTTATTCGATTTTTGTTTTTTAGTGAATGGTTTGTGGTTTTCAAAAAATTATTTCATCTGCTCATTGCAACACAGCATTTAATAGGCAGAAAAGAAACTTGATAAAATGAGGCGGCCTCTTTAACCGAAAAATTAATCAGGACATCCGACTCAAAAATTCAATGGATTAATAATGTTAAGTTGTAAATAATGGGCGTTGATAAGAAAACAAGCCTCTCACCGTCAAATATTCTCTATAGTGGTTAAAAATTTCCACATTTTAAAAAATATATACCTTTTATAAATTATTACTTAATGCTCATGTTATGAATCATAAGACATGAGCCAGGGAAAACCAAAAGGGAGATAATTAAATGAGCCAAAATAATCAGAGGATAATGTCTATCCTCTTTTTTCTATTAATTGTATCAGCGTGTACCAGTCTGGTCCCAATAAAAGTTGGACCCCCAGAAGAAATCACGGTTGAACAAACCCCCAGCAGAATTGAACGAGGGAAGTACTTGGCAAATCACGTTACCGTATGTATTGATTGTCATGCCACAAGAAACTGGAATAAATATTCTGGCCCGATTGAGCCAGGTACAGAAGGAAAAGGAGGAGAACTCTTTGACGAGTCCAAGGGGCTTCCTGGGAAAGTATATTCTAAAAACATCACTCCATATGCTATTGGCGACTGGTCTGACGGCGAGTTGGCAAGAGCAATAACTTCCGGAGTCAACAAGGCAGAAGAAGCGCTGTTTCCTATCATGCCGTACGAATATTATTCAAGCTTGAGCCAGGAAGATTTATTTTCGATAGTGGCTTATATCCGGACTTTAAAAGCCGCTGAATATACACCTCCAAAAAGGAAATTAAATTTTCCTATGCAATATATTGTACGAACCATTCCAAAACCGTCTAAAGCCAATCCGGAGCCTGTTAAAACGGATCATCTCGCCTATGGGAAATATATGACCACCATCTCAGGGTGCGCTGGTTGCCACACACCTCAGGACAAACGGGGACAAAAAATAGCCGGCATGGATTATGCCGGTGGATTTAAATTTCCATTTCCAAATGGAACAGTTGCCACTTCTGCAAATATTACCCCAGACCTTGAAACGGGCATGGGCAACAAAACCAAGGAAAACTTCATTGGAATGTTTAAAGCTTATGCAGATAAAGAAGCAAAAAACATGATAGTTCCGGACGGAGAAGGCAACACGGTTATGCCTTGGACGTTTTACGCGGGAATGACAGAAGAAGACCTGGGGGCGATTTATGATTATTTAATGACAGTGAAACCAGTAAAGAATCGCGTAGCCAAATTTATGGTGTCAGAAAATTAGAAATGTTTGTTAGGAGTAATTATTCCTAAATTGACCATGAGAAACGTATGATACTTTTCACAGATAACTCCAATCGCAATAATATTAACGCCAATAATATTGGCGCGGGGGAATCTGTGTAGGCACTAAACACTGGTTTTAAACAAAACCCTCGCAAACGAAAGTAGCGAGGGTTTTTTTATACAGAAAATTAAAGGAAATAAAAAATATGTGTGGAATTTTTAGTTACTTGGGATCAAATCAAACGCCAGACAGCCTGGCGGAACACGCTGGCAAAATCAAATACCGGGGCCCGGAAAACACCCATGTAAAAATATTGGAAGGAAGGGGAATTTTTATCTTTCACCGCCTGGCGATTATGGGTGTTTCTGAAACGGGAGACCAACCCATGCAACACCCCCAGGACCCCTCGTTAACCTTGGTCTGCAACGGAGAGATTTATAATTATAAACAATTAGCTGAAAAATACGGGTTTCAGCTAACTACCGGATCGGACTGTGAAATCATCCTGTTTTTGTTTAAGGAATTTGGCATGGAGAAAACAGTAAAAGAACTGGATGGCGTTTTTATGTTTGTTTTGCATGATAGTACATCGGACTCTTTTTACGCGGGTCGTGACCCCGTTGGAGTTCGCCCGGGATTCATTGGCAGAAAAGACGAAGATCATTATATTGCTTCCGAAGCAAAACCAATGATTAACCTATGCGACACCATTGAACCTTTTCCGCCGGGAACCTGGTGGAGTTCAAAAACCCCGGATTCTTTCCATCGTTATTTTCATTACAATGGTGATGGAATTGCAACCGGCCGTGAAAATGAAATTTGTGATGGTATTCGGAAATATTTGTCAAAAGCTGTGGAAAAACGCATGATGGCAGAACGGGAAATTGGCTGTCTTTTGTCCGGAGGGTTGGATTCAAGTCTGATCACGGCATTGGTAGCTCAACACAGTAACGGCAATACATTAAAAACATTTTCCATTGGAATTACAGGCAGCATTGATTTGAAATATGCCCAAAGAACCGCAGATCATATTGGTACAATCCATCATCAAATTGAGGTGTCTGAAAAGGATTTTTTGGATGCCATTGAAACAGTGATCTATAATATTGAATCTTTTGACACTACCACCGTTCGGGCCAGCGTGGGTAATTATCTCGTATCAAAGTTTATCCGTGAAAATTCTGATTGCAAAGTTGTGTTCAATGGCGACGGCGCGGATGAAGTATGCGGTGGTTATGTGTATCTCAAAAACGCTCCTTCACCAGCCGAGCTGCAAACAGAGAGCGAACGGTTGGTGAAAGAATTGTATTTGTTTGATGTGCTTCGTTCCGACCGCAGCATCAGTTCAAACGGGTTGGAAGCACGGACACCATTTTTAGATAAAGCGTTCGTGAAATACTATTTATCCATCCCGCCAGACCTAAAAACGTTTGATGGTAAAAAACGGCTGGAGAAACATTTATTACGAAAGGCTTTTGATGGAATGGATTTGCTTCCGAAGGATATTCTTTGGAGAAGAAAATGCGCTTTCTCTGATGGCGTCAGTAATGCCAATAAATCCTGGCATACTATTATCCAAAACCATGTGGACAAAATAATAACTGAAGAAGAATTTGAGCGCGAATCAGTAAAAATCAATCACTGCCAACCACTATTGAAAGAGAGTTATTATTATCGAAAAGTATATCAACAATTCTTCGGAAAGCATGATAACCTTATCCCCCATTTCTGGATGCCAAAGTGGACAGATGTCATTGATCCTTCTGCTAGGGAATTAGACGGATATAAGGAATGAAATATCCTAAGGCCTTTAAATGAACTCCAAAAAGAGAATTAGCCTGGAAAAACAGGTACGGCAAATTTTTTGAAGATCTGGAACAACCCGTTGATGTTTATCCTGGTTACAAATAACAGGACTGGTGTGACGGGTGTTTTATACATTTACGAGGATGTATTATTGCTATAAATTCAATCATAGTTATTCTTATGCAAATAGATAAAGGTCATTAAGTAATAGTAATTTCCTTCTTGAAAACTAACCATGAAAGTAAAGCTATGACATTCACGAAATTAGATTTTAATGAATTATCTGAAAGTGAAATGATAAGCCGGTCCAATTATTTTTTGGAGATGATGAAATCTCGGAGGACGGTACGAGATTTTTCCAAGAGACCGGTCCCAAAAGACATCATAAAAAAGATTATTGAAACAGCCGCAACAGCGCCCTCTGGCGCGAATAAGCAGCCTTGGAAATTTGTTGTTGTGAAAAGCCCGAAGATTAAAAAACAAATTCGTATTGCGGCTGAAAAGGAAGAAAAAGAATTCTATGGCCATCGAGCAACAAAAGAATGGCTGGAAGACTTAAACCAATTCGGCACGGACTGGCAGAAACCATTCCTGGAAAATGCACCATGTTTAATAGTTGTCTTTAAAGAAGTAGTAGATACGCACCGCGAGGAACCCCGGAAAAATTATTATGTGAATGAATCCGTTGGTATCGCAGTTGGGGTTTTATTAGCGGCGATTCACAACGCAGGATTGGTTTCCTTAACCCATACGCCAAGCCCGATGAAATTTCTGCAGAAAATATTAAAACGCCCGGAAAACGAACGGGCCTATTTATTAATCCCCGTTGGCTACCCGGCAAAAGACGCAGAAGTTCCCGTGATCAGTAAAAAGCCGTTCAGTGATATTTGTGAAACAATTTAATCTGAATTATCATTTTTCAGGTAGATTAATGATACCTGTATGGAATTTGTAAATTAGGCATTGCGCTGAACCAACAATGAGAAAGGATTGATGAAAAATGAGCGGTTTTACGATTTATCATAACCCCAGATGAGGTAAAAGCAGGAAAACACTGCAACTGTTGCGTGACAACGGTATCGAACCAACCATAATTGAATATTTAAAAGATGTTCCATCTGTGGCAGATTTAAAAACTCTATCGGAAAAAATGGGAATCGGCCCCACTGATTTTGTGCGAAAAAAAGAGGCGGACTTTAAGGAAAACGGCCTAAAGACACTGCTGGTCGACGATGATGCTCTGCTATTAGCGATGTCAAAATTTCCGAAAATTATTGAAAGACCGATTGTCGTCAAAGAGGATAAAGCAATATTGGGTCGACCACCTGAAAATGTATTAACACTATTATAATATTATCGCGATCTTGGTTAAACAAGGGAATGGATCTCTTTGATTATTCTTATTGAAGGGGATTACTTTAATTCTGATATAACCGTCGCGTGAGTCTAACAAGCATATATTGGGAAAATTATGGCAATACAAATCTTTATTACGGGAGGTACTTTTGATAAAGAGTACGATGAAATAAATGGAAAGCTTTATTTCCAAGACACACATATGCGAGAAATCCTCAAACTTGGGAGAGCGCAAATAGATGTGAACATCCACAAACTAATGATGATAGACAGTCTTGATATGACCGATTCAGATCGAAAACTGATTGTAGACAATTGCAAAAGCGTTGAAGAAGATCAAATTATTATTACCCACGGAACCGACACCATGACCACAACGGCAAAATTACTGGCAGATAGGCATCTGGGAAAAACCATTGTTCTCACAGGGGCAATGATTCCCTTTAAATTTGGTAGCTCGGACGGTCTGTTTAACTTGGGAGCAGCCATTGCTTTTGTCCAAAGCCTACCCCGCGGTGTATATATTGCCATGAATGGAAAATGTTTTAATTATGATAAAGTCCAAAAGAATAAAAAGACAGGCGTGTTTGAAGAAATTTAAATAAATACGATTCTCCACTACATAGAGCTCCTTTTTAAGCATCCACGACCATTGTTCGCCGAGGAATGGATTCTATGGAATTAATAAGTTATTTGTTGTAAACGTAAAATAATGCCGACAGAACTTGAGGTTGATAAAATATAATTGCCGGAGTACATTTCCCAAATATTTGTAGAGGAAACAACATGATTAAACAAAAAATATTTTTTACATGGTTAATATTAGCGAATATCATATTTGGACATGGAATCCGTCCGGTAAACACCTATTCTATTGTCGCCTTTGATGAAGAAACCGGGGAACTGGGCGTTGCTGTTCAAAGCCATTGGTTTTCTGTAGGCTCCTTGGTTCCATGGGCAGAAGCGGGTGTCGGCGCTGTGGCGACCCAATCATTTGTGAAAATAGAATATGGTCCCGAAGGGCTCAAACTTATGAGAGAAGGAAAAACAGCGGAAGAAGCCTTGGCGGAATTATTGGCTAAAGATGAAGGAAAATCTGTCCGACAAGTGGGAATGGTTGATATTCGCGGGAACTCTGCCGCCCATACGGGAAGTAGTTGCATTGACTATGCCGGTCATATCGCGGGGAAAAATTATACAGTCCAGGCAAACTTAATGGAAAATAATACTGTGCCGGCTGCTATGGCAAGGGCATTTGAAAACACCGGTGGTGATTTGGCCGATCGAATGCTAGCCGCCTTAGAAGCAGCTCAAAAAGAAGGAGGAGACATTAGGGGAAAACAATCTGCAGCCATTTTAATAGTTAGCGGCAAACCGACCGGGATCCCCTGGAAAGATACAGTGTTAGATTTGCGAATTGAGGACCATTCCGAACCGATCAAAGAATTGCGCAGATTGATTCGTATCCACAGGGCTTATGAGCACGCCAATGCAGGCGATCTTTATATGGAGAATGAAAAGTTAGAATTGGCATTAATTGAATATAATCGGGCGGCTGAATTTTATCCTGAAAATCCGGAATTGCCATTCTGGACAGCAGTAACTCTTGTAGGCGCCGGGCGGGAAGACGAGGCTATGACCATATTTAAAAGTGTATTTTTAATCGAACCCCGGTTGAAAAAATTGGTTCCAAGACTGGTTAAATCCGGGTTGTTTCCTGGGGACAATGAAATACTGATTCGTGTAATGGAACAGTGATATATTTCCTGAGATGTCGTCAGTAAAATACACTATTATAATATTGATTTTCTTTCTGGTTAGTTGTGAACCCCTGGTCACGACCTTTAATGATATTGAAGACGCCGTCCAGTATGAAGCCAAGAAGATTGAATCCGCACCTGACCCCGGAGGTTCAATAAAAGTGATGACTTGGAATATTCGTTTTGGTATTGGGCGGCTGCCTTTTTTTGGCGATACCTGCGGAGATAGAACCGTTATGACCGAAAAAGAAGTCTTGGATGCCCTTGAGCGTATCGCAGCCAAAATCGAGGATGTCAATCCGGATATTATTTTAATGCAGGAAGTAGACCGGGAGTCCAAACGAACAGCCTATATTGATCAGGTGCAATGGATATTGGATCATACAGATATGAATTATGCCACCTATGCTTCTATGTGGAAAGCCCAAACCATCCCCAGTGATGGCATTGGCCGTATGGATGTTGGGAATGTGGTCATGAGCAAATGGCCATTCAATTCATCAGAACGCATTAAACTGCCTTTGCGGACAGATCAAGATGCCCTTACAAAAATGTTTTACCTTCGGAGAAATGCACTGAAAACAATCGTCGAAGTTCCCGGTCAAAATAATTTTTATGCTGTCAATGTTCATGCCACTGCCTTTGCCACTGATGATACAAAACAAAAGCATATTGATAAATTTAAAGAAATACTGGATAAAATTAATTCCGATGGTTATCATTTTATAGGCGGCGGTGATTTGAATTCAATTCCTCCGGGATCAGAATATGATTTCTGCCTGGTGGATGCTTGTGAAGACGAATCGTTTCACACAGATTCTGACGGAGGTCCACACAGAGAAGGGAGTTATTTTAATTTTTTTGAAAATGAACCGGTTATTCTCCAACCATTGTACAATAAGTACAATACAGCTATTTTACTTGCAGACGCTATAACCGACGAACACAGCACCCACAGTACATCCGGGGACAGATTATGGAATCGTAAATTAGATTATATTTTTTCCAACCAGAATATTGTACCCGGCTCTGGAATAACCCATCAAGATGTAATGCAAATATCAGATCATGCTCCTGTAACCGTATCGATTGTTCTGGAATAATGAAAAAATTATTTCTCATTATTGTTCTGGTAACCCAGATATTCTCTCAGGCGGACTGGCTGCCGGGAACGGCCAATACGCTCCCGCAGGGGCGATGGGAATATGGGTTGTTTCAACCGATTCGCCGCGGACTGTCCGGAGACCGGGAAATCTCTTTTTACAAGCTGACCGCTATTTTGATGCCCGGAGCAACGATTAAACAACAATGGCGCCAGAGGTATCAATGGACGCTTTCAACGACCCATTCATTGTATTACCCGACACCATTATTAACAATGTTGGCGAAGGAAGGCATCGGCGGTATGATTTCGCCGGAATTTGATATTCCAAAGATGGTCTCTTTCTGGAACATGGCATTGGCGAGCAAACAGTTGGATAAAAACCGGATTTTAACATTCAAAGCAGGCGGCGCTGTTGCATTTGGCGGAGAGGATTTGACAGAGGGCTCTACAATTGATTTACCATTGATTTATCATCGTCTCGCTGTTTATTACAACGGCTGGCTCATGCGGTTTGGGGTTGATATAAATGGACGCATGAGTAGAAAATGGACTTATTTGGTTGATGGCGACTTGTTTTTAATCCCGGGCATGAAGGGCTCACTGGCGTTGGAACATAAAAGCATGATTACCTGGGAGAAAAGCGCCAGGTTTCATTTATCGTTGGGATATAAATTTATCTTTGGCGAGTACCCGGACGGCTATCCGAAAGATAAAACGACTCGAATACACATATTGCCCCTGATCGATTTTATATGGAGTAAGAATTAATATATTAAAAAATAATATTTTTTCTTAAACTCCGACCGACCAGTCAGTCAATACAAAGAAATTTTAATATGACAAAAAAAGAATTAATCATCCATGCTGCAATTACTGTTTTTGCTCGTACAGGCCTGGAGCGGGGTAAAATTGCAGATATTGCAGAAGAAGCCGGAATCGGTAAAGGCACTATTTATGAATATTTCCGCAGTAAAGATGAACTGTTTGAAGCTATTGAAGAATTCTTTATATCGGGAATGATCGAACCCTTGCGGGAGTTAACATCAGCGACCAACAGTCCGTCAGAAAAAATATTAAACTTAATGGATGAAAGCATTGAAATGATCGTCCACATGGGAGACACCCTGTTAATCGTCTCGGAAATAATGGCTCAAGCAGCCCGGGGACTCTGGCATAAAACGGGTACTTCCGCCCTAGCGGATATGTACGACGAATATCGTGCGATAATTATTGCCATTTTACAGGACGGTGTTGCCAAAGATGAATTCCGCACTATGAATTATGTTGGCGTAGCCACCCTGCTGATGGGTTTTATCGATGGATTGGTCTGGCAATACCTGATGATTAGAGATCGCATGGATTTTAAAAAAATTAAAGATGAAGCAATTCGCTCATTTATGAAAGGAATTGAAAAATGAAAAAGGTTGTACTTATTCTTCTTAGTCTAATCGCGGGCCTTGCGGCCCAACCGCCCAGTGGTAATTCCGTGCTGGACAAGATTATTGATCTGATGAATCCAGTTAATGCCCGGGGAATTATGAAACAGACAATTGAGACTACCTCGGGTCAACTGCGCACTTTTGAGTACGAAACCTTCGCTGGCAATAAAGGCGAAAACCAGTTGATTCGCTACCGGGCTCCAGGCAGGGTGAAGGGTAATGCCATGCTGATGACAGATTTTTCTGATAACATCTGGATGTACAATAAACGAACTAACCGCGTACGGAAACTGGCCTCCCACGCCAAAAAACAGAAATTCGAAGGTTCTGATTTTACTTATGAAGATATGGGTTCTGGAGATAGTTGGAGCGCTGACTACATTCCAAAAATAACAGGTTCTGAAAAGATAGAAGGTGAAAAGTGTTGGCTGCTGGAGATGACACCTAAAACCGAGGACTTGTCCTATTCGAAAATGGTCATCTGGTCCCGTACGGGTGATTTATTTCCGGTGCGCATCGATTATTATGATAAAAACGGAATTTTTGCCAAATCGTTGCTGATGGAGGATATCCGTAATATCGAAGGCATCTTGACACCATTTAAAATGATTATGAAAAACCATCTGGAAAAAACCCAGACATTGATGGAGTATGTGGAAGTGACCTACGACATCACCTTTGAGAAGAATTTTTTCAGCGAACGGAATTTGAAGAAATGATACCAGGGATATTTAACCATATTTGATAAAACAAGAATGCAGAAAAAATGCGAATATTAATTACAACAACCATACTTATTAAAATATTGTTTGCTCAGGCGGACTGGTACGGCTACTACGAAGCAGAAGCAGACTATTTTAGTCTGCCGGACAACCAATTTTATTTCGGCTACCACAAATTCCGCTTGGATTTGGACAGTGCCCCTACCGATCGGATTCGCATCAGCGCCAACCTGGTGTCAAAATACTATGATGGCAATTCAACTTTTAATTTCATGGAATTTATCGATCAATCCTACTGGCCTATTTTGCCTGTTATCAACGAATACGGAGAAGTGGTCAAGGATACTATATCGGGTCAACCATTGACATTTATTGTGGATGATCTTTCCTATTCATTGCCAGACACTCTGTTTCTGGATAATGCTTTTCTAGAGTTTCATCACGACCGCTTCGACCTGACCCTTGGACGCCAGCAAATTCCATCGGGCGTGGGCTATGCCTGGAACCCAACCGACCTGTTCAATACCAAGGATGTCATGGATCCAACCTATGAACAAGTGGGGGTTCCAGCCACTCGGATCGATGTGCCGTTCGGGTTGATAACCTTCACGGGAATAATTCAACCAATCGATTCCTGGAACAATTCTACACAGTACTATCAGATTAAAACCGGCCTGGGGCAGTTTGATTTATCTCTGCTGTATGGAAAATCCGATTATTCTGAAACGGGTTTATTATTCGTCAGAAACTGGAGCCGGGAGCTGGGCGGGATTAACCTGGAAGGCGAATTATTTGGGTTAGGCGCCAGGGCTGAATTAGGCGTTAACCGAATGGATGATAACAGCGACAGCCTGAAATATGAATTCATTATCGGTGGAGACTATACTTTTGAGAATTCGCTCTACCTGCTGGGGGAATTTTACCATAATGATTTTGGTGTAAAGGTTAACGAAACCAAATTCGACGATTATTTTATCTATTTGGCGGGGCAGCGAAAAAGCTTAAATCAAAATTATTTTTTCCTGATGGCAATGTATCCATTGGGCGACTTGTTGTCAGGCTCCCTGTTCGGAATTGGAAACCTTGATGATGGCAGCTTGGCTATCAATCCCCAATTGGATTACAATATTTTTGAAGATGTGGAATTAAGTTTTGTGGGATCAATTTTTATCGGTGAAAATCGTGACGAATTCGGCTATCAAAGCGCCGGTCTGCGCTTGCGACTTAGAGCCTATTTTTAATTTGAGAATAATGAATCGAATTTTGGAAAGGGAATAAAATGCAACAGAGATTTTTAACAACTTTAGGCCGCTGGGCCGGCGAAAAAACTTGGTGGATGCTATTGGTTATTATCGCTCTGACCATCTTTTTTGGCGGATTATCCGAACAACTGGAAATGACAATGGACATGACCGGACTTCTGCCTAAGGATGATCCAATGGTTGATGAGTTCAACTATATTTTTGAAGAATTCAATGGAGCTTCCACCATTTTCATTGTAGCCCAAGGAGAAATGAAGGACATGATCCGGTTTGCCGAGGAAATAACCCCTCGGGTTAAGAAACTTGAATCCTGGATCGAAACCAATGGCTCAGACAATGTAAAAAAACAATTGCAAAAGGCTCGAGACAAAGTAGCTGCGGGTAAAATCGAAGGAAATGATCAATACATAAAACGCGTAGAATATATGCAGCCAACCGAATTCATCCGTAACCATGGGTTGATGTTGATCAAACCCAAAGATTTGAAAAATACGCAGGAAATTTTTGAGAATCCGAATCTGCTACCGTATTTGACAAATCTTAATAATAGTCTGGAAAAAGAATATATCCAGTCCGAAGAAAAAATATCCACCACCCAGCGTGAGCAGGCAGCAACGATGTTTTTGGATGGAATTGAAAGCTGGGTTGACCACACTGAGTTGGCCCTATATGGTGATGAATTCGATCCAACCAGAGGGCCGCTGGCGGCGGAAGCGGCCGCCATCGGAAACCCCTATCTGGTATCACCTGATCGCTCTTTGTTGTTGATCACGGTTGAGGCAAGTTTCAGCATTATGGAGATGGATCATCTAATGCCAATGGTGAACGGCTTGGAAGAAATGGTTAAAAAGGAAGCCGTCAACTACAATATCAAGACCGGACTGACCGGCGCACTGGTGTTGGGACGCGATGAGATGGTGGCCGCCGTGGAAGATTCCATGTGGTTGACAATGTTGGCATTAATTCTGATCCTGATCCTGTTTATCTTTACTTTCAGGATGGTCAGTTCTCCGGTCATGGCGGTGCTAAATCTTATCATTGGCATTACTTGGGCCATGGGTATGGCCTGGTTGTTGGTACAGACCCTGAATATGTTCACCGCCATGATGGCGGTGGTATTGGTGGGGCTTGGAATTGATTTCTCGATCCATATTATTTCAGTTTTTTCAGAATTGGTAAATAAAGGCACTGAGCCGAAGCAGGCAATCATCGAAACCCTGCAGAAGGTCGGTGGCGGAATCATTACCGGTGGCTTGACAACTGCGGCCGCCTTTCTCACCTTGTTGGTCGGGCGTAGCGCCGGGATATCGGAATTTGGTTTGGTATGCGGCATGGGGTTAATTGTTATCATGATTGCCACCCTGATTGCCATGCCAACAATGTTGATGCTGCGAGAGCGTTACCGGGTTTGGCGCGGCAAGGAATTGAAAAAAACCCGCGATGTGGCCTATGCCCGGATCGGAAAAATTGGTGAAGGAATTCACCGCAAGTGGCGATTCTCTCTTGTGGCTGGGCTAATTGTCTCCCTGTTTTTTGGTTTCATGATGATGCGAGTCACCTTTGATTACAATTACCTGAACATGGAACCGGAAGGTCTTGAATCCATCGCCCTGAATGATTTGATCATTGAAAAGTTCAATTTCTCTGCCGATGCGGCTCTGATGACTGCTACATCACTAGAGCAGAACCATGAATACACCGAAGCAGCAAAGAAAAAATCATCGATAAGTTATGTAGAATCCATATCTGATTACTTGCCTTATGCGGTAGAACAGAACAAACGAAAGCCAGGTATTATGCGAATCGGTGAAAAAATGGAACGGGCTACCGTGACTTCAAGTATTACCGCTGTTCAACGAGCCGGGATAATCGATGAGTTATACCGTTTGGAGGCCAACGTCATTGAAATGCAGGATATGGCGTTCACAGGTGGCCAGGATATGATAGATCAGAAAGCAACTCGAATTGTGGGCAATCCTGATCAACCGCAATTGGTTGGCAATCTGAGTCGTTTCATTGCCCGCATGGAGAAAAAACCTGTACGGTTGGAACGGCTGGGCGAATTCAATCAGGAATTCGGAGACGCTTATCGCAGCCTGGTCCTAAACATGGCTGATACGACTACAATCACGCTGGATATGTTACCGGCTTCCGTAAAAAGTACTCATATGAGCGAGAAGGGTGAGCGGTTTCTGCTGACACTCTACCCCAAAGGTAATATCTGGAGTATTGATTATCTGGAAGTATTCACTAATGATATTTTAGCTATTTCTCCCAGCATTTCTGGAACACCGCCCATGTTTTATTATCTGATGAAGATCATCGGCGCCGATGGCCGCCGGGCCGCAGTACTGACGATTGTAGTGGTGGTACTATTCCTGTGGTTTGATTTCAGGTCGCTGAAAAAAGCCCTGCTGGCTATGATCCCGCTCTTTTTCGGAGTCATATGGATGGTGGGAATTATGGGCCTGACCGGCATCCAGCTAACGCTGCTGAATATCATGGCGATTCCACTGATCATTGGTATTGGTATTGATGACGGCGTCCATTTAATTCATCGTTACCACCATGAAGGTAAGGGCGCAATATTTACTGTTTTCAGTTCCACAGGCAAGGCGATCATCATAACCTCGCTGACAACAATGCTGGCATTTGGTTCGTTGGTATTTGCTGTTTACCGTGGTTTCGGCAGTCTTGGAATAGCGCTTTTTATAGGTGTTGGTACCTGCTTATTAGCATCCATATTTGTTTTACCGGCACTTTTGGCGATAGTGGATAAGCGTAAATAGTAAAGTAGGCAAATTTATTGTGGTGGGGGCAATTCAAAAGTTGTTCCCACTTTATATATAATAGGTTGGGTCGAAAATCAGAAACAGTAAAATAGATAGATTCTCTTTCAAAATACATTAATTTCCACTCCATTAGTTTGATGATATTATAATGATCCGATCCATATCTTTTTCCCTTTTTTCATTATCCTGCATATTGGCACAGGTGCATGAAATTCCCGGACAAACTGTAAACGCAAAAAATGGCGCACCTGTAGCCGGTGTTAATATATCAATTGCCAACAGTGATGAGGGCACGGCTTCCGATGTGGAAGGTCTTTTCACACTTTCAACCAAGCAAAATTTCCCATTTTCAATTAAAATTTCACATATTGGTTATGATCCGATGACAATCACGGTAAAAAACGATAGTTTTTTACTGGTTGAATTAAAAGCTGCTATCATCTCCGGCCAGGAAATTGATGTGGTTGGTGCGCGAAGAAAAGTAGAAATTGATGTAGCATCTGCTGTAGACCGTATTGATATTGAAGTGATTGAATTGCAGGGAGCCAGGGATATCGGCAGCGCCTTGAGACGGGTGTCCAGTCTGCAATTAAATTATGCTAACAGCGGGAAACAAACTGTAAGCATTCGAGGCAGCAATGCGACAGATGTTGCTGTTTTTCTTGACGGTGTACGAATTAATGACTCCAATACCGGGGTAGCGGATTTGTCTTTTCTTGATTTGAATTCTATTGATCAAATTCAAGTCGTTAAAGGAGGAGGCTCTGCCTTGTTTGGAAGTGATGCTATCGGCGGGGTGGTGAACGTCGAAAGCAAAAAGGCAAAAAATAATTCCGGATATGTTACAGAAGGATTTGGTCAAACATATAGCGATGATCTTGACCAGTCATTCGGCGCAACCGGTGTTTACGGTCCGGTAGGTGTTGGCGGTCGATTTACCGGGAAAAAGAGAGCCTATGGCGGACGGACCATTACAACGTCCATTTTTAATAATGCATTTGGAGGCTTAAACCTCTATTTAGGCAGATTCGATATTAGCTGGTATAAGCTGGATAAAACTCTAGAATTTGAATCCGGGAGTGTGACTTCGGATGATGGACTGAAAGTCATAAGCGGTAAATATGAAGGTTCAATAATGAATTCGAAGAATTGGACATTTATGGCAGGACAAAGAAACTGGGAATTAAATCAAGATTATTTTACGAGTATTAATGAACTCCTTGAAGATGGATCACTTACCTTGCAAGCATCAAAAGGATTTTCAATTCAAGATATAAAAAACACTATTCAGCTGGAGTCTGAAGAACAATATTTTAACGGAGACCGATCATATTATGACGTTGATGGATTTTCAACAGTAGATAAAATTGCTGAAATGTCAAGAAAAACAAATGCGCTTGCATGGGTTTCGCGCTGGGCGATTATAAGCGACAGCCCTGTCATTGATCACATAAACTGGGAATTTAGTTATCGACGAAACAATATAAAAACAATTCGGAATGAGTTAACTAGATATTATACAAATGGGATACCAAACGAAAACAACCTTTTAGATTACAATTCGTCTTCATTATTAGTGTCCAGTAAGCGCTTGGGCGTGCATATAGACGGGCAAACAAATCAATTGCGCTATTCACTATTTGTTAACTCAGGCAGCAATTCTCGGTTACCGACCTTGAGCGACCAATTCCGGTTTGTGCATGCCGAGTTTGACAGTTCAATGGATACTGTGTTAACCCGGGAAAATTTATCGGCCACCGAAATAAATATGGATATGACATTTATGGATATTCAGACCGATTTTCCTATTTCAGAAATAAACATCATTTTAGGCGTGTTCATTCATGATTACACTAACAAAATTGCCTATCGTCCCGTTGAAGTTGGGCCCGCTGTTCCCTTTAATGATCTCACTGCCGATATTCGTGGATTTGAAGCGGCATTAAAGATGAAAATGTTTAATGATAAATTCTCAGTTAGCAGCAGCGGCACATGGTTGGGAATCAGTAATATTCGAGTATTTCCAAATAAACCAGAATATCGTTTTGTGTCTACCGCAGAGTTAAATCTTGGATGGTTAACCTTTAGTTATGATTATTTGATCGAAGGTCAGCAATTTTATTATATTAATGGTTTTGGTGAAGGAATTCGCAAACCACAGGAAAATTCAAATTTAAATGTTTCATTGAAAAAGAAAATCTGGAAGATTAATTGCAGTTTATCATACACCGTAAGAAATATGATGTCTAAAGACGAGTTGGATTTAACCTTGGAAGAAAGCATCCGACAAGGATTCAATTATTTTGAGCGCTACCGGGAAATAATTACACTGAAAATTAGTATATAATCCATGAAGCGATTAGCCCTGATATTCGTAATAATTTTTCTTGCATGTGAATCGCCCTTTTCCACCCAGCCGACGGAAGACGACATATTTAGGGTTACCCATAACTATAATGGAGAAAAAATATATATTCCGACCGCTGTAACCATAGAATGGTCTAAAATAACGATAACGAAGTTTAAGGAATTTTTAGTTGAACGTTCCGCCGCCTATGGCGATAGTATGGTTTGGGAAGAAAGGGTTCATATTCCAGACTCCTTACAAGTGACCTATACGGATATAATTGATGATGACGTCACCTTTCAATATCGGGTTCGTATGGTCGATCAAGATGATCAATTTATCCATGCCCTGTCAGCGCCGCTGGAGGTTCCAAACGTGTCTTCTATAAAAGTTCCGGAACAATATGATTCTTTGCAGCTGGCTTTTGATTCTCACTTTATTGATGATGGAGATACTATAAATGTTTTCCCCGGTCTTTATCGGGATCATTTTAAATTTCTAGATAAAAAAGTAGTTATTCGAGGTGTTTTAATACCGGAAATTACAGTGTTGGGGGCAGCTCCAGACACGGGATCTGTGGTGACGATCAATAAAGGTCAGCTCGTTGGATTCACAGTCACTGGAGGCCGCGCGTTGGCTGGAGGCGGCGTTCATGCCAGCGGTACTGCAATCATCAGAAATTGTATTATCCGAAGTAACCGGGCGGTTTCTAATGATACTAAAACACAGATTTATCCGTACGGTATGGGCGGTGGGGTGTATTTACAAAACAATGCTTTGTTAGAGAAATGCTCTCTCGTGAATAATATTTCTCAAGTACGAGGAGGAGGCATCTTATCTGATGGGCAAAATTCAATTATTAATTGCAACATTAGAAATAACTATACGCAAATACCAGGATCCGGCGCGGGCCTTTATCAACATGATGGCCAATTATTCATTCGTAATACAAAATTTAACCGGAATAGTACAAATAGGGAAGGTGGAGCTATAATCATCAATTCTGATACAGAAATAAATAATTGTTTATTTGAGAAAAACAGAAGCGGACTTGGAGGTGCATTAATTATTGGAGAAACCGGCAATGCCAATATAGTGAATTGTGTTTTTTACAGGAACATAACATCCAGTAGAAGTAATAGCGGCGCTATTGTTAATAATGGAAATATTACAATCTTAAATTCAATTGTATGGAAAAATGGCGGTGAAGATGATTATAAATTATACCCAACCTCCGCGATTTATACGCTCTCGGACGAATTCAGGGTTGTTTCAGGAAATGGTAATATTAATTTAAATCCACTTTTTATGAATGCAGATAGAGGAGACTATCATTTATTTACTGATTCTCCAGCTTTGAACGCAGGCCATCCTGGAGATATATTCAAAGACGTTAATGGGACAAGAAATGATATGGGTATCTACGGCGGCCCATACGGAGACGATTGGTAAACAGTATATAATTGATTTACATTACTGTTTAAGATTTACAATAAACCGAGGAGAGACAAAAGGCAGGAAATAATAAAATTTTTGACGACCAGTCTTTTATTAAAAGCTTCGACTATCCACGTGACAAAATAAGTAGATATAATTGCTCAAATATCACCTTCCTATTATTATTGTCAATTGTTCTTAATATTAATTATTTATTGATAGTATAGTTGCAATCACTTAATATCACCCTCACCTTGAACATGTGCGGAGTTCTTTTTTGTCAATGAACACAACAATAAAATTAAAAAACGGAGAATTGTTATGTTAAAACGTTCTATCAAATTTTTAACAACAGCTCTTTTCATTGCGTTGCCATTGGTTATTTCTGCTGGTGATACAGGGAAAATAACAGGTACTGTAATCGATAAGGAAAACGGCAATGTACTCCCGGGAGTAAACGTACTTTTGGAAGGCACATCGATGGGAGCGGCAACAAGCCCGAACGGTGAATTTTTCATTTTGTTTGTTCAGCCCGGTTTGTATAATGTTAAATTTTCATACATTGGATATGCTGAAATAACCATGAAGGATGTCCGAGTAACAAAGGACTTGACAACAAATTTATACAACATTGAATTAGAGCCCGAGGCGATTGAGGGCCAAGAAGTTATTGTTATTGCCGAAAAACCTCTGATAGAAATCAATGCGACAAACGAAGTACGCGTTATTCGGTCCGAAGATATTCAAAATATGCCTTTGCGAGGATATAACTCAATTGCCTCTTTGCAAACGGGCGTCGTCAGCACAGGTGGCGATCTCCATGTCCGCGGTGGACGAACCGATGAAGTTGGATATTATATTGATGGCGTTTATGTAAATAATCCATATTCAAGTATAGGCGCCTCCGGTACTTCAAGCGGAGGGATAGCCGCAACTCCTGCCAGGGGCACAATGGAAGTCCCTAATACAGCATTAGAAGAAATATCCTTTCAGGCAGGCGGGTTTAATGCCGAATACGGATCTGCAAATTCCGGTATTATTAGCGCCACAACAAAGGAGGGGCGTGAAAAACTCCAGGCTTCCTTTGAAAGTTTAACAGATGCAGGTCTTCCGACATCAGGAGATCCATCAGCCTTTTCCTATGGGTATAATTTACTTTCCGGTTCCGTATCCGGGCCTGTCCCGGGTATAAATGCTATACGTTATTCATTTGCAGGAGAATTCAAAAATTTGGATGATGCAAATAGCTCTTGGGGGACCCATCCCGTTTATACCGGTGATCTGGATCAAACAACAGGGTTGCCTGCCAACGGCGAAGAGTTTACGGATGCCAATGGAAATGGTGTTTGGGATGACAAAAATTACTGGGTGGATGATGGCACCGTTTACTCAAATCCAAAAATCGGACCATTACAGGAAGAGGCAGAAGAGTATGTTGATGCAAATGGAAATGGGAAGTATGATGCATTTCATGTTTCAGGCGATGATATTGAATATCAGAACGGACCCTTGCCTAACAACGGATCTACCCGCTCTATGTTGAATGGGAATGTTGTTGTGAATTTTAAGGACTTAATTGGCCTGCCGCTCAAATTGAAAACAGGCGGCTCTTTTTTCAGTGAAGAACGCAGTTCATATATTCATAGCTTCAGTTTGTTTAATTATTACAATGATAACGGGTCGTTAAAACTCCGTTTTCCAAAGAACGAATCGTCCACATCAACCTTATATGCCCGATTGACAGGAGCTTTGGCAAAGAATACATATCTTTCTTTTCAGGTTAGCAAGTTTAGTGATCAGTATGAAGAATACGACCCCTTATTTGGCGAAGGAAATGGAAAATTTCTTTTTGATGATGGTTCAGAAAGTGACATATATCCATTTCTGCAATACGGAAAGCGATATGATTATGCGGCGGAATCTTGGGTAACGCCTTTACTTCCAACCGCCGGGACAAGACCGGGATTGGCTGATTCAGTCGCTCAGTTTGCTTTTGCCGGTCGCGTATGGGATGACTATACAAAACAGGATATGAGTCATTTAGGAATTACAGGATCTATTACAAAACAGATGGGACGTCATGAAATAAAAGCCGGTATTGACCATCGAAAATATACAATTCGTTATTATCGAATTCTTGCCCCCATGAGGCTGGCTTCAACGCTGCAGCAGACTGCGCCGTATTCAGCTGCTCAAAAAGATTCCCTAATTGGTACTTCTTGGGATACAGATGAAAATGACGCAATCAGCAGTGAAGAATATGATACGTATTACGATAAATCTATTTTTGATGCATATATGAATGCTTATGCAGATAATATTGGGTATGATTTAACGGGGCAAAAAAAATTAGATAGCGGATTAGACGGAGCAAGAAACCCTTTGATTTCCGCCGTGTACATACAAGATAAACTGGAACTAAAAGATTTAATATTGAATCTTGGGCTAAGATATGATCGAATTGATCCGGATAATAAGCGGTTCAATCCGGAAACCGGCGGCGCACTGAATATAATTATTGACAGCAAAACCGGTCAATTGGCAGAAACAGTTTATTTAGATGACACCAATGAAAATGGCGAAGCAGACAGCGATGATAAATATCGAAGCCTGACTCCCACAGCCTACGATGCCACCGGTAAGCCTCTCCAAATCAAATCAGAGGTAAGAACGCTATTAAGCCCGAGAGTCGGCATGGCTTTTCCGGTAACGGATAAAACAGTTTTTCATGCTCAGTATGGAAAATTCATTCAGCAACCCGAATTAAACCGCATGTTCATTAGCTATACAAGATTCTTGGCAAACATGCAGCAAGGAAACTATACCACCAGCGGAAATCCGGACCTACAGCCGGTTATCACCACCCAATATGAACTTGGTTTTAAACAGCTGATTACCAATGATATCAGCGTTGACGCGACCGTTTTTTATAAGCAAATGTCCGGCTATGTAACCATTCGTAATGTAACCGACGTAACTGGGGCGGCTTATCCGCTAAATTATGCAGTATACGTGAATGGTGATTATGGCACCGTCAAAGGTTTGTCGTTCGCTTTTGGTATGCGGCGAATCAATAACGTACAGGTCAATGCAAATTATACATTATCCTACGCCGGAGGGACAGGTTCAAACTCCACCAGGCAGTATACCATTGCATGGCAAAGTGGAAACTCCCCGACGTTTGTATCACCCCTGGAGTTTGATCAGCGACACACTGGAAATATCACCATTGATTATCGCACGGGCGATCACAGCGGATTACTCTCAAATTTCGGAGTGAATATTCTTGCGGAATTTGGATCAGGCACACGTTTCACCCCATCGCACATCCGATCAGAGGTATTCCAAACAAGCGATCCGTCCAGGCCTATTGCCGGTCTGAATACCGGTGTAATGCCGGCAAACTTTAATGTTGGCCTTCAGATTGATAAAGGATTTAATTTGATGGGGACAAGGTTAAATGTGTATCTGCAAGTTGAAAATGTCTTTAACAGTGAGATTGTTAAAGATGTTTATGCGGCAACTGGTGAGCCGGGGAACGATAATTGGTTATCCACGGCAGAGGGAAAAGCTGTGTGGCTGGATAAATATGGAGAATCGATTGGGGCTGATTTATATAATGCGAAAATTTCCCATCCATATAATTGGGGAGCCCCAAGGCAGATTCGGTTTGGTTTAAGAATAAATCTGTAGAAAAAAGGGAATAAATAATTAAAACAACGATTGGTTGAAGGAGAATACTTCATGGATTTTGGAAACAAAAAACTAAATTTAACGCTTCTGGTTACATTTCTTGCTTTCGCGGTTCTACCGGTTCGAGGTGAAAAACGAACAGAAAGTGAAGCAAGCTGGCGGGAAAGAATGGCAAAATCAGCGGTGTTGGAATTTGAACTCTGGGATGGAAATCAAATTTCTACCTATCATCGAAATAACGGCGCGGTGGTGGATCATAATGCAACTGGAGATTCCGGGTTGGAATGGCCAAAAGGCAGTGGAAAAACAGCGGTTTTTGCATCGGGTATTTGGATGGCGGGAATGGTTGATGGCAGTATTCGTACAGCAGCCGCGGAATATACCCGGGAATTCAGACCCGGGACACTAGATGGAGATCCTAACGATTCAAAGTATCGTATTTATAGAATCTTTAAAGCTGAAATTGATGGGATGAAAGCTGGAAACAGTACGGCGGAATTCGATCTGAATAATGATGGGTCAGCTGAAACCATTACTATCCCAACAAAAGATTACAGAGAATGGCCGGTAGATGATGGCGCCCCCTATATTGATGTTGATGGCGATGGTTTATATGATTATACGGTCGATTTCCCAGATATTTTAGGAGACCAATTTCACTGGTATATTATGAATGACGGCGGTTCAACTGAACATGCGGGTTTGTGGGCAACCCTTCCACTCAATATTGACGTACAGACAACCTTGTTTGGTTTTGATCGGGCGCCTAACGACGCTTTGGGCAACACCATGTTTGTAAGATGGGTGATAGAAAATAAAGGAACAGACACCATTGATTCCATGTTTGTTTCCATTTGGCACGATGATGATGTGGGTGATGCAAATGATGATTTTGTTGCTTGCGATACAATTTTGAGTGTTGGATATACATTTAATGACGGACGGGATGCCACTTACGGTGTGGCTGCTCCTGTATCCGGATCAGATTTTTTTCAAGGTCCGTTGGTAGATTCCCCCGGTGATTCCGCTGAATTGTTAACATGGGACTTAGATTCAACGGGAGTGGATAATGAAGGCAACCCGGTTACGGGATATTACCAAAAGAAAGTGTACGATAAAAAAATGCTCCCCCTCACCAGTTTTGTAAAATATATACGTGGAGATGATCGTTTTGGAGATCCAGAAACTGCCGAGGAAACTTATAATTATATGAATGGATTGGTTGGGATTGATGGTTCCGATTATATAGATCCTTCGACGGGTCTCCCGGGTGTATTTGTTGCAAGTGGTGACCCTGTTACAGGCACCGGCTGGCTTGACAGTGACGAACATCCTTCCGGTGACCGCAGGTTTTTAATGACCTCGGGTCCTTTTACCATGGCTCCCGGGGATAAACAAGAAGTGGTTGGCTGCTTATTAGAAGCGGGAGGACCGGATGCGTTAACATCAATTCGGGTCTTCAAATACTTTGATAAATTTGCCCAAAATGCTTTTGACAGTAATTTTGACCTATGCGGCCCACCGGCTCCAAAAGTAGCTGTTTCTCAATTAGATGAGAAAATAATTTTATCCTGGGAAGCGAATGCGGAAGAAGTGATTGGATATACCTGCTTAGGATATGAATTCCAGGGATACAATGTGTATCAGGGCGAATCGGCCGTTGGCCCGTGGCAATTGATAAAAACATACGATCTTGTGGATGACATTAAAGTGATCACTGACGAAACCTTGGATTTGGAAACAGGGTTATTGCTATCAAAACCGGTTCAATTCGGTGAAGATTCCGGCGTGAAGCATTTTATCGAAATTACCAACGATGCTGTACGGAACTCACAATTAATTAATAATCGTCAATATTATTTTTCTGTCACATCATATGCGTATGATAAAGAAACGGCTCCGGTGACAATCGAAAGTGCATTTAAACCATTAACCGCAGTTCCTGGAGTCTCCGGTTTAGGGGCCGATTTACAATCAGAACATTCTGATATATTGACGACAACAAATGCAACAGGTATTTCTGATGCTTCATTTATTCCAACTGTAATTGACCCGTATCTTTTAACAGGCCATGAGTATGAAATCAATTTTGCTGAAGTGACGGATTCAACAAGTATGTGGTATCTGATTGATACAGATGAATCCGATACATTGTCATCTGGGAGAAACTTCCCTGTTTCTGTAGATTATTATGAGGAACTCGGATTGGACACTGCGGGACAAGAAGTAAATTTAGAAATCATTGATGGTTTTATATTGACATCAGAAAATGCCACTTTTGATGCGCCGGCAACTTATTCGGACGCGGTAACGGTTACAGATGATTTTGATTCTACTGAAATCGTATTTGGCGGCATCAATCCCGGATCATCTGACGGTACATGGGCGGGTTATATAGAAAATCTTCCTGTATCGCCGCCATCCGGAAGACCGGACAAAACAAAATTGCAGTTGGATGTTGAATTTCGTTTTACTGACAGCGGATCCAAGGCGACTTACTATAACTCAATTCTTACGGTAACAGATGTGGTTGATATTCCCTTTGAATTGTGGACACTGGAAGACTCAACTCAGATTGACGTGGCCATATATCAAGTTGCCGGATCAACGCCTTTCTATGCAGAAAGCGAAGATTATCCCGGAAGTTATGAGTTTACTAAGAACATTTTCATTATGCCCGTTTATCAGGCATACAGTAACCCCTCGACTGCATCCGACGCCTATGCCTTTGATGCCGATGCAGACGTAATTGGCTGGATGCTGAAATTCAATAAGGGCTCAACCGCGTTTGAAAGTGGAAATGTATTCCAGGTGAAATTTAATAACCCAACTATTCCCGGGACAGATGTGTATAGTTTTGAAGGGTCCGGCTTGACAAGTTCGGATAAGGCTCTTCAAAAAACACAAATGGATGAGATTTCTGTTTATCCAAATCCATATTTTGGAACAAACTGGGAAGAAAACAATCCATTAGACCGTAAGGTATATTTTACTCAACTTGGGGTTGGAACCACCACCATACGGATATTCACATTGGCCGGGGCGCTCGTAGCAAAATTCGAGCATACGATTGACTCAGAAAATGATAGCGACAGACGAGCCGTTTGGGATTTGCGGAATAGAGCCGGAGTCCCTGTTGCAAGCGGTATATACCTGGTTCATTTGGATTTGAAAGATTCTAATGGTAAATCAATTGGTAATGGATCAAAAGTATTAAAATTGGCAATCTTCCAACCTGAAGAGCGCCTGGACATTTATTAATAAGATTGTGGGAGAATTGATGATGAATAAATATCAAGCTCGATTTGGATTACTATTAACCGTCTTTTTACTTTTTTGTGTTCAAATGAACGCAGGGAGTAAAAACCGAAGCGGTACGGCTGGGGCTCAAGAACTTCTGATTCCTGTTGGCTCAAGCGGCACAGCAATGGCCGGGGCAAATGTTGCCGGCATTTCAGGGATTGAGGCAGTAGAATGGAATATCGCAGGCCTTGCAAGAATCAGCGGCACGGGTGAAGCAATGTTTTCTCGCGCTACTTGGCTAAATGACATCGGAGTTTCATACTTTGGGGTTGCGTCTGGACTTGGTGGAAAAAATGTATTTGGGATCACATTTAAATCTTTGGATTTTGGTGATATCCCCGTTACGACCATGGAAGCAACTGCCGGAACAGGAGAAATGTTTTCTCCCAGCTTTGTGAATATTGGTTTTCTGTTCGCTCGTAAAATGACAGACCGTATATCGTTTGGTTTTGATTTTAAAATTGTATCAGAAACCATTATGAAAGAAAGTGCATCGGGGGCAGTCCTTGATGCCGGTGTTCAATATGCGTCCAGTAGTAATGGTATCCGATTAGGGGCATCTTTAAAAAATCTGGGATTAAATATGATTTTTACAGGATCAGACTTGGAAGAATTTGTGGATCCCTTTGGAACCGACCCCGGGACACCCACCGAACCGCGGCGTATTACTTTACAGGAATTTGAAATGCCAACGACATTAGAATTGGGAGTGTCTTACGGTCCCATTGCTCTTGGGCCTGCCCACGTTCTTTTCTCGGGGTCATTTTTAAACAATAATTTTTATTTTGATGAATATCGATTTGGTGTGCAAGTTAATATGATGGATATATTATATTTGCGCAGCGGTCTTGCTATTGGATTTGATCCGGAACCCTATGGTGCGGACGGAGTGCAGGACACTCAAGACGACAATGCCGATGATCAATTTGAATATGGTACTGAGGAATTTATGTGGGGACCGTCGTTTGGTTTTGGATTGGATTTGTCAAAATTAACAGGTTTAGGGCTGTCCGTTGATTATGCCCATAGGACAGCAGAATATTTCGACGGTGTTAGCTGGTTAACGATAAAAGCCACTTTTTAACTGATCGAAAAAAATGAAGACGAAAAACGACAGTCATACATTTTTTGACTGTTGTCGTCTTTCTTGCAAGAAAGAAAAAAGGAGAAACTAATGAAAAGAAACATGTTAATATTTCTTATTGCATTGGTTTCTGTAGCCATCCTTCCGGCAAAAGAAATTGTCAAGGGTCAAGGCGTGAACAGAAACCATGATATAAGAAAAGTAAACAATATGTTTAGACTCATGCCGTCCGGCGCTCAATCCATGAGCCGAGGTACGGCCGATACAATGGCTTATCAGCCACCAGGCGGCTGGGGAGGACAATTTATACAGTCCCCAGGAGATGCGATGATTACCGCATTTCAAATGACGGCTGATGCTACAATAAAGGCAGTGAACATTCCTGTATATGAATGGGGAACCGGAGACCAGCAGCTAACGGTCTCTCTGCATAAACTCTCGTATCCGTATGATGCAGACGGTAACTTATATTCATCTGACGCTGTAGATGGCGACGGATGGATTGGTGGTTATGATATGGATGCATCTACCGGTTACATGTCCATTGAAGGTACAACCTATACTCCTGGCGGAACTGCGGGTGTTTGTGATACTGGTGACGAAGTTGTTGCTGGAGCACATGATCCTCTTGGACTTACAGCTGCGGCTGCCGGACCTCCAGGAACACCCTTAATGGGTTTGTTGTGGCCGGATGGTTTTAGTGCAGCGACACTTGACCCAACAAATAACCCGGATTTCGCCGTGGGCGGAAGTACATCTAACTGGATAAATCTTGCAGACTTCGGCAGTGAAGTTGACTTGCTGCAAGGAGACTGGGTTGGCATAATGGTTGCTTTTACCGGAACAGGTGACGGCAGCGCAGATGAACCAACAGGGTTCTTTTATGCTTCTGGCGATGGTGTGGTTGACCCGTGGGTATCGATCAAATTCTACAATGAATGCGGTGGAACTTCAGGTAATGGTGGATGGCATATTCGCCACTGGATGTTTGACTTCGAACTTGCTGTAGATCTAACGGGTGATCGCGGTCCTGTGTTTACAAGTGTAGATGCATTACCGACGACATTATCAACAGCTGCTCGTTCAGTTAGTTGTACCATCACAGATGATAACCCAAGTGGCGGAACAGCAGGCGTAGCATCTGTTACTTTGGATTATCAATTGGATTCACTGACTGCACCAGTCAATACGGTTACAATGACGATGACAGATGGAACAGCCGAAGATGGAACATGGGAAGCTGAAATTCCCGGACAATCTCCAGGTACATTTGTATACTGGTCCATAACGGCGACAGACGGGAGTGATTTGTCTACGACGTCAAGTCCCTTCTCATACTTCATATTTGAAGCGACAGCAGGAAACGACTTGATTTTCAATAACCAGGATGCCCTTTACGGATCGATTCTATATTCGTCCTACCTCTATTTTTATTGGGGCGGCGAACCGTTTGATATCTGGGATGCCAGCTATGGCGGTATTGTTGATGAATTAACCGTAAACTATTCAACCATTGTTGAGTTGGCTGGTACAGGTCCGTATTTTAATAATGATGATGAGATTGCAGCTTGGTGGGACGGCGATAAAACGTACATCGTTTCCAGTGATGAATGGCTTGGTGCCCGCACCGGTTGGGTAAATACAACCTATGGTCCTGGGGATTTCCCATATGACATTCTTGGGATTGCCGCTGATTATAATGACATCAATTATGCGGCTTCAGGCGATCAGTCGGGTATTTCCCGCTTGATGATGGAGTCAGACGGATTTGCTAGTGCAGGTGCCGGATTTTTAGCAGACTCACTATACCTTAACTATGATCCCGACTATGAAACAGGCGGAAGCAACTGGTTGGACGGTGTAGACCCTGCCACAGGATACACGGTAGATATGACCGGTTATTCGCTGGTACTGGATAGCGCAGATCAAGTAGATCCGCCGACCGGTTCCGAAGTATATAATGTTATGATCCATGGTCAAGCTGGTAACGGCGGTAAAAGTGCCTTTTTGGCTTTTGATGCCATGGCGTTGAATACTATACCCAGTTATCACTGGATAGGAGCATCTTACTTTAAGGTTCATATTTCCGGCTCTCCAGATGCCAATATGCCTGAAAATGCCAGTCCATTGATTCAAGCTTACGAAGATCTAAATGCTATTGTAAGTGTTGAAAATGATGTTAGACCGGACGCCTTCTCATTAAAAGGCAACTATCCGAACCCCTTCAACCCCACAACGAACATTTCGTTTAATCTTGATGTTCGCAGTGATGTAACGGTTACCGTTTATTCACTCCTGGGCGAAGAAGTAGCAACCATCCATAACGGTGCAATGCAAGCTGGCTTGCAGTCCGTGAAATGGAATGGTACCGATAGTCAAGGTATTCAAGTTGCATCAGGTGTTTACATTTATCGCGTAGAAGCACAAAACCGTGCTTTAACCGGTAAAATGATGTTCCTGAAATAAACAAATCAGAATATGATGTAAAAAAGGGCGGCTTAATTGCCGCCCTTTTTTTTTAAATTCACCGCCCTAATGAAATACTTAAAGACCATATTTATCAGCATTTTCTACCTGTTTTTTTCCTGTTCCGGATTCAAGGATGTAGCAGCAACGATCCAAGGGAAAAATATTTATCTGTCAGAAATATATAAAAGTATAGATAAAACAGACTTTAATAAGCTAAATACAACAAAAAAAAGAACCTTTATCAGAAAATATGCAGTCCATAAAATTTTGTCAGAGAAACCAAAAAATGTATTAAATGAAATTGATTTAAATATTGAATATGAAGAAAACAGATTAAAAAACGATCTCATTGTTCAAGAAGTAGAAAAATATATTTCAAATCAATTTACTGTTACAGACAGTATCTTGGATTTTGTAGAAAAAGCGCTCAATATAGATATTCTCGTAAAAGCCATTACTGTTCCCCACAGATTTTCTTTTGGTAAAGCCAGTAATCGTTCTAAAGCTGAAGCATTTGAAAGGGCCAAAACGATTTATAACAGACTCTCTAAGGGTGATGTATCGTATAGAGAAGCATTATCTATTTATAGCGAGTCCCCGCCCTCAAAAATAAAAGGGAATGAAATGGGTCAGATAAATTTTGGCCTAATGCCCAAAAATTTCAACGATGTTGTGTGGTCTTCTCCCGAGGGAAAACTGTATGGACCATTGGAAACACCCATGGGATATCATGTAATTATCGTTGATTTAATTATTCCAAAAAAGGGTAAAAATATAATAAAGATTGATCGGGCTAAATTAGAAAAAGATCTGGTAAAAGGAAAATATGGTTATAAAGAAGAAAGTTTCTCAAAATTTATTGAGAGCCTTAATCAAAAATATGATGTTTCCATAGATGATGATGAATTGTATAATCTATGGGATTCTGTCCAAAGCATTGAAGGCGTTAAATCAATGTCAGGCATTTCAATTACAGATTTACTGAAATTAAATACGAATCGTATTTTAGGGAAAATTGGGAATGAAGAGATTACACTGGATTGGCTTTTAAGAACATCAAATAATTTTTCATTTTACTCATCAGTGGCAATTAATAGCGGTTTCTTATTCAATAAATTTATTACGGATGTATTTGCCAGGTATCTGATATTGCAATGGTTTGACGACAATAAAAATCTATTCCCGGGATTTGAATTAACGCTAAAGCAAAAATCGATCAATAAAATTTATTCATTATTCCTAACTAAAACACTGGAGCATAATCCGGAATTAAATAAAGATATTATTCTGAATCAATTTATGCTCAATGAAGGAGTTGTTATTAATAATGAACTCTTTACCCCTGAGCTTCGTTCCGAGTAATTAGTTTTTCCTCAAATGATTAGTAACTGCGAAAGATAAAAAATTAAATCTTTGTTTTATTGATTAGCTGGTTTGACAGCAGTTATTTGTGCATGGTTAACAAAATATATAATCCCAGCGGGTCTTCTTTAGGCGCCACATATCCATAACTCTTAGATGGAAAATATTGGCACAACTCCATCGGGGTTGAATATTATTTAGTTGAAATGTCTAAATCACAGTTTATATCTTCTTATCCTTGAAGAAGAGAACGGAACCAATAACCAATTAGTTATTGAAGATTCTTGTTAATTCAGTATAGAGATCATCGTCGTTCAGTCCCTGTCCCAAATAATATTCTCCACCGGCATTTTGCAAAATCAATTCCCAATGGAGATGAGCGCCCTTTCGCAATCCTTGCGTACTGGGTTCCGTTCCGCTGTTTCCGGAGAGTCCAATTAATTGACCGGGAGAAACAGAAACACCCGGTTTTATATCCTTATTAATATGGGACAAATGGGCGTATATAGATATCGCTCGAAAACCGGGAACCAAGTCAAACCCATGATCAATATATATCGACCGCCCCACCAACACATGTTCGAAAACATCAGAAGGAGTATGACCCAACTGTTTCGCTTCAGCCAACATCTGTTTTCTGAATTCGGGAGGAACTTCTTCAAATTGATGATCTGCCCGTATCACAACGCCATGGGAAACAGCTTGAACCGGCGTACCCCAGCTAGCATAGAAATCAATTCCCCTGTGAATACCATTTCGATAAGATCGGGGTGCATTCGGGAGCAGCAAGGCTCTTTTGGGTACTGGTATATTTTTACAGGGTAATAGAAGATTCAACCCCGAGACAGCATCAATCTCCGGAGGTGAATGTTTTTTGGTAAACAGTGGGTAAATGATTTTATTCTCACTCTTGGTCTCTTTATCCCTGATAGAAGAAATAATATAATCGACAAAGTCAGCGTTCAATGTATACACCATGGAAATAGTATTATGGTCATAGACCGTTGAGTCAATTGTATAAAACGATACGCCGGAAGGAATATTTTTTGTGACGCGGTTATACATAACGGCAGCCAGAGAATCATCGCTGAAACGGTTGTTTATCATTTTTTCCAAAGTTTTAAAAGGTATCGTTTTTAGCGTTTCATTAACAGTGAGTATTTGATCCAGGCTCAGATTTTTTGTGAACGATACTGAAATAGAAGATTCGTCCTCTTCGATGGAAATATGAAGCGGTTTTATGGTTGCTTCTACTGGCGTTGGCACAGGCGGGGCACAGCTTTGAATGAGGATACAAGTGACCAGATATAAAAAACAGACGAATTTCACCATTTTTATTTTGTCCGTTGTAGAGTCCAAGGGGAGTATGTGCAGAATGTTTTGCAAAGAATTCTCTATTTAAACCAAAGGAAGAATCAGGAAATATGTTTTAGGAGCACATTCAAAGCAGTATTAAATGCAGATAATGGATGTCCAATCACTGTATCGATACAGACGGGTGTAAAAATGGAATTCACTTTTTTCAACGATGAATATGGATCATCCAATAGAACCTGCACACTGGGCAGCCCGGATAAATTTAACGCATCCAAAAGTGAATATTCATATCGCCCCCAGGACGCCGGCGCAATCAATAAACCCGCCGCTTTATTGCGATTCCTATGAATAAACGAAATAGCTTTTTCTGTCTTATGTGTTTGTAAAAATCGCAATTGAATATCCAGACTGGTTTTGTGGGCATGTTGGTGGAGAACTTTATTTATTTTATCCAGAGTCACCCTCTCGCCCGTTTTAGCTGATTGAACACCAATTAAATTAAGATTTGGCCCTTGTAAAATGAGGATATCCATCGTTTATCTTAATGGAAAAAGATGTCCAAGAATATAACCGACAACAATTCCTACCAAAAGGGACAGTGTTAAAACTCTGGATTTAATAAATTCGCCTGAATAGCCTCTTTTTATAGCTATAACGCCTACAAAATAACCCAAAGCATTTAATATCCAGAAAAATGGGATTGCAAACACCTTTACAATCAGGGGGCCGATAAATGGAACCATTGAAAGCAAGGCGCCTAATCCGGCAAACAGTTGTGTAAAAAGTCCAAGGACCAAAGTAATAAAAACAACCACCTTCTGATCAATCCCCAGTTTTAGAGCAATGATAATAAAAATAACAATCATTAACCAAATAATGATATGTTTCTTATATACTTGATAAAAGGAGGGCTCAGTCATAGGTTAATTTCGCAATAAAATTTAAACCATACAATTTAACAGAAGCCTTTATTATCCGTCCGGGAATTGTTTTTTCCACCCAAATCTGCCGGACGGCTTCTCTCTCTGTTATGTTATTCATAAAATAGTCTGATTGTTCCGGCAGGGACGTTACACCTTCCACTTCTTTGATGTCCAGCCGGTAAAGATCGCAAACCATTTCATTATTATTTATTAAAATAGTATCTGTTTCAGCCCAAAGATATCTGGATTCAAATAGCCGACTATCATGTTCCATTAAAAACCATTTTGTATCGATCTCCTCAATATTTTCTTCCTGTACCCGAATTAGCATTGAAAATATTGTCTGCACATCCGGAGGACGGTCCAAGGAAATGTTATCATAGAGCACTTGTTTCTTCTCATGATCATAATAAGCCTTTAAAGAATATGATTCAGAACCTTGATGAATTGTTTTTTCGTATTGCCTAAATCCATAATTTGAAGAATCATAGGTAATGAAATATGTATTATCCACCGGCCAAATATAATTTAATATTCCGGTTGTTTCCGTTTGAAAGGTCAATTCCTCGACCCCCCTTTCAAGTGTGACCGAAACTAAAGGAGCGCCAAACACGGATATTGTATAGTTCTGTCCGAAAAGAAAAGAAAACACAATTAAACAAATCAGGAAATATTTCATCACTTTTTCCAGGAAAATTTTCCCGCAAGACCCATCAAGCCGATTATGGGAATATAAATTGGTTGTAAAAAATTCCACACAATAAATATAATTGCCGGTACAGACCGTTGTAATAAGTTAGCGCCTGAGAAAATAACCATAGCATCACAAACAAACTTTACTCCGAACACCATTGGGATGTAACCTTGAATGACCGGTATAAATGAGCCGGATAAAATGACAGTATTCAGAAAAAACGCATTGAATAAAAACAGTAAAAAAAGACGGTCTTTTTTTGCCGCCATTCTGGAGTTGGAAGACCAGCGTATGCGCTGGTTTAAGAAAGTCAATATAGAAGATACAGCTTTGGTTTTAACAAAACTTCCGGCATCAGAATTAAATATACATTTATGGATTTTTGAAATAGCTTGTACCAGATACATATCATCTCCTGACGCCCGGTTTTTCACAGGTTGAAAACCATTGATTTTTTCAAAAGCAGATCGTTTATATGCCAGGTTTTGGCCTGTACCCGTCCAACTTAATCCCCAACCGGATGCTCCGGCATTTGCCGTAACCAATGCGAGGAAATCGATCATCTGATATCGGGCAAAAGAAGACGAATTGGAAGAGTCGATTGAAGAAGCGCCGATAACAACTCCGTGACCAGATTCTAAATAACCAACCATGCTTTTAACCCATCCCCGGGGAATTCGGCAATCAGCGTCTGTGGATAAAATGTATTCACCGGAGGACTGTTCTATTGCTTGGGTTAAAGCATATTTTTTTGGCATCATATCCGTGGATAATTTTTGTATTTGAATGCCTCTAATGTGGCTGTATTGTTTGGAATAATCTTCAATAATGGACCAGGTATTATCGGTTGAACGGTCATCTGCTATGACAATGTCCAACTGATCTGACGGATAATCCAGTTGAGAAAAATCATTTAGTAAATGGGTTATATTATGCTCTTCATTGCGTGCGGCTACAACGATAGTCACACGGGGATAAACCTGTAGTTCCGCTGATAAAGGCTTTTGTCTCTTTAAACCGGTAAGGAATACGATGACAAATAAAATATAAATACCCAGACTACCCAAAAGGGCAAGCAATAAGTAACTCATGGTTTTTCCTCAGGCGTTCATGGGCTAATGAATTAAGGGAAAGAGATATTATTTAAAACGTAAAACAAATAATAAGGAATTAAATATATACGTTTTACATAATTAAGTATCATACCAAGGGCAAAAATAGTGACGCAATAAGAAAATAGAGCGTGACGCCAATAATATCTATACTGGTGGTCACAAACGGACCGGTGGCAATCGCAGGATCAATATCGAGTTTATTCAAAAACAGAGGGACAAAGGCGCCGATTGTTGTAGCGATCATCATGGATGTAGATATGCTTAACCCTACAATAATTCCTAAACTTGGCTCAATGTCCACAAACTGTGTTAGAGCAAATAATCCTAATAAAATACCATATAAAACACCAAGAATCATTCCAACACGAATTTCTTTAAATAGCACTTTGAAATTATTTCCAAGGTTGACCCGACCGGTTGCCAGTCCCCGCACGATGATGGTAGATGTTTGAGTTCCAATATTTCCTCCCATACCAATCACCACAGGGATGAATGCCGCCAGCGCCAATGTGCTTTGAAGTAGATTTTCATACAGTCCAATAATTGTAGCGGCGGCAATACCGCCAACCCAGCTGGCAAACAACCACGGCAATCTGCTTTTGGCATTCTTCCACGTGGATTTTAGTAAAATTTCCCGATCTTTTCCTACACCGGCCATTTGTAAAAAATCCTCAGTGGCTTCTTCACGAATGACATCGACCACATCATCAACCGTTACGATCCCCAGTAGATGAGAATCTTGTTCAATCACTGGGACAGCGAGATAATTGTATTGACTGACAATTTGAGCCACATCTTCCTGATCCATTTCAGGAAATACCGAATGGATGTTTCGAGTCATAATATTTTTCAGTAATGTATTCGGATTTGTCGTCACCAGGTCTCGCAATGAAATAATTCCAGTCAATTGATCATCATCATTTGTGACGTACAGGTAAAAGACCATTTCTGCTTCTTCCTGGTGCTGTAGGGCAGCAATGGCATTTTTTGCTGTGGTATCTTCATGGAGAGTGAACACATCCGTGTACATGAGCGAACCCGCACTGTCGTCCGGGTATGCCATGATTTCTTCCAGTTCTTCGACTTCCTCTTTTTTTAAAAGCTCAAAAACATCATGTGCTTGTTCATCAGAAAGAGCATTTAGAATTTCCGCTTGATCACTGGAACTAATTGGTTCAATAAATTCAACTATTTGTTCAGGTGAAACACCACTCATGAGTCTTCTAATTGTCGATTCATCCAGCTCAGTAAGGAAATCTCCCGTTTTTTCATTTGGGCCCATAAGACTGAATAATTCCGCTTGTTCAACTCCGTCAAAATAGCGAAACAAAGCAGCCAAGTCCGCAGGGTGAGTCTTCCCAATTAATTTGATAAGATTTGTATGAGCATGTCTGCGCATTAATCGGCGAAACGTATCTCTTAGAACATGAATTTCCCGTTCAAACATTTGCTGTTTCATACCTGCACCCTTGTTGTTTTATTTAACGAGGTGAACCCGTAATAAATACATATAATACTCAGCAATAAAATCCACGGAGCAACGTGTCCATTCCAAGTATAAAAACCGGAAAGTGATTCGTCATAATTCGTAAACATTAATGCAATAAAATTATTGGAGGCATGAAGTATAAAGCCAGCCCAGATAGAGCCGGTTTTCCAAGCTAGGTACCCAAGCATAACGCCAAGTATATAGATTTGAATCAGCCAAAAGGGATTTAAATGAATGATTGCAAAAAAGAGACTGGTGACCAATACGGCACGAGTAATATCCTGCCAATATTCTTCCAAAAATTGCTGTAGGAACCCACGGAATATCAATTCTTCACCCAGTGGAGCCAATAAGACCAGTCCAAACATAAGAAAAAGAGCCACGCTTAATGAATCAAACTTCAGCATAACACCCATTTGGTCCAAAAATTCCGGAGGTGTAAACAGAAGACCGGACAATCGGTCAAATTCATCCACCATGATTATTAAGCCCACAGATAGAATGGCCGTTGATATGATGACGGGCAATGAAATTTTGCGGATACGCAACCGAGATAATAAGGACTCCTTTCTGGCAACCAAAAAAAGAATCAGGGGAACAACCATAAAACCCTGCCCGATAAATAATGAAAGAAAATTTACAATTGGAGAATTTTTTTCAGGAAGAAATGTATTTCCAACGGAAACAATAATGGTCCCCACTGCTAGTGCGGATAAAACTGAAAGAATGACAATTCCGAATACATTCTTTATGGTTAAAGTGCTGTTCATATCTTAATTCCCTCGATAAAGGGTCGGTTTCTGCTGGATTCATAGACTAAAAAATTACGGAAGGTCAATGGAAAAGCAAAGAGACCTTGTAATTCTTATTGTAATCGATGGCTATGTGTGTATATGTTCTAAACCAATTTATAACGAAAAAATTTCAAACCAGCACCTGAAAAGCCCTCTTGAAAAATCAAGAGGGCTTTTTATTTTAGTCAATGCTTTTACCAAAATGCAAACCTTGCAGATGTTTCCTTCTACACCAAGGCATTGATGGACGAGTACAGCTTCTGCAAAACTATTAAAGTATCAGAGGATTTTTTATAAATCACCTTATGAATCTTTTAATTTGGATTTGGAATTTTCCGTGATTCTGACTTGTCTATGTTATAGGTAAATTCGGCTACCAAACCCGAACCTTAAAAAGTAATAAAACTCCTCAGACTATGGGGTCCGCCTCTCGGGAAGAATAAAAATGATAGCAAGGTTGAAAAGACACCTAAAAGGAGAGAAGATAATAGGACAATCAAAATAATCGTTGAATTACATATTCCAAACGAAAATGAAGAAACAAATTTGGTAAGTCTATACATGAATAAGTTAAGAAATTCATAAATTTACACATAACAATCGCCACCGTAGCTCAGTGGTAGAGCAGGGCTTTCGTAAAGCTCAGGTCGGAGGTTCAAGTCCTCTCGGTGGCTCAAACAAAAGAGAACTATAAATATTATCACACAGCGACTATAGAAAGACGTGAACGATCAAAAACTTTGTTTATGAAGAACAAATAATATCCGTTTATATATGGCAGCAATATTTAAAAAGTAGACGGACTCGATACACAATTCTAATGTTAATGTAAATTGGAATAATTAAACAAATGGATCAATAAATAAGTATTCCAAAATGTAAACATGATGGTTTTTTGTATATTAGTAGAGTGGTCAGAATAGCACAAAATAGAAAATTGAGTGATAGAAAAGATAGTGAAGGAACTTATTTATACGACGGTGATTGGGAAGGTGAGGAAATTCTTGACGAGTTAATATTAAATATTCAATGTTCTGAATGTGGCTGGGAAAATATATTAAACAATAAACTGACCGCTCTTTTCAGGTCTGAGCCGAAGGACGTAGCTGATATTTGGATGATCGCAAAAAATCAATCATTTAACTGGAAAAATTGTTTTAGCGGCTAAATCAAAAGAAGCCGGTATGGAACCTGAAATATTGTATGGAATCTTTTAATCCTTTCCGGTCTCAAGTTTAGATACAATCAAATAGATTGAAACACCCGACAGGTCTAGATTTTCAAATGATTTAGATATTATTTCGGAGGATATTTTATACGAAAATCAAAATATTTTACATTGATGGTTAGGATAAAGTGAATCATTATCCTCTTCATCATTCATTAACGAAAATCAACACTTGTCATCGCGATCTCGATTTATCGGGAAAAGCAACCTCCTTGGTTATGCTGATTGAAGGGGATTGCTTCGCCTTTCGGGCTCGCAAAGACACCATCTTTATTTTATTTATAAATACCAAATACGCTATAAATGGCAAGGTAATGATCTGGATTTAATAAGACGCTTGGATAGGTTTAATTATTAACACACAAAAAAACCCCCGACAGAAAACCGCCGGGGGTTTTATTTTTACTAAACAGGTTGTTTAGAAATTAACTGATATTCCTGCGTTCATGTATCTGGGTGTCCCAAGAAATACTTCTGCATTATGCGCAGCATGTTCTTTATCGCCATAGCTATTGTATCGGCTATGGTCAGTCGCATCCTGTACATAAGTTTCATCTAGAGCATTAAACACATGGGCAAAAGCCTGGAGGTTTAAACCGCCCATTGTAGGCAGGTCATAGGTAAGATGGACATCCATCTTTGAATATCCGGGAGCTTTCCAAACCTGTTCTCTATCAGCGTCAGCATCGTCCCCGCTGTATGAGCGAGCAGAAGGACTCCAATCAGAGTAGTTGTCATCATAGATATTGTAGAGGATTTGGGCTTTCAAGCCGGGTATTGGAGTAAGCGTTACTCCTAATACGTAGGATGTTTGCGGCATATCACCTACTTTTAGATCTTTGAGAGCGTAATCGTAAGGCGTGGTAGTTTGTCCTGTAACATTTCCAAGGCTATCAAACTCGTCTTCTTGATAATCGCCGGAAGCATCATCCACAAATGCCCAATCGCCTAAGCTTAAAGCGAGATCAAGTCGAAGCATATCCATTAATTGCGCCGAGGCTTCCACTTCAATGCCATTGTGATTTTGGTTCACACCAGAGAGGAAGATAACATCGGTGTCACCACTGGAGCCTTGACCTGAGGTAACTGCTTTTGTGAGGTTACGATCAATCCAATCAGTGTTGTAATAATTTGCTTTTACTGCAAACATTCCACCTCTGTAATTCACACCAGCTTCATAGCTTTTGAACACTTCATTTGCAGGATCCGAGGCCACGGTTCCATCAAAATAAATCACATTATCCATAATGGGTGGTTTTTCAACTCTGCCATAGTTTGCAAATAAACTCAAGCCATCACTAACGTCAAACATAGCGCCGCCTTTGAATTGCGTAGCTGAAATAGCGTCAGCTTCGATTAATTCATCTGCAACCGTGAAATGATCCTGATAGGTATAAGCAATAGAAGACCATCCTACCATACCATAGGCTGACAATGGACCAGCGGTATAATTACCCTGGCCAAAGAAGCCTATCCAATCAACGGTAGTTTCATTATGATATGCAATAATATCGCCGAGTTTTACTTTTTTTCCATCTGCAAAATTATCATCTGCATAATCCACATAATAATCACCGCCCATTAGGTCACGGACCTCGCGGGCATGTTCAATACCGGCAGTACGCCAATCCACACCAGCCTGTAATTTCAATGCGTCGCTCATATCAAAATTAAGCTTGGAAATAAGTCCGATTGTGTTTTGACGATTAATACTATTTCTCAGGATACCGACTGATTGGTTATTGCCAGCACCATGGGTACGAACAAGTGTTCTTTTATCTACATATACGGTATCTTCATCACCGGAGTTGTAATCTACGAGTGTATTCCAATCCCGAACCCACGGACCACGACCGTAATAGAATTTGTAATCATCGTCGCCCAGATTTCCGTCTGCATCCATCGTTGGAATTCGGCCATAAGTACCGGTTCCACCACCTGATCCACCAGACCAATATAGAACAGTAGAGAGTCTCATGTCTTCACTGAGCGTTAAGTAGTGGTTTAGGTTAACGAGTGGTTTATGGAAGTAATTTTCTCTTTCATTCAGAAAATTTGGATCATGACGTTCAACTGTACGATCTCCATACATATACCAGTATTGTTTACCTTTATAGGATGAGTTGATCGGTGCCCAGTTTTGGTTAAACAAGCGACCGAATTTGACACCATTTGCCGAACCGCTATCCCGAAATTGACCATCTGTCCCCACAGCAGTTGCATCGTAACCTTCAATTGACTTTGCGAATTCTGAATCATACGCGCCCAGGTTCTGTTTATAGAGGTTCTGGCCATGACGCTGAGGGGCACCAATGGCGTAAATTTCAAAACGGTTTTTATCATCCATTTGATAGCTTGCGCCAAAATAATATGCCCAGGCATCTGTCCATGTTTTGTCAATAACACCATCACCGACTTTGCGTACGATGGTCGTGCTGAAAGCCATTTTATCGCCAATAAGACCAGTGTTGTAGCTTAAGGTTGTTTTCATAAACCCGCCGTCGCCAACTTCACCCTTGAATTTTCCACCTCGGGAAAGGGCAGTTGGATCAGTAATAATATTCATAGTACCGCCAATGGAAGGGGTCGCCAAGTTTACGGCGCTCAAACCGCGCTGCATCTGGATAGAAGATGTGGCATCGCCAACACCGTCCCAATTTGACCAATAGACCCAGCCATTCTCCATATCATTTTGTGGTACACCGTTGATCATAACGGCTACATTACGCTGGTTAAAACCGCGAACATTGATACGGGCATCTCCTGCGCCGCCACCCTGTTGGGTAGCATATACGCTAGGAGTCGTATTCAAGCTCATGGGAATATCCTGTGAACCCAACCGGAATTCCATATCTGCTTTTGTTACGGTTGTATAGGCAACAGGCGTTTTTTCATCTGCACGTGAAGCCAATACTTCCAATGCGGATAACTGGATGGCTGAAGATTCCAGTGCGAAATTAACGGTTGCTGCTGCTGTCGCACTCATGCTGGTATACCCAATCATAGAGGCGGTAATGGTTGCGCCGGCAGGTACGTTAGCAATGGAGTAATTTCCACTGGCATCTGCGGCAGCTCCAAGGTCAGTTCCTTCAACAACCACATTTGCACCTGGCAACGCATTGCCGGTACCCGCATCTGATACTGTACCGGATACAGTCATCTGTGCAAATATGCTTAGAGGAAGAAGAAAAGACGCAAGGAACATGAATAATCGTTTATTACGATTCATGTTGTTCTCCTTGGTTATTTGTGTAGTTATTCAATGAGTTTATTTTTCATGGTTTGGCACTTGGTATAAGGTAAACTAATCTACTACCGAGTGCCGATTATTGTCCACTAATAAAACTCGTGAATTTCCGAGAAAATTCAACCTCCAAGCAAGGGAAATTATCTGGAATTATTTGGAAAATGGATAATTGTTAACAATACCTGACACATATTTATTCGAATTATTCTTATTCAATTTCGTAATCATCTCCACCATTATTATCACCATTTTTATCTGTAAACCCACCAGTTGTGATTTCTTTAGTCCGAAGACTAATCAAAGATACAGATGCAAATTCGATTGATTGATTATTGGAGGAGTCCAAAACCGTACCCTGTAAAATACCAATATTTGCCATTTGCTGCTTTCCGTACGGACGTTGTGGAAAAAGTATTGTCGTAAATATTATCAATATTAAATAGCAATACATTAGTCGCTGAACGCTCATTGAATCTTCCTTGAGTAAATTTATTATTTTCATAAATGTCATCTGAAACAGTAATTAGACACGAGAAAGTAGAATTAATTAAATAGTATTCTTAGAAAAAAGTACATAAAGAAAAGAGTTTATTGAGTTTGAAATTGGAACTAATATACAATATCTCTCGTGATTTATAAATTATTTAGATCATATATACAAATATTGCGGGCGATGAGGGATTTCCCGCCTACATTTCATTACGGCGGGCAGGGAACCAGGGGCTCTTCATTCGTGGGCGATGAGGGATTTGAACCCCCGACTTCTACCATGTGAAGATAGCGCTCTAACCAGCTGAGCTAATCGCCCGAAACATTTTCAATTACTATACTGCGAAGCTGGTTACCCAGC
>JBHHTW010000098.1:0-1859 GCA_046861385.1 Fidelibacterota bacterium | reverse complement strand
TAGTTAAAATTCGTTGATTTAGTTTCCTCAAAAATGCTAGTAGTTTTGTTAATAAATTGTTTGATTTTAGTTACCATACTGCTTTGCAATTTAAATGGATTCAGTTTGGCAAATTGAGATTTTAGTTTTTCTTTTTCAGCATCGGATATTATATCGGATTCTAACAATCTTTGAAAGGGTGTTTTAGGATAATCATACACCTTTTTTACTTTTCCATTGATCCTGACTTTTTCCAGTAATTTTGAAGAAGGTCTGAAGAAGTTCATGAATAGTCTCCATTCTGAAGTGTAGATTTGGTTTAATTCTTCCACTAATTCCACCTGTTCAAAACGGTTATACCCGAGGTACTGTCGAATGATACTCCAGTTTTTCTCTTCAATATGTGCATTATCATTTTTCTTGTATGGTCTTGATCTGGTGAACTGAACCGGAGTACTTCGTCCTGTTAAATACCTGTAAAGATGCCAATTCAGAAACTCTGTTCCGTTATCACTGTCAAATCCTAACATCGGAAATGGTAACTTCTTTTCTATGCTGATTAATGCCTGTTTCATTCCCTGGTATCCTTTACCCCAAACAGCTCTTTGTTCTGTCCATCCTGATGCAATATCGACGGTATTAAGGGTGTAGACAAATGATCCGGCAATGGATGAACCACAGTGGGCAACTGTATCTGATTCTAAATATCCGGGACGAGTCTCATCCCACTGATTCGTTTTAACAGGGATATGAGATTTTAAAATTGAACCAGGTTTTGTGGTTGCCAGTCCAAGCTTACCGATCTTCTTTCTCATCTTAACCATCAGACGATCTATTGTAGCAGGTGACATTTCTAATAATTGAGTTTTAACCTGTTGAGAAAGAGGTCGTTTCTCATAGAATGGCAACCACAACGGTATAGATGCTTTTAATCGCCTTGAGCAGGGTAGGTTTTGTTTCTCCCACAAATAAAACAATACATCCAAAAGGATTGGATCTTTATAACGTTTGGGTCTGCCAAGTCTCCTTCGCTTATGGTTTCTTTTTCTTGTATTTAATTTACGAATCGCATATTTACGATTATATCCACATACTTCACAAAATTCATCTAATACTTGAGATTTTGTCTTTTTATCAGAGTTTCTATACCGCTTTACAACGGTTTTATAGTAATCCTCTCTCGATTGTTTGCTCATATTCATGTACCCTTTCTACGGTTACATTATTTATGAGGCCTGTCTGCCGAAACTTGTTATTACACTCAACAGGCTGGCAACGACTATTTTTAAAAATCACTAGGGTTACATTATTTATGAGGCAATGCGTCAGGAACCAAATATAAAATGTGTTTTGATAGTTTTATAATTCGTAATAACTTTTATCTGTAAATGACTACAAATAAATACATTTCATCATTAATAATAATATTAATGATTAATATAGGTGTCTGCTTTTCACAAATCGGTAATGTGCTTGGTGACATAGATGGTGATTATTTTATCAATGTTATTGACGTAGTAAGTATTGTAAATGTCATACTTGGAGTTGGCGAAAACCCTGATGATAATGAATTATGGGCAGCGGATTTAAATATCGATGACGTGGTCAACATCCAAGATATAATAATTTGTGTTAATATAATTCTTGCTGATTTCGGCAATGATGGAGTTGTGAATCTTGAAAATCAATCAGAACATTCAGGGATCAAAATTGAGGTTGGTGAATCAGGCATTTGGCAATCAACAGATTCGTTAGGATATTTTAATCTGCATTTCATCCCTGACGGATACTGGACCCTTAGGGTTAAATATCCTTTCTTTGAAATGATTGAAATAACGGTGGCAAGTATTGGTGGTCATATCCAACATGATCTTGACTTT
>JBHHTW010000097.1:0-1875 GCA_046861385.1 Fidelibacterota bacterium | reverse complement strand
CGCTTTGCAATGATAAGTGGATCGTGGTGTCCCGGTGCGGCGTGACGTGATTGTCAGGGCAGGCGGTGAACAACGTGATTGCCGTTAAGATCAGTAAAGTGAGGAAAAGGAAGCGGTTATTCATTTTTCAATTGGCAATTTAAAGGAGACAGGAGACGGGAGAAAGGTGAAAGGATACAGGAGCCTGCCTGCGCCAAACTACGCATGAGGCTTCGGGAGGCAAGTAAATGTAGTTGTATCTCAGATTCCCGTCGCCATCATACTCCGCCAGTACCTGTCCATTCCCATCGGTGATAGTCTTCGTCACACCCACCGGCGGATAGTCATACCGGAGGTACGGCCCACTGAAGTCCCCGTTATATCTGTTTTCACAATCCATGGTAAATTTCAGTTCGGAAGAAAATACAAATGATTCTCCGGTAATTGCCGCTGTTTTATTAAGACCTTCAAGGTCACGTCGAATCGTTTGGAATCATTATGCCGGACATTGAACCCTGATTTATGGGACCTTGAAGGTCGGTAGGGGACATCAATAAAAAGCCTTAGAACCGGGGGCGAAACAGAACCGTAATGAGGGCGGGCAATATTCCGTCTTTTGGGAGTCCGGATTTTATTTTAAGGGAAGTAAACAGAACCGACATCTCAGCCAGGGCTTTCTGTTTTTCATCCAACTCAGCTTGTAACCGGATATATTCATCTTTGGGAACAGTCCTGATTTGTTTCCGCCCCGGAATACTATTGGCTAAAGCTTCCAGCGCACCAGCTTCAACGGTTCTCCGTATTCGTACCAGATCCGATGAATACAATCCATGCCGGCGGAGTATCTCACCGATTTTGGCATTGGGTTGCTGACATTCCTGATAGACCTGCCATTTCTGCTCAGCACTCAGATATCTACGTTTCTTTCTTTCGCTCATTCGAACTCCATATTCATGAAGTGGTTTAACCGGGAATTGCAATGCTGCGTTCACTACGTTCTCTCCGCATTGCAATTCCCTTGGTCAGAGCTTATTAATCTTTCCATTATACGACACAGTTAAAAAATTGCGTGGGTGTGCTGGTTAGCGATACCTATTGAGACTAAGCACGTAATACTCAATAGATATGCAAGGAACTTGTTCATAGAAAACTCCTCTCCATCTTTTGGTTGTTTTTTCCGAAGGACAGGAGGTAAAATCCATACGATTACTTCCTGATCTTCAGGTTGTTGTCTTTCAGCCTCAGTAATAATGTTTTGCGACACTACTGGGGCTGAAACCTATTTCAGTTAAAATCTGGTCCCCTTAATAATTATTCCTCTAATTAAGTTTCTTTCAAATCCTACCATTACAAGTTTATCCCCTTTTAATCTGGCACTGTTTGCAGACATATCATAATTATCTAACAAATATCGATTATACTTCCAAGATACGCCATTATAATGGACGTAGTTAAAACCACCGCCTAAAGTAAAAATATCATTAAGTCCCTGTACTTTTAAATCATGATACCCGTAATGACCAAGTTCCGGTATAATAGTGCTTTTACCAGTTATATAATTGTATTTCCAAAATCCTGCGTCCGTTACAAAATAAGCTGTATCTTGATATACACTCACGCTCGAAACCGCTCCATACCCATTGTCAGGTGAAGCATCAATATCATCTGAATAATACAACGTTTCTAATCTACCATCATGTATCATTACTGCCTGGGTTTTTACCGGCAGAACATAAGTGTAGCCAACTATGAATACATATTCACCTTCTAGCGTCCCTTCCGCATCCGTAAATCTGACATCATGCCCGCTCTCCATCCTCCTGAAAACAGAACCGTCGTAGTGGACGATGCCTCCACTACTACCGACAAAATACATGTCATTCGGGGAACTGGCCC
>JBHHTW010000096.1:0-1877 GCA_046861385.1 Fidelibacterota bacterium | reverse complement strand
TATAAAGGGTGTTGAAATGACATTATTAAATACCAAATAAAGCAATAATTTAACACCGAAAAGCACTCCTTAACGGTATAATAAGTTTCCGAACAATACCAACCAAAAAGGAGGCTTTTCAGTGCATCATAAAAATATCAAGCTGATTGTAAAAAAACAATTGAAAAAAGTGTATCCAAATTGGCAGAGAATGAACAAAAAAGAGAAAAAAAGAATAGCCAAAATGGTGTTAGAAGAAGCCGTTAAAGATTATGATTTCGAACAGGAAGTGACAGAATCAATGGAAGAATTGCTTGGAATAGAAGAGCAGGTTCGACCAAGCGGTATTATGAATATTGATGAGATGAGCGCATTCATAAAAGATCACATGGAAAGCAAACTAATTCGTATCAACAGGTACGACCGTTCATCAATCTATATCAAAGACGAAGAGCTGAGGTTTGTGGATAAATTACTGGATGATGAGATAATTAATAAGCTGCTGTCCTACCGCGGTTATACCCCAAGCATGAGAGAAATTTTTCCGAGCCAGTTATTTCGTGCGGAGTTGCTCAAAGCCATAAAATATCCTGAAATTAGTTATCGAAAATTTTGCACCGAGGCCTACATCGGAATGGATCGAAAAGAAAATCGCGTATTTATAGGCTTGCCTCTTCATAGAAAAGAAATGATCGATCATACCGAGTTGAGCAAGTTTCGAGCCAAGCTGAGTTTCAGTCATTTAGCAAACATTCTGGTATACATACTTCATTACTTTTACCAAAGTGATCTTTTGGGTAAGGGCACTCTTCACGGCATTGATTCGACCGAATTGGCCAGTGATTGCAGAATTCCTTTGGCGTCCATCAAAATAAATGGGAAAAAAATCAGGATATACAATGATATCGACTGCGATAGCGGGAAACGCCGTAACAAACGTGACAAATCTGTTTATGTTGTAGGTTATCGTCTTCATACGCTAACAGCCATCAACGCAGAAACTGGTCATAGTTATCCGTTGGTATCAATGCTTGCTCCAGCCAATCATCACGACAGCAATTTTTTAAAACCCTTGATCCACCTGGCGCAGGCAATAGGGATAGAAGTAAAGCTGATTACAGCTGATGAGGCCTATCATGATAAGGATGGTTCTCTTTTTGAAGAAACGGGAGCGCGATTAATCACTCCAAAGCCCTCAGGAACATCACTTCCAGAAAATGTTGACGAAGAGACAATGTCTGTAACCTATGATGATATGTGCGAAATACCGATGGAATATATGGGCAGCGTTGAAGAGGGCCATGAATTTAAATGTTGTGCTGAGAAAGGGAAATGCCCCAACTCCGGCACATGCCCTCAGTTTCGCATCATTCCATTTGACAGGGGATATTTTCAAAGAATTTTCCACGGTAATGTCCACGCGCAGCAGGCTGTTGATATCCGGAAGAATTCAGAGAGGCCTTTTAATTTGTTAAAAAACCAGACAGGCCTTGAACAAGTGCGTGTACGTAGTCAGCATGGGTTGTTGGCTCGTAGTATTTTCAGCACCATTGGAACCTTGCTTTTAGAAATGGCAGGCACACGGAAAAAGAAGAAACCAGATAACCGGCAGGCAAAACTGTTTGAGATTGCAGCGTAGGAATATCGAGTTTAATTTAAATTTTTATTGAAACTGAGAATCAGTTTTTTAAAAAAAAGTAAGTGTTTGTTCCGAATTTATTTCATGAAATTATTTGCAGACAATAAAATTTCCCTATATTACACACCGTACAAGGGACAAAATCAGAAAAGCAAGTAAGGTTATTTAATAGACAAGGAACATGAAATTTAAAAAAGGAGAAAATGGCTCCCAAAAGGGGGTGTAAACATTATAAAAATCGGGACTTTTCAACACCCTT
>JBHHTW010000067.1:0-6453 GCA_046861385.1 Fidelibacterota bacterium | reverse complement strand
CAGACAAGAATGTCTGTCGTACGAAGGATTTTAAAAAATTCATGTCACAAGTAAAAACCAGACGAAAGCCTACCCGCCCCCTTCAATAATTTTCAAATGTGGTCATGCCTACATTTCATTCCCTGCCTCTGCTCAGGCTTCGGCAGGCAGGCGACAGACAGGCAGACGGGGAATGACTGTCGTACATTGAATTAAAAAATCGCCATCAAGGTGCTAGCATTAATCTTTAATGGCAGTTCTAGGGTTAAATAACTAACTTCAGCGACAAATTAATATGTCAAATAAACCGGAAATTACAATTGCCTTGGATGCCATGGGCGGCGATAATGGGATTGAGCCCAATGTGAAAGGTGCTGTTGCCGCTGCCAATTCGAATCCGGTTCAAATCATTTTGGTCGGGGATAAAGATAAACTCAGTAAATCCCTTGACAAGGAAACCTATCCGGATGGGTCTATTGAAATTGTTCATGCATCACAAAAGATTGGCATGGATGAACCGCCTCGGAAGGCCATTGATGAAAAACCGGATGCATCCATACTGGTGGCCTCAAAACTTGTTCTTGATGGGATAGCGAATGCCCTGGTTTCCGCCGGGAGTACCGGGACAGTCGTACTTTCAGCTGCAAAATATTTACCACGAATATCAGAAGTTCGCCGGACAGCCATCGCAACGGTTTACCCGACATTGAACGAATTTAAAAAACATGATCACCTTGCTCTCATGTTAGATGTGGGAGCAAATGTCCGATGCGGTGCTGAAGAAATGGTCCAATTTGCCGTTATGGGTACCGCGTATGTGGCTTCAATTCGCGGGATTAAAAATCCAACCGTTGCGCTGTTAAATATTGGAGAAGAGGAGACAAAAGGAGGTGAAAAAATGCAAAATGCATTTCAGCTTTTGAAGAATACAAATCACCTGAATTTTATCGGTAATGTGGAAGGAAAAGATATTCTGCGGGGTGTTGTGGACGTAGTGGTTACAGAAGGTTTTGTAGGCAATATTGTGATCAAAACACTGGAGGGAGCGGCAAAAAGCGTTGGACAATTATCAAAAATGGCTTTTAAAGCAAAGATTGCATGGAAATTGGGATTATTATTTTTACGTAAAGGATTAGCTTTGCTGAAGGAAGTGACCGATTACGCTGAGTATGGAGGCGCTCCCCTCCTTGGCTTCGAAAAAATGGTTATTATCGCCCATGGACGGTCCAGTGAAAAAGCAATTTCAAATGCCATTAAAGTTGCCGGAAAATGTGTCCGGGATGACGTATGCGGTCATATTCGAGACTATATCCATGAGTTGGAAAGGCAGTCGGAAATTGAATACGAACGGTTGAGACGGGAACTTTAAGAGGAAAATTATAACTTATTCCTCAAAAATTGTTTATGTAAAATTCAGGTTCAATCAATAATAAAATATTTTCATAGTGGGTGCTCATTGAGGATATATTATTAACCAAGCGATGAAGCAAACATAAAATGCACCCAATAGAAATACATGATTTCAACCAAAACAGTGTGACAAAAAGGGTTTCATTCATTGTTCAGAAGTAAGTCAGATCATACAAACATTGCTCTTCAACTCTGGAGACCAATTCTCTTCCTATCTGGTTTTTGCCTGATTCTAATGCAATTTTTCCTGGTTCGAGAAATCACCGCCCTTCTCGTAGGTACGGAGTTTGTGATCTTCCTCGTGATCGTAGCCTATTTTTCCGGCTATTCGGTGGGGTATGCTCTGGCGGACCTTCTATCATTGAGAATTGTTCGCATTTTCACAATTATTTTCTGGGCGGTACACCTTACACTTCCTTTTTCCTTAAGATACTGGATGGGTTCGGTGGCTGTTCGTCTACCATCTACTGCTTTTATCATTATGATTTTCTTTACAACTTTCGCAGTGACATCCCTGTACAGCTTGTTGCTGCCAAAACTCATAGATCTTTCAGCCCAAGGCTCCAATTCTTTGGGAAAATTTTATGGCGTCGAGTTGATGGGAGCCATAACCGGCCTAGCTGTTGTGTTTTTCCTGGGATCAATTTCATGGATACCGCAGGTTTTATACCAGGCTGCCCTGGCGGCAATTGTAGCGATGATATTGGGGGGAACGCAAATACGAATTGTGGCTGGTGCCGTCGCTCTCATTTACGGATTATTCTTTACAACACTTGAATTTAACAGTTTAGCGTACCATTATACGAAATTCCATGGATTGTCAGAAAGTAAAGTCCTTTATAGCGTAAATAGCCCTTACCAGAAAGTTGATATTGTGGAATCGAAAAATGGTAAGAGATATATGTATCTCGACGGGAAGAAAAATTACGGTACCATGAGCCTGAAGCTATTCAACATATTCCTCTCACAGACCCCTGCAAATCTTGTGCAACCGGAAAATGCTCTAGCCTTGGGCGCAGGGTCCATGGAATCGGTAAAGTATATCGGATCGGTTGCCAACCGCTTACGGATTGTTGATATTGATAACGCTGTTCCTGAAGGGAGCAAACTTCACTTCAAATATACAAATCACTTCGATGAATATGATAATTGGACTCTAACAATAGAAGATGCGAAAAGTTTTTTAAACAAGACGAATGAATATTTCGATCTAATCACGGTAGATATCCCCATGCCTCTCCAAATCCAAACCGGGCTCTTGCATTCCGTCGAGTTCTATCAAATGGCGAAAAATCGTCTGTCACCAGATGGTGTAATATCCATCTCCCTCAGTGGATCTTTTAATAAACGAAACAAAACTCCTCGTACAGTGGCAGCAGCATTAACACAGGTCTTCGAAGAAGTAATAATTCATACACCGGATATCGCCAAACGCTCTTTTGCTATTGCCGGCAGGAAACTTCCATTCACCAAAGAGCAACTTGTGGATGAAACTATCCACCTGGGGGCAAACAGGACGAAAGTCTATAACAAAACCGAAGCTCTTAACATAATCGATGGGATAGCGCCCATAACAATTTATGACCTGAGCTATCCATTAGAGAGAAGTATACGAAAAGTAAAAAAATCGTATTTCGGCAAAAGGAAATCGGGAAAATGATTGTCCTCATGGGGAAATATCTTTTTGTAATTATGATGGGCATTTTCTTTGCATTGATACAAACGTGTTATTTTTTCCAGCTGGAGATATGGCTAACGGCCGCTTACCCCGCCTATCTAACCATTATGCTGGGATGGTTGATTGGAAATGTGGCGGGATTGCGAATGTTTCAATCCGGCGAAAATCCAAATAAAAGCTCACTCAGCCTGTGGCTGATACTCAGTGTGGCCGCTTACTATTTTACAATATGTTTCCTGCAAGTATTTCCTTATCGCATGGAATTACTACCCATCTATGGTGTAATGATTGGTGTTTCCGGGGCATTGGCAGGACGATTTTTCGTGAGTGCACGGTTTATTTTTAAAACGTCTGCCAAACTGTTTTTTATGGAAAATAACGGCTTTGTTTTGGGATGGATTCTCGGCTTTATGGGGTTTGTCTGGCGTGGTCATACATTCAACCTGGTGGCACCGTTGGTAATGGGCATTATTTGTTTTGCCCTTTGTCAATTTGTTTCACGCAACCAATTAAACTCTGTATATCAGTCGGAATAATCAAACTACCCTTGAACCCATTTTGGTGTCCTTTATTGATATATATTTGACATTGTTTGAATCAGTTTGAATAAAACAAAAGACCCTCAACGAAGAAGGGTTTTATGTCGATCCGATTGGGTTTTAGACAATTTAGAAGTTGGTGTTCTAATTTGTCTATTATAAATTAACATCTATGATTGAGAGAACTTTATCAGAGTACGTACTCCATGGGGCAAAATCCATGCCGGTTGTAGCCATAAGCGGTCCGCGGCAATCAGGGAAAACAACATTGGTTAAACATATATTTCCTGATTATCCTTATGTTACTTTTGAAGATCTTGAAATAAGGGAATTTTCAAAATCAGACCCAAAAGGCTTTTTATCCCAATATCCAGAGGGAGTCATCCTTGATGAAATTCAGTATGTTCCGGAACTGTTCTCCTACATTCAAGTTATTGTGGATGAAAAAAAAGTAAATGGCTTATTTATTTTAACAGGATCACAGAATTTTTCTTTTCTATCCAATGTCACCCAAAGTCTTGCAGGTCGTGTATTTATTTATGAATTACTACCCTTTTCTCATAAGGAACTCCGACATTCCAAATTTGCATTGGATACTTACGAAGACTACATATTCAAAGGATTCTACCCCCGGATTTACGATCACAATCTAAGGCCATCAGAATGGTTAAACAGTTATATCAAAACGTATATTGAAAGAGACATTCGTGAAATAAGCAACTTAGGAAATTTATCCACTTTTCAGCAATTTTTAAAGATATGTGCAGGTAGAACCGGACAGATACTAAATTTATCTTCCATAGGGGACGAAATCGGTATTTCATATCACACTGTGAAAAAATGGCTTTCTATTCTGGAAGCAACTTATATTATTTTTTTGCTGCCCCCCCTTTATAAAAATTTAAATAAACGTATTACCAAATCTCCTAAATTGTATTTTTATGATACTGGGTTGGTTGCATTTTTACTGGGTATTCGATCAGTTGATCAAGTGTATTCACATTATCTAAAGGGTGGCTTGTTTGAAACATTCATACTTTCTGAGCTTAAAAAACAAATCCTTCATCGGGGTAAAAATATTCCCCTCTTTTTCTGGCGTGATCATAACGGCAATGAGGTTGATTGTCTTTATGAGATAGGGAATGATTTTACAGCTATTGAAATAAAATCCGGTAGAACCATCAAAAACAGTTTTTTTTCAGGATTAAATTACTGGAAAAAACTTACGACGACTCCTTCAGAAAACTTGTTTTTAATTTACGGCGGAGATGAAAATCAATCTCGATCTTATGGTAATGTTACAAGTTGGAGAGATTTGAATTTTCCTCAAAAATAATACCAAGGCGACCAGTGTGTATATTTATTACCATTATTTAATCGATCAAAAGTAGGTCTTTACAGCAAATTCAAATTGATCAATAAAAATCTCTTTAATAGCTGTAATATTATTTTGTTCATAAAATAACAACATCGCTTTTTTGTATTCAATAGAGTTAATAGTCCTGAATGAAATGGGACAGTATTTATTATTTATTAATACCGCATTGCTTACTATCCTTGCTGTTCTTTTGTTGCCATCTACAAACGGTTGGATGTACGATATCAACACTAATAGGAATAGTGCTTTATCAAATATAGTTTCACAATTATTTACCAAGTCACACATATCATTCAAAGCCTCAATTATTTGATATTCATTATCAATCGGCGTATAATTTGTCCCGGAAATACCCACTCTTCTTTTCCTAATGTTTCGGTCAACTCCCAAATTTTTTATCAATAGGCTATGTATATCTTCAATTCTAGAAATATTCAAAGTATTGATATAGTCGGGATTGGCAATAATAAAATCCAAGGCTTCTTTGTGATTGAGAAGCATTGTTGCTTCGTCTTTTCCTTTACCCTCTGCTGTTTCGTGTTCCTTCAGCAATCGTTCTGTCTCTAATAAAGAATAAGTATTTCCTTCAATCTGTGATGACTTCCAACTAAGGTCTATAGCCAAACGCTCTAACTCTTTTTCGTATTCTAATTCTGTTAGCTTGGAAATATTTATTTTATATTTTTTTTGAAGATTTTCTAAATGTTGGAGTTCATCCTGGGTAAACAGTTTTGTTTTACTCAAGACATTTCTTATTAAAAGAAAATCGAAATTGCTTTTGATCTCTCGTTCATCAATTTCCTTTCCAAAGTATTCGTTAACATTGATTGGGTAAAACAACCTATAAGATGAACTAATTTCATACTTTGTTCCTCTTCCTTTACCTACTGATAATATCAGATTGTCTGATATTAGTTCTGTCAATATCCTTTTTACAGTTGCATACCCTATTTTTAATTTCAGTCCTTCGTGAATTTTTTTGGAAGAAGAGGATGGATTATTTTTTACAAACTCAAGTATTTCTTTGTTTTTATTCTTTAACATTTTGTTCCTAACATATATTTGTAGCTCATGAGAATAGTAATTGGGGCTCAATTTACAACATATATGAGCTTTAAACTTATATATTTTGAGCTTTATTTTATATTTTATAACCTATTTAAGGCTCATGAAATTGTAATATACGGCTCAATAAGTAGAAATACTGAGCTGTAAAGATATCAATGATGAGCTCTATGTTAAACCGTTCTCATCTCCCCAACTACTAAATCCCTATCTAAATCCCCGTCTGCCGGCCGGCAGGTAACGCTCCCACTCCCTGCTCCCAAAGCAGGTGCGCTAACCGGACTGCGCTACACCCCGAAACTTGTTTCTGGTGATTGGTAACTTGTGATTAGTACACTTACTGTCCACCTATTACCAATAACCAGCTACCAGTTACCATTCACCAGTAACCACTAAGGGTGAGC
>JBHHTW010000066.1:0-6556 GCA_046861385.1 Fidelibacterota bacterium | reverse complement strand
TATACGATAAATCAAATTATAAAAAAAATGAACAGAATAACTAAATAATTGGAGTAGCTCATGCCAAGAAAAAAGAGACCTAAAACTATCGCCAACATATTAGTGACCCATCAAAAAGAAATCCTGGTGGACTGGCTAACAAATATCCGTCAGCTACCGGAAAACAGGACATTTGAATTAATGACGGAACATCAGATCGAAACTCAAGCTACTGATTTGCTGTCAACATTGACGACCGCTTTCAGTGCTGAACAATATACGGATATTTCAGCCCCCGAATTCGCCGACTCGGTGGCCTTACTTCAGGATATCTCTGCCTCCCGGGCCGAACAAGGCTTTACTCCCTCAGAAACCATGATTTTTGTCATTTCACTAAAGGATGTCTTGGCGAAATGCATCATAGAGGAATTCTCGGATAATTTTGCAGAGATGACGGATGAAATTATAAAAATGAATAAGGTGATTGATAAGCTGGGTTTGATAACATTCGAAACATTTACCAAGACACGTGAAGAAGTTATTATTGATCAAAGCCGTTCATTATTGGAGTTATCCACGCCAGTAGTTAAGCTGTGGGAGCAGATTGTGATGTTGCCGCTGGTAGGGATTATTGATACATACCGGGCGACTCAAATGCTGGAGGCATTGCTCTATTCCATTGTTGAAACAGAATCAACCGTAGCAATTCTTGATGTGACAGGTGTTCCGGTAATCGATACAAAGGTGGCTCAACATTTGTTTAAGACGATTGCTGCGGCAAAAATGCTTGGTGCAAAGGTGATTATCAGTGGGATTAGCGCCGATGCGGCTCAAACCATGACGAAGTTGGACCTGGAGACGAGTCATTTAAAAACAACTGGTACTCTGAGGAGCGGATTGGCTATGGCATTTCAAATGATAGGCGTTATCGTCACCCATAAGAGTGAGGGAGAATAAGAATGAAAATACCAATACTAAAACTTAAAGATATTTTACTCACTTCCATTCAGGTGGATTTAACCGATGAAGATGCACTGGCATTTCAGTCGGATATACTGGTGATGGTTTCAAAACATGAAGCATTGGGAGTACTAATCGATATAACTGCACTGGAAGTAGTGGATTCATTTATGGCCAGGGTATTGAACGAGACGGCCACCATGGCAAAATTGCTTGGGGCTCAGGTGGTGATTTCCGGTATGCAGCCATCCGTGTCGGTCACATTGATTGAAATGGGCCGTGAACTGGTGGGCGTTGAAACAGCGTTGAATCTGGAACAGGGTCTGGCTATGTTGGAGAGAAATATTTCTTCTTCAACGCCATCTAATATGAATAGCATATAGCGGGACTAATATGGAAACAGAGAAAAAGATTGAAATTAAAACAAGCTCCGATATTATTCTGGCCAGACAGTCCAGTCGTGATTTGGCGAATAAACTGGGATTCGGTTCAGCGGATCAAACCCGTTTGGCTACAGCCATATCGGAATTGACCCGGAATGTCGTTCAGTATGCCGGGGTTGGGAGGTGCACTATTCAAGACATATCCAATAAAAAAATGGGAATTCGGGTCGTGGTGGAAGATACAGGCAATGGTATTGAAAATATTGAAAAAGCCATGGAAGATGGATACAGTACCGGCAGCGGCATGGGAATGGGGTTACCGGCTGCGAAGAGACTGGTGACTAAATTCAATATTCAATCCAAAAAGGGACAAACTAAAGTTACGGTTGAAATGGTTCGACTTCGGAGATGACTGGAATTCAATTCGATACTGCGATGGAATCAAATCGAATCAATCACAGATTGAATAAAAGTGTAATAATACCTGTCACCGGTGAGCATCATATTTCCAAGGCGCGGATGGCATCCATTTCCCTTGCTAATGAACTGGGTATGAGCCGGATAATTGCCTACTACATTGGAACCAGTGTATCTGAACTGTCCAGTAATCTTTTCTTTCACTGTCCAAAAGGTGGTACAATTACATTGACACCTATCTATCAATCCAACAAGGTAGGGCTTGAAATTATTTCTGAGGACAGCGGACCCGGTGTCCCGGACATTAAACTTGCCATGGAAGACGGTTTTACAACCAATAAAGGGTTAGGCAGCGGATTGCCGGGTGTCCGGCGTTTAATGGATGAGTTCAATATAATTTCTACCGTGGGTGAAGGAACAAAAATTGTTACGCGTAAATGGCAGATTTGAGTATTTCGTCTGCCGTACAATCATTGAACAATGATCCCCATTGCGGAGATGCCTTCTCCTATTGGCGATTTAGTAATCATATTTTAATTTGTATGGTAGATGGCCTCGGTCACGGAATTTTTGCTGAAAAGGCAGCCCAGGCAGCAATTCATCATGTAGCTTTTCAGCGAAGAGAACCGCTGCCGGATATAATTAAGAGTTGTGATAAAGCCATCCGAAAAACCCGGGGAGTTGCTATGTCCCTGGTCATGATCAATGAGATGACGGGGGATTTAAGTCACGCGGCCATTGGCAATGTCCGGACAATGGTTGTCAATCATAATACTGTTCATCTTGGATCTGATTTCGGTATTGTCGGCGGTGGATACCGCAGTCTGTCACCGGATAGACACAGGCTAAAGGAAGGTGATTTGGTTATTATGACTACCGATGGGGTGACATTAAAAATCGATCTGAAAATAGACAAACTTCTCTATGAAAGTGACTTTGAAATATTGGCTAACAAAATTCTTCAAAAATGGAGCCATGGCAGGGATGATGCCGGAGTACTCGTTTATAAGTTTCAATCAAATCAAATAAAGGAAGTGTGAAAGGATGAATCGTGATATAAGCGAACGATATATAAAATTAGTATTAGGCTACTGTAATAATCCACTTGAGAAAACGTTGGCGAATGTGGCTGATCTGGGGAAAGAATGTGTTGAAAAGAATATTCCTATGGAGGATATGGCAGAAATGCACGAATCAGCCCTGGCCAGGTTGGTTGAAAATCAGCCGGATATATCCCTGAAGGAAGCCAATCAAAAAGTATCAGTATTATATATGGAATTATTCATGGCTTACGGGTTGGCCGCCCGGAATCAGGCTCAACAGGGCCAATTAGCTATGGATGAGCTGAAGATCAGTAATGAAAAACTTCACACTATCACGGATATGGCCAATGACGCCATCGTGATGATGAATTCTGTTGGACTGGTCACCTACTGGAATACCGCAGCAGAAAGAATTTTTGGATATACCAATACAGAAATAATAAATAAAGACCTGCACGAGATAATTGTTCCGGAAGAATACCTTGCTGCTTTTACCAAAGGATTTAAAAAATTTAAACAAACAGGAAAAGGGGCCGCTATTGGAACAACATTGGAATTGACAGGAATACGCAACGGCGGTGAACATTTTCCAGTGGAATTGTCACTTTCATCTGTAAAAATAGGCGGAGAATGGAATGCCATCGGCCTCATCCGGGATATTTCCGTCCGTAAGCTTGCCGATGATAAATTGAAAGAATCTCATAATAAATACCGTCTCCTGGCTGAACAGTTGGAGGAAACAAACAGTATGAAAGAACTCCTTCTGGATATTATTACACACGATTTGAAAAATCCCATGGGGAATATTCAAAATGCTGCCCAGGTGCTGATGGAAGACCTGTCTGAAAATGAAATGCTGGAAATCATCCAGGATAGCTGTGCTGTTTTGCTGGACGTCATGAAAAATACAACTGCCTTAGCCCAGGTGGGGATGGGAGATAAAATTGAAACGATTGATCTCGATCTGGTTACCATTATCAATGAGATTAGTAAAGAATTTTCCTCCCAATTAGAGCGGTCAAAGATGACGCTGGAATTAAATCTGCCAAATACGCTTGTAATCAATGCCAATTCCATCATTGCCGAAATACCCAAAAATTTTATCAGCAATGCCATTAAATATGCTTCGGAAGGTAAACGTATTATTGTGGAGACGGAAATAGCAGATCATGAAATAACGCTTTTGGTAAAAGATTTTGGCAAAACAATACCGAAGGATGAACGGGAACGTGTATTCACCCGCCGGGTGCAATTGGCCAAGGGAGAAAGACGAGGTTCCGGGTTGGGACTGGCCATTGTGAACCGGATTGCCAAAGCCCATAATGCAGTCGTAGGAGTAAAACCCAATGAGCCCCAGGGAAACGTGTTTTTCTTGCGGATACCAAGTGCAGGGGTTCATTTAAAGAAAATAATAAAACCATGATAAAATCATCTGTCTTTAATAGCTATTACAAGCTGCTGACTGGTTATGTATCCAATCAGGAAGAAAAGTATCTGCTCCAGGCGGAGGAACTGGGCAGACACTTGGTTAATGAGAATATTCCACCTGAAGACATTATCGAAATGCATGAATCAGCCATCGAACGATTGTGTCAGAAATTTCCGAATATCACATTGGAAGAAGTCGGTAAACAAATATCAATGCCCTTAATGGAAATGCTTATGGCCTACGGACTGGCTTTCAGTAAACGGAGTGAACAGCTTGAACATGAAATTACCGAGCATCGAAAATTAGAGGGGATGTTGAAGGAAAGTGAGGAACGATTCAGAAGTCTGTATGAAAATTCCACGATCGGCCTGTATCGTACAACACCGGACGGCAGAATACTATTGGCCAATCCAACCCTTGTAAAAATGCTTGGTTATTCCTCTTTTGAGGAACTGAGCTCTAGGAATTTGGAAAAGGATGGATTTGAACCTGAATACCCAAGAGATCATTTTATAAAACGTGTTGAAAGGGATGAACAAATCAAGGGGTTTGAAAACGCCTGGAAAAGACAGGATGGGACCATCATATATATCCGGGAAAGTGCCAGAGTGATTCGGGACCAAAACGGCACCATCAAATACTACGAAGGTACCGTGGAGGATATTACTGAACGCAAGGAGGCGGAAGAAGCCAGAAAAAAGTCTGTAGAGGTATTAAAAAACTCCGAAGAACGATTAAAAATCTTATTTGATTCTGCACCCAATGCCTATTATTTATCTGACCTAAAAGGAACTTTCATTGACGGAAACAACGCGGCTGAAGATTTAATTGGATATAAAAAGGAAGAATTGGTTGGAAAAAATTATTTGAAACTTAAACTATTGTCTCCAGCAGGGCTGCTGGTTGCGGCAAAACTATTGGCGAAAAATTTACAGGGTGAAAGCACAGGCCCTGACGAACTCATTTTGAACTGTAAAGACGGAAGTCAAGTTACCGTGGAGATTAGAACGCATCCCGTACAAATCAAAAATAAAAAGCTGGTTCTTGGAATAGCAAATGACATTACCGAACGCAAACAGGCAGAAGAATCCCTTCGGGAAAGTGAAGAAAAATACAGGCAATTATTTGAAAACGCCAATGAAGCGATTCACATTACCCAGGATGAAAAATTTGTATTTGCCAATCCAATGGTCATTAAGATTACAGGGTATGGTAGAAAAGAACTTTTTTCAATATCAATGACTGATATCGTCCATCCGGATGATCAAAAACAGGTTTTTGATCACTATTTTAAAATATTGGAAGGTGAAAAAGTACCTGATAATTATGATTTCAGGATTATTGATAAAAAAGGGGAGTTAAAATGGCTGTCCATTCGATCGGTCCTCGTTGAATGGGAGGGGAAACCGGCAGTGCTCAATTTTTCCACAGATATTACTAATCGTAAGCAAGCAGAAGAGGAACTAAAGCACCGTGCCGATATGGAATTGTTAATCGCAAACGTTTCATCCAATCTTGTGAAAAGATCTTTTGAAAACATTGATTCAACCATCACTGAAGCGTTGGGTGAAATTGGAACTTTCTCCGGGGTTGATCGCGCGTATGTATTTCGTCTTCACGATGATACAGCCACAATGGAAAACACACACGAGTGGTGTGCAAAAGGGATAGAAGCCCAAATTGACAATTTAAAAGACCTCCCAACCTCAATTTTTCCCTGGTGGATGGATCAATTAAATCATTTTAATATTATTCATATACCGCTGGTTAAGGATTTGCCTCCTGAAGCGGATGCTGAAAAAGAAATCCTTCAATCACAAGATATTCAATCGCTGTTGGTTGTTCCAATGATTGTCCAGCGTAAGCTCACGGGGTTTATTGGTTTTGACGCGGTGAAATGCGAAAGGAATTGGTTAGAGGAAGATACTATATTACTCAGGATGCTGGGTGAAACAATTGCCGTTGCGCAGGAAGAAAGTCAAAACCTGTTGAAACTGAAGGAATCGGAAACCAGTTTCAGGGGAATATATGATAATGCCACAGACGCAATTTATGTTCAGGATCAAGAAGGGCGCTTTCTGGATGTGAACCGGAGTGCAGTTGATATGTACGGATATCCCAGGGATTATTTTATTGGAAAAACGCCTAAGTTTCTGTCGGCGCCGGGTAAAAACGATTTGAGGGAACTTAACGGGCATATTGAAAAAGCTTTTCAAGGAGAACCACAGCAGTTTGAATTTTGGGGCAAGCGGAAAAATGGTGAAATATTTCCAAAATTAGTAAGGCTGAATAAAAGTGAATATTTTGGACAAGAGGTTATTATCGCTTTTGCTCAAGATGTTACT
>JBHHTW010000095.1:0-1992 GCA_046861385.1 Fidelibacterota bacterium | reverse complement strand
TACGAAAATCCATGATTTTCAGTAAATGCAAAGCCGCAGGGGCGGGATCAAATGCCATCCCATAGATGCCGGGATTTAGTTCAACCCATGCTTCATGTCAGGCCGTGCCGGCCACATGAAGCCTTAATTATTGGCGTGTCGTTATTTATATTTTCTCGTAATACTCTCTCATTTTTTTAGCCATTTTTACTCTACGTTGCTGCAGAAATTCTTGATAGTCTTCCATTGTCATTTCAAAGATTGTATCAGGAACGGCATTTTGTTTCAAGTTATCATAAAGCAGATTTAGTTCAGTAATTCCGCCATAAATTAATCCACCGCCATTACATTGGTCTTTTACTCCTGTCAAATATTTTTCAATTGGCTTATTTCCAATTTTGATGTTTATTTCACTTTGGGTATAAACATAATTTGCAACCTGATTATATTGCCCCCTTGTTAATCCTTTTTTCCACACCTGTCCAAAACATTTAGAAATTTAACCAATGTGCGGCCCGGTTACCCGGGCCTTTTTATTTTTGGGTGATAATTCATTGCAGTTTCACCTTAAAAAACCACATTGGCCATGACTACAAATGTAACACTATTCGGGCAAATTATCCAAACTCTTGACCGCACTGGATTCAGCAAGCTGGTCAGGCAGTACCAAAGCGACAAGCACCACAAAGGCATCAATAGCTGGACACAGCTTGTGACGATGCTATTCTGCCAGTTTTCCAAGCTCAACTCTCTGCGGGATGTATGCAATGGGCTACGGTCAGCTTCCGGCAACCTAAATCACTTGGGGGTAAGGAAAGCTCCTGCAAAATCATCGCTTTCATACGAAAACAAGCACCGCAACTGGGAAGTGTTCCGGGATTACTACTACTGCATGTTGAAAAAACTCACGGGTATGGCCGACTTCCGGCAAACCCGCTTCCGCATCAAAAGTAAAATACTACTGCTGGATTCCACCACCATCGGCCTGTGTCTGTCGTTGTTTGACTGGGCAGTATTCCGCAAGCGCAAAGGAGCCATCAAACTGCACACTCTGCTGGATTATGACGGCTGCCTGCCGGTGTATGTTCGCATGACCGAAGGAAAAGTACATGATTCACAACCTGCCAAAGACATGGTATTACCCAAAGGTGCCGTGGTAGTAGCCGATAGGGCGTATGTTGATTTTTCTACGCTCTATAATTGGGACAGCAATGGAAGTTATTTTGTCGTGCGGCTCAAGACATCGGTAAAGTTCAAGCGGCTCAAAGAAAAGCCCCTTCCCGAAGGCCGTCATGAACACATCCTGGTAGATGAATACATTGAACTGACGGAGGAAAAGACCAAAGGCAAGTATCCAAAGAAGCTGCGCAGGGTGGTAGCATGGGATGAGGAAAACCAACAAACAATCGAGATTATTACCAACCAATTCTTTTGGACAGCAAACACCATCAGTGCGCTTTACAAAGCCCGCTGGGAGATAGAGATATTCTTCAAGGAGATCAAGCAACTGTTGAAAATCAAGTCGTTCCTGGGAACCAGTTCCAATGCAGTGCTTATACAGATTTGGACAGCACTGATCACAATATTGATATTGAAGTACCTGAAGGCATTGGCCAAATATGGCTGGTGCCTGAGCAATCTGGTGGCCTTCATCCGGCTGAACCTCTTTGTCAAGTTTGACCTGCGAAAATTGCTGGACGCACCCTTTGAGCCACCACCGGAGCCAGTTTTACAACCCGTAATTCAGGGGGTGCTGTTTCAATGGGGGGATTGATTTTTAAAAAACGGCAAAATCTGTCCGAAATGCCTGTAAAACGGGAGGGGATTTGTAACTTTGAAAATGTTTTGGACAGCTATGTTCAAAAATAATGAATAAAACTGAATCTCCCGGCAATTTAATCCATTATATTCTGTGCCATTCTCAGCGCATTTTATAGCTGACGCCAAGGCCAACTTCAAGGCCTGTGAAATCCAATTGGGAATCGGGATATTCCACATCTTTTGTAACGCTTC
>JBHHTW010000065.1:0-6892 GCA_046861385.1 Fidelibacterota bacterium | reverse complement strand
AGTATCCCGTAAAACCAGTTATGCCCCACTTCATGCATAATAACGAATTCAAGTAAATCTTTAGTTCCCCCGCTGGAAATAACAGTAATATTAGGATATTCCATGCCACCCCCGGCGGACAAATCACCATCCACAGCAGAGATGTGGTTATACGGATAATCTCCATAAAATCGGCTGTACCAATAACCGGCATCGTGGCAGTATTCGATAGACTTTTCCCACAGTTCTGCGTTTTTAGGGAGATACATGCTCCAGAGTGTCACCTTATGCGTGGAATCGGCTAACCATAATTCTCCTTTTCTTACAATCCATTTTTTATCGGCAAACCACGCAAAATCATGGACATTTTCCTGATGGAAATGGACTGTTTTATATTCTTGTTCAGATCGATCTTCCTTTTCTTTGCCAAAAATAGATTTTAAAGAAAATTTGTCTGTACTCTTTCCTCCGGATTTAAGTTCCTTTATTTTCTTTTTAAATGCCTTTTTATCCAATTCATGGAGTGAGTCTCCTTCAAGAGCCAACGAATCCAGCCAGGCAATTTCACTTTCACCGTTTACAATATCACCGGTTGCCATGATTCTGTATTCTTTTGGGAGGGTGATTTCCACATCAAATGTTCCGAATTCACTATAGAATTCCCCCATATTCAGATACGGCATTGGATGCCAACCGTCAGAATCATATACAGCCGGTTTGGGATACCATTGGGTAATTTCGTAATGTTTCCCTGAATGTCCCAGACGGCTGAATACTTCCGGGAGTTTGACAAAAAAGGGAGTTTCGATTGTCACAACGCCTTCCGGCGGAAGAGCTGACGGAAGATACACTTTCGCAACATCAATCCATTCTGGATGAAATTCCCATTTAAGTTGCTCACCATTGATACGAAAATCTAGACTATCAATGAATCCCCTTTTTTCCTCCTTTGAATAATGAAACCTGGTTGAGTTATTCGCAATCATCTGTTTTGCGAAAGCGGTTTCATCGTTTTTATACGCATTAGGCCATAAATGAAACCATAAATAATCTAGTGTGTCTGGTGAATGATTCATATATACCAGTTTTTCAAACGCCGTTAGCGTATGAGCGGAATCATCCAGCGTAACAGAAATATGGTAGGCAACCTCCTGCTGAAAATATTGGTTTTCTCCCAATAGAAATGAAATGGTAATTAGTAATGGTAGGATAATTTTCTGCATTATTGTATTCTTTTAAATTATATAGAATAATTTATTTGATGCATTTGAGAGTAAAAGGTTGTCAACGCATTGCATAGAAGAGAGACAGTAGACAATTTCACCTGATTATCGATAATAAATCCGTTCCACAACCGGAACCAGGTGTCCTTCGAAATTATTTTGAATAGTTAAGTCGTTAATATCTAACCCACCTTTAGAATGTGGGAAAAATGACTTTAGACAAAACAAATTATCTAATTTCCACCTTCTCAAGGCGTTGAGTGTAAAACGTAAGAAATTTTACATAATTATTGAATAGCATCTTCGCTTATGGGTGTATTCTTACCGCGACCTTTAAAAGCATCATAGCCCAAGATGATAATCATGAGTACCAGAACCCATATGGTAGCATGATGGAATTGATTCCCGGAAAACCTAATCAAGTCTACAAACCGGCCGATTAGCAGGGAGATACGTCCCATAACCGCAAACCCAAAAGATGCACCAAAACTGATCATAAGAAAGTAAATACCCACTTTGGATATTTTCCCAAGCGCACCTTTATGTTCTTTGGAAAAATAGAAATATAATAAACTGGATATAGTACCTACTATAATCACAATACTATTGAACGTAGACGGAGTCGTCAAACTCCAGAATGGTAGATTCGGTTCAGCTAAATTCACGGCTGTTCCTTGTATTTGACCGATAACATTTGAATTTAAAAAACCGTATGCACGTAAACCGGCAGCCATTCCGACCGTGTAAGCAATTCCCCACCTGGCAAACCAACTAATTTTAGGTATAAGACTTAATAACATCATGACACCTAAGGCAAAAGGAATAAGGTAGATCAAATGCATGCCGTGACCTTTATCAATTCCACCCTCAGGAAACACGGATGATGAGAAAAAGCCAAAGAAATTATAAATCTTATACCAGAATGAATCAACGGTGAACTCTGATGCAGGCCAAAGACGACCAAACAAGTTCGGTTGAATTTGTGTCCAGAAGTATATGGACGTCCAATATCCAGCTGACACTCCTACAAAAAGATGTTCTGCAATTTTATAAAAGGGATTATCTTTATACAAATAGGAAAATATTCCCAATGTAAGAAAAACGGCAACCCATGCACCAAGTATGGCTGTACTGCTCATAATTCTGTCTCCTTAGTATTTTTTGGAACGCTTGCGTTCTATAAAGAAAGCTATATTCCCTAAAACGATGAATAAAACGATAACAAGGTGGGCGACGGATTGGGCATCCATTCCGCTGGTGGCAAATCCTTTTTGACCCACTAGAGCCTCATATTCTGCAGCGCCCGGCATCCCGGCCAATACACCTTTCATTTGTCCGGCCTGGACATAGGGCATTACTTCATTTACTTGAATGGATGTTACTCCGGAACTCATTGGTATACCCGTTGGGTCAGCGGCAAATTGCACCCACTCAACAGTTCCCGGGAAACCGGCAGATGATGAAAACAAAAATGCGAAATCATTTATATTATTAATGCCGTCCATTAATGGAATTTCATCAATCCTTGTCTGGTAAACATCCACAGTATACATTTTGCGAATATTGCTGACTATGCCTTTGATGACGGCTTCATTTCCAGGTCGGAAACCCAGGAATACATAATCTTCTCCATATACTTTTCCAAATTCCTCTACAGCCACCTGTTGAAGGGCATCTTGAGCCATAAATTGTCCATCCGGCCATAAACAGGTGACAAACACTTTATGATTATTTCTGAATAAGTGCCTTAATATACTGATGGTCATCGGATGATTTTCCGGTTTGGTACTAGGGCTGTATTCTACTGAAACAAGCACTTTTGAATTGGGAGGCAGATTTTCAATGGTATCATACACCACTTTTGTCGTATCCGTTGCCCGGATAGGCATACCGATTGGCACTAATATAGGAACCAACACCACAACAGCAAGGAGTAAAAATATCCATCGTCTGTCTACTTTTCCGATTTTTAAAATAAAGTCTGATAATCCTTTCATGTGATCATTCCCCAATATAAGATTTTTCAATTCCAAGGATATACCGAATGGATGTAGCAAAAACTCCTAACCCGATTCCAATCATAATTGCTCGAGCACCAGCTACGTTTGGATAATAGTAAATCCATTCCTGTAAAATAGGCAAATAGAAGACTCCCGGTTTGTCTATGGGCCATCCGGTCATCATTCCTGCAATGGTTACGATGACTATTCCTGCACCAACCACACCAAAGGTGAGTTTTTTATCCTTCTTCCAGGAATTGACACCGATTCCCAGAGCCAAAACCAAAATATACATGATGAACCAAGAAGAGATCACACTACCGATTGGTACTCGACCGACCATAATAATAATCCCTGAAACTAGAAGCAATGTTGCCTCAAAATTTCGAATACGAAACGCCCTGTAAGAAGCTGAAGCCACAAAAAATGCCAAGAGTGAAAACATGGTGGCTGACAAGGGCGTAAACACATAATCGAACATCCATTTAAAGAGTGTTCCTTCTGTTGTCACGTGGGCTCCCCAAACAGCAACAGAATCATCTACACCTTTATAAATAAATCCTGCTGTTATCGCAAACAGGAAACCACCGATTGCAACGAGACTATAAGGCCATCCGGATCTTTTTTTTGAAATTTTTTGTAATTGCAATTTCATGAGGTTTAAAGCGCCTAAAGTAATAGCAAAACTCATTAAAATATCATACCATTGTGTTGCATCATCGTTGACAAAAGACTCGATATATGGTTCCTCAATAAACCATCCAAATAAAGTCAATGCACCAACGACAGCGACAATAAATATGGGGATTTGTCGTTTCCAAATCATAATGTTCTCCTACTGAACCGTTAAAAGTTTTACAACATCAAATCCGACTCCCCATGTTTCATATAGAAACCTCAAAAGAGTGGCCAGGATAATCACAGTAATAACACCTATTTTGACCATATCCTGTCCTCTTACGCCGCCAATAAGTTCGGGTCTTTGAGACAGGTAAGCACTGGCGGCGAAGAATTCTTCTCCTATGAGTGTATAATCACATGCAGTCACAAAAAATGGGATTTGTGCCGGTGATGCAGTTCCGGCTATTTGAATGGCACCAATAGAATTTCCGGTTTCAGCCAAAATCAAAGACTCAGCATAAAATTTTCCCATATACAAACAGGCAGCTGGTTTTTCCCGAACCATGATACCGTTTACTCCTGCAGCGTAGGCAAATTGGTCATCGGTTAAATAATGAACCATGTCATCATGGAACATGTCCGGTCTACCCTCAAGCATATATGATTCACGACAAGACTCTCGAGCAGCTTTCATAACAATAGATCGTGAGACAGGTACATTTAAACTTGTTTCATACCGGGCAGTCATTTTCGCAACATGACCGAGGACGATAACACCTGCCACTGTTTCTACTTGGTCCATGTCCATGATTCCTGGGACGAACAAAACAGGTTTGCCCATTTCTGTAGATCTCCCCACGGCTTCTTCAACTGCTTTCAATCCAGGAATGGGTCTTAAATAAAACTCTTCCCCTCTTTCCGCCATGCGAATATTGTATATCAATGTTGCTCCAATTGCGATGATGGCCATGAACATAATAATACGATCGGCATTGAAATAGGGATGTCCTGCAATCCAGAATATCAGGAATACAAGGGCTAATCCTCCGATTATCATCCAAAATTGTTTATCTTTCACTTGGTTCTCCTTCCATTTCGGAGTCTGCTTTATCCAGACGCTCTATCTCAGATAATAGAAATTCTACAGTGTCCGGTTCTTCAAAAAGTTCTGCGGCGCGATAATAGCCGTCCGCTTGAATAAATGCATTGATGATAGGTCCGAAAAAGACCATGGCATGGCTGCCCAACAACGCCAGGGGTTTTGTCATTTCTAGAAAAAATATTGCTGGCGTGACAAATCCTGACTTTTGAATACGTTTTGCCAGTCGTGTTATAAAATCCCTATCAGAATTTGATAAAAACATAGGATTAGAATTAAGACTTTGGCTGGTAGATGAGTTTGGGCTATAGAATTGGGATTTCATTACAATAATCCTATCAGGAATATGGAGTAAATTGATGCATACCAAACAGGAAAATATTTAACAATATTATTTTCAGCGTTCCTTATCCACATCAATCCGTTTCCACCATTTCCAGATTTGCCCGGGGAATTTCAATATTTTCTCCATCGATATCAATTATAGCTACCCGCACCATTGTTTCAGATTCCATTTTTCTTAATTCCGACGGAAGATCCATTACTATTCCCATTCTGCCAAAATATGGAGCCCGAATTACACGGACTAAACTTCCGGCTTGAATACCTTCCGAAGAATCAGCGTCTTTATGGTCACCTTTTAATTCATCTTTTGATAGGGGAATAACGATTTCCGGACGAATGACACCTGCCCTGATTTGAGTTGCACCATTCACAGATGCAAATTTTCCTTCATGCTCTTTCAATAAATTAAATGTTCGTGAACCCATCCGAATTTTACCATATCCTTCTGTAAGAATAAGAGATGTGACCAAATCTTCAGACCCGGTTATGGCAACACCTAATATATATCCTAGAATATCCTCTAGATCAAAATAATTAAATCCACCCACAACTACTCCCATGACTTTCATCTGAATGGCTTTTTTATACGCGCTCAAACTGATAAACGAACCGCCGACGACGATTTTTCCCGCTAAATCAGAAGTAATCATTTCTTCAGTGATTTCATCTTCACGATTGTTCACGACAACAATTAAATCTCCTCTGCTTTCACCACCGATCCCAAAAATGCCCTGAATGAAAACGCCTTCTGATTCAATCATAACACCTTCTTCAGGGATGATATCTTTAATGGTACCTTTCATGTAGGCATCAATTTCAACAGGAATAGGAGCCTGTCTAATAACCACTTGCCCTGTTATATCTGAAATCAGTTCTATTGTGCCATCGACCGGGGCGGTTACATTCGATTTGAATAATCCAAACAGACCTTTCGTCTCGGCAATCATTGCATCTTTACTAACCGATGTGCCTTCTTTTACTATCATAGCCTCATTTATATCAATTGCATCTATATTTAATTGATTTGCAACGTTGACCATTTGCACATTGCCAGGCAAATCTGTTTTTGCCACAATATCATCTGGGGAGACAGATTTTCCTTTATCAACAGTTACAATGCCTTTAAGTGGTAGACGTCGTTCTTTATCGATTATTGTTTCATGTAGTACTTTAAGTCCGGGGGTATATGCGTGTGCCATTATATCCTTTAGGTCAAGTTCGAAGTTTAGGCATAGATGAAAGTGTTTTCATCAATGCATCTAATTCCTCAATAATTATTTTTAATTGTTCAATAAAATGATTCGTTTTTTCTTCTACGACATATTTTAGTCCAATACTAACAAGATATTGACTTATTAATTCGTATGCACTACCTCTAGAAATTCGATAGAATTGGTTTTTTTCTTTTGGATAAAATCTTCCGAATCCTTCAGCTATATTGTGAGCAATTGAATTCGCTGATCGTCGCATGTCTGAAACGAGTCCAAATTTTTCTTCCGGTGGATAGGTTTTGGTGATTTTGTATGTATCTATTAATATATCGAATGATTTTTTCCAAACTGGCATTTCTGAGAAATCATTATAGCCCATAGTTTTTCCTAAACCTTTGCCTTAACCTTGGCCTT
>JBHHTW010000094.1:0-2023 GCA_046861385.1 Fidelibacterota bacterium | reverse complement strand
CGGATTCCAGACAATTGCAGAAATCCTCGCAATGACAATAATCGCTATTGCGCATACACAATTCCATCTAAAACTTCAACTTTGCACTTCGATGTGTAGAGTGCAATGTTCTGTCTTGCAATATGGGTTTGTGTGTTCATTGGCCAACGCAACAGAAGCAACAAATTCGCGTTGAATATGTTGCGTTTGTTATTTTCTGATGATGTATTCAGAAAGTATGCGGCTTGATATTGCATATTTACCTCGTGATATATTTTTTATAATATCTTTTTTTGTCAACCTTAATAACATGGTTCTTATTTCATTTTTTTCTATAGTACCATTTAATTTTTCAGACAAGTCATTGCTATCATACTGTCTATAATTTTCAGCCATTTTAAATAGAATTAACTTTTCTTTCTCACTTGCTTTTTGGTATAAATTATCCAGAATTATTTCCCCAAGTTCTTGTAAAGTGTTTTCCAGGGCAATGTAAAAAGCATTATTAGTTATTCTACCATTCATTTGGTTTTCATATAAATGATCACAAATTACTTGCAATTGAAAAGGATGTCCCTCTGAATATTCATAAATATTTTCGATAATATTCCGTGGAAACTGCACACCTGTTTCGTTCAGTATTTTATTTATAATTTCTCTAACACTGTCTATTTCAAGATTATTCAACCGCACAGCCGGCTTAAAATATCGACCGATAGGATGATGTTTTTTCATAAATTGTCTCCACCAGTCTTGGATACTGGAAAGAATGAAGAAAAATCCGGTATTATTGATAATCTCATCATCGCTTAATACATTTTTTAAAATTGTCATAAACTCGGGTACATTTTTCAAATTTTGAGCATCGTCAATCAGGATAAATACAATTTCGCTTTCCTGTTTAATTTCCCTCCACAAACGAAGAAGTGATTCAAGTAATAAAACTTGAGGATCACCGGTATAACTATATTTATCAGGAAATTGCAATCCTCCACCAATCACTGGAAAAGAAATTCCCATTCCAGATAAATAGTCTTTGTATTTATTAAATCGCTCTTTTTTTGTTGGAAGATTTCTTGGGATTTGAGTGATAACCTGAATAACAGGGTGAAGCAAATCGTTATTTGTAAATTCACGCACTGGGAAAAAAGACGAAAGAATTCCATTTGACTGTGCAATTTTTCTATATTCTTTCAGCAATGTTGTCTTACCAATGCCCCATCCGCCCAGAATAACAAAATGGTCAAAATACCCCTTTTGGGCTTTTTGAATAGATTTCTCAAATGTGTTTATTGCTTCTTCCCTTCCGAGAAACACTCGTGGCTCCATCCCGGATTTCGGTGTGAACGGGTTAGAAGCTATGTGTCTTTTCTGATTAAGCACCCTTTTCACTCCGTTACACATTGTTGGACAAACTGTCCAATTTGGCTTTTGTAAATAACATCTTGTTTCGGTGAAATTTCCCTTCGTTCGATGGCATCGAAGATTCTATCGAATTTCTGATCGTATTCCACTTGTTTCAATTCCAAACGATCCACTCTTTGAAAGGTTCTTGCTGATTAATTCGCATTAACGACCCCTGTCTGAATATTGTCATCGCGAAGGAGTCACGACTATTATGTTGGGACGACTGCGGCGATCTCATAATAAAAATTTTTTGGTCGGAGATTGCCACGGATTCCAGACAATTGCAGAAATCCTCGCAATGACAATAATCGCTATTGCGCATTCACGACCCCTTGACCAAAACCTTTGATTTCAATATTATTATCCTGCGAGTCTACCAGTTCACAATCTGTGCTATAAGTAATGGTGGATAAACCACTGGTTGATGCAGAAAACACGATACTCATAAAACTGCCTGTACCGGATACGGACGTTGAATCAGCACCTAAAAAGGCTGTGTAGAGTTCAATTTCACCTGAATTTTGCGTATCGCTAAAATACATGGGGTCTTGCAGGTCCGAAAAGAACGTACCGGGATTCACTGTCATGAGGAGAAGTTTATTCCTGTCATAATTCAAATGGATGTACGCCCCGGCCA
>JBHHTW010000093.1:0-2065 GCA_046861385.1 Fidelibacterota bacterium | reverse complement strand
GTTATGATTTATTAACGAATGAAATGGTTCAATTGACTTCTTTAGATAATTACGAATATTTAGGGTGCTTTTCTTCAAGCTTACAAAAAATCGCGGTTGGCATTCACCAAATGATGAGTTCGAGAATTGATATTATGAATTACGATGGATCAAATCCCCTGACTCTCGCTAGCGCCATAGAAGCGTATCCAACACCACCATCATTTTCACCGGATGGGAACCAGGTATGCTATTCTTTTGTTGGGTTAAATATCCCTGCGGTATACATCTCAGATATCGACGGTACCAATACTTCAGTTCTTACTTCAACAGCAGATCCTATTCGGGATTATTCACCCAGTTTTTCTCCCGATGGTACTAAAATAGTATTCGTGTCCGATAGGGATGGTGATGATGACATCTACCTGATGAATATCGACGGTTCGGATCCGATTAATTTGTCAAATGATTCATATAAAAATTTCAATCCTATCTTTTCCCCCGATAATTCAAAGATAGCTTATATCACGTATTTTGAAGGTCAACGGGACATATTTGTAATGAACATTGATGGGTCTAACGTAACTAATCTTACTAATGACAACTTTATCGAGTACTCGTTTGTTTTTTCATCCAATAGTGATTATATTATTTTTACGTCTGATAGAGAAAACAATAAAAGAAGTATATTCCGGGTAGCTGTTGATGGTTCTGGTTTAACAAAATTAGCTGAGGGAAGAAAGCCATCAATTATGCCGTAATTAATGAGGTGTCTAACCCGCGCTGCACCGGATCCCGACACGACGTGTACGGGACCGGTGAGCTTAGCCTACTTGCTATGAAAGCAAGGGAAAATAAAGGAAATATAAATTATGCATAAAGAAACAGTCACCGCATTATGCCATCAACATAAAGATAAATTTAGAAAGTATGCCCAGTATAATAGAAAACTGGTTTTTTTGTACGGTTTCATCGTGTTGTCAATATTTATTCCAGGGTGTTCAACGAACTCGGATACCGATGAGTACCCTGTTGATTTTTTAACGGATAGGACGGATTATCTTTCCACTGACACGATTACTGTAATGATCACCAATAATTCAAAAGATGTTTTTTATATTGGATTACGATGTGGGGCCTACCTGGAAATGTCTTACCAAAAGAAAGAAAATGGTAGCTGGTCTGAAAATAGGTGGTTTTGGTATTCGTTTTTAGGTTGTGCAACGTTTATTGACTCAATTTTATCCAATGAAAGATACTCATTTGAACTACCAGCTAAATGGTTTGAGGATGTTGGTACATTTCGATTAGTTAGGGACCCATTGTACTCTAATAGGTTCACGATAGATTAAGTTAGAAAAAGTATGAACGCGACCACCCATGATGTCGAAGTAAATAGTGGATTTCTACAGGACTATCTATTTTCCAATATGAATATGAATAATATAATAATAACAGGCACCTAACACCCGTTCAAACGGACCCCGACATTGTGCATGTTGAAAGAATTTTAACAAGAACGATAATTCGCTGAGGATAAAATGAAAAATATTTTGGTAATTCTTCCATTTTTGTTTGTGTATCAATTAAACGCCCAATCGATGTTGTTTCTGAAAAATGGGGATATTTTGGAGGTTAAAGCAAAATCCATTGACGATTCTACAATCGTTGTAAAAAAATTAGGTAGTGTATTTTATCAACCCAAAGTAGACACCTTTAAAAAGCACTTCGTTGAAAAAATTACCGATAAATACGGCTTTGATATTACGGGCTACTTTTTCAACCAAAATAATAGTTCAGAAAAACAGTGGCAAGCTGAAAGACGCATTCTTTTACTGGAAAGAAATACAAAGGCTTCAGCTAAGTATTTGCGGTCCGCAAGAAACTATTATTATGGTGGGTGGTGCCTTTCCGCAATTGGAACAATCCTACATATTTATGCAGTTGCTGAAAACTCAAGAAATACCGGAACTACTGCGAATATGTTCACTATTTTTGGGTCAATAGGTCAAATTTTCGCTTATTCACAGTTAGCTAAAGCAGGGAATGAATTAGAAGAAGAATATGACTGGTAATAAAGTTAAGA
>JBHHTW010000029.1:0-29600 GCA_046861385.1 Fidelibacterota bacterium | reverse complement strand
TGGTGAGGGGTAATGGGTGATTGGTAGAGTGGTAACTGGTAGAGTGGTAACTGGTGGTGGAGTGCTTGTCCGCCGAAGGCGCGTAGACGGAGTGGCTGGAAGAACGTATCACAACTAACCAGCTACCCATAACCACTAACCATCTAATATGTTTATTTCCATAATTATTCCTCATTGGAATGGGATCGATGTTCTGTCTGAATGTTTGGATTCAATCAAGTTATCTACTTATTCTAACAAAGAAATAATTGTCGTTGATAATGCGTCAACGGATGGAAGCCAGGAGTGGATAAAAAAAAATCACCCCGATATTTTACTGGTTGAGAATGATCAAAACCAAGGATATGCCGGCGGGTGTAATCGGGGTGTGGACGCTGCCAATGGCGATTGGCTTTTATTCCTGAACAATGATACCATTCAGAAACCGGATTGGATTGATCATTTAGTAAAAGCGGGTAAGGGCAAGGATGATGTCGCAGCAATCCAGCCTAAAATTCGTAACTATTATGAGAGAAAATTATTCGATTATGCCGGAGGCGCTGGAGGTCATTTGGATATATTTTGCTACCCATTTGCCAAAGGTCGTATTTTTCTGAATCAAGAGGAAGACGAGGGTCAATATGATAAACCGGAAGATATTTTCTGGGCGTCCGGAACCGCATTCATGGTGAGGAAAAAGGCATTTGAAGCAGCTCACGGATTTGATGAAACATTTTTTGCCCATCAGGAGGAGATTGATTTATGCTGGCGGCTTCAGCTAATGGGCGACCGTGTTTTATTTGAACCGAATGCAACTATATATCATAAGAATGCTGTTTCTCTCCCAATGCATTCGTTTCGAAAATATTACTTAAATCACCGAAATTCAATGTTAATGATGCTCACAAATTATCATTTATTGCTGACTCTTTATTTATTTCCGATTCGGCTTGCCTTAGAATTTGTGGCAATGGCTTATGCTTTGGTTAAACGGGACCTGAATCATTTTGGCGCCGTATTAAAATCTTTTGGCTGGCTGCTAACTCATCCACGTACAATTTATAAAAAACGACAATTAGTCAAAAAGATCAGGAAAAAAAACGATAGTGAAATAATAAGTCAGCTATACCGTGGGAGCATCGTTTTCGCCCATTACATTCGGGGTGTCAATAAGTTTTCCGACCTTTAATCAAGAGCTGCCTGATAAATTTCCAAATTATCAGGGTCCAGTTCCATCATATCCTTCAGCATATTATCTTGACCCAATAATCCCAAAACTTTAGTCAGGTTACCGACGTTTGCTTTAAGAAAAAACGATGTATAGTGTTCTTTCGAAAAGCGATCATATACTTCATCCAGCCCCTTGATCATATTTTCAAATTCTTTTACAGCATCATCTACATTTCCATTTTGAAATAAGTCCATTGCATAATAATAAGAAAATCGTGCTTTCCGAAGGCCAAAATTTGTACTCATATCGTTCACCAGTCTTACCCGGTCAGACCAGCCTCTGGAATATTCACTGGCAGACCCGCGAAGAGCAATCTCCCTTGATATTTCATAGATGGGAGTACCGCCAAAGGGCTCGTACGTATCTATTTCAACAGCAAGTATCAGATTGACATAATAGGCTAGAAAGCTGGATAATGGATCAAATTGAACTAAGTCAAAATATAGTGATCCGCTTTGATTATAGGGAAATTGAAACGATGTATCAAAAAAACGCTGATCTGTTCCGTTTGAAAACAATACTTGAGCCAGATAGGTTTCCTGGGCTCCTTTTTGCGCGGAACCCTCAAAGATAAACTGAATATGCAGCGGTATTTTAAGATCACTGTATTCATCATCCCAGCGAGTAGATTCTATAAACCGGGCGATGTCCTGTTTCAACGGCATGATATTTTGGCGTTCATATACTTTTAATAAATGATCATCAAAAACGACTTTCACTTCGCCAAATTGACCATAGATAAGACAAGTGAAAAGGCAGGTTGTGATTATCTGTTTCATAACTTTAGCGCCTGAAGATAGAGGAAGTAAGTGAGCTGTGCAAATGAAATATCAACTGTATTGAAGCACAGTTAATTGATTAGTATTCATGCACTCACCTGGATGAGTATATATAATAATCGTTATTGTAATTTTCAACAATCTGAAATTTCACAAAACATTAACACTATTTAGTCGGAAAACTTTATTTTCAAGATGGGTTATGAGGTAATATTAATGGGCTTTAAAGTTAAATATGAAACATAATAGAAACGTATAAAACCGTGGTTTGGAAATCTAATAATCGAATCACATATTATTCTTTAGGCAATAATTGTGAATTAGATATATGCAGAAGTTTGGTTGGATTTTATTATCAACTAAGATATTAAGTACCGGATGGGGAAAGAGTTGATTAATTAATGATTGAATATTTACAATTTTCCATTGCATAAATGTCGTTACCAAAAAGCATTGAAAAACTACTAAATAGTTCATCCTTATAATGGGAGTAGTATGGTAAAGAATTGGGTAGGTGAGAATACATAATCGAGAGAAATTTTGAAATAATAAGAAAAGAAAGATTGTAAAATATAACAATATTGTGATAATTTATGAATGAATGGACAATCGAATATTATGAAGATCATCGCGGGAAAAAACCTGTTGAAGAATTTATTGACAGTTTACCTGTCAACAAGCAGGCGAATGTATTCAGAGTGTTTGATTTGGTTAAAGAGTATGGAATTCAATTGGGAGTACCCTACATGGAACATATCGATGGTAAAATATGGGAATTACGTCCCGGTTCGGAACGGATACTTTATTTTGTATTTACCGGTAGAAAATTTGTGTTATTGAGCGGATTTACAAAAAAAACCAGGAAAACACCCAAAAAGGAAATTAAAATTGCAAAGAAAAGGCAGAAAGATTATGAAGAATAAAACAAATGTTGATTTACATAAAAAAAGACTTTTGCAAAATGCTGAATTCAAACAAGCCTATGATGATTTGGGTCCTGTGTATAAATTAGTAAGAGAAATTGTCGCTTTAAGAATTGAGCAAGGAATTACCCAAAAAGAATTAGCAGAAAAAATCGGAACCAAACAAAGTTCCATTTCTCGTTTTGAAAAATCGATGAAAATGCCATCTATTTCCTTTTTAACTCAGATAACCAATGCCCTTGGGTTAGAATGGTATTTTCAAATTCGCCGTAAAGTTATTTAAAGTTTTCCTTTGGTAATTTTGAACTCTTAAAAAACCAAACCTATCGCTCTTTTTTGTTCTGTAATATGTCCCGGTGATAAAATTCTAAATATATATGATCAATGTTTAAAATGGCGTAAGGAGGAGCAGTCTGTCATCAGTGGGTTTCATTCCCCCATGGAGAAGAAATGCCTTCGGATTTTACTTGAGGGAATACAACCGATCATTATAAGTCCTACCCGTGGAATCTGGAAGCGTATTCCCAAAGAATGGAACCCCAATATGGACAATGGTTGATTGTTACTTGTTTCAAAATTTCCCGAAATGGTTACCCGAATAATATCCGAAAGAGCTATAGAGCGAAATCAGTTCATTATTAAACTGGCTGATTCAGTTTATATCGCCTACTCAGTTGCGGGTGGGAAAACTGAAAAAATTAATGAAAGTATTATAGTAGAACTAAATGGTAATAAGTGTAAATTCCTGCCAACGTTAAAGCCGTGATTTAAACCAACTTGCAGGCGGCTTAAAGCAAAACTGCTAAACCGGTAACTGAAAAGCGCTCCGGCGCTTTTTTTGTTTTCGGTCTTCTTTATGTGTTAGCCTAAAAAAGGAACATATACTATGAAACCAAAAGATAGAGTAACCCTCAACAAAATAGGAAGAGAGTTCATTCGCGGTGGCGGTTTTCCGTCCCCCGTAGGAGCATTATATGTGAATATCCTAAACAATACCGCCATGGTTCTAGAAACAGAAAAAGATACAGTCTGGATAAAAATGATTAATAAATCATTTCCCTATCATTCTGGAGGTCAAAATCGATTTGGAGTTTCCAAAGCTCATCTAAAAGTTATTGATGAGGTTAATTCTATCCGCCACTTACCCTGTTTGTTGTAGGCGAACTACCGTAAATTCTCGGCTGGTATGGCCAATATTCAACACTTATTGAAAGAAAATCCTATAGGATTTCACGTTTTGAAAATCGCCGGAGAACTGGGCCGCGATCTCAACATTGATGTATATGTTGTAGGCGGATATGTCCGGGATATTTTCCTTGGAAGAAAACTAAAAGAGATTGATTTTATGGTGGTGGGAGATGGCGTGGCCTTTGCCAGGCAGCTCGCCAATAAACTCGGTGTTAAAAAGATTGTCCCATTCCCGAAATTTTCCACGGCAAAGATTCCGTATAAACAAATCCCTTTGGAAGTGGCAGCTGCCCGGACCGAATCCTACGATACCCATTCCAGAAAACCGAAAGAGGTAGTATACACTGATTTGAAAGGAGACCTGATTCGCCGGGATTTTACCGTAAACACTTTAGCGGTTGATCTCATGCCGGATCGATTTGGTGAGCTTCATGACCCCCTCGGAGGTATTCAGGATCTTCAAAAGAAACAATTGCGAACACCATTGGATCCCAACGAAACATTTCATGAGGATCCATTAAGAATGATGCGTGCCGCTTATTTTGTATCCGCATTAAAATTTGAATTGGACAGCCAATGTTTAAAAGCCATTAAAAAACAAGCTGACAGAATAAAAATTGTATCACAGGAACGTATCACCGCAGAACTAATAAAAATTCTCTCAACGAATCAACCTTCAATCGGATTAATATTATTGCAGGATGCAGGGCTGATGAAATATGTATTCCCTGAAATAGATGCCATGTTTGGTCTGGAACAATCAAAAGAATGGCACCATAAAGATATTTTTTATCATACCATGCAGGTAGTGGATAATTCTGCCAAACTTTCTGATAAAATGGAATTGCGGTTTGCCGCACTAGTACACGATATTGCCAAACCGGTTACCCGAAGAGTGAATCATCAAAAGGGTTACACATTCCATGGTCACGATGCTGTGGGAGAGCGCATAGTAGAAAAAATAGCTAAGCGGCTCAAATTGCCCAATGACTTAAAAAATTATTTAAAGAATCTTACCATGCTGCATTTGAGGCCCATCAGCCTTGTCAAGAAGGAAGTCACAGATTCAGCCGTAAGAAGACTGATGGCTTCTGCAGGGGATAAATTGGATGATCTAATGATCCTGTGCCGGGCGGATATAACGACCAGAAACCCAAACAGGGTAAAAAAATACATGCATAATTTTGAAATTGTAGAAGGGAAGATGTCAAGCGTCGTTGAACGGGATAAAATGAGAGCTTTCCAATCGCCGGTCCGCGGAGATGAAATCATGGAAATATGTGGTTTAAAAGAGGGAAAGAAAGTGGGAAAAGTCAAACGTGCGATTGAAGAAGCCATTCTAAAAGGAGATGTTGAGAATGACTATGAATCAGCAAAAAAATATTTGAATACTATTAAAGATAACATTCTCACTGAATGATTAGGGATAACAAATGAATAACCTATTAAATGTAATTATAGAACCAAGAAATGTATTTACATCACTCATTCAACGCAGTCATTGGCAGGATGCTTACCTGCCTTTATTGGTTACAGCGATAGTGGGATTGGGCAGCATGTTTGTATTGAAAGATTTATTGGTGGAAGTCCAGTTAGCGCAAACGGAAAAATACATTATGAATAATTCCAGCATTCCGGATGATCAGAAAGAAGAATTCCTCAATGACAGTTTGGAAAAAATTCAGAATCCATCGAAAATGATGACGATGGTTGGTTATGTATCCAGTGTCCTTTCAACGCCAATCCGGATTTTATTTATGTCACTCATTGTGCTGATGACCGGCAATTTCTTTTTTGGCGGAAAATCATCCTTTGGCAATATTCTGGTGATGACTTCCTATACATATATGGTTGCTGTAATTGAATCATTCGTGAAAATTCCCTTAATGATTACCCAGTGGCGAACGGATGTACAAACAGGATTGGGTCTTTTAGGTATCGGGGAACAGGGAGATTTTATTTATCATTTCTTAAGCGGGATGGATCTTTTTGCTTTATGGCGCATTAGTTTACTTGCCGTCGGAATGAGCGTTTTATACCGGCGGGAGTTTAAACCCTTTCTAATTGCTTTGGTTATTTATTGGATTTTACAGACAACCTTCTTCTCATTATTGGGGTCAATGTTCGCATAACATTATGAGTAAACTGTTCCTATTATTATTATTATTATTCACATCCGTACGTATAAACGCACAGGTTTATTCCCTAAAAGAGTGTGTTGAAATTGCCTTAATGAATAAAGAATCTCTCAAGTCAGAAGCCCTGAATCTTCAATCAGCTGAATATGGGAAAAAAGGATCACTAAGCCATATTCTTCCATCTGTCAGTTACGGCAATTCATGGAGCGAAACCAAAGTCCCGAAAGGAACAAGCCAATCTTCCATCGTCATTATGGATTCTACTTTTTCCCTATCTTCTCCCTACGGAGGCGTGAGCAATTCTTTTGGGTCTTCGTTTTCTGTGAACCAGACCATTTATGATGGGGGGCAATGGCTGAATCAGATGCGAACAGCCAATAACAATTATTTAATTGCCAAACAATCTGCTCGTCAGGAAATGATATCAGTAGTCCTCAATGTCCACCAGGCTTTCTATGAATACCTTAAGTCCCGCCAATTATTGGAAGTAGCCAAAAAAACATTGGATTTAGCCCTGGAACAAATTGAGCTGGTCAGTACGCAGTTTGAATTGGGAGCGGTTAAAAAAACAGATTTATTAAAAGCAGAAGTACAATTAGGAAAATCGAAGACCGATGTACTTCTGAAAGAAACCCGAATGAAGAATACAGAATTGGTTCTTCGAAACAGTATGGGGTTAATGGGATCGCAAACGACGTTTGAAGTCACTGATTTTGTTAGGCCTCTCCTTCCAATGCCCGAACTCAAAGAGGCGATTGATGAACTGGAAGAATACAATCCAACCCTGTTGATTATTCAATCTCAAATTACCGGTTTAGATTTGAATAGAAGAATATTAACGGGTACCCGTCGGCCCAAATTAAGTGCTTCCATGATGTATGGAGCCTCCACGCCGGAATTTGCTGATATGGGGAAGATAGATAATTGGACCTCCACTCTCTCATTATCCTTGTCCTTTCCAATATTTACCGGTTATAACCTAACCACCCGTGAACAGCAGGCAGAATTGGCCATCCGAAAACAACAGTACAACTATGTTACTCAGAAACACAATCTGCATGTTCAGTTGGAAAATTTACTGAACATCATTGAAGATTATCAGGAATTGATTCCCCTGGATGAACAAATATTGGCCTCGGCGGAAGAGGATTTAAAATTAGTCCAGCAGCGGTACAGTTTGGGATCAGCAACCATATTGGAAATATTGGATGCCCAGGTATCCGTTACCCAGGCTCGGAGCGCTTTGGTCACCACCAAATATGATGCCCGGATACAGGAAGCTCAACTAAGGGCTCTATTGGGAACACTTGATCAGGATTATAGATGAATAGGAGATAAATTGACAAAGAAGAAAAATAAAAAGAAAATATTGATAATTATTGGTATCATAGTCATCCTTGCTGTGATTATTGCTGCGAATATTTTCCGGAAAAATGAAAATGTAATTAAAGTAGAAGTGGAGGAAGTTCATCGGGGATCTGTGGTTCATAAAGTGAATGCCAGTGGAAAAATTCAACCGGTGAAGGAAATAAAAATTAGCGCCACAACGTCGGCATGGATTACCCAGATTACCGTAATAGAAGGAGATCATGTCCGGACTGGGCAATTACTCATCACCTTAGATGAAAAACAGCATAAGGCTGCCAGAGATCAGGCTCTGTCTGCTGTGAATTCAGCAAAAGCAAGCCTGATTAAAGTATCTGCTCAAAAAGACAGAATGGAATCGCTTTATGATCAACGGCTGATTTCTAAACAGGAACTGGAAGCAATCACAGCCCAGTATGAATTAGCCGTCAATCAACTGAAACAAGCTAAAGCTGCATTAATTTCCAGAGAAGATGAATTATCAAAATTAAAAATGACCGCCCCTACGGATGGAATAGTAACCAGAATCAATAAGGAAATAGGTGAAATGGCTATCGGAAGTGTCTTCCAGGCTGAGGCATTAATGACCATCGCTGATTTAACCAAAATGGAAGTACTGGTAGATGTAAATGAGAATGATGTGATTTCTTTATCTATCGGTGATACAACCGAAATTGATGTAGATGCCTTTCAGGATACAATGTTTTATGGTATTGTGAGTGAAATAGCCCACGTCGCAGAAACATCCAATTTTGGTACCCAGGAACAAGTGACCAATTTCAAGGTGAAAGTACGTATGATTGATGTTCATCCTCAAATACGGCCGGGAATGAGTGCCAATACAAATATTATTACGGATATTAGAAACGATGTATTAACCATTCCAATTCAGAGCTTGACGGTTCGCTACGAGGGCTATGAAAATGAATTGAACTTTAATAAGAAATCAGATAAATCCAAAAAATCAGATGATGATAAAAAATATCGCAGCGGGAAAAAGAAAAAAGATTTGGTTGAAATGGTATTTGTCGTGCAGGATAAACCATTAGGAGAACTGAGTAATAAAGGGAACAAAAAAGGTCCATTTGCAGTCGGAAGACCGATTAAAGTAGGGATCAGCAGCGAAACTCATTATGAAGTTATTAGCGGACTAAATGAAGGTGAAAAAGTCGTCACCGGCAGCTATAAAGCAATCAGCAGGGATTTAAAACATAATATGGTTGTTGCCTTGGATAAAGATGAATAATGCCTGATTTGATCAAACTTCGCGATGTAAAGCGTCATTACGATGTTGGGGGTGAAATCGTCCGGGCACTGGATGGTGTAGATTTAACCATCAATTATAATGAATATATATCAATCATGGGACCGTCCGGATCTGGAAAATCTACTATGATGAATATGATCGGATGCCTGGATTCACCCACAGAAGGGACCTATGAATTTGAAGGTGAAAAAGTTCACGAAATGGATGATAATCAATTGGCATCCATCCGCAATCGAAAAATTGGGTTTGTGTTCCAAACCTTTAATCTATTACCAAAATTGACTGCTCTTCGGAATGTGGAATTGCCGCTCATCTATGCAAATGTTCCCAGAGAACATCGTTTGGAAAAAGCCGAAACAGCCTTAGAAAAAGTCGGTCTTTCAGATAGGATGCACCACAAACCAAACGAACTTTCAGGTGGTCAGCGCCAGAGGGTGGCTATTGCGAGGGCATTGGTAACTGATCCCTCTATTATTCTGGCAGATGAACCCACAGGTAATCTTGATTCTAAGAGCGGAGTAGAAATAATGAACGTTTTAGATGATCTCTATACTGAAGGAAATACTGTTATTCTTGTGACCCATGAAGCCTACATCGCTGAACACGCCCATCGGACGCTGCATATCCTTGATGGTAAAATCAAAGATGATGTAATAAATAATAGTTTGAAAATAAAAAAACAGTCCGCAAAAAAATAACACCTGCTTGAATATGTTTGCCTTAATGGAAACCATGAGAATTGCATTCAATGCAATCTGGGGGAATAAACTTCGAGCCGGTTTGACAACCCTGGGCATTGTGATTGGAATATTAGCCGTTACTCTTATGGGAACTCTTATTTCAGGACTCGACCGTTCTTTTGAGAGCAGTATGTCTTTTTTAGGGAGGGATGTTTTATATATCGCCAAGCACGAATGGTTTGGTGATCAGGAATGGTGGGAGGTACGTAATCGACCGGATTTAAAAGTGGAGTATATAGAAAAAATTAAATCTCAAAGCAATTATGTCATAGCGGCTGCGCCTGCAGCTATGCGGACTGCTGACATCTCCAGGGGAAAAGAAACAGCGGTGGGTATCAACATACTTGGCACAACAGCAGAATTTCTGCAAACTGCATTTTTAAACATTGACGATGGTCGGTTTTATACAGAAGGTGAAGATCGAAGTGGTGCGCGGGTAATTGTACTTGGCTATGATGTGGCAAATCTCCTTTTTGAAAATGAAAATCCAATTAACCAGAAAGTGAAAATGGGACATTATGTATTTCGGGTAATTGGCGTCGCGGAAAAACAGGGAAAATTTTTAGGAATGTTTAATATTGATAACCGTGCTATTATTCCATTTGGTACTTATCAGCGGTTATTTTCACGTCGGGGCTGGATGAGGTTGGATGTGAAAGTTGATTCGGATCATATTGAAAAAGCCAAAGATGAAATTACAGCCATTTTGCGCCGATTACGCGGGTTGCATCCGGGAGAAAAAAACGATTTTGCTATTAACCAGCAAGATGCTTTTCGCCAGCAATATCAAACGATGAAATTGGCCATTGGTGGAACAGGTATTTTTATTACAGTTTTATCTTTAGTCGTGGGTGGGATTGGAATTATGAATATTATGTTTGTATCCGTTAAAGAACGAACAAGGGAGATCGGTGTACGAAAAGCGATCGGCGCTACACCGGGATCCATTATGAAGCAATTTTTATTGGAAGCATTGTTCATTTGTTTATTCGGCGGTTTTATTGGTGTCACCCTTGCTTTAGGAGGAAGTTTTTTGATTGACAAATATATATTTCCGTCTACAATGCCAATTTCGCTGGCAATTTTTGCGCTGATAATCAGTTCCGTTGTCGGGATCATTGCCGGGTTGGCCCCATCCTATAAAGCAGCTCGCCTGGATCCGATCGAGGCATTACGGTATGAGTAATATTGGTGGAGTAGTGAGCAGTAACTGGTGGAGTGGTGGGAAAGTGGCAGGAGCCGTTTCAGTGGCAATAAACCAACCGTCCAATCATCCAATCATTCATCCATTCTTTTTTGTTAAAATATGGTAGCACAAAAGAAAAGTCATTTCAAGAATACACTGAAAGAAAGTCTGCGAATGGCTTTACAGTCGATTCGTGAAAACAAATTACGATCCTCATTAACTCTTTTGGGAATTGCCATTGGTGTATTTTCAGTGATAGGCGTCATGACGGCAATTACAACCATGGAGTCATCCATCCAATCGGGCTTGAATGTATTTGGAGCGAATACGTTTTCATTTCAAAAATTTCCGGCTATTCGCATTGGCGGGCATGGCTCATGGCAAAAATATAGAAAACGTAAGAGCATCACTTATGACCAATATGAACAACTCCGTGAGAGAATGACGACAGCTGAATATGTTAGCGTGGAGGGAGATGCCTGGGGGAAAAACATTAAGTATAAAGATAAACAAGCGAAACGTAATATAGCCCTTTTCGCCGGAGATGAATGGACAGCCAGAACCTATAATACATTTATTGATGAAGGTCGTAATGTTACCCATGATGACGTTCATTATGGTAGAAGAGTTGTCGTCCTTGGCCCTGATGCATTGGATCAGCTATTTCCATTTGAGTATGCCATTGGGAAGCATATTACCATTGACGGAATTGAATTTTTGGTTATCGGTATTGCCGAAAGAAAAGGACAATCCTTTGGTCAAAGTCAGGACAATTATGTCATTATTCCAATTACAACTTATTTACATCATTTTGCCCATTACCGAACTTCATTAAGCATAACCATCGAATCAAATTCTGCAGAACTCTATGATAAAACGCTGGATGAAGCCGTTGGTATTTTGCGTACAATACGTCAGGTGTCTCCGAATGAGGAAAATGATTTTGAAGTCGTTTCCAACGCTCAACTATTGGACACGTTTGGTGCATTCACTGGAGGAGTGAAAATGTTCGCCTTTGTCATCAGCATCATTGCCCTGCTGGTTGCCGGGATTGGTATTATGAATATTATGCTGGTATCTGTCACTGAGAGAATTAAGGAAATTGGAATTCGAAAAGCCATCGGCGCCAATAAACGGGATATTATTACTCAGTTTCTGGCTGAAGCAGTCTTTTTAAGCGAAATGGGCGGTGTTATTGGAGTTATTCTGGGCGTCGTTGGGGGAAACGCTGTTGCATTGATGATGAATATTCCTGCTGTGATCCCTATGAATTGGGTTGTTTACGGTTTGGTGGTTTGTTCGGTGATTGGTATCGGTTTTGGAATCTATCCGGCATGGAGGGCGGCGAATCTGGATCCCATAGAATCTTTAAGGTTTGAATAATCTGGTGGATTAATGAGTGGTAACTGGTGAGCTGTTATACAATAATTAACGGTGTTGTTACTCATCAGCGGAAAAAGTAACCTGCATGTCCTGATTTATACTCACCACCGTCGTATATATGCCATGATATAGGTTTCTCTATATTCAAACATAACAACACATCCATAATATTATTGAACAAATTTGAAAAAATTTTCTGTAAATACAATAAGGATCAAAGATCAGAATTCCATAGCTTTGGTACTTTCAGCAAGGACTTCAATCATTGATCCTTAAGATATTTATAACCTGGATTATTCATCAGAAAGAAAATATTTGTCACAAGTACATAAATGAGTTAGGATAATAGAATTATGCTGGTAAGTAATTATTTAAAACAGCCTGTCCCGAAGCTTCGGGATAATTACGTAAAGGAACACGATTGACATTTTACATATTTACCTGCCCACCTCCTTTTATTCATTTCAATCGGGGCAGGCGGGCGTTTTATACTCGATACTGCTCCAAACTTTTTTTATCGAAACTGCACTTTTGCAAAGCTGGTGAATTAATGAGGATAAATGATTGATTTAAGGCATACCCAATTCTTCACAAAATGTAGTAAACGGTAGAATTCTGAAGCCATTTTTAACCACATCCTTGGAACCCATATGAACCTGATAAAACTTGGGGATATTTGTTCTGTCACTGAAATACGGGATAGCTGGGCTCAAGTTTCTTTCACCCGTTTTACATTCCACTGCAAATAACGGATTTTTATCCTTAAGGACTACAAAATCTACTTCTCGTTTATCTGTATCACGGATAAACCGCAATTCCATATTGTATCCTTTAGTGTCCTCAATAAAATGGCAGTATTTTAACAACTGACAGGCCACTAAATTTTCAAATCTGTATCCCTGTTCCTCTATGAGTGACCAATCCCACAAGTAAAGTTTTTGCTCCTTTTTTACGGCTCTTATTTTTGGTGCGCCATAGGGTGAAATTCTGAAGGAATAGTATAATTGATCAAAAATAGTGATCCATCTTATACACGTATCAGGGGCTATTTCTAATAAAATTCTCAAATTTCTTATCGATAATGGAGCGCCTACACGATTTGGTAATTCTTCAGCTAAAAGCTCCATTAAGCTGATTTCACGAATGTGTTCCAAATCGCGGATATCATCATATATTACTCTTTGTATTCTTTCCCGTTGCCATCGTTTCCAAAATGTTTCTTTTCCGTTGCGTAAAGGTTCCGGGAATCCGCCAAATTTGAATAATACATTAAGGTCATTTTGATTTGGATGATCATTTAATTCCATCAATGAAATTGGATGCAGGCGATAGTAGTAATATCTGCCTTGTAGAGAATCTCCACCTTTACGGTAATGGTCTAATTGGGCTGAACCGGTAACAATAAAGTGAACATCATTTTTCAGTGTATCATAAAAGCCCTTTACCAAGTTTCGCCATCGTTTGTATTTATGAATTTCATCAAAAATGATGATGGGTTGGTTTGGAGGTAATTCACCTTTAAGTAGCGTATTGCGTATCTTTAAATGATCCCAATTCAAGTATGCGGGGTGTTTTTCGCTTCCGTTGGTCAGCAAAGATAAGGCCAGCGTGGTTTTTCCTACTTGACGCGGCCCGCCAATGAAGCTCATTCGTGTTTTTAGATCTTCTTCGACAAATCGTTTGATATATCTGTTAATTATCGCCATGAGTATTATCAGGTCTATCTAATATTACTCATGAGTATTATAAGATACAACAAATATTACTCATGTGAAAAAAGCGAAATTTGAAGGTAATTATTTAAACGTAATGTGGTATTATGCTCTGTTCGATGTCAGCTGTTAAATATTTACGATTTTATTAATTATCTTTCTCCACAAAAAATAAGCTATTCACATAACTGATATGATACTATAATAACCAAATTTCATTCTAATTTAAAACATTCCACTTCTTAACTTCCCCGCAAGTTTTTACCGATTTATGAATAAAAGAAACCACATGATACATCCATTATTTTACCCGGTGGAAACGTGTATCCTTTCTAGGTTGGATTTACTCTCGTGAATGTCGGCGTTATACCGGCCCGTCTCCACTCCATTCGATTTCCCCGAAAAATACTTGCCCCCATTCATGAAAAACCTATGGTGGCGCATGTTTACGAAAGAGCACAGGAAGCTAAATTACTTGATAAAGTACTGATTGCCATTGATAGTGACGAAACGGCCGAAGCATTGAAACCCTTTAATGTAAATACTGTCATGACGTTTTCAGATCATCTGTCGGGAACAGATCGTGTGGCTGAAGTCGTGAGAGAAATGGACGCGGATATCGTCGTGAATATTCAAGGTGATGAACCGGGAATGGATCCTCAGTTAATCGATAACCTAATTGAAAAATTTGAGGAACCTAATGTCTTTATGGCCACGGCTGCATCGACCGATATATCTGCAAACGATGAATTGGATATAAACACGGTGAAAGTGCTTATTGATACTAATAATATCGCCATGGCTTTTCGCCGTGAACCACGACATTATGAAATGGGTGGCTATTACAGACATATTGGAATTTATGCATTCCGGAAGCAAGCATTGATGAAATACACCAAAATGCCCCAAACTAAAAATGAAAAAAAATATAGACTGGAACAATTGCGGGCGCTGGATAATGGTCTACCGATTCATGTGATTATGACGGATTACGCAGGTAGGGGAATCGATGCTGAAGAGGATTTAAGAACGTTTTTGGAGAAACATGAGTAAACAGACAAAATATATATTCGTGTTGGGTGGAGTTATTTCTGGACTTGGAAAAGGAATTGCCGCTGCATCCATTGGCTATTTATTGAAAAGCGCCGGTCTCAAAGTGTCCATCATTAAACTGGACCCTTATCTCAATGTAGATCCTGGTACCATGAATCCCTATCAGCATGGTGAAGTGTTCGTATTGGATGATGGTTCGGAAACAGACTTGGATTTGGGGCATTACGAGCGCTTCATTGATGTGGATATGAGCAAGAATAATAATGCCACTACCGGACAAATATACAGTACAGTTCTAGAGCGTGAACGAAATGGTGATTACTTGGGGGCCACTATTCAGGTCATTCCACATATTACGAATGAAATTATTAACCGAATACGTGCAGTAAATAGGCCCAGGAAGTTTGATGTGGTTATCTGTGAGGTAGGGGGAACAGTCGGTGATATTGAAAGTCTGCCGTTCCTGGAAGCTATCCGTCAATTATCACTAGAAGTGGGATATCATAACCATGTATTGGTTCATGTAACACTGGTCCCTTTTATAAAAGCCAGTGAAGAATTAAAAACGAAACCCACCCAGCATTCTGTAATGAAACTTCGAGAAATAGGATTAATGCCAGATTTTATATTTTGTCGTACAGAAAGAAAATTAACAAAATCTGTTCGGGATAAATTAGCATTGTTTTGCAACGTATCTCCGGATCATGTTGTACAAGGTCTTGATGTACCCAGTATTTATGAAGTACCCCTTGTTATTCATAAACAAAAAATGGGTCAGGCTATTTTGGAACGGATGGAATTGATATCTCAACCGAATATAGACTATCTGGAAAATTTCATCCAACGTTACAAAAACCCAAAACACGGAGTTGACATTGCCTTATGCGGAAAATATACGGAATTGCCTGATGCTTATAAAAGTGTATTAGAAGCATTCATTCATGCAGGAGTTGAGAATAATACACGAGTAAATGTGAATTGGATTGCCACAGAAGATATAAAAAGTGATAATGATGCAAATAAGGCCTTCGCCGAAATGGATGGACTTTTGCTTCTTCCCGGTTTTGGAACCCGGGGTTCTGAGGGAAAAATCCTTACTTGCAAATATGCTCGGGAAAATGATATTCCGTTTTTAGGAATTTGCCTTGGTTTACAATGTGCTGTGATTGATTTTGCCAGACATGTGTGTGGTTTAAAAGGGGCCAACAGCACAGAATTTAACCGACGTACAAAATATCCTGTCATCGATCTTATGGAATCCCAGCGTGCAATAAAGATGAAGGGTGGAACCATGCGCTTGGGCGCTTATGATTGTAAACTCAAATCCGGGACAAAAGCTTATAAGGCATACCGTACAAAGCGGATTTCAGAACGACACCGCCATCGCTGGGAACTGAATAACCGTTTCCGGAAAAGGTTGGAGAAAAATGGTCTGATTATTTCCGGAGTGAATTCGGAATTGAATTTAGTGGAAATGATTGAGCTGGAGAATCACCCTTGGTTTGTGGCGGGACAATTTCATCCGGAGTTGAAAAGCCGCGTTAATGCGGCTCATCCACTCTTCCGGGATTTTATTGGCGCAGCAAAGAAATTTCATTTAAAATCCGACCATGACTAATATCATAATATCAGACGTCGTCTCCTTCGGAGGGGATGAGCTGCCTCTCATCGCTGGTCCCTGTGTTATCGAAAGCAGAGATCATTCCCTTTTTATGGCTGAGGCAATCGCCAGAATATGTGCCGAAATAAACATTCCTTATGTTTTCAAGAGTTCTTTTGATAAAGCCAATCGTACGTCTGCAGAATCTTTTCGCGGTCCCGGAATTGATGAAGGTTTGCGAATTTTGTCAGACGTAAAAGAAGCGATGGACGTTCCGGTCCTCACGGATGTTCATCGTCCTGAACAGGCTGCTTCTGTTGCTGATAGTGTCGACATTCTGCAAATCCCGGCTTTTTTATGTCGTCAAACCGATCTGATTGATGCAGCCGCGAAAACAGGAAAAACGGTTAATGTGAAAAAAGGACAATTTCTTTCTCCGTGGAAAATGGCAAGTATTGTAGAAAAAATTGAAAAGTCAGGTGGAAATAAAATATTACTCACCGACCGTGGAGCAACATTTGGGTATGAAAGTTTAATTTCGGATATGCGATCGATTCCGATTATGCAGAGAACAGGATATCCGGTGATTTATGATGCCACCCACAGCAGCCAGATGCCGGGAACCGGAGGAAACACTACCGATGGTGCCAGGGAATACATACCCATATTAGCAAAAGCGGCTGTGGCTGCAGGAGCAGATGGTATTTTTATGGAAGTTCATGACGATGTTGCAGAAGCTAAATCAGACGCAGCAACCCAATGGCCTCTGGATCAGTTGAAAGATTTGCTGATTTCAATAAAACGTATTCGTGAGGCTGTGCGTGACTGATTTAAGTGCGGCCTGTTCAAAAGTAAAAATGCTCATTTCCGACGTGGATGGTGTACTAACGGATGGTTCTGTATATAAAGGGTCAGATGGAACAGAGCTAAAACGATTTAATGTATCTGACGGCGCCGGGGCAGCGATTGCCCGCACCGCCGGACTCAAGATTGCTCTCATATCCGGTCGCCAATCTGATGCTACTGCTCTTCGGGCGGCAGAAATGAAAATAGCGGAAGTGCATAATGGAACATTGGATAAGCGAATCCCATATAAACAGATTAAAGAAAAATACAATTTAAAGGATGATGAAATTGCTTATTTGGGAGATGATATAATTGATATCGTTATAATGAAACAGGCTGGTGTCCCAATCGCTGTGGCGAATGCCAATGAAATGGTAAAAGGCGTTTCAATCCACGTGACGGATAAATCAGGAGGAGATGGCGCATTTCGCGAAGCGATTGAGTGGATACTTTTTCAGCAGGGAAGATTAGAAAAGATACTGATTGCATTGCAAAACGAATTGTATAGTCTTTCCGAAACAGATCCAAATCATTAGGGTTGTTCATAACAAATACCACTTCGGGAATTAAATTTTTCTAAAAATTTGTTTCATAATAGTATAGTTCATCGTTTTATATCCTCTTTTAAATTCTTCTCTCTCAAAAGAACAAAATTTTATCATTGACCCATGGACAAATCTGATATAGACGTGAAATTCATTTTTTCAATCTTTCTAATATTATTTTTAAGTTGTACAAGTAGAGATGAAAAAATGGAAGCTAAATCCCGGAATGGTTTGCCAGACCAGGAAAGTTGGAAAGTGACTATTACTTTAACTGAAAACGGTATTACACGATCTATTGTCCGGTCCGGTCATCTGGAAAAATTTGATGAAAAGCAGTTTATCATTTTAGATCAGCAAGTGGATGCTGATTTCTATGATGAGGAGGAAAAACACACCACCAATCTAAATTCAAGCAAAGCTGAAATAGAGGAAGGAAATGATTTCATGCGCGCTATGGAAAATGTGGTTGTCGTTTCTGACAGCGGTGTAACACTCTATACCGATACATTGGTTTGGGATTCCAAAGAAGAGGTAATTTACACAGATGATAATGTTATGCTTACAACAGAAAAAGGTGATACACTTTATGGTAGCGGCTTTGAATCCGACATTTCCATGGAAAATTGGCGGATACTTAAACCATCCGGAGTGACTACTATTAAAGACGATGAGCACTAAACCCTTGGTGAAATAGTATGAAAAATAAACACATTCTCAAAGGCAAAAACCTGTCAAAGCAATACGGTTCCCGCTGGGTAGTGTCCGGAGTGGATTTGGAAGTGAGTCAGGGAGAAATCGTTGGTTTGCTGGGACCAAATGGTGCCGGAAAGACCACCACATTCTATATGATCACCGGTATGATAAAAGCCTCCAAGGGACATATTTCACTGGATGATGATATAATAACAGATGATCCAATGTATGTTCGGTCCAGAAAAGGTATCGGGTATTTGGCTCAAGAACCTTCCATTTTTGGTAAACTGTCGGTGGAGGATAATTTAAAGCTCGTGTTGGAAATGACACCATTGACCAAACAGGAACAACAAGAGAAAATTGATCACCTTTTGGAAGAATTGTCCGTGAGTCATTTGCGTAAAAACAAGGGAAATACTCTTTCCGGTGGAGAACGCCGCCGGGTGGAGATATGCCGCACTCTGGCTCTTAATCCTAATTTTATTTTATTAGATGAACCATTTGCCGGGGTTGATCCAATTGCAGTTGAAGATATTCAGAAGATAGTTCAATCATTAAAAGACCGCAACATCGGTGTGTTAATTACTGACCATAACGTAAGGGAAACACTCTCTATTACTGATCGATCCTATTTATTGTTTGATGGGCGCATTTTGAATTCAGGTACATCTGAATTTCTTGCGAATGATGAAGAAGCTCGAAGACTCTATTTGGGGAAAAAATTCAGACTGGACTAATGGTAAAACTTCAACAACGGTTAGAACAAAAACAAACACTCCAGCCACAGCAAATCCTGCAAGCGACCCTTTTACAGCTGAATGCAGTGAATTTAGAAGAACGAATTTTGGAAGAATTGGAATCAAATCCAGTATTAGAACAATTAGAGGGAACTAACGAAGAAGAGCCGGAATCTTCAACAAGTGAAAATGAATTGGATTGGGAATTAGACGAATATGAGCCCCCAAATGTATTCGAGCAAAAAGAGCGAAAGGATATGCCGATTCCACAAAAGAAGGATTTTGTCGAATATCTCATCGACCAATTGGACTTATGTGATTTTTCCATTCAAGAACGAATGACTGCGGAAGAGATCATTTACAATTTAGATGAAAATGGTTATTTAGCGGTCGACCTTGAAATAATTAATGACCGGTCAGAATTGGAACCAAATGAAGTGTTATCTGTTTTAAAAAGGATACAATCCATGGATCCAAAAGGAATTGCTGCCAGAAATTTACAAGAATGTTTATTAATGCAAATCGATAGAGATGAAGAACCTATCGCCTACCTGCTGTTAAATAATTATTTTGACGACCTGGCAAATCATCGATATCACCTGCTTATGGACAGAACAGGATACGCTGAAGAGGAAATCAAACATGCATTAGATTGCATTGAACATTTGAATCCAAAGCCAGGAGCCGGTCATGAAACAATTGAATTAACCACGGTTATTCCTGAATTGATTGTTTATGAAAGAGATAATAACTGGGTTGTGGTTGTGAATGATAATTGGCTCCCGGAAGTACAAGTGAGTCAGGAATATGTAGATATGTTAGCAGGTGAACTGGATAAGAAAACCAAATCTTTCATAAAAAATAAAATGAACGATGCAAAGTGGTTTGTGGATGCAATTTCTGAAAGAAGAAAAACATTAACTGATGTTATGATAACAATTATAAAAAAACAGCCAGAATTTTTTAATGGAAATATTGACATTCTCAGACCCATGAAACTTCAAGATATTGCTGATGAACTGAATTTAGACATTTCCACAATCAGCCGTTCTACCCGTGGAAAATATGTAGATACACCCTATGGTGTTTATGAGTTAAAATCATTCTTCACTGAAGGCTTTATCAATTCCAGTGGAGAAGAAATAAGCACCATGCGAATAAAGCACCTGCTGAAAAAGACCTTGGATAATGAAGATAAACACCATCCATTAACAGATGAACAATTAAAAGTCATTTTGAATGACAATGGATTCCCAGTAGCTCGGAGAACCGTTGCAAAATACAGGGAACAACTGCATCTTCCCGTTGCGCGCTTGCGGAAAAAAATTTAATAAAATAATAATGGAGAAATATCATGTCACGTAAACGAATTATCATCGGCGACCAGGAAATAAGCCTCCCTGCCATCGGATCATTGCCCATTTTGGGTATTGCTTTGATTCTCTGGTTCCTGTCGGGCATTTTTGTCGTCGGTCCCGATGAAGTAGGCGTCGTTCAGACGTTTGGAAGATATAGCCGGATAACTCAATCAGGCCTGAATTTTCACTTTCCCTATCCCATCGAAACAGTTCAAACACCGAAAGTAACAGAGGTTAAGCGTGTTGAAATCGGGTTCCGAACAGTGGGGACAAATCAATTTCGCACAATTGAGAAAGAGAGCTTAATGCTTACTGGGGATGAAAATATTGTGGATGCAGAACTGATTGTTCAATACAAAATAAAAGAGCCTGTTGATTATCTATTTAATTTTGTGGCACCGGTACTTACCGTTAGGGAAGCAGCTGAAGCTTCCCTTCGAACGGTGGTTGGTAAACATAAAATTGATGAGGCGCTCACATCCGGTAAATTCCTGATTCAAGAAAAAACGAAAGAATTGCTTCAAAGTATCTTGGATAAATATGGAACAGGTATTCTGGTAGTTGCAGTACAACTGCAGGATGTATCACCCCCAAAGCAAGTAGTGGCTGCATTTAAAGATGTCGCTTCAGCAAAAGAGGATAAAAACCGCATGATTAACCAAGCGGAAGGATATCGTAATGATGTTATCCCGAAAGCCCGCGGTGAAGCTCAGGCGATGATCCGTGGAGCGGAAGGATTCAGGGAAGCAAGAGTCAAACGTGCAGAAGGAGATGTGGCTAAATTCAAAGCCATACTTACTGAATATAAAAAAGCCAAAGATGTAACACGGAAACGAATGTACTTGGAAACCATGGAGGAAATTCTTCCTAATATTGATAAATATATCATACCTGGTGGAGACAGAGGAAATCTCCTTAACCTTTTAAACCTGAATGAGAAAGGAGGCAAAAAATGAAAAAATCATTGTTAGTTATCATTGTTCTGGGTCTGATCATCTTTTTCACAACAGTCTTCACAGTTGATGAACGTCAACAGGTGGTTATTTTACAATTAGGTAAACCCATTCGCACCATTACAACACCAGGATTGCATTTCAAATTGCCGGTACCGTTTCAAAATGCCGTTACATTTGATGATCGACTTCTGGAATACGATGTTGCCCCGGAAGAAGTCCTTAGCAAAGATAAAAAAACGCTTATAGTTGATAATTACGTTCGCTGGCGAATCGACGATGCACTCTTATTCCTTCAGACTGTTCAGGCTATTCCCAATGCCGTAACCCGTCTGGATGATATAGTATACTCTGAACTTCGCCAGGAACTGGGGAAACACAACATGTCTGAAATCATCACTGAAACCAGAGAAGAGATTATGGACATCGTTACGCGCGCCAGTGATAAATCAACGTCACCGTATGGGATTGAGGTAGTGGATGTACGAATAAAACGGGTTGATTTACCCCGGGAGAATGAAGAATCCATTTATGCCCGGATGGATGCAGAACGAAAACGTCAAGCCAATAAATTTCGTTCTGAAGGAGAAGAAGAAGCGCAAAAAATTAGAGCATCAACCGAAAAGGACAAAACAATCATTCTCGCTGATGCTTATAAAGAATCTGAAGAAATTCGCGGTGAAGGAGAAGCACGTGCTTTGGAAATATATGCCTCCGCGTATAATAAGGATGCTGATTTTTATGAATTTATGCGGACATTAGAAGCGTATAAAAATGTAATTGATGCTAAAACTACACTGGTATTACCAGCAGATTCGAAATTGTTTAAAATGTTGAATGAATGAAAATATTAACCTTGCAAAACTTGAAATCATTCGCAAGGTTTAGTATTGTTGTAAATTCGCTTTTGATGAAAAGCATTTTATAAACGAAGAGGCTTCCCATGGGAAGCCTCTTCTTACAAGGAGACCGAATGGATAAGCACTTTCTGCATATCAAAGATCTAAGTAAAGAAGAAATCTTGGATTTAATCCAGTTGGCTAAAGATTTGAAATCCAAATTTCGCAGTAAAGAAGATTTCAAGCATTTTCATAACAAATCTTTGGCGATGATCTTTGCAAAACCTTCAGCCCGAACCCGAATTTCATTTGAAACCGGCTTTACATGGATGGGTGGTTATGCGTTATATTTGGGTCCCAATGATATTGGAATCGGCAAACGGGAAGCAATTAAAGATATCGCTCGTGTCGTGAGCCGGTATAATGATATGATTATGGCAAGACTTTTTGACCATCAGCATATTATGGAATTGGCGGAATATTCAAATTCACCGGTGGTGAATGGTTTGACCGATTACAACCATCCCTGCCAGATCATGGCAGATTTACTCACGATTACCGAACATCGAGATTCGTTGGATGATTTACACGTATGTTACGTAGGCGATGGAAATAATATTGTCCATTCCTGGTTACAATTGGCATCACGCCTGCCCATTAAATTTACCTGTGTATGCCCGGAAGGATTTGCTCCGGATGAAAAAACAGTATCTTTTGCCAAAACCAACAGCGGCTCTGAAATTATCATTACGCACGATCCAATCGAGGGAGTCAAAGGCGCTGACATAATTTATACCGATGTTTGGGCATCCATGGGGCAGAAGGAAGAAGCGACAAAACGGGAAAAACTTTTTACCGATTTCCAAGTTAATAGTGAAATAATGAAACGGACCGGAAAAAACACCTTATTCATGCACTGTCTCCCGGCAGAACGGGGAAGGGAAACCACCGATGAGGTGATGGAAGCAGATTATTCAGTCGTATTTGACCAGGCAGAAAACCGCCTCCATGCCCAGAATGCAATTATGGTTGCGTTAACGTCCTGACGAAAGAAGATAAAAGTTTTTATTGCTCAACTATCATTAATCAGTTGTTGTCCAATGAATATCGTATGTTCGGTATTCCACTGAATTTTCTCCTTCTTCAACAGGAATAATTAGATGGAAATCAGCCGTGGCACCCGGTTCGATAGCGGTATCCGTAATAACGCCGGTGTTATATTCTTGAGTCGTTCCTTTTGCAAAAACGGAGTCGATGTAAGCAAGCTCTGTTTCCGCCGTCCATAGTTTCCCTATAATTCTCACAAAATCCGCCCGAGTTTTCCCGACGTTTTTCACCACTCCTCTAATTTCTTCTCTGTTCGGAAATACGCTGACAAACGGCTCATTAATCAATTCAACTTTTGGAGCCGGCGGCAGTTCTTCATCAATTTTTACTACTTTATCTTTATCAAGGAAGAGTTGCCCAATGGTTGTTTGAATTATGACTTTGTTATCTGTTTCCTCGATGATTTCACCGACCACTACCGTGCCATTGGTGAGTTCAATTCGGTGCTGAATATCCGGAATTTTAATTAAGTTCAATAGCTCCTCATTGATAGCCGGAATTGCTTTTTTTCGCTCCATTACCCGGATGACCCGCTTCAGAGAATCGATTTGAATCTGTAGATTATTAAAGTCATCTTTATAATCAAAAAATGTTTCTCCAATTGGTAATTGATCCGGTTTCTCTCTTTCAAGATTAACTTCTGGGAATTCCAAACTCTCAACTTTTCCTGTATCAGTAGTAGTTTTATTGAATTGCTCTCCTTCAAGAGAGTCTCCCGGGAGTTCTATATCTTCAATTTTCGAAGTATCTACCATGGTCGTGTCTTCTTCTTGAGAAAACAATAAAGCACACATAAATAATATCATGACTCTCATGGGTTCATTGTCCCCAATTGAGCTTCAAAAGCCATGCGGCGCATCACTTCAGAATACTGTTCAGTTTTACCCATGGTTTGCAGCATATCCGCAATGGCTCCATGCAGAGTATAGTTATCAGGGTTTTTTAGAATGGGGAGTACTTTTTCTACAGTGGCATCATTTGCGAATCGGCTTAAACTACGGATAGCCTTGGCTCGAAGATGCACAGGGAATTCTTTATTCTTGGCGATATCAATTGTTGCTCTATACACTTGAGGATCATCAAATTCACCCAGAGCATCCAATAGGGTGTTCAGCATACTGAAATATTGTTTTTTCCCCGTATTATACGTTTCAACCAATGCTAAAATCAAATTTTCTTCTTTTACTCCTGCCATAGTGTTGATGGCAAATTCCCTTATTTCCGTGTTCATTTCTGGATCACCTAGTAGTTCAGCAAAAGCTGGAGCAACCTCATGTGGGTCTTTTTTACCTAAAATCTCCAAAGCGCGATTACGTACGGCAATATTAATGTCCGGGTCTTTTGAAATAGTGACCAGAATGGGAATCACTTCATCTGATCCGATAGCCCCAAGAGTCTCAGTGATTAATTTATTCGTTCGGGAAACTTTGGCTTTTGATGTTTCATATAATTCCAATAGTGCCAAAACCTGATCTTTTGAACGAACCTTGTTTAAGTTCCGAATCAATGTTATATGGAGTTGATTGGATTTTTCATCGATTGTGTGAATAGCGTGTACCATGGCATCACCCGCTGTTGGATTGTCCCGAAATTCAGCCAGAAGTTCAATAGAGGCTTCCATAAATGTCAGATCCAGCGCTTCTGCTTCTGATACGACTTTTGCAATAGCATTCAGCGCTGTGGGGTGTTGCGTTTGTGCCAATACATCCCCTGCAGAAATGCGTACATCAAAAGGAAGGTTGGTATCGTTATACATGCTGATTAATTCTTGCAGCGCCTGAACTTTACCTTCCTGATATTCACGCCGCAGATTTTCCACTTCGGCTATATTAACACCCAATTTTTTCTGGTCCTTTTTAAACAAATTCTTGATCGTCGAACAGCCTTGGAACGACAATGAGGCGGTGAGTAAAATTATCGCCAGTCTAGTCATCAGATTCCCAATATTTAATTTCGAGTTCATTCCCATCAAAAATCCCGTACGAAAAATACTGAATCCAGTCACCCAGAACAACCAGCTTCCCGCCATTAACATTTTCAATGGTTGATTGGTGATAATGACCCATAATAACGTAATCAAAACCGTCAGCTGATATCGTTTCAGCAAAGATCTTCAATTCACTAAGCACCTTATTATTATATTCCTGTGTGTGGTGATAATGATGCCCTCTGGCAGAAATGGCATGAGCAATGCCATACCCGATGGTCGGATGAATCCATCTATATAGCCATATAAACAGTTTATTTCGTAGAACGGTCTTTAATATGCGATATCCAGTGTCCCAGGATAAAATACCGTCGCCATGAGTCAAATAGAATTTCTTTCCGTTTAATTCTATTGTTGTATCATCTTTATATACACGGTAGGCGAGTGTTTCTTCAATAAAATCCAAGGTCCAGTGATCGTGATTACCTGTAATAAAGTGAACTTCAACGCCTGATTGTTTCAAAGAATATAATTTTTGATAAAGTGGAAAATATACTTTTGGGATTACATGTTTGTATTCAAAGTAAAAATCAAAAAGATCCCCTACGATAAACAAAGATCCGTGTGTTTCAGCAATTTTCTGAAAAAAACGAAACAACTTTTGTTGGCGCTCTTTTTCCTGCTCAGAATTATCAAGCATTAAATGAATATCGGAAATAAAATAGACCGGCAATTCCATGGTGGTTAACTTACTTTTTCCGAACTGTTTAAGCCAAGGAAATGTCAGCCTTTAACAAATATCAGCTAAAAGAGTCAAATAGTTAAATTATTGACCTTTGATAGTTTTCTATGGAAAACATGCAAGGAACTCATTAGATTTAATGGCGTAACTTTCATACATGCGAATCATCATCATTATATTATCTCTGTTAGTACAGGGTATGCTTGCCCAGTCTTTTGGGCAAAATAAAGTCCAATACAAGGATTTTGACTGGTCACTTATCTCATCTCCTAATTTTGACGTTTATTTTTATGGAGATGATTCATATCTTGCTGAATTCACAGCTGAAAACGCCGAAAAGGCTCAAGAACAAATTTCCAAACATTTGCGATGGACATTAAAAAAACGTGTGTCTATCATCGTCTATCATTCCCATAATGATTTCCAGCAAACCAATATTATTTGGCAATATATGCAGGAAGGAATTGGTGGTGTTACCGAATTATTCAAGAATCGAGTTGTTCTTCCTTTCGAAGGAGATTACGAGCAATTTCGTCATGTGATCCACCATGAGCTGGTTCATGCATTGTTAAATGATATGATTTATGATGGAAATATTCAAAGTATTATTGCCGGACGGGTCAAATTACGCATTCCATTATGGGTTAACGAAGGTTTATCTGAATACCTGTCTATGACCTGGGATACCAAAGCCGATATGACCATGCGGGATCTTTCCATCAATGAAGATATGCCGACCATTGAGCAGCTTGAATCCTATATGGCATATAAAGGAGGGCAATCTGTTTGGCGGTTTATCAGTGAAAAATACGGGCGAGAAAAAATAGGTGAAATCATAAACTCCATGAAACGAACTCAAAATGCAGAAAAAGGATTTGAACGAGCTTTGGGAATGGATTTTAAAGATTTGACGAAACAATGGCATAAATATTTAAAGAAAGAATATTGGCCTGATGTAGCAGGCCGGGATGAAGTTGAAGATATTGCTAAGCGGTTAACAGATCATAAAGATCAGAAAAATTATTACAATGTATCCCCTTCCGTTTCACCTGACGGAAGTAAAATAGCAGTTTTATCAGATCGTTCGGGGTATTTCGATGTTTTTATTTTGGATGCAATTGATGGGGATGAAATTAAACGACTCGTGAAGGGAAATCGCTCAGTTGATTTTGAAGAGTTGAAACTTTTACAGCCGGGGATTTCTTGGTCACCGGATAGTAAACGTATTGCTATTGCTGCAAAAGCCGGAAAGTCTGATGCGCTCTATCTCATTGATGTAAAATCAAAAAAGAAAGAAAAGCTGACCTTTAAACTTGATGGAATATTTACTGCTGCATGGAGTCCAAAAGGTGAAGAATTAGCATTTGTCGGGACTAAAGATGGAGCCAGTGACATTTACATCTATAACCTAAAAACAAAAAAATTATCTCAATTAACGGATGATATTTATTCGGATTCTGAACCGGCATGGAACCACGATGGATCAAAATTGGTTTTTATATCTGATCGTGATGATGATCTAAAGGGTCAACTTCCACCTAAAGATATCATTAATCATGATTACTCACAAAAAGATATTTATTCCATCGATTTATCATCTCAGCAGATAAATCGTATTACAAATACAAAATATAATGAAGATAACCCGGTATGGGCTCACACCCAAGAGAACACTCTATTTTATGTAGCGGATAAGAACGGTGTGTGGAATATATATCGCCATAATTTTACACCTGAATTTGAAACCGATTCCAATGATACTTCCACCCTGGATAAACCGGTGGCCATCACCAATATACTTACAGGTGCTTTTCAGGTAAGTTTAACAAAGGATGATGGTTTGCTTGTCTTTGCCGGGTATGCTGATTTAGGTTGGGATGTATATAGTATTACACAGCCGATGGAAAAAGAATCAGTTGACGTACCTATCACTCGATATTATATGAAAGCAGATGAACAGTCTGATAACTTGACAGATCTCCGTCGACATAAACGACGTAATATTGTATCAGGAAGAACATCCGGCGCTGATTATTCTGAGTGGATTTTTGCAAAAGAATATGATCATTATAATGAATCTCCGATTAAGGAAGAAGAGAATGCCATAGTTGCGGATACTTCCCATATGTATAATGATGATTACATTCCAAAAATTTATAAAACCAGATTTACATTGGATATGGTGAACAGCTATGCATCTTTTAGCAATGTGTTTGGAGCGCAAGGGATGGCCATGTTTGCATTTAGTGACATTTTGGGCAACCATCAAATATATCTTGGGACTGAAATGGTGATTGATTTGCAGCGAAGCGATTACTATTTCAGTTATGCCTATTTAACCCATCCAAAGGATTATTATTTTTCATTATACCATACGGCCAATGAATACTTCCTTGGGTACACTGAAAATGGGGGTCAGCGTCGGGGATTGCTCCAAAATTTTGGTCTCATGAGTTTTGTTTCTCATCCTGTCAGTCGATTTACGCGCTTCGAAGGCGGTTTATCGTATCACTCTTTTTCATTCAGCGAATGGCGTCAAGTGAGTTATTATGATTTTGAGAAATTTAGCGATCAATCATTTACAGTCATTATCCCAATGGCAAGCTGGGTTTTTGACAATACAGTTTACGGGTACACCGGTCCGATTGATGGTTTAAGGCAAAATACTTCCTTAGTGATCAGCCCCGGTTGGGGGAGTAAAAAACTTGATTTCAAAACACTGAAACTTGATTTTCGGAAGTATTTTAAAATTGGACGTTATTCCAGTTTAGCAGGCAGGATGATGGTGGGAACAAGCCGCGGTGCCGATAAACAGAAATTTTATCTGGGAGGTCTTCCCAATTGGATATTGGGGCGGGGTGAAACAAATGGCTCCCAAGACGATAGTCAGTTTCGGAATGATATTTTGGATGGAAATAATGACCTTGAAGACGTATTTTTCTCTGAATTTATTACACCAGTTAGAGGTTATCGCTTTATGGAGCAAACTGGATCAAATGTTGCCTTAGCCAATTTCGAATTCAGGTTCCCCTTTCTTTTGGCGATGGGTGTTCCGGAAAAATTCATGATCAGCAATATGGGATCGCACCTCTTTCTAGATATCGGTACTGCTTGGGATAATGGAAAAGAGTTTGAAGAAACTATCGCCGGTTTTGGTTGGGGTATGAAAATTAATTTAGGTTATTTGCTTCTTAGGGTGGATACTGCATGGGATATCAAAGATATTGGCTATTCCAAGCCACAATACTATCTCTCATTGGGGACTGATTGGTAGCTGGTGAATGGTAGCTGGTGAATGGTAGCTGGTGA
>JBHHTW010000064.1:0-7194 GCA_046861385.1 Fidelibacterota bacterium | reverse complement strand
TCAGCTCCCATCATGATGAGTCAAGAATCACATCGTTTGGAAAATTCTTAAGAAAAACAAGTTTAGATGAATTACCCACTTTAATTAATGTTTTAAAAGGGGATATGAGTTTGGTAGGGCCACGACCGCTTCCTGTAAAATATATAAACCGGTTTAATGGTTTTCAAAACCGGCGTCATGAAGTTCGCCCCGGGATCACAGGATGGGCCCAAATAAATGGTAGAAACACCTTATCCTGGGAAGAAAAATTTGAATATGATGTTTATTACGTGGATCATCACAATTTTATCCTCGATTTTAAAATACTATTTATAACTTTTTTTCAAATTTTAAGTGGACGTGGAGTCTCTCCAGCAAATCAGGAAATCATGCCGGAATTCATGGGAACGGAAAAAAATGGGTCTTCTGAAAGAAATTGAACAAAATAATGTCCGGGATGGTGCAGTCCACATCTATTTTCTAGGTCAATCCGGTTATGTGTTTAAAACGAAACATACAATCATTTATATAGATCCCTATCTTTCAGATTATGTCGAACACTCAGATGGTTTGAATGAGGTATCCATGAAACGAAATTATAGTCCTCCTATATTTCCGGTGGATATACAACAGCTTGATGCAGTTTTGTCCACCCATTCCCATGGGGATCACATGGATCCATGGACAATTCAAGAAATAAACGCAGAGTTTACTTTCTACTCTTCCATCGGCGCCTATGAGAAAAGTCCTGTTGATATTCGGTCAGATAAAATAATCTTTCTTGAACCCGGAAAGCCTGAAAAGATTAACGAAATAACCATCCAATCCATTTGTGCAGCTCATTATAGCCTCTATGATGAAAAAGGAAGACCGGACTGCCTTTCGTTTATTATTTCATGTAATAATAAGACCTTTTTTTTCTGGGGAGATGGTATTCTCTATGAAGGTCTTGAAGAAAAACTACAACCATATACATTTGATTATTTTTTTGCACCAGTTAATGGGCGTGACAAGTACCGGGAGGACAGGGGAATCATTGGAAATATAAATGCGAAAGAGGTGGCAGAACTATGTTGCAAATTGAATGTAAAATCATTGGTACCAAATCATATTGATATGTTTAATAATAATAGTGTATCCATTGGCACATTTTTTGAGTGCATGAATGATATTTGTCCGAGTCAAAACGTAATCATAATGAATTGTGGTGATAAAATAGAGGTTTAGTTATGATAGATAATCCATTAAAATATTTTCGCCATTCACAGGAATTCTACCGATTCGTTATTTTAAAATACATCCATAAGCATGAATCGTTAAAACTTCCGATTGACTATACTGAAATTGAAATTGAAGAAGCTCTGTCGCATATTCATCTTCAATCAATGATCGATAGCTCCCTATTGGAGAAAAATGATACGAACAGTTTAAAATTGACGGACTTGGGTCGTCGAAAATTGCGGGAACATTTTATTGATTATCAGTTGGATCTCCTTATACTGGAAAATGAATTAGGTGATTATTTTCAGAAAAAAATTGAACGCATTGTCAATAATAATGTCAAAAATGTTGCGTTGTACGGTGCGAGCGATACCGCCAGATCCCTGCTGGGTCATTTGGAAAAAAATGGTATTAAAGTGGAGTGTATCATCGATGATGATGATGAAAAACAAGGAGGTTCATTTCAGGGTCTGCCCATTATTTCTCAATCCGAACTCAAAAACTATTCTGTGAAAATTATTTTAATCGCCTCAATTACTTTCTATAAAGAAATCAAAGCAAATATTGTTACTTCGCTGGGAGATAAATATCAAATTTATACCCTCTTGGAATCATGATTTCATCCAATCCAAAAGTCAGCATCATCATACGCACATTAAATGAGTCGAAATATCTTGGAGCTCTTCTCGATGCGATCCAAAATCAAACCTATCAACATGTTGAAACAATTATCGTCGATTCCGGATCAACTGACGGGACATTAGACCTCGCATCAAAGAATAGTCAGAAAGTAATCGAAATTGAACCGGAGGATTTTACGTTTGGTTTTGCAATAAATAATGGAATACAAAATTCCACAGGCGACCTGATTTGTATTTTGTCTGCCCATACACTGCCGGAACACAATCGCTGGTTAGAAGAATTGGTCAACGGATTTATACAAACTTCATCAACCAATAAAATAGCGCTGTCTTATGGAAAACAGGTTGGGAATGATCAATCGAATTATTCTGAAATTCGGGAGTTTACAAAAATGTATCATAACGATGAAATCATCCAAAAAAAGCCCGATTATTTTTGTAATAATGCCAATTCGCTGATACGAAAAGATCTTTGGAAAGAACACCCGTTTGATGAAGCATTGACCGGCTTGGAGGATATAGAATGGTCAAAATATTGGATGGATAAAGGCTACCAAATAATTTACAAACCGAAAGCAAATATATTTCATTTCCACCATGAAACAGGCGATCAAATCAGGCGTCGCTTTTGGAGGGAAGCCATTGCAGCGAGATCCATTGGCATCTTTCCTGTTTGGAAAATCTTTCTGCAGATACCGGTGCAAATTGGGTTGTTCATTGTTGATGCGGTGAATGCTTTCCTGGATCATGGTCTATCAAAAATGAATGAGATAACTGTGTACCGGCTCAACAATCTCATAGGGAAACTAAAATCATTAACAGATAAAAAATTCAGTCTGCGGGATTATAGAGAGCAATACGCTGCCAACTCATACGAAGTTTTAGAATTTTCCGGAACCAATAATGTCCGGAAGACCTCCTACTCTCTCAAACCAATCAAACCCAATGACGTATTAATTAAAGTTGCCTATGTGGGTGTTTGTGAAACAGATTTGGAAGTTCTCCGGGGCGAACTTGGATATTATAAATCCGGGTGGGCGAAATATCCCATAGTCCCCGGTCATGAATTTTCCGGAACCATTCAACGTGTTGGATCAAAAGTAAACAATCTTGTTGTAGGGGATAAGGTAGTCGGCCAATGTATTTTATCATGCGGTATTTGTGAAATGTGCCTGAGCAATCGAAAGACTGCTTGTGTCGAACGAAAAGAAGTGGGTGTATTAAACCATGATGGGGGATATTCGGAATATGTCTCATTAAAATCACATTTTATACATAAAATTCCGGATGCCATATCATTAGTCACAGCCAGCAGCATCGAGCCGTTGGCCGTGGTTCATAAAGGATTATCCAGAGCAGGATTAAATGATGTAAGTGAAACCGAAAAAGAAAAAATATTAATTGTTGGAGCAGGTCCCATTGGTCATCTTTCTGCAAGGATTGGTTACCTTTGGAACCATGATATAACCATTTATGATATAAATGAAAATAGATTGTCATTTCTAGACGATATCTCAATTCGCAGAATGATGAAAGAACCGGACTTTAACCAATTTTCTCTCTTGATTGAATGCACCGGGAATCCGGAACTGGCCAAAAAACTGATTCATCTTTCTTCTGTATCGGCAACAATATTACTTTTAGGCTTACCATACGATAAAGAGAAGATTGACTTGGAGCAACTTGTGAGTTTCGATAAAAAAATTATTGGTTCTGTCGGGAGCAGCGAAGAAAATTTCAGAGCGGCCATCACTTTAGCAGAAAAAATAAATATGACCCACTTCAATCAATCCATTTTTCAATTTGATCATTGGGAAAATGCCTGGGATATGCACAGAAGTAAAAAAACCTTAAAAGTAAAATTACTAATCTCCAAAAATGAGAGCGTTTCATGACAAATGTCATCGTGTTTGGAGCCGGAGAATATGGCGCTCTCATTGAGAATTTATTATCGTACTCAAATGAATTTGAAATTGAAGCCTTCTGCGATGATGGGGAAGATAAAATCGGATCTACAAAGGAGGGGAAACCCGTTTTATCTTTTGAAAATGGTCTCAAATATGCCAACGAAAAATTGATAAAGCACGCTGTCATTGCAGTGGGGAATAATCGAATAAGGTATAAAAAATATCATTTGTTTAAAGAGAATAATTTCAAAATGATCCAAATTATTCATCCAAAATCACTCATTGATACCCATGTTACAATTGGGGAAAATACTATTGTTGAAATGGGCACTGCCATCCATACCCGATCAATAATTGGAAACAACGTATTTTTAGGCGGAGACGCGTTAATTGGTCATCATAATATGTTAGGAGATCATGTGCTGGTAGGTGGGAATGCTTCATTCGGTGGCTCCGTAAAAGTGGGGGATTTTTCTACTATTGGTGTTGGGTCAGCCATTAAACCGGGTATCACTATCGGAGAAAATTCTATTGTCGGCGTGGGAGCTGTCGTTGTAAAAGATGTTCCCGATAATGTTATTGTAGCGGGTGTTCCGGCAAAAATCATTGGTGAAAATGAATAAAATTATTGATGAAGCTCAATTTATTGAAGCGGTCAAATCTGCAAAAATGATTGCGGTAGGGGGATTTCGTCGTTCCGGAACCCCCCAGCAGCTATTGAGGCTAATTCGTGAATCATTTGATGATTCAGGGTATCCTTCGAAAATAACACTCATGTTTTCCAGCACTCCGACGGATCCAGGCGTAGATATCCTTGCCCACGAAGAACTTCTTCATGGCACCATAGGGAGTTTTTATGGATCTATACCGCTCATCCGGTCATTAATACAAGAAAATAAAATTCAGGGTTACTCACTTCCCCAGGGACAAATAGCATTATTATTTCGTGAAATCGCCCGTGGAAGCCCCGGATTGATCTCCGATGTCGGTCGAAATACATTTGTTGATCCGAAAATTGACGGAGGAAAACTGAATCGCCGAACAAATAGGGATGCAGTTGAATTGATTGATTTGCACGGGGAATCATTTCTTTTTTATAAATCACCGATGGTTGATGTTGCCCTGCTCCGTGGATCGATATCTGATTCTGTTGGAAATATTTCCATGACAAATGAACCCATAAAAACAGAATATTTAGCGATGGCGCAGGCCGCAAAAAGCTCAGGCGGGAACGTCTTTGTCCAGGTTGCGGAAAATGTAGATTCCCAATTTCCACCCCAGCAAGTTGATTTACCCGCCCATTTGGTAGATGGAATCATTAAGTGTCATGATCCTGAGATAGACCATCGTCAAACAAACCAATATCATTTTCACGTCGGTTTACTCAGCAAGCAACCCGGTAAAACCGCTGCCGAAAATAATGATGTTTTATTCAAGCAGCTGATTGCAAAACGTGCCCTAAAAGAACTGACAAATACCGCACGCGTTAATTTGGGGCAGGGGCTGCCGGAATTAGTGGGTATTTATGCCAATCAAAAGCCGGATACATATGGTCATGTTGTTATTTATTTAGAATCCGGAGTGATTGGTGGTATCCCGGAAAGGCGTCCTGATTTTGGCGCTGCCATGGGTCCAGATGCCTTATTAACCCAAGATAGTCAATTCGCTGGATTCAATGGAGGTCAACTGGATTGTGCAGTATTAAGCTTTGCTCAATTGGATCAATACTCCAATATAAATGTGAGCCGCATTGGATCAGAAGATTTCGGCTGCGGTGGGTTCATGGATATTGCACATACGACAAAGAAATTGGTTTTTGTCGGATCTTTTACGACGAAAGGACTGGAAATACAGCGTAAGGATAATACACTTTCAATCTTGAAGGAAGGTACCATTCAAAAATGTGTTTCTTCCGTAAGTCAGATTACGTATTCACCGAAATTGCAGAAGGAAAAATCACAGGATATAATCATCATTACAGAAAGGTGTGTCTTTGAAGTTCAAAATGGACATTTGATATTGACTGAAATCGCCAACGGAATAGACCTTCAAAAAGATATTTTAAACCAGATGGACTTTATACCGGAGGTTGCGGATCCATTGATTCCACTATTATGGGATTAAAACAATAAATCGATGACTTCTAAAGTAAATAAACGAATCTATTTGTCTCCACCCCATCTGGGAGTTAAAGAATTAGAATATGTGCGTGATGCCATTGAGTCAAACTGGATTGCACCCCTTGGTCCTCAAGTGGACGCTTTCGAAAAAGAAATATCTGAATACATTGGTGTAAAAAACGCTGTCGCTTTATCATCCGGAACAGCTGCTCTCCATTTAGCCTTAAGACTCTGTGATGTTCAAGCAGGGGATTCAGTATTTTGCTCAGATTTAACATTTGTGGCAAGTGCAAATGTAATTATGTATGAAAATGCAACTCCCATATTTATCGACTCTGATTGGCAGACTTGGACCATGTGTCCGAAAGGACTACAGGCCGCATTCAATGAAGCTGAAATGAAGCGTCAACTGCCCAAGGCAGTGATCATTACTGATTTGTATGGCCAAAGTGCAGATTATGATTCCTTGGTGATGATATGCAATCGATATAACGTTCCGGTCATTGAGGATTCTGCTGAAGCATTGGGTTCATCATATAAACAGCAAAAATGTGGAAGCCTGGGACGGATGGCTGCATTATCCTTTAACGGAAATAAGATGATTACTACATCCGGTGGAGGTATGTTGTTGAGTCACGAATCAACACTGGTAGAAAAAGCCAGATTTTTATCCACTCAGGCTCGGGATGATGCCCTTCATTATGAGCATAGTGAATTAGGATATAATTATCGTATGAGCAATATTCTGGCTGCCTTGGGCCGCGGCCAATTAACCATGCTGGATACCCACGTTTCTTCCTGCAGAGCAATTTATGAACGATATAAAGAAGGATTATCTTCCGTATCTAATATTCAATTTATGCCCGAAGCCGATTATGGTAAATCAACCCGCTGGTTAACAGTATTGACCCTTAATTCCAATGACATCAATAAAGAGGATATTATAGAAGCTCTGGCAGAAGAAAATATTGAAGCGCGTCCTGTATGGAAACCCATGCACTTGCAGCCGTTATACAAAGATTGTTTATTTCACAGTGTTGAGAACATTCCTATATCAGAAACCGTTTTTAATAATGGAATCTGTCTTCCCTCAGGCGTTGATTTATCTGTCAAAGACCAGGAAAAAATTATTTCAATCATTCAAAGTATTTTTACCTAGCTTGGATTCTTCCCTACGAAGAACACGAAGGGCTGATAAATATGGGGATAGTAAACAAATTTTATATACAATTGATTATTTTTTAATCTCCTTCGTGAAACTTTGTGTTCTTTACTCCTGATGAATTTATGAGGTGTAATATCAATGACTTCATTTAATGCATTTTC
>JBHHTW010000063.1:0-7249 GCA_046861385.1 Fidelibacterota bacterium | reverse complement strand
TACCCATATAACAAAATAGCTTTTGCGCCAATTGGCGCAAAAGCTATTTTGCTCCCAAGGTGCAACGAAAATAAGTTATTTATTCGACACCAAATACCAGGGATTGATGTACCAATCCGACTATTCTATAGAGCCCTTGATAGAGGAGAATCCGAGCATCCAGGACCTCAATTTGGTTTCACCTCTACCCGAGTGATAGCAACTTTATCAAGGCGTGGCAAACGAAAGAAACGAAATTCATCCCCTTTTGCTGACATGAAATCTCGGGTAGCAGGTTATAAGCTATTAATGGATCAGAATAACTGGACTCAAGCTGAATTATCCAGGCATCTGGGAGTTAGCAGAGCTTGGGTGACGAAGGTATTTAAGGTTATTGATTGAAATTATATTGTTTCGGAAGTTCGTCCCACGTTCGACCATCAAGTATTCGACCAGCTTTCTTCTTTCTGGTTCCTCCCCACTGCTTAAAGAAAAATGGAGTCTCCGATAGTTTGCAGATATCTCGAATCTCGTAAACCCATTCTGTGTCCATAAATCTTGATCCGGGACCTGATTCTCCACCAACTATAACCCAATTAATTCCTCCCAATTCTAGCGGTACAAGAGAGCCTAAAAGAGGCTCACAAGATAAAAACTTCACCTTCGCATCAGTATTTTTGAGATCGGCAACACGTTGTTTTGAAAACGTATCTTCTACGCTAACTCCCATCCATATATTGTCCGCCCAAGTTAATTCTGAATTTAACTCTAGCAGTCTTTCCGACCGTTTCGTGAGAACCTGAAAGGTATGCCATGAAGCGCTATTCATTACATCAAATACTTCTTGAATAAAAGAAAGGGGAACAGCATCATGAAACAAGTCACTCATTGAATTGACGAAGATCATTTGTGGTTTCTTCCAAATAAGCGGATTCTTAAGAGTATAGGGATGAAGTGTCACCTTGAAACCGTTTTTATAATTGGCTTGTCCCATTGCCTGTAGGCGCTTTGCCATGCGCTCGGCGTAGCAGTTTTTACACCCACTACTGACTTTTGTGCAACCGGTTACAGGATTCCAAGTTGATTCAGTCCATTCAATTGAAGATTTTGTTGCCATATTAAAAAAGATTCTCCTGTGGATCTGTATTACGTATGGTTTTCATCCAGAAATCCTTCCCTAAATTACTTTTTGAGTAGAATGCCAGTAAATACAATTCTACATTTTTAGGTCTGTATTTCACGGTAACAACTTCCTCTGACCTACATGGAATATAACCAATATTACTCATAACTTGATTAAACTCATCCAATAAAAACGATCCGAATCCCTTACCAATAAATTCTCGTTGTAGACGTTTCGTTCTCCATTCTCTACTATCAAGAAATAAATCAATAACAGTTTCATTTTCATCATCCATATAACGTTGTTCATTACGAGTTACGTCCATGCCAGTCGGTAATAAAACAATCATATCCATTCGAAATTTAGATAGTGATTTAAGCGTAGAAAATTGAAGGTTGCCAATACTAAATGGATCTACCAAACATAAGGTTAACATGGGGTTTGATTTGGAATAAGAAGGAAGGTTGGATATTATTTCATCAACATTATCATTTGTATTGCCGGAAATGTATCGTGCATCCAGATCAGAATACTTGTTGGAGAATCGATGATTTAGTGCCTTAAGGCATTCATCGTTTTGGTCACAAAATATATAACGATCAAATGGTGTTTTTACCGAACCTACTAGTAGTCCTGATGTCTCGACTATCTTATCAGTCTCTCGCACTTCAGCAATTCCCGCCCCTGAAAACAAGTCGAGATATACACGATTCGTAAAACTATTTTTCATACTCGTGGCAAACATTTCAGCATAATATGACACAATTTTATGCTTTTCCAATGAATGCTCCCCAATTACAGGGTAGATATAGCCGTCTGAATCGTATTTATAATCGTGCCTGACCATTGTACTCCAATATCAATTACAGCAGTCTATTTGTTTTCCACAACGGACATATCAGTCCCTTCTTCAGTAATAATCTTTGCGGTTTGATCATTCCGGTTTATTGCAATCTTCCTCAACGCTTTCCCCATAATCCTGCCAAATTCTTTGGCCCTCTCCTCTTCAGTCAGATATGCATATTTGCTTATAATTAGTTGAGATAAACCTGCAGAATACGGTGACTTGGCTTTAGTGGAAGCCCCTCTCATCCGTTCTACTATTTCACCCAGCATGACTTCACCGATCTCGATAGTTGGCCCGTAGAAGTTCCGAATCTCAGGCCTCTGGTAATCCTCCAGTATATCCTCAATAAATCTACCTAATGCAATCATGTCATTGGCGGTCAGCTCTTTTTTAGCCTTGGACCAAAACTCTTTGAGAACTTTGAGTTCCTTATTTACGTGACGGGGATGAAAGGGTACACATTTACGGCCGGCCTCATATGCTTTTAACGACTCAAACCACCTTTTATACTGGGTGTGGTGGTCTCCAAGCTTCTCGTATGTATTTCGTAGGATTGATGGTTTCACTCCTGATTTTATAGCTTCAATTAGGATTCCATCCAGCTGATCGAAATGACCAAACATCAAGGCGGCTTTGATCTTTTCCTCCGATTGACCTTCATAATTCATGGCTGGAAGTTAGTATTTACCTCATGTAATTAGAATAACTTTAGTTTCAACAGGTAGCCTTGCATAACCGCCTGAATGCAAACAGTCATCTTAATATATATGCCAGATCGATAGGCATAAAACAGAAAGCTTCTATTTTTCTAAGCCAAGTGCGACTAAAGTAAACAGGGCAAATTGGTTTCACACATTTATTTATTAGAAAAACGAAAACGGAAACAGTTTGTGGATAAGTATTAGATAGGCGAACAGATGGATATTCTATAACCGCTTATATGTGCAATCAACCGGTTTACTTTTTACATTTATATATATAGAGAAAGTAACCCACCCAAACCCACACAATCAGCGTTGGTTGGGATCCAAATACCTGTATTATTATTTGCTACCGCCGCTTAATTTGTCTAATTCGTCTTTTGCGATCTGATTACGTAATTTGTTCCAGCCGTGTTTATCTTTATTAGGCCAGACTTGCTTTAAAGCATCCAGGTTGGGTCGTACTTTTTCCTGATTTACAAACAAGCGAATAATATCATTATCAGAGACACCAGTATACTTGTTCATTATCTGCAATAGAACACATGTGTGAGGATCAGGTTTTGGAGACCAATCATAATGAAGGTTGCTTCCATGAAACATTGAATGCAGGTCATTTGCCAATTTCATAGTGGTAGGTAGATACACGTTAACCTCGTCCTTGGTATACTGACGTAATTGAGACCGATAAATAAGTTGATACAGCATAACCAGTTTTTGATTTGTTTTAATATCATCCTTTTCTTTCTTTAAATCCTGATTTGGATTATTTCCACTTAGAGCCTTTGCGTAGGCAGAGTACACGTTATTCCCGAAATCAATTACACCTGTGAAGAATACAATCACCGCTTTGGAGTAATCATTTTTCCCAAGCAAATTACCCCAGTAATCAAAATAATAGTTGGCACCTTTTAGTCGGCTTTTGAATTCATTCAGATAATCTTTGTATCCAACCACCAATGTTTTAGAGTTAGTGGAAATTTGGTCGATTGTATTACAGAATTCATCATAAAACTTCTTGTTGGCTTTATCTTTATAGAACGTCATTGACAGGTTTTTTGGGTATATGTGAAGATGAAGGTAGGAATAATTCCGTTTATCAATGGATTCAAGGACATTAAATCTATGCTGATCATAAAGTTTGTCTGCCAGGCCAGTACCGTCAAATATTACTGTTCGATTATCCTTTTTATGCGCTTTCACGTAGTGCGCTAAAGAGATAACTAGGTTTTTCCCTAGGTGATTCAACATGAAATAACCGCCATCGGTGAGGAGATTCTGATGGAAAAGGTCTTACTTGTCTACGTTGTCTCTTTGACAAATATATCCGATTTTTTCGAGATTTATTAAGGCTATCCCAAAAGATCAGGATGATGATATAAACCAAGATGTACTGCAGACAAGTAATCTTTTAATCGATGAAAACGCCACCAATGGACAAGATGCCATCAATCTTAATGGGAATTATTGTGTTAAATAACTAACTTCGATAGCAAATACTTATGTCAAGTAATCCACAAATAACAATTGCTTTGGATGCCATGGGCGGCGATAATGGGATTGAACCCAATGTGAAAGGCGCTGTCATTGCTGCAAATGCGCACCCGGTTCGAATACTTTTAGTCGGGGACAAAGAAGAACTCAAAAAGTCACTAAAAGGCGCGTCCTATCCTGATGGGGCAATTGAAATAGTACATTCATCACAAGTGATAGGAATGGACGAATCTCCCCGAAAAGCTATCGATGAAAAACCGGATGCTTCTATTCTAGTCGCAGCCAGATTGGTGAATGAGGGGAGGGCAGATTCATTGGTATCTGCCGGTAGCACCGGGACCGTCATACTTGCAGCGGCAAAATATTTAACGCGGATTCTTGGAGTACGCCGAACAGCTATTGCCACTGTTTACCCCACCTTGAATGAATTTAAAAAGAATGATCACCTTGCCCTTATGTTAGATATAGGCGCTAATGTACAATGCGGAGCGGAAGAATTAGTTCAGTTTGCTATTATGGGCGCTGCTTATGTCGCTGATATCCGCGGTGTGGAAAATCCAACAGTAGCCCTCTTGAATATCGGAGAAGAAGAAACTAAAGGTGGGGAAAAAATGCAAAGTGCCTTTCAGTTATTGAAAAATATACCGAATCTGAATTTTATCGGTAATGTAGAAGGTAAAGATATTTTACGTGGTGTGGTCGATGTGGTAGTAACGGAGGGATTTGTAGGTAATATTGTTATTAAAACTCTTGAAGGTGCTGCCCGGAGTGTGCGTCAACTATCCAAAATGGCTTTTAAGGCCAGGGTGGCATGGAAATTAGGACTTCTATTTTTAAGAAAGGGCTTAATCTTGCTAAAAGAGGTAACGGATTATTCAGAATATGGCGGCGCTCCCCTGCTTGGTTTTGAGAAGATGGTTATCATTGCTCATGGACGGTCCAATGAAAAAGCAATTTCAAATGCAATCAAGGTGGCAGGGAAATGTATTAGAGATAATGTATGCGGCAAAATCGGAAATTATATTTATGAATTAGAGGGCCAGGCTGGGCTGGAATACGAAAGGTTAAGCCGGGAACTTTAAAGTACTATTTCGAACAAAAACCCTCGCTGGGTAGGAGATTGATTTATTTAACTAATATATCGAGCGAAGTTCCGATTTATCGGGAGAACCCCGGACCAACAAATTATGAGTCCGTTGGTTTACCGACGACAAAAGAAGTATTGTACGCTATTGGTACGCTATGATTTATGTAATAATTTGTTTGATAGGCTCAACTTTTATATAAAATAGTGGATAGGGCCTATTGTTAAATTGAATTCTTATTATTATTTTCTTAAGTAGTTTCTTGAATTTGTTTTCAAAAATAAATTTGCAGTGATTGGTAATTATATTATAATGCTTATATTTATAAATATTGAAAAAAATATGTTACATTGGAGTATATTCTACACATCAAGACACTCTCTTAGCTAGAACGTAAATATGTCCAAAAGGCTTTGACAACGGACATGATACATTAAATGAGTATTATAAAATGAGAACCCCTTTTCTGTTATTTTATTTATTTATTTGTTCTTGTATGGTTTATGCACAAATAAGAAATGATTTCATGTTATCTGATTCGGCAGGATCCGCCTGTGTCAAGGTTGATGTAAATGGTAAACTTCATACTACTTGGAATAGAAATGGGATATACTACCAGCTTTTAGATTCATTAGGCTTTCCGATTACAGAACCTAAAAATATATCTTATGATAATTTCACCGCAAATCCCAGTGGTATTGCTGTGAATGAAGAATATGTCGTAGTGACATGGAGGAGACATTCATTTTCTTTTAATTCTTTTATTATGAGCCAATTGTTAGCACTTAATGGTGATACAATATCAGGAAACGTGATGTTTAATGATAATTACTTTGATGCTGAACGTTTTAATCCTGATGTCACATTTCTGACCGACACTACACTAATAGTTGTTTGGAATGGGGATGGTCCAGTAGGAAAAGCGGTTTATGGTCAAATATCTTCTGACTTATTGATGCATGTTGGAGGAAACCTGGTATTAAGTGATCTAAACACCACTGATCGAGTTGAACAGCGAGATATTTCAGTTACACTCTCACGTGTTGCTAGTAATGATGAAAGTCCTAATTTTATAGTCGTTTGGATGGATGATCGGCTTGGAAGTGATAAAGTATTTGGACGGTTATTTTCCAAAGATGGCACACCCTTAGATTCCAGTTTTATAATTAGTGAAAACCCAGACTTTAATAGTGCCTGCTGTCCTAGTGTTATTATGAATCCTAATGGTGAGTTTACAATAGTATTTAATGCTGAGTTTACAAATTTGGAAAAAAATATTTATTTACGTCGATTTAATATGTATGGAACACCATTGGGAAATAGTGTTAGGATCAATATGGATTCAACATATGTGGTATCTTTTTCTGATATTGCAACAGATAATGATGGTAATACAATAGTCATATGGGAACACGAGGAGACGTATTCTACACCAGGATATTTATTAGCTCAGAGGTTTTCTCCTGATAATGAATTTGTTGGGAAAAATTATAGAGTATCAACAAGAGATTCCTTAAGGGATCAAATTTTTCCAAGTGTTGATATTAAAAATAATAAAATTTATACTGCTTGGACTACTCTCGAGACGGGTTGGGATACTATTTGGGTAAATATTATTGATTTCAATAACCCTCCGGTTAGTATAAATGAGGAAATTATAAATATCCCTTCGAAGTTTAAGTTATATCAGAATTTTCCGAATCCCTTTAATGGGAGCACTATAATAAAATATGATATATTTAAACAAAGCCATGTTAAATTAACTATATATAATATATTAGGAAATGAAATTATTGTATTAGTAGACAAGAAATTCATTCATGGAAGTTATAAAATAAATTGGGATGGGAAAAATAATACAGGTTATGAAATGGCTTCAGGTATTTATATTTTGGAGTTGATTATAGATTCCCACAAAAACTTTATAAAATTAATGTTAATCCGTTAGTTATAAAAGAAGGGAGTAAAATCAAAATGAAAAAAATAATATCTATTTACATAATAACTACAATTTTAATGG
>JBHHTW010000028.1:0-29792 GCA_046861385.1 Fidelibacterota bacterium | reverse complement strand
TTCGCTGGGAGCTACGGCGCGGCCACAGAGCTATTTCGTTATGTTCATTCATGGCTTAGTCTCCCGATGTTAATGTTTTTATACTATCGATGTGCCATTTATGTTTTTCCTATCGTAAACGACCTAAATAATTACTTTACACCTTCTATTTTATCATAAATCAGATTGTATAGATATTTATCATTTTTTGGATAAAATAACATTGAGATTATCATGGATCGGCTTTTGCTGATTCTCAGAAATTGGATCAAGATTTAATAATATATAGGAGGATTAATCTATCGCCTTGTACATACATTTTACTACGGCTTTGAAAGGTCGTCAGTAAAATAACTGCCAACAATAATTTATATAATACAATCGATTCATTCCGTATTTTGTATTCAGGGAACCCGTTTACGTATAATACACATACAGGAGATAATACCATGCTGAAAAAATACGATCGTTTTGAATTTAGTGAAAATAAAGTCACTTCTCAAATGGGGAGGCAACCGTCTGAACTTGAATATACTCTTCTAAAACATTTTCATTATTCAAGATATTTATGTCATCCCATTCCGGCCCTTCGGAATATATTCTCAGAAAATAATAAACCACTTCTCCAAACAGAGTCGCACACATTCATAATAGGCAATAAAAGTAAAAATTCTATCCTAAAAGCATCTTCATTACGAACACAGCATGCCTATGGATTAACTCCGGCTCTTCGATATGAAGGAACCCGGTCAACCATATCCGTTGGAATAAGAAAGAATGATAAAACATGGGTTAATCCAATTCTTGGAGATGAATCGATACTATTTATCCACGACGGGGCAAATATGAAGAAGGTTTGTTCTGAGTTACAAAAGTTTGATGGGTCCGGTATTATTATAGTTAATGCCGCCTCCTTGGGCAATGCTCTCCTTGATATATCGAAAAATTCCTTCGGTTTAGATTTGACATTTTCCAAAATCGAGGATATCGAAATGTTATCGAATAATAAAGTTTGTGGTATTTTGTGTATGGGGAATCAAGAATTATTAGTCAAAATTAAAAGCTTGATTGATGAACAAGGGTTGATATGTCAAATAATAGGGCGATATAAATCTGCCCGATTCATTTCTCTATTTATTAACAATAAAATGGAGGCAAATGTATCCCTTGCATCGTTTTACTCAACTGAACCTACTCAACAAACATTAACTCCTATTATAAAAAAACCGGAAAAACAGTTGGGTACGAAGATTCAAAAGGAATTGAAAAACTATTCCCATATTGTATTATCAATCTGGAAGAGAGTCAGTGAAGAAAAATATGGTCATTTAAAACCTGAAAAATATTCTATCGGTACCACAGCCATTTATCATCGAAATCATCATCATATTGCGATAGCTGTTCCGGATAACCGTCAATTAATAGAAAACCATATTAGATCCGGGAGTAGAATTCTCATTGCCAATGCAAGCCGGCAGTTAGTCATAAAAGGGTATAAGCCCTTAGGCGTTACCATAATAATGCATGGGAGAGATTTAAGAAAAAACGATGATCAATGGGAAGTCCAGGAGTTGTATTCAGGAGCAAAAGAAACCAGTCGATTATTGAATATGAAACTGATTAATCCACTGATAACATCTGATAATCCACGACCTGATTTGGAAGTATGCGTTTTTGGTGAAAAAATAGATGATGCCATCGGGATAAATGAGTCATTTCAAAAAGAAGATGATTTTATCACAATGTTGGGAAGCCATCGCGGCGAATTGAACGGTTCCCTGTATCAGAAGGAAATTCAAAAATTATCCATCGAATCAATTCCATCTGTGGATTTGGGTATGGAATCACGTCTGCAGGAAGTTGTATTACAGGGTATTCAAACGCAACTAATACAATCCGTCAGTAATGTATCAAATGGTGGATTGGTTGTGGCGATTGCAAAGTCATTAAGTCAATCAGATAAAGAATTGGGAGCACGAATACATTTATCCAGAAAATTACGTCAGGATGAAATGTTATTCGGTGAAACACAAGGGCTGGTGGTTGTGTCTATTAGAGAAAGTGATTTAATGGAATTTGAACGTATCTGCATGACAATTGGTGTTCCTTCTACAACGATTGGGAGGGTCACCGGGAATGGAAGGTTGACATTTAATGACGTAGTGAATATTGGACGGGACGATCTCTAAATATCTGACGGTAGATGTAAGATGCCTGCCTGCCGGTCAGGCAGGAAATATGTGAAATGGAAAATAGTAAATAAAAAAACCAAAAAACTTTTCGGAAGCTATAGATTTATCCAAAAGTTCTTTTTAAAAATTAGTATAACAACTTAACAAGAACTTCAGCAAAGATTCGGTCTTATCCTTTACGATTCTTTCCAGGCTTCGCGACTATAATCAAGAATTGATAATTTGCATCATTTCCTTATGAATAAGAGCATTTGACGCCAGAATTTGATTGTCAAATATAGAAAATGCCGAACCATTTGTTTGTGTGATTTTCCCGCCGGCTTCTAGAACCAAAAGTATTCCGGCTGCTGTATCCCATGGCTTAAGATCAAATTCCCAAAATCCATCTACTTTTCCGCAGGCAACGTGGCATAAATCCACTGCAGCCGCTCCTAAACGGCGAACACCTTGGGTGGTATCAGTGAATCGCTTGAATAATTCCATATTTCTTTCCCATAAAACATCATGATTGTAACCAAAACCTGTCACAAGAAGTGATTTATCCAACTCATTCACTGCTGATACGGAAATCATTGACTCATCGCAATATGCTCTTTGGTTCCTTACGGCCGTATAGATGTGGTATACGGGCAGTTCAATGATACAAGCGACCATTGGCTTATGTTTGTAGTAAACACCGATAGAGATAGCAAATGCAGGGTAATTATGAACAAAATTAGTTGTACCGTCTAAAGGATCTATGATCCATTGATAATCTGAATTTGGATAATGAGCGCCGGATTCCTCTGCGAGAATCCCATGATTTGGAAAATTTTCACTAATCATTTTACAGATTAATTGTTCGGACTCAGTATCCGTTTTGGTTACAAGATCAGCCTTACTTTTATAGTTAGCAACTTTCGGTAGTTCATTGGCGGATAAAATCAGTTCTGCTGCAGATTTTGCCGCTTTCACAGCCACATCTTGAATGTGGTTCAAATCCATGATTTATTTTTTATAGAGGATATGTTCCTGTGAGAAATATTTTTTTGTCATTTTCTTTAGCGCGGTCGACAGAAAAATTATCGATATTAAATTCGGGAAGGTCATAAATCCCAGCGCAGCGTCACCAAAAGCCCAAATGGCATCCAACTCTGCTATAGCGCCAATGAACACAAATACCAGAAAGACCCATTTATATGGTAAAATTGCTTTTTGACCAAATAAGTAATGTGTGGAGCGATCACCGTAGAAAGACCAACTGATTGCTGTCGAAATCGCAAATAGAAGCACAGATACTGTCACAATTTTATCACCGTAATTAAACAAAAAGCTCAGTCCTTCCTTAAATGCATAGGATGTTAAAAGGCTGCTGTTAAATAACCCCACTTCAAGTATATCTTTAACATGCGGCAAGTTTGGATCGGTAATATTCATATAAAATTGTGTATGCTGCCATGCGCCTGTGGAAATAATCACTAAACCGGTCAGGGAACAAATAATGATTGTGTCGATGAAGGGGCCCAGCATGGCGACAGCGCCTTCTCGGATAGGATATTTAGTTTTCGCGGTGGAATGGGCGATGGCGGCGCTGCCTTGACCGGCTTCATTGGAATATAATCCACGTTTTATTCCCCAAAGCATGGTTAATAAAATTCCTCCACTTGCACCTGCGATCGTTGCAGGCGGGTTGAAAGCCATTTCAAAAATCAATGAAATACTGGATCCAATTTTATCAATATTAACCAAAAGGATTAGAGAAGCAGCACAAACATAAATTATAGCCATGATGGGTGCCAGATAACCGGTTACGCGTCCAATTCTTTTTATGCCGCCGATAATAACCATTCCAATGATTCCCACAAGAACGAAACCATTGATCACTTGCTGAACCGATAATTCAAAACCTGTCCAAATGTGGTGTTTCAATGTAAGAAAATGATTTGTTCCAAGGAATTGTGATACTTCGGAATAAATTTGATCAGAAACAGTAAACGCCTGAATCGCATTTCCCGTAGCAAAAGAACATATGATTGCAAAACTGGCAAAAGCTACAGCCATCCATCTCCAGTGTTTTCCCATTCCGGATTCAATCGTATGCATAGGACCACCTGCTGTCATTCCATTGCTATCGATATCTCGATATTTTAAAGACAATGAACATTCTGCATATTTAAGGGTGGTACCAAAAAATGCAGTGATCCACATCCAGAATATAGCACCGGGACCACCATAATAAATTGCCGTTGCTACTCCGGCAATATTGCCAATCCCAACGGTGGCTGATAACGCAGTTGTGAGTGCGCGGAAATGGTTGAGATCACCTTCATCCTCGGGATTATCGTACTTTCCTCGAGTGACATTGATCCCATGCTTGAGATACCTTAACTGTGGAAACCCTAATTTTATGGTAATGAAAATACCGGTACCAACCAGAGCAAAAACCATTAGAGGTATGGGAGAAAATGAAGGAAAAGACCAAATGCCTTCATAAAACTCTACACCGAACATTGCCAATACAATTAAAATAATCGAAAATGAGATCATTCCAGCTTTTGATTTATTCATAGTCACCTTGATTTGTTTAAAAATTGAAGCCAAGTTTACACGGATGATTCATGGGAGGCAATTGCCTTTTCATCAAAGTTTAAATCGTTTATGACCAAATGGGAATGGTTCACTTATATAAAAAAACACCCTTTGTATATATCAGTCTCGCATTTATTATAGGGTTAATACTTGGTGAATTTATTAACTGCAGTAGTCTTGTAATTATTTTAATTACTGTCGGTGTTGGCTTATTATTTAATAAAAAAGATGTTTTACTCATTTCAGGTGTTTTGATCTGCTTTATTGCATTTGGATCCCAAAGGATGCAAACGACTCTGCTCCACCAAAACCGTCTGAAATCCATTGCTAATAAATTCCATGACTCGAAAATTGAATTTCGCGGAGAGATAGCAGAAATAAAAGAAACAGAGGCAGGTTATAAATATCGGTTGAATTTGTTCGATATTCAAAATATCCATATTTGGCTCTATCAAAAAACCAAATTGATCGCTACTATCGGTGATACTTTAACTGGATTTGGGGATTTTCAACAAATCAGTTCAGTGAGAAATCCCGGTGAATTTAATTTTCAATCATTTTATAATCGAAAAAATATATATGGTTGGATATTCCCTGATAAAAATGACTATGTGACGGTTCGGAGAAATTCAAAATTCCATTTTGGGCGATTCATTTACACCATTCAAAATAAAATCCGGTCTCATTTTAATGAATATGCGCCAGGCGATGCTGCTGGATTACTCAGCGCTTTGATTCTCGGTGATAAGTCCGATGTTGATCCAAGTATTAAAGAATCATTTGTTAAAACAGGGGTGATACATGTATTGGCAGTATCCGGACTGCATGTTGGCTACGTTTTAATCGTGCTGCTCCTCATTAAAAATATGTTTCATCTCCCTTGGGGAGCCGATCGAATTGTTGTCATTCTTGGTCTGATTATTTTCGTAATCCTAACTGGAGGGAAAGCGAGTGTTGTGAGAGCAACTATCATGGCAGCTCTATATGTAATGGCACCTGTATTTAATCGAACGGCAAATATATGGAATATTATTGGGGGAGCTGCCATGGGTATTTTATGTTTTCGACCGCTGGACTTATTTGATTTGGGATTCCAGTTGAGTTTTTTAGCCGTTGCATCTATTATCTTTTTCTATAATTGGTTTGAAACAATACTTCCGGAAAAATTAAAAGTAAGTAATATCGGTCATAAAGTACCTCAATTTATTTGGGGATTATTCTTGGTATCCATTGCGGCGCAAATCGGTACTTTACCACTCACCATCCTTGTTTTTGGAAAATTTCCATTGATTGCTCTCATTGCCAATGTGCTGATCGTTCCGTTGATAGGCGTTTTAGTTGGAATTGGATTTTTTATTTTGTTTTTAGGATGGATACCGGGAATTGGGTATGTACTCGGAAACACCGCTTGGCTGATTGCAAAGATTATTACCTTTAATACTCATTTATTTTCAACATTTTCATTTTCAACTTTAAAAATGAGTTTCACGCCGTATGAAATGATTGCATATTATTTAGTTCTACTATCCATTGTGTTGTTTTTTAATGAAATTCGAAGGAAATACGGATTCTTAATCATTCTATTTGTACTGAATTATTCTGTATGGAAATGGGCGTTTAATGAAAAAACACTTGATGTGATATTTTTAGATGTTGGACAAGGAGACGGAATCATAGTAAAACTTCCTGATGACAAAATCATGCTAATTGATGCAGGTGAGAGAAATCGTTATAATGACATGGGGAAAGATGTCGTTTTACCCGTTTTGACTTACTTAGGGATTCATGAGCTCAATTGGGTAGTAATGAGTCATCCGCACAATGATCACATTGGAGGGATTGTCTCGTTATTAGGTGAAGTTAAAATCGATACATTATGGGATACCTATTTACCGTATAAATCCTGGACATATCGTAAAATCGTAGAATATTCAGACTCTAATTCAATTATGATTCAGCATCCAAAACGCGGAGAAACGAGAAAGTTATCCAAAAATGTATTTGTTCAAATTTTAGCCCCCGATTCTTTATTTGCTGCTTCGGCGCATAATGTAAATAATTCCAGTATCGTATTTAAATTGATTTATGGTAAAACGAGTATTTTATTTACAGGTGACCTTGAATTTGAAGGCGATGAATCATTGATTCCCTATCAAGACTTACTGAAATCAGATGTTTTAAAAGTTGCACATCATGGATCTATTACAAGCTCATCTGAGTCAATATTAGATTTAGTAAACCCAAAAATGTCTGTAATTTCTGTTGGGTGGAAGAATAAATTTTCCCATCCGTCACCGTTTGTTATTGACCGTTTCAAATCGAGAAAAATTAAGATTCACAGAACCGATTTAAGTGGAGCTTTTTGGTTAAAATCTGACGGGGAAGATATTAAGGAATATAAATGGAATTAATCGCAGGAGTAGATGAGGCCGGTCGGGGACCTTTGGCAGGTCCGGTGGTGGCTGCTGCTGTCATATTACCCGAAGACCACCACATCGAAGGATTAGCTGATTCAAAAAAATTATCTGAAAAGAAACGCGAAATTCTGTTCGAATATATCAATACCCACGCCATTTCTATCGGAGTTGGAATAGTGGATAGGGATGAAATTGATAGAACAAATATTCTTCAAGCAACTCATAAAGCCATGTTCAAATCATTGGGATCATTAAATCCCCAACCCAAAAAAGCCCTAATTGACGGCTATGCTCTACCAAATCAAATTGTGCCAAATGAAGGAATAATACACGGAGACGATTTGGTTGATTCTATTAAAGCAGCATCAATTATTGCCAAAGTCACTCGTGATTTAATTATGAAACAATATGACATCATTTTTCCTGAATACGGATTTGCGCACCATAAGGGATACGGTACAAAGAAACATATTGAAAAATTAATAGAGCATAAAGCAACACCGATTCACAGACGAACATTCAATCCGGTATATAAACATCTTCCGACCATTCAGTGGCTAAAGAAAAATACAAAAGTCGGACATTTGGGGGAACGATTAGCTGCTTTGGACTTATACAACAAAGGATACAAAATTGTATCATTAAATCACTATTGCGCACCGTATGGTGAAATTGATATTATTGCTGAAAAAAATAATGAACTAGTTTTTATTGAAGTAAAGACAGCAGCAAGTAAAACCATGGGTGGTGTTGAAAATCAAGTGAATGCATCAAAAATAAAAAAATTAACAAAATCAGTCGATAAATATTTAATGGATAATGAAGTGACAAAAGATATACGCTTAGACGTATATGCTGTCACCATACAAAAGAGCGGACCCAGTTTGAAACACTTTAAAGGTATCGAAATTGATTAATCATTGTTCATATAAACATAACTCCTAAATTCTATCATGGATAAAAATAAAATTATTAATGAAACGCGATCTCTATTCATCATAGTGATCATCGCCTTTACGCTAAAAGTCACATTGGTAGAGGCATATATTGTTCCGACCGGGAGCATGGAAAAAACCATCATGGTGGGTGATTTTCTTATCGGCAACCGCTTTGTATATGGAATGAGAACACCCGATTGGATCGGAATACCTTACACTGATATTGGTTTTTCAATTCCGTATTATCGATTCCCAGAGTTTAAAAATCCTCATCAAAGTGATGTGATTATCTTCAAATATCCAAGAGACCCTCATTTAAAATACGTCAAGCGGTGCATTGCCGAGCCCGGGGATACACTGGAAATTGTTAAAAGGAGAGTGTTTGTAAATGGTACAGAATTTGAGCTGCCTGAGCATGGTCGTTTTATTCTACCGATGGCAGATCCTAGAAAAAGAGATCCAAAAATATTTTTAGGTAAAGGGAATAAAGATAATTTTTCTCAACTAGTCATCCCCAAAAAAGGGGATATAATTCCTATTAAACCTGAAAATGCAATATTGGTGATGCAGCTCATGCTTTTTGACGGGCATGAATTAACTCTAAAAAATGAAAATTATGAATACGAATTCACTGTAATCGATCCGGATGATTTGTATCGAAGAAAAGAATCGTTAAAAGTGTACGAGGACTATTACCCAAATGGGAATTTAATTAATCCGTGGTCGACAAACCTGCCAAGAGGAGATTTATTATTCGATGGGCAACCTATAATGGAGCTTGAAGAATATGTCGTCAATCAGAACTATTACTGGGCTATGGGTGACAATCGAGACAATAGTCTCGATTCCAGATTTTGGGGATTTGTACCGGAAAATCATATATTAGGTGAAGCGTTATTTGCATATATGTCTTTAAACTTGGATACGTGGGTACCACGATTTAACCGAATTGGCACAGTAATTAAGTAGCATATTTGCTCTTGCACTAACATAATTAGCTTTGTATTTTTTATATAAGGTGAAACTTAAATCAACGAGGTAAGGGAACGATGAAACGAATATTAATGCCAACATTTATCTGCTCATTAATTATCGCGCAGGGAGAGGTGGCAGTAGAAACGCCCTTGGACACGACAATTGTTGATTCAACATTTATCGCAGACTCGGTAGACACTTCAAAAAGGACAAATAGCGATTTCAGTTTAGAATATGGTTACAAAGGATACCAATGGGGTTCAAATATTTCAAATATACCCACGTTGGAAAATATGTCAATTGCTCAACCAGATGCTGATAACAGAACTGTAACTATGTCTGGATGGCTTGGTACAGACTCAGTAAGAATATGGTTTGTGTATAGCGATAGCGGGTTTTGGAAATCAGAAATTGATTTCCAATTGGAAAATGATGATTTAGATAAGCAAATTGAACTCTTTTTACGAATCGAGGGAAATATTAGCGAAGTTTATGGAAACCCATTTTCCACAGACCAAACAGTCAATGGACCATCAACCTCGTATAATAACTTTCTCAACGTAAAATACTCTCGTGCTTTTTTTAGATCTTCATGGAATATTTCTCCAGCTAGAATCGTTCTCGTCCTTAATGGAGTGGTTCAACAACCCAAAACAGAAACTAGTTTACTGGAAGGGGATATAGGTTTTTTAAGATTAGTTTATTATAATCCTGATTTTATGATTAATGCAAAGGAAGAAATAAAAACAGAAGAAACCCCTTCAATATTTGAAATTTATTAAATATGTTGGCAACCCGATGCATGCTTGCTGCGCTCCTTAGCGTGCAGTTTTCTTTTTGTCCTAATCCACCAAGAATGGTCAGATCCTTTCGATACCAAGTCTCCCAGGAAGAAGCATTGTTAATAAGTCGTCAAGTTTTAGAAAATTTAGGTTATGAAATAGAATTTTTTACTAAAGAGAGTTATCTAATCAAAACAATTAACATGCCCGTAAAAAAAGATTTTCGAAGATATGATTATTCTCTTGCAATTGTAGTTGAAGATCGCGTGGAAGCCTACATCATTGCTCAAAAACATATTTTTAAACGCGGATCTGAAACATCTATAGGTGGTGGGAAGTCCATGACGGAAATGGATACGGTCGATTGGTTACCCTATTCATTACAGAAAAAAATATATTTACCGCTGATAGATGAATTTTCAAAAAATGGTTTAACACAGGTGGAATTACAACGAGTTCATAGTATAAAAGATAAATCTATGATAGATGCGTAAAATATGGCTTGTTATTTATAATTCATGCGTGACAATTTCGAAGACTTATAAACAACCAAATAAACTCATTTAAATATGTCTGAAGACTATATATTACGTGAAAAACTTGCGACACTTCTAAAAGGGGTAAGTGAGAATTACGGCAAAATTCTTACGGGTGAATTGCTTTCTCGATTGGATAATACAATCGCTGACTTTAATGACGAAGTTCTTTCATTAATGAACGATCTCAAAGAAAATGCAACCTTAAAAGAAAAAATGCTGGCTGATATAAAAGCTGGAAAAACCGAGGAATCCGCTCCAGAAGAACAAGCCCCTGTAGAAGAGAAAAAAGAAATGAGCGAATGGGAAAAACGACTTGAAACATTAAGTAACTGATTATTGAGGAAAAGGAATGACAGTAAAAGATAAAATTGTATTTAGTATTTTAGTCATATTGATACTAGCCGGAGGCTATTTTCAGTATATGTCCGGGGAAATGATTAAGCGTATGGATGAATTAAATCTAAATGATAAACAGCATGTTGACGTTGTTCATAATGAATTTCGGGAAGACCTCAGAGTATTAAACTTGCAGTTTATCGGCAGAGGAAAACACTTACAACAGGCACAGCGCAATATTATTGCAAATACAAAATTAATTAATGCGACCGCTGATTCATTGGTGGATATGATTGAAGAAGTTCAATTCAATCTGGACGAGGTAGAACGCGAAACATTTAAACGGTTTGGTGATGTTGAAACTGATATTGCCGATCTAGAAGACGATCTTGGAAGACTACGTCGTAAAACCACACAATCACTATCAGAAATTCAGCAGCAGCTCACATTGCTTGAAAATGAACTAAACAATGTATCTGATAAGGTATTTGAGAAGGATAAAAAGAAAAAGAATTAAAGATTATCAATTTCAATTGAGGAAAAATTAAAGGGCTTTATTATGAAGCCCTTTTTTTATTCACAAACATTATGGACTTAGCATTATTCAATAAAGGGATTAAATATTTTAATGATCAGGAATATTATCAAGCTCACATCAGCTGGGAGCATTGTTGGAAGGAAGTCAAAGATGAAAATAAAAAATTATTCTTAAAACCACTCATTATGTTAACTGGAGCCTACTTGAATTACAGCAGTGGCCGAAAAAGGGGTGGTGATTACTTACTGGAAAAATCTTTGGATCGCTTACTTGAATCAAAAAACGAACTTAAAGAATTAGTTGAAGTGAAGTTGCTGATAGAATGTATCAAAAACCTATACGAAAATGGCGGGTCAACCGAAGGTATAAAAGGAATTAAGATAAAAAAAGTGGGGTAGATTTCACGAAGACCTCGGTGCTAAGTGAATATCTACCCCTTCCACATACCAAAGGTACCAAACCAGCACCTTCACGCTTAAAGTAAAAGTTTAAATGAGAAGATGCAAGAAAAAAATCGAAAATTGTGCCGGGAGCCGGAGTCGAACCGGCACGGGGTTACCCCCATTGGTGTTTGAGACCAACGCGTCTACCAATTCCGCCACCCCGGCGATTATGGTACATAAATAAGACGAAATATTAACAATAATGTCTATATATTTGCACATAATATTATAGGAGAATTATTAAAATGACCTACAAAACAATTCCAGAAATGTTTTTTCAGACTGTTGAAAATAACGCAGACAAATATAGTTTATTTGATAAAGTAAATGGTGTTTGGGAAGGGAAAACCTTTAAAGAAATCGGTGAAGCGGTTGAATTGGTTGGATCCGGATTAAAATCACTCGGTATCAAAAGAGGAGATAAAATTGCCATTTTATCCAATAATTCATCTCGATGGGCTATTGCAGATTATAGTATTTCCGGACTCGGTGCTATTATTGTGACCGTTTATCCCACATTAACCAATCCACATATCAAATTTATCTTTAATGATTCTGAAACAAAATATGCTTTTGTGGAGAATGAAGAGCAATTAGAGAAAACCAAATCGCTGGTTGAAGAATGTCCAAATTTTAAGGGGTTTATCCTGATGAACGATGGTGATCAATCATGGCAGGATGTGATCGGATTTTCATCATTGATGGAAAAAGGTAAATCATTTAAAAATGAATCCGGTTTTGATTTGAAAGATCATAGTCAATCCATCAATGAGAATGATTTACTAACGTTAATATATACTAGCGGTACTACGGGGAATCCGAAAGGGGCGATGCTGTCTCATAAAAACTTGGTATCAAATATTGTCAACGGACGCAAAGCCATAAATATTGGCAATCAAGATGTCCTGCTTTCTTTTCTACCTCTAAGTCACTCGTACGAAAGAATGGCCGGTCATTTTTCTGCATTCTCCGGTGGGGCAAGAATTTATTACGCAGAATCAATTGAGTCCGTTGGTGAAAATATGGTAGAAGTGAGACCGACGATTATGACGAGTGTTCCTCGTCTCTATGAGAAGATGTATGCAAAAATTATTGATAAAGTAAATAATGACCCGGCAATCAGACAAAAAATATTTTGGTGGGCAATAAAAATTGGGAAACTGGCAACCCCATTTTTACTTAAACAAGAGCGGCCAACAGGAATGCTTGGTCTTAAATTTGGATTGGCTGAAAAATTAGTATTTTCCAAAATTAAGGAAAAAGTTGGAGGTCGTTTAAGGTTTTTTGCGTCTGGCGGAGCTCCGTTATCGAAAGAAATCGCAGAATTTTTTGCTTCAGCTACGATTCTTATTCTGGAAGGCTATGGGTTGACTGAAACGAGCCCGGTGATATCGATCAATACTCCAAATAAAGTCAAATTTGGAACGGTGGGTAAACCCATTGAAGGCGTAGAAATTAAAATTGCGGAAGATGGCGAAATTTTATGTCGCGGGGATAATGTAATGGTTGGTTATTTTAATAATCCAGAGGCAACAGCTGAAGTCATTGACGAGAATAATTGGTTTCATACTGGTGACATCGGTGAAATTGATGAGGATGGATTTCTCCGTATTACCGATAGAAAAAAGAACCTAATCGTAACATCAGGAGGAAAAAATGTTGCTCCGGCTCCAATGGAAAATGCACTAATATTATCGAAATATATTGAACAGTCAATTGTAATAGGAGATAAAAGAAACTTTATATCCGCGTTGATTGTTCCCGCCTTTGAGAACTTGAACCAATGGGCTGTAGAAGAAGGAATAAACAATGATTATCTTAACAATCCAAAAACGATTCAATTGTTTGAAAAAGAAGTGAGAGAAGCCATGAAAAACTTTGCTAAATATGAATCCGTAAAGAAATTCAAATTGGTTCCTGATGAATGGTCTGTTGACTCCGGAGAGTTAACTCCTACACTTAAAGTAAAACGTAAAGTAGTTGAAAAAAAGTACGCAGAATTAATAGATAGTATATATAAGGTATAACATAATATATATATTAGAAATATGATGAGCAGCATTACAATTTTAGGCACTGGAAGTTGGGGAATCGCTTTAGGGGATGGTTTAATTAATTTGGGTCATAAAGTCATTATGTGGCAACGTAACAATAAGAAAATACTCAAGATTCAAAGAAATAAAATTCACCCTTTAATAAGCAATTATAAAGTACATAAAAAAATTAATTTTACTTCAAACCTTAAATTGTCCGTCAAAGATGCACGATTCATTGTTGTGGCTGTCCCTTCCCATGGAGTCAGAGAATTAATCCGACATTTAAGCGACTATAATATACATGACTCAATTATTGTGAATGCTGCCAAAGGACTTGAGCAGAAAACATTATTAACCATGAGTCAGGTTATTTGTGAAGAATTAAATCAAGACCAAAACAATGTAGTTTCTCTGTATGGTCCAAGTCATGCTGAAGAAGTGATTAGAAAAATCCCAACTACTTTGGTTGCTGCATCTTTAAATCATAATTATGCACGAGAAGTTCAGGAGCTATTTTCATCCAATTTCTTACGTGTTTATACCAATTCTGACATTCTTGGGGTTGAATTGGGTGGTTCGTTAAAAAATGTTATCGCAATCGCAGCAGGAATATGTGATGGAATTGGATTTGGAGATAACACTAAAGCAGCCATTTTAACCAGAGGGATTGCAGAAATCACTCGATTGGGGGTTGCTATGGGCGCAAGAGAGAGTACATTTGCTGGTTTAAGCGGTATTGGCGATCTTTTTGTTACATGTTCAAGTAAATATAGCCGGAACAGATTTGTGGGTGAAGAAATTGGAAAAGGAAAGAAAATTAAAGATATTCTTTCAAAAATGGTTATGGTGGCTGAAGGCGTCAAGACCGCTGAGGTAGTTTATCAATTATGTGAAAAGTATCAAGTTGAAATGCCCATATCCAAGACTGTCTACGATGTAATATATAATAAAATGGATCCGAGTAACGCTGTAATTGAGCTCATGAATAGAGACCTGGTATCTGAACAATATTAACCAGTTTTGCCTATTTTTTCAATTAGTCTATTATTGTAATTTTTCCGCCGGATTTGCCCACATAGCTCAGTAGGATAGAGCACAGGTTTCCTAAACCTGGTGTCAGAGGTTCGACTCCTCTTGTGGGCACCAATATACAATCATTCATTGGAGATGAAACAACAATGTTCAAAGCAAGAAAAAAGATAACAAGAAGAGAAATTCAAAAAGATCCATTTTTAGAAGGATTATATTCTATAAAAATGTTTTTTAGTAATAACAAGCAGAAGATCATCCAACTATCTATAGGGATAGTTTTAGGGGTTATCGTCGTTACGTACATATATAATAAAAAACTAACACAAAACCAGGCTGCTGAAACAGCTTTGGGAAAGGCATTGGTTAGTCTAACAAAAGGTGATAAGGATGATGGACGGTTGAAATTGGAACTATTGGTTGATGATTTCTCAGGCTCAAAACCAGCTCAAAAAGGGTTATTTTTACTCGGTAAGAATTATTATGAAATTGAAGATTATTTGACAGCAAAATCGTATCTAAATGAATTTATTGAGGATCCGTCAGATGAATTTCATGCCAGCGCTCTAACTCTACTGGCAGAAATTGAAAAGAACAACTCAAATATTGAATCCGCGGCTGAATACTATCAACGAGCCATTTCCGCTTCTACTACGAATTTTCAAAAAATTCAAACCCAACTCAACCTTGCTAAATTTTATTTAGAAATAGGCAAATATAAAGAATCTAAATTATTGCTGGATAGCATTTTAAAGCATGGAGATGTTGATAAGAATGTTCAAAATAAAATCGATGAGATTACAGGCCGTTTAAGTCAAGTCAATTCAGACGAATAATCTGAGAAACATTAACCTTGTAAACCTAATTATTAGAACTTAATTTTCCGCCCGAAAAGTGGGTTGCGTGCCCACTTTTCGTATGTATAGACATGGATGAATTGAGAAATAATATTAGGAATATGCTTCCGAGAGGATTCTATTTGATGGATATGAAAGAAGATCCACATAAAGGATTAATTCGTTGCATTATAGATAGTGAAAACCCTATTTCACTCGTTGACACGACCCGGATATCCAAAACTATTCAAAATTCGGGCATTTTGGACAATTATTATCCTGACGGTGCATCGCTGGAAGTCACTTCATTCGGTATCACCGAATCATTTACACAACCTTTTCAATTCAGGAAGAATGTTGGAAGAAGGCTTAATATCATTTATGATAAGGATGGATATAAAAAAAACGTCAAAGCAGAATTAAGTGGTTTTGATGGAGAAACCCTTTTTCTTCGAAATAAAAATAGAGGCCAATTTCAATTATCATTGACAAAAATTTTAGATACAAAAGTAGTCATTCAATTTAAATGAATATGGAGTCAAAGTGATCAACCGAGAATTAATAGAAGTTTTTTCAGAAATAGCCAGGGAAAAGAACGTTGAGCGATCTGAACTTGGAAGTATTCTTGAACAACTTTTTCTTTACATAATTGAGAAGGAGCGTGGAGAAAATTCTAATTGCAGCGTAATTATAAATATAGATAAGGGTGAGATAGAGATATATGCGGAGAGAACGATTGTTGATAAAATAGAAGACCCAGTATTAGAAATATTATTGGAGGACGCTCAAAAAGAATTACCCGATGAAGATTTTGAAATTGGTGACGTATTTGTTGAAGTAATAGACCCACGTATTTTTGGTCGAAGAATGGTTAATACTGCCAAACAATTTTTCAGTCAACGCATCCAAGATGTTGAAAAGCATTATATTTATGAAGATTACGCTCAAAGAATTGGCGAAATCGTCATTGGTGTTGTACACCAAGTACAGCGTGAAAATATTTTTATTAATATCGAACAAGCAGAACTGAGGATGCCACGAAATGAACAAATTCATTCCGAGCGTTATCGCAGGGGAGATACAATAAGAACAGTAGTTAAATCAGTAGAAGTGACACCGCGTGGACCAGAAATAGTTGTATCAAGAAGTGACAACCATTTTCTTTTCAAATTATTTGAAATGGAAGTGCCGGAAATTGACGATGGAATTATTGAAATATTAGCCATTGCCCGTCATCCGGGTGATCGGGCCAAAATTATTGTAAAATCACAAGATAGAAGAATTGATCCTGTGGGTGCATGTGTCGGTATGCGCGGCAGCAGGATACAAGCCATTGTGAGGGAATTAAATAATGAAAAAATTGACATTATTAACCATAGCGATCAATCAGAAATATTAATTTCAAGAGCGTTGTCGCCTGCGAAACCTATCGATCTTTACATCGATGACGATCGAAAATACTGTGTGGCCCTATTCAATGAAAATGATCTGGAATTTGCAATTGGTAAAGGAGGTGTCAATATAAATCTTGCCTCGAAAGTTACAGGATATAAAATTGATGCATACAGCAAAAATGAATATGAGCGTCAGCAAAGTGATCAAGCTACAGCATTGGAAGATGTTCCAGATTTCAATGAAGAATTTGCAAAATTATTAGCCAATAATAATATAAAGACCGTATCTGATTTACTTAATACTGATGAAAATAAGTTGTTGGCAATCGACGGTTTTGATAGCGAAAACTTGGAAATGTCTTTTAACATTGTTCAAGCCTTTATTGAACGGATAGAGCAAGAAGAAGTGGAAGAGGACGAATTGAATATAGAAGAAATCCTCGCTGATGAGAGTAAATCAGAAAATAATGAAGGTGATCAAAGGGAAAAAAGTATTGAATTAAAAGAAAAGTCTGAAGAATTAAAAAATAACACAAATGAATCTGACACATCTGTAACTGATGATTCTATTGAAGATTCTGAAATAAAAATGGAAGATATAGAGTCATAAATCATGGCAAAACGTCGCATATTTCAAATTGCAAAAGAGCTGAATATTTCTCACACTGAAATAGTAAATTTTCTTAAAGATCACGGTATAGATGTCGCGAGCCACATGTCACCTGTTGATGAAGAAACGGTGACCCTTATTGAATCTGAATTTGCAAAAGATATGGCAAGTATTGCTCGATATAGAAAAGAGCAGGTGAGACGAGAAATTCATCATTCCAGAATTATTGAACAACAAAAAGTTTCAAAAAAAATTAATCTTTTATCGTTAGATGAACAGCGAAAAATTGAAGAAGTAGAAAAAAATACTACAGCGGAACAGGAAAAGAAAAGAAAAGAGGAGGAAAAGCAAAGAGAAGAAGAGCAGAAAAAGAAAAAAGAAGCAGAACAAAAAATTAAAGAAGAAGAAAAAAAGAAACTCAAAAAGCCTAAAAAGCAAAAAATGCGAAAAATTGACCTCTCAGAAATTGAGGCACAAATTGGACAAACATCGCGACCAAAAAAGAAAGAAGCCGATAAAAAAAATAAACCAATTAAAAAAAGTGTAAAAGACGCTGTGAAACAAACCTTATCAAAAATAGATACTAAGGGGAAGAAAAAACAGTATAAAAAAGATAAAAAATATGAAGAAGAACAGCTTGGCGAAAACGAGAAAAAAACTGTAAAAGTTGCAGAATTTTCTAATGTTGAAGAACTCAGTAAAATATTCGAAGTAAACGCAAGTCAAATTATTCAAGAATGTTTGGGTCTGGGAAAATTGGTAACCATGAATCAAAGACTTGATTGGGAAGTTATTGAACTATTGGCAGATTCATTTGATTTAGTAGCGGAAAAATTTATAAACGTCGGTGAGGAATTATTTTTAACAGAAGATACTGAAGAAGACATTGCTAACGCTAAACCACGTCCACCGGTCGTGACTATTATGGGGCATGTTGACCATGGTAAAACATCTCTATTAGATTTTATCAGAAAAACAAATGTGGTTGCGGGAGAATCCGGCGGTATTACCCAACATATTGGTGCTTATAAGGTTCATGTGGGTGACAACCAACAAATTACATTTTTAGACACACCTGGACATGAAGCATTCACTGCCATGCGTGCAAGAGGAGCTCAAATCACAGATATCGTCGTGGTAGTGGTTGCAGCAAATGATGGTGTAATGCCTCAAACAATTGAAGCAATTGACCATGCAAAAGCTGCAGAAGTACCCTTAATTATCGCCATAAATAAAATGGATTTACCGGCAGCTGATCCAGACCGGGTGAAAAGAGAATTATCGGAGCATGAAGTTTTAGTAGAGGACTGGGGTGGCAAAATTCAAGCAATACCCATTTCAGCAAAACACGGTGATGGTGTTGAGGAATTAATGAATTCAATATTATTAGAAGCTGAAGTTTTAGAATTAAAAGCAAATCCGGATACAGAGGCACGGGGAACCATCATAGACTCAAAACTGGATAGAGGACATGGTCCAATAGCAACTGTATTAATTCAAAAAGGAACGTTAAAAGTAACAGATTCGTTCCTTTGCAGCAATTATCCAGGAAAAGTTAGAGCAATGATGAATGAACGTGGACAGCGCATTGAGTCGGCGGGTCCATCGGAATCTGTTCAAGTATTAGGATTTGAAAAAGTCCCTCAAGCTGCTGAAATATTTGCTGTTTTTAAAAATGAAAAAGATTTAAAGCGGATCGCAGCAGATCGTCAGCGATTAAAACGAGAAATTGAACAAAAACGAGTGATTACTCAATCATTGGATGCCATGTCAGCAATGATTAAAGATGGTTCAATTAAAATGCTTCCTCTAGTGATTAAGGGTGATGTTGATGGTTCAATAGAAGCAATAGCTGAAACCTTGGAAAAAATCGAACATGAAGAAGTAGGTGTTCAAGTAATTCATAAAGCGGTGGGTATGATTACGGAATCAGATATTTTACTCGCATCAGCATCGAATGCAGTCATTATCGGGTTTCATGTACAAATCAGTTCAAATGCAAAACTACTTGCCAAACAAGAAGGGGTTGAAATTAGATCATATAATGTGATATACAATGCAGTTGAAGATGTGAAATTGGCCCTTGAGGGCTTACTGGAACCTGAACAAGTTGAGAATGTTTTGGGACATGCTACTGTATTAGAAACATTTAAAATTCCAAAACTTGGTTTTATAGCCGGGAGTAAAGTGGACGATGGAGTCATTAAGCGGGGCGAAAAGGCACGAATCATTCGCGATGAAGAAGTTATCTACGAATCAACGATCAATTCATTGAAGCGTTTTAAAGATGATGTGAAAGAAATGAAAGAAGGTCTTGAATGCGGTATTGGAGTCGAAGGCTTTCAAAAATTCAAAACAGATGATAAAATAGTTGTCTATGAAATCCAAAAAATAAAGCGGACTCTTATTACAACTTGACCATACAAAAACCTTATAAACGGACGGATCGCGTCGGATTACAAATATTGAAAATTCTAGGCGAAATAACGACGAAACATATCAATATTTCCCATCTTGGCTTTGTTACTTTTACAAAAGTGATCGTTTCTCCTGATCTTCGGTACGCAAAAGTATTTTACAGTGTTTTGAATAAGAAATTATCCCGGGAAGGTGTGAATTCTGGGTTAAATGCACTAGCAAAAGCATTTAGAAAATATCTTGGACAGGAAATCAGGACGAAAAATACACCTGAATTAATATTTTATGAAGATGACTCCCTTAAACATGAGGAATATATGATGAAATTATTTAATGAAATCCATAAGGATAATGAATGATATTCAATATGTATAAACCCCGAGGGTGGACTTCTTTTGAAATGGTAAAGAAAGTCCGAATGATTACAAAAGAAAAAAAGGTCGGACACGCAGGTACACTTGATCCTTTTGCAGAAGGTGTTCTTATTTTGGGCACGGGAAAAGACACAAAACAGTTAGCGGAAATATCGTCATCAAAGAAAAAATACAGGGCTGTTATAAAACTCGGAATCCAGACCGATTCTTTGGATATTGAAGGCCGTATTACGTCAGAAAAAGAAATACCAAATTTATCCGTAGATAAAATTAATAGCGTGTTACAATCATTTCTCGGCGACCAATTGCAAACACCACCAATGTTTTCAGCAAAAAAAGTAAATGGAACACGATTATATAAATTAGCTCGTCAAAATATTGAGATAAAACGCGATCCCTGTAAAATCCATATCAATTCAATAGATTTGATTGGCTACAACTCGCCATTGATAACATTCCAGGTAACATGTTCAAAAGGAACCTATATCAGAGTTCTTGGAAGTGATATTTCTGAGAAATTAGGAACAGTCGGACATTTAATAGAACTAACCCGTCTTAGTGTTGGAGAATATGTGGTTAATGACGCTCTACATATCGAGGAATTTCAGGAAAAATGGAAGTCTTAACATCTATTAACGATATAAAACAGAAGGGGAATTCGATTGTGACAATTGGTTCTTTCGATGGGCTTCATCGCGGTCATCAAGAAATTATCAAAAAAGTTGTATCTAAAGCACAAACACAAAATGTTCAGTCTGTAGTCATCACATTTGATCCCCATCCACGGCATGTTTTAGACAAAGGTTTGGCATTGCCTCTTCTTATGTCGATTGATAAAAAACTATCCTTATTAAAACAAATATATGTTGATGTAGTATTAGTTATTCCTTTTACAAAGAATTTTTCAACTATAACACCCAGAAAATTTATGGATGATATAGTTGTTAGCAATTTTAATCCGAATCATATTATTATCGGATATGATCATCATTTCGGATTTAACAGAGAAGGATCGCCGGACTTTTTAAAAAAATATTGCCAAAGTAAACAAGTCACATGTGAAATTGTAAAGGCTGTCAAAGACGATTTGATTATTTTTTCCAGTTCACACATACGACAATTAATATGGGATGGATTTATCAGACGAGCGTCATTTGAGCTTGGTTGGGTCTATGGTTTTAAAGCAATAGTGGTAAAGGGTGCCGGCAGGGGAAGGAGGCTTTCTTTTCCGACAGCAAATTTTGTTCCGGTAGAAGAAAATCAACTATTTCCTAAAAATGGGGTCTATTTTTGTAGAGGAAGGATTAATAGCAACTCATTGTATGGAATGTGTAATTTAGGAACTAGACCAACGTTTGATGAGAAGAATTTTGTAGCAGAAATTCACTTTATTTCACAAGACTTTAATGATTTATACGATAAAGAAATTGAAATTGAGTTTCTCGAGAGGATTCGTGATGAAATTAAATTTGACACACCAGAACAGTTAGTAAATCAATTGCAAAATGATAAGCAATATTGTAACGAATTAATGAAAAAATATTTATAGGAGATATTATGTCTATAACAAAAGAAGAAAAATCAGAAATACTGAAAAAGCATGGAAAACATAAAACGGATACCGGTTCGCCGGAGGTGCAGATATCGATTCTGACCAAGCGCATTCGTGAGTTAACTGAACATGCAAAAGATAATAAAAAAGATCATCATTCCCGTCGAGGACTGGTTATGATGGTTGCAAAAAGAAAGAAACTAATGAAATACTTGCGTCGCAGAAGTCCTGAAGGTTATGTGGAGTTGGTAAAGGAATTGAAAATAAGAGGATAAGTAAATAGAATGATAAGTAAAGAAAGAGAAATTGCAGGAAAATTAATGCGATTAGAGACGGGCAAAGTAGCTCGTCAAAGTAATGGTTCCGTAATGGTAACCTATGGTGAAACTGTAATATTGGCTGCAGTAAATGCGTCCAAAGAACCTAGAGAAGGTATTGATTTTTTTCCACTCCAGGTGGAATATCGTGAAAAACATTATGCTGGTGGAAAAATACCCGGTGGTTTTTTCAAAAGAGAAGCAAGACCTGCTGAACATGAGGTATTAACCAGTCGGTTAACCGATCGACCCATACGTCCCTTATTTCCAAAGGGTTTTAAAAATGAAGTCCAAGTCATCATAACGGTTTTACAGAGTGATGGTGAAAATATGGCTGATACGCTTTCAGGTGTTGGAGCATCTGCAGCGTTAATGACATCAACCATCCCCTGGAATGGTCCGATTGCAACCGTTCGAGTTGGAAGAATACATGACAAATTCGTCATCAATCCAACACGTACAGATTTACAAGATTCCGATATGGAAATGATTGTTTCAGGAAATCAAGAAACAGTTGTAATGGTTGAGGGTGAGGCTAATGGAGCTAGTGAATCTGAAATATTAGAGGCATTAAAACATGCCCATGTGGTGATTAAAGAAATCATTGACCTCCAAAATGAATTGTTATCAGAAATGGATGTCCAAAAGGTTGAGTTTGTCTATCCTGAACCGGATAAAGCGTTAGTTACCGCTATTGATGAAAAAATTGGAAGTCAAATCTCTGATATCGTTAAAATAGCAGACAAACTTGAAAGAGCAAATACTAAAGAGTCAATGACTAATGCAATTCTCGAAGCTTTAGATGAATCTTTCCCTGATGAACAAAAAACGATTAAGTCTATTATTGACGATCAGTTTAAAAATGCTTTTCGTGAACAGGTTCTATCAACAGGTAAAAGAAGCGATGGACGTTCAACGACCGAAATTCGTCCGATATCCATCGATGTGGGTCTTTTAAATCGAACACACGGTTCAGCATTATTTACCCGCGGAGAAACACAGGCGTTGGTTGTAACAACCTTAGGATCTAAAAGTTCGGAGTTGATTATTGACAGTATGGATGAAGATTATAAAAAGAGTTATTATCTTCATTACAATTTCCCTCCTTATTGCGTTGGGGAAGTGGGTCGCATTGGATTTACAAGTCGCCGTGAAATTGGTCATGGGAATTTAGCGCAACGAGCCATTAAACCAGTATTGCCGGATTATGATGATTTTCCATACACGATTCGAATTGTATCTGAAATTATGGAATCCAACGGGTCGTCTTCCATGGCATCTGTTTGTGGTGGCTCCTTATCTCTGATGAATGCCGGTGCACCGGTAAAAAGTCATGTAGCTGGAATTGCGATGGGCTTGATTACGGATGGAAAACGTCATGCAATTTTAAGCGATATCTTGGGTGCTGAAGATCATCTTGGTGATATGGATTTTAAAATTGCAGGAACAGCAGATGGTATTAATGCCATTCAATTAGATCTAAAAATTGAAGGACTATCTTTTGACTTACTGGAGCAAGCTTTAGCGCAAGCTCGAGAAGGACGTCTGCACATTCTTAATTTGATGAACGAAGCGTTGCCCAAACCAAATGAAATCTCAAAATATGCTCCTCGGATTTTCTCAATCACAATTAATCCTGAAAAAATTGGAGCCTTGATTGGGCCTGGTGGAAAAAATATCAAAAAAATCATTGAGGATACTGAATGTGAAATCAATGTTGATGATGATGGTAATGTAACAGTTGCTGGTTCAAATGTTGATAAATGTAATGATGCAATCGAACTTGTAAAAGCCATCACTTTTGAACCGGAAGAAGGACAGGAATTTGATGCAATTGTATCCCGTCTGATGACATTTGGTGCATTTGTTGAATTCGCACCCGGTCGAGAAGGTCTGGTTCACATATCAGAAATTGATTGGAATAGAACTGAAAAAGTGGAAGATGTATTACAACCTGGCGATAATGTTCGAGTGAAACTCATCAAAATTGATGATCAGGGTCGACTTGACTTCAGTCGAAAAGCACTCCTGCCAAAACCTGAAGGGTGGGTTGAACGACCCAAGAGAGAACGGCACGATAGAAGTGATCGTAACCATGGAAGAGATAAGGGGCGTCGTCCATTCCGGAAAAAACGATTCTAATAAGGAGTCATATATGATTATCGGAACTTTAAAAGAGATAAAGGCACATGAAAATCGAATTGCATTAACCCCTCATGTCGCTTTAGAACTCCACCGATCCGGTCATGATGTTTTAATAGAAAAAACCGCTGGCGAATCCAGCGGTTTTTCTGATCTTGATTATGAATCTGTTGGCTGTAAGATAATGGACACACCAAAAGAAATCTTTGAGCAAGCGGAATTGATTGTTAAAGTCAAAGAACCACAACCTAATGAAGTTGTCATGTGTCATTCTGACTTAACTATGTTTACCTATTTCCATTTTGCTGCTGACGAGATATTAACAAAAAGTTTCAGGGATACTGGCGCAACTGCAATTGCATATGAAACAATCATGCTTGAGGATAAATCCCTTCCACTATTGATTCCCATGAGCGAAGTGGCCGGTCGGATGGCTGTGCAGGAAGGTGCAAAATATCTGGAAAAATATCATGGCGGAAAAGGAATTCTTTTAGGTGGAGTTCCCGGAGTGGAACCTGCATCTGTGACAATTTTGGGCGGTGGTATCGTTGGAACAAACGCAGCTCATATTGCTTCCGGTCTTGGAGCAAATGTTTATATAATGGATATCAATTTGAACCGTCTTCGGTATTTAGATGAGGTTATGCCAAAAAATGTTCACACTGTTTATAGCAATCAATACAATATTCGTGAAATTCTCTCAAGAACTGACCTTTTAATTGGAGCCGTATTAATTCCAGGTGCAAAAGCACCGAACCTGGTAACAAGAGACATGCTAAGTTTAATGAATCCCGGATCTGTTATCGTCGACGTTGCCGTGGATCAAGGTGGCTGCATTGAGACGTGTAGGCCGACGACTCATGATGATCCCATCTATGAAGTGGATGGTATTATTCATTATTGTGTTGCCAACATGCCTGGTGCGGTTCCTTATACATCCACAACAGCATTAACAAATGCAACCAATCCATACATTCAAATACTTGCCAATAACGGGATTACTCATGCCCTACAGAATGATGAATCGCTTCTCTACGGGCTAAACATGTTTAAAGGATTGGTAACTCATAAAGGCGTATCGGATGCTTTTGGATTAGAATTCACAACTCCGATGGATGCATTAAAGAATTAATTTAATCTATTTGATCCGTCTGGCTCTCTACATTAATTTAAAGTATTACTTTAAATAAGAAATCAAATGAGAACCGACCCGAAAAATATTAAGAAATTATATTATTCCATTGGCGAAGTCAGTGCAATAACTGGCTTGAAACCCTATGTACTCAGATATTGGGAAACCGAATTTAGACAGATTTCCCCCCCAAAGAATCGTGCTGGAAATCGAACGTATAGACAAAAAGATATCGATTCAATCTTATTAATTAAAGATCTGCTCTATAATCGAAAGTTTACAATAAAAGGAGCCAAAAACCAGTTATCAACCCATGAGGCGCTCGATACAGTTACGGAAGAGACTGAAAGTACAAATTTAAATGAAACTTCAAATGAAGTATTGATTAAAGTTAAGCGGGAACTTGAAGCATTAGTAGATTTTTTACATCAGCATTAACGGAGCGTGGCGTAGCCCGGTAGCGCACTGCAATGGGGTTGCAGGGGTCGCAGGTTCAAATCCTGTCGCTCCGACATTCTAAATGAAGCCTTTTTCTTATTGAGAAAGGCTTTTTATCTTCTTCTATGCATTTTAGACAAATAATGATCATCGATCCTTCTTTAATTGACCCGGAGATTAACGCAATTAATAATATAGCGATTCGCTCTGATTTACCCATATCAATTCATTTCCCGGGTCTTTACGGAACCAATAGTATGGAAAATGTCAATGGACAAACTGCCGGTATTATATTACTTGGAAGCGTTGCATCGGTCAATGATAAAAATGATTGGCAAATGCCGCTTCAAAACTTTATCCTTGAAGCATCAGAGAAATTAATCCCAATTCTGGGAATATGTTATGGACATCAATTATTGGCGCATATGTTCGGAGGAAAAGTTGAATCTCTGTGGAATGGCGAAATAAAGAGGGGAATTCGAATGGTGGATTTGGTTTCAAATCACTTATGGAATCATAATCAATCCGGCTATTTAGCTTATTCACATATGGAAGGAGTTGTGGAATGCCCAAATGATTTTGATATTATTGCGGTAAGTGACATGGTAAAAATTGACGGCATTGCAGCAAGGAACAAACCAATATGGGGTTTCCAACCGCACATTGAAGCAACAAAATATTTTTTAATGAAACGAAAAGTGACAGAACAATTTAGTTTTGATTTCGGATATAGTATTTTATACTCCTTTTTACAATATTGTTCTAATAATTAATAAAATAGAAATTCATAATTTTCATGAGTATTTTTCAAGACCCGGCATTTCTTCCGATTACTATAATATTTTTGGTGCTATTGGTTTTTGCACTTTGGCAAAAACTTGATAAATATATCATTCCATTATTTATCGTTTATGTGGTATATATTACTTACACAGCCATTACATTCAATGAAATTCTAGTAGAAAATATAGTATCTTCCCCAGAATTGATCGAACCGGAGGTCATCGACGATATAGATGAACATGTTCAACCAGTTGAAATCACAATGGATACCGGTAGAAGCAACCTCAAACTGAACACAAATAAAATTGAAGAATCACCTACTCAAACTTTACCAGATCTCCACGTTAATACCTTTCTATTTTGCGAAATTATTATCGATAGCGTTCGAAAACCTGTCAAGATTAGTAAAGAATTCCCGATAGATATTGAAAAAGTGTATTGTTATTCTGGGATTCGAAATATTACCGGCGCCAGAACTATTTTGTATGAGTGGTATTTTAATAATCAATATATTGAAGCAATTCCTGTAAATATTGGCAGGTCGGTTCATTGGCGTTCCTGGACATACAAAACAATTAAAAATGCTCAAGTAGGGCAGTGGTATGTTGTATTGAAAGATGAGCTAACAAAAGCCGCTTTAGATACAGCATTTTTCACGATGGTTGCTGAATGAATAATAAGAAAATTTTAATAATAATTCCATTTTTACTGTTTTCATGCGAAAAAATCCAGTCTTATCGCAGTATCCCAATGAGCTGGAAAAATATAACTGCTGAATTTCCAGATCTACATGGTGGTATCCGAGTTTTTGAAGGACGAAATAAACAAATTCCCATTAATGCTTGGTATGTAGAACTGGACACTAAAAATCCAAATATAGCAACAGATGTCCTAATATCCTCAGACAGCGACCGAAGAGAAACACCCAGTCAGTTTGCCGAAAGAGTCAATGCAATTGTTGTCATAAATGGTGGATATTTTTTGATGCATAAAACACCGTCTGAACATGTTGGACTGGTTATGCAGAACGGTAAAATCATTTCAAATCCATTATCCTCTCTTCTGAAGAGGGAAAAACGATATTACGTTACAAGAAGTGCAATAGGTTTTAATAAGACTGGTGATATGGATATTGCGTGGGTTGCTGGTCGTAATGATTCTTTATTTGAATGGAAGGACCCGTTGAATAATGCACCGAAAAATCCCATTCAGGAGATAAATTTTACCCAGTCATCCTATTGGGATGTTGAATCCGGTTTACAAGCAGGCCCGGTGCTTGTCCATAATGGTCATCGTCGGATAACTGATACTGAAGAAGCTTTTTTCTGGACAAGAATCCCTGAAACTCATCCTCGATCCGCAGCTGGGTACACAAAAAATGGTAAACAAATATTTCTTGTGGTAGATGGGAGACAACCTGGCAGCAGGGGAGTTGACTTAATTGAACTAGCAATCATCATGGACGACTTGGGCTGCGAAGAAGCAATCAATCTTGATGGTGGTGGCTCAAGCGCTCTTGTTGTAAACGGGAGACTGTTAAATAAACCGGCAGGTTTTGCCACTCAACGTGAAGTAATGTCCGCCATTGGTGTTTTCTCCAAATAGATGTCCCGAACCTTTATCATTGTCCCTGTATTTAATGGGCAGCAATATATTGAAACATTTATTGAAAGAATCGATCATAAATGGCGCGAGGATCTTATTTTCATCAATGACGGAAGTAATGATAAATCAGAAGAAATATTTAATAAAAATAACTTCTTTGTAATTACTCATAAAACGAACCAAGGGAAAGGCTCATCCATAAAATCAGGGTGCAATATAATTAAAAAAAGGAAAGGTGACTCTGTAATAACAATTGATATAGATCTTCAACATCCACCGGAATTATTGAATATTTTTAATCACATACCCGAGAAAACAATATTACTCGGATATCGTTTTAATCGAAAATCGATGCCGCTATTAAGACAATTTTCAAATTTTATGACCAGTTTACTCATTTCAGTTCGCAGTGGAAATGTAATTAAAGATTCACAATGCGGTTATCGGGCTTTTAAATCGGATATTTTACATCAATTAACGTGCAACGAAAACGGATTCCATTATGAAAGTGAGTTTTTAATAAAGTCCTCACTAATTGGATGGAAAATCAATCACATCAAGATACCAACAATATACCAAGATCAACCTTCTGCAATGAATCATTTCAGCGATACAATAAAATTCATAAAACTCTGGTTTAAAAGCTTTTTTTGGACATGAATATGATTAGAAAATTATACGATTGGGTTTTGCATTGGGCGGAAACACCTTATGGACCAATGGCTTTATTTTTCCTGGCATTTGCAGAATCTTCATTTTTTCCCATCCCACCGGATGTACTATTAATTGCCCTTGCATTAGGTGTTAGAAAAAAATCATTTTCGTTTGCGCTTATATGCAGTATTGCAAGTATTGCCGGCGGATTATTTGGATATAGTATTGGTCATTATTTATGGTGGGAGGGAAGTGCTTATTCAGGAGTGGCGCATTTTTTCTTCAATAATATTCCAGGATTTACTGAAGATTTATTTATGTCAATTCAAAAGCAATATTCTGAATATGGTTTTTTGATAATCTTCACGGCAGGATTTACACCGATTCCATACAAAATTTTTACAATATCCGCTGGGGCTTTTAATATAAATATAATCCTGTTTTTAATTGCATCTGCTGCTAGTCGAACAGCCAGGTTTTTTCTGGTAGCAGGTTTAATTTGGAAATTTGGAAAACCAATAACGGCTTTCATTGATAAATACTTCAATCTTTTAACACTCATATTCGCCATACTTTTTATTGGCGGATTTTTCTTCATAAAGTATCTTTTCTGAATAATAAACCATTCATTCATTTTAATAAACATAATAAATTCTCCACCATTTCGGGGTGTAGCGCAGCCCGGTTAGCGCGCGTCGTTCGGGACGACGAGGTCGGAGGTTCAAATCCTCTCACCCCGACAAATGTTTCAGGTTTATATATTGC
>JBHHTW010000062.1:0-7373 GCA_046861385.1 Fidelibacterota bacterium | reverse complement strand
GGAAGGTCGGAGGTTCCCTGCCTGCCGGCAGGCAGGAAATCCTCTCACCCCGACATTTAGTAACTGATTAATGGTAACTGGTGAGTTGCAGCTTGTTAGTTAAAACTATAACTTGTACCACTCCAGCTAACCGCTAACCATTTTCTACTGACCAATAACCAGTTATAACTCACTATTAACAAGACAATGAGCTACGATCATAATAAAATAGAATCCAGGTGGCAAACCTACTGGGAAGAACACAATACCTTTAAAACAGATATTTTAGATACTAAACCTAAATATTATGTGTTGGACATGTTTCCGTATCCGTCAGGAGCCGGGCTCCATGTTGGACATCCATTAGGTTATATTGCCACTGATATTATCGCTCGCTATAAGCGAATGAATGGGTTTAATGTACTCCATCCTATGGGATGGGATGCATTTGGTCTCCCTGCTGAACAGTATGCAATCAAAACAGGAACTCACCCTCGAGATACTACGAAAAACAATATCAAGAATTTTCGTCGTCAAATTAAGATGCTTGGTTTCTCTTATGACTGGGACCGGGAAATCAATACAACAGATCCTATCTACGTTAAATGGACACAATGGATTTTTCTTCAATTATATAAAAAGGGGCTGGCATACGAAGCAGAAAAACCAGTGAATTGGTGTCCTGATTTAAAAGCTGTTTTGGCAAATGAAGAAGTAATTGATGGAAAGTCAGAAATTGGCGGTCATCCTGTTTATCGCGTCCCCATGCGACAGTGGATGCTCAAAATTACTGACTATGCTGAATCCCTTTTATCCGGACTGGACGAGGTTGATTGGCCGCAAAGTGTAAAGGAACTTCAGCGAAACTGGATTGGGCGTTCTGAAGGGGCTGATGTTGACTTTCGGGTCAAAAATAGTAACAAAATCATTACTGTATTTACGACACGCCCGGATACTCTTTTTGGAGCGACTTACATGGTTTTGGCTCCTGAGCATCCATTTGTTGATGAATTAACGACCGCGGAACAAAAAAATGCAGTTAATGAATATAAAGAAACTGCCAGCAGAAAGTCGGATTTGGAAAGGGGAGAGCTCAATAAAGAAAAAACGGGTGTTTTCACGGGCAGCTATGCAATTAACCCTGTTAATGATGAAAAAATCCCCATTTGGATTGCTGATTATGTTTTAATGTCCTATGGAACCGGAGCCATTATGGCTGTTCCTGGTCAAGACCAAAGAGACTGGGATTTCGCAACTGAATTTAATTTACCAATCATTCGGACTGTAAAAACATCGGATGGGTTTGATAGCAAGGCTTTCACCGGGGATGGCCCGGCAATCAATAGTGAATTTTTGAATGGGTTATATGTCGATGAAGCCAAGAAAAAAATGATTAGTTGGTTGGAAAATGAAGGAAAAGGGAAAGGAACTATCCAATATAAGCTTCGAGATTGGTTGTTTTCCCGTCAGAGATATTGGGGTGAGCCAATACCAATAATACATTATAGCGGTGAAAGTAAGCCATTAGAGGAATCTGACCTACCTTTGGAACTACCGGAAGTGGAAAAATATGAACCTTCCGGCACAGGCAAATCGCCCTTGGCAAACATTAAAAATTGGGTGGAGATAAAAGATAAGGATGGGAAAGTCATTGGTCTTCGGGAAACAAACACCATGCCTCAATGGGCAGGTTCTTGCTGGTATTATTTACGGTATATTGATCCCCATAATGTTGCTCATCCTTGGGATAAAAACAAAGAATCCTACTGGATGCCGGTTGATTTATATATCGGTGGGGCTGAACATGCGGTATTGCATCTGCTTTATGCACGTTTTTGGCATCATGTTCTGCATGATCTTGGTATTGTATCAACCAGAGAGCCTTTTCTGAAATTATTCAACCAAGGGATGATTCTCGGTGAAGATGGTTCAAAAATGAGCAAATCCCGCGGAAATGTTATTAATCCAGATGAGATTGTAGATGAATTTGGCGCTGATTCCATGAGATTGTATGAAATGTTCATGGGTCCTTTAGACAAAGCAAAGCCTTGGAATACTAAAGGATTGCAAGGGTGTTTTAGATTTATTAATAAATTATGGTCAAAAGTGTGTTCAAGCGATGGTTTAAGTGATACAATAACTAAAGATATGCCCAATGATAAAACAATTAAGTTATTACACCAATCCATAATGAAAATTGGAAAAGATGTTGAAAATTTAAGATTTAATACCGCAATTTCTCAAATGATGATATTTACAAATCATTTAATGACATTAGACAAAATTCCAAAAACTGTGTTAGAAACGTTTGTAAAACTCATATCGCCGTTTATTCCTCATGTTGCGGAAGAAATATGGAATTATTTGGGACATAATCATTCAATTACCTACGAACCATGGCCGGAATTCGATGCGGAATTGGCTAAAGAAGATTTAATTACAATTGCTATTCAGATCAATGGAAAACTTCGATCGAATATTCAAGTTGACCCAGAGACACAAAAAGAAATCATATTAGCTAAAGCAAAAGAGAATGATCGTGTTATTTCATTCATCAAAGGATTCGAAATTGTGAAGGAAGTGTATGTACCCGGGAGATTGGTAAACTTCGTTATTAAAAAAAGGTAATGCAATAATTATACATAATATATATTATATGACAATTATATAGATGATGTGAAATTTTTCAGGTTCTCTTTCCTCCCTATGACCATTATCGTCTGATCCTTATTCAATACATGATCGGACCCTGGATTTACTTTAACATCACCATTTTCCTCAATAATCCCAACAATTAAAAGACCGTAATTTTCTCTTAATTGGGAATCCTTAATCATCATTCCATCATATGTGGAAAAATCACTTATTTTTATTTCATCAATTCCATAATCAATAGAGGTTTGTTGAGGTGTTGTAATGGATACACTGTCTTCCAATTGTGGTGTTAGTAATAATTCAGACATTTTATGTCCACCCGCTATATAGGGATTTACAATTTTATCTACTCCAATTCTCCGTAATTTAATAGACGTATCATCTGCACTGCATTTTGATACAAGGAATGCATTATTGTTCAACGATCTTATAGACATACTTACAAATAAATTATCCTGATCAGTATTTAAAACTACAACAATTCCTTTTGCTTTTTTTACTCCTGCATTATTGAGCGTTTCTTCCAATGTCGCATCACCATCAACATATAAGTACCCACATTCTTGAATATTACGGATTTTGGCGGGATTATTCTCAATTACGACAAAGGTCTGATTTTTTTCATGTATTTCTCTTGCGATGACGGCCCCCATTCTGCCATAACCGCAAATGATGTAATGACTTTTAAGTTTATTAACATGTTTTAACATTTTTCGTCTCCGAAATTGATTTAATTCTAATAGTTCACTACCGAGCTGTGATATAAGAAATGCAAAGCTTGTCACACCAAAAACAATAATGATAATAGTCCAGATTTGACCCGATTCAGATAAAGGATGGACTTCTTGAAACCCCACAGTTGCTAAAGTAATTAATGTCATGAACAGACTATCCAACAAACTCCATTCTTCTCCGCCGATGATATAAAATCCGATCGTGGCAAATACAACCAGGGTAACAATCCAGATAATGATCTGTATTCTTTTAATATGCTTCATTTTATGTTTTTACTGACGAAATAATCCAATTTAGATAATCTTTCGATCCGTTTTGAACTGGCAGTGATATCATTTCCGGTGTTTCGTATGGATGAAGATTATCGATAAGCCGATAGACATCTTTTTCATTTTCCTTAGTTGTTTTAATCAGGAGTAAAAGTTCATTATCGGTGCACTGCTTCCCTTCCCATTCATATATAGACTGAATTCCTGGAATAATATTAATACAAGCAGCGTATTTGGAATTAATTAGTTTTGCAGCAATCCTATGTGCATCTGCTTCTCTACCAATTGTGGAAAGTATTACAATATATTCCATGGAACGAATTTAGAACAGCGGTGATAAACCGAACTATGATATTTCTAATTTGTTTGTCTTACTTTTATTCTGATATCAGTTTAGCGCCCAATAATCAATAATCTCACCATATTGAAAACCCCTTCTTCTCCACCTGCTTCATATGAAAAAACAAAAATGTGTTTCCGCCTGACACTTTATAATTAATTATTTTAGGGCCGATATAAACAGAGCTTCTCCAGATTAAATGATATTCATGAGCGGAAACAGTATATTGCAGGGTGATTCAAAATAGTATTATTAATGAAGTAGTTGACCAAAAATAAAGAAGAATTATTAAGGAAACTATAAACATGATGATGTCTATTTTACTTAACTTTATCGTCTAATAAACTGATAATTTTTCAATAATGAATGACTCCCAAAACAGAACAAAATATAAACGACTTCGCAAATACATTTGGTGGCGAAATGCTGTTTATTCTGTTATTCAAAGATCACTGATTCAAATAAAATCTTTTGATCAATTATTTGTCATCATTATTGCAATGATTATTGGTATCATATCAGGATATGGCGCGGCTGGATTTAGATTTCTGATCGACTTTTTTCGGAGCATCTCATGGTATGGAGATGGGAGTTTCGTTGAAATTATTCGTACGACACCCTTCTATCTAAAAATAGGTATCCCGATAATCGGGGGAGTTATTGTTGCATTATTTGTAAATCGTTTCGCTCCGGAAGCCAAAGGACACGGTGTTCCTGAAGTCATGGATGCTGTAGCAACTAAAAACGGTTTCATTCGAATGAGGGTCGTTTTAGTCAAAGCATTGGCTTCAGCATTATCGATTGGAAGTGGGGCAGCTGTGGGACGAGAAGGCCCTATCGTACAAATCGGATCAGCATTTGGTTCATCTATGGGGCAGCTGTTTCAAGTATCTACACGCAGAATGAAAACATTTATAGGTTGTGGTGCGGCGGCGGGGATTGCTGCCACGTTTAATGCGCCTATTGCCGGAGCGATCTTTGCCAGTGAAGTTATTATTGGTGATTTTAGCGTTGCGGCTATTGGACCTATCATCATTTCATCTGTCTTTGGGACTGTCATTTCTCGTAGCATATATGGAGATTTTCCTGCATTTATTCCACCGGTTTACACCCTACAATCCCCTTTCGAAATTATTTTCTATATTGCCCTGGGAATTGTAACTGGTTTAGCCGGGTGGTTATTTGTTAAATCTTTATATTTTTCAGAAGATATTTTTGATAACTTGGAATTACCTATTAGTATTAAAGCAGCTATTGGCGGTGCTTTTCTTGGTCTTTTGGCCTTGTTTATTCCGGAGACACTGGGTGTTGGATATGAATCAATGGATCGTGTACTTTCAGGAAATATGCCATATTTTCTGGCAGGCGCCTTGCTATTTGGGAAAATATTTGCTACCAGTTTATCATTGGGCTCTGGCGCTTCGGGGGGTATTTTTGCTCCTTCTTTGTTTATGGGCTCTATGCTCGGAGGAACATTAGGAAGTTTCTTCCATGCCATTTATCCTGAAATTACTGCGTCATCTGGAGCCTATGCTCTTGTAGGAATGGCTGCCATGGTGGCAGCGACAACTCACGCTCCTATTACAGCAATCCTGATCATTTTTGAAATGACATCGGAATATACTGTCATCCTTCCTTTGATGGTCACAAGCATTATTGCAACGGTTATTACGACACGGATGCTCGATGGAAACATTTATACCATAAAACTGAAACGACGGGGTATTGATATCCACGGGGGTACAGCCATTAATATTCTTGATCAATTGAAAGTGGATAAAATCAAACAGCAACTTCTGGAAGTCATTCAGGATGATGCAACATTGGAAGAACTATTAGAAAGGATGTCTATCAGCAGTCAATCGATTTATTATGTATGTGATTCTCAAAAGAAACTTTCCGGAATAATTACTCAGGGAATGGTACGACGCTTTTTAAATCGCCTGGAAGAAATACCACTGGGAGCCACTGTTAGTGACATCTCAAATACACATTTTCCAAAAATAAAAGACCATGCCCCTGTACATGAAGTATTGCGACTAATGTTTGAATCCGATATTTTGGCTATACCGGTTGTGGATGATCAGGATGTATTAACCGGTCAAGTTTTACGCGAGGACGTACTTAGAGAATACCAGGAAATGTTAATTCAATCACAAAGTGTAGGATACCTGGCATCCTCTATGAAATTTGTACATAAGTATTATCATGAAAAAACCGAAGTTATACCAGGGTTTCTCATGGCTCGGATTAATGCACCGACAGAATTTGTCCGTCAAACATTTAAATCTTTAAAAGTTCGAAATAAGTACAGTGTTGACGTCTTACTGATCAGAAAATCTAATAACGGACGATTCATAGATATCATGCCAAAGCCGAACACAATGATTGAACTTGATGACCAATTGCTGATCTTCGGAAAAAAGAAAGATGTTGAAACCATCTGCCAATTGTCATAATCCACAATTAAGAATCGTAATAGCTTGATAATTTTACAGTGTTTATTTATATATCTTATGAGTGAAATCTTGGAAAAAGATAAACTTTACACCAAAGAAAATAGTGATTATGATGAAAATATAAGGGTCAAATAACCAACCGAAAAGAGCCACTGCTGAATACAAATAACGTACCCCGAGCGTATATCTATAAGATGCACGATTAATCAGCGAAGAATAATATTTCACAGGAGAACCCTTATGTTCTTTCACTAAGGTCGGGTCTGCACCAATCACCAAAACAAAATGACCAAGATGGCGAAGAGCTGTCATGAAATATGAAAAAGCTACTGCAAAAACGAAAATCAATAAATATAATTTTACCCTTATAATATCAGGGTGTTCAGCCCAATAATGAGGTGCAATGCCTTTATCCGTTACTTGTGGCATTTGTAATAACAGATTACCAACAACACCCATCAGGATTAAAGACGATGAAACCAATACCGAATTAACCATAGTAAGGTTTCTAGTATGTTGAGCTGCTGCTATTATATCACGGCGTTTAATTAATCCCTCTATCCATGACTCACGAAATATATCAAACCGCTTCCTTGCCGCCTCTTTTCTGAAAACCCGAGTAACAAATGGATAAATGACGTGATATACTGGAAACACAAATATGAAAAGAATCAATCCAAAAAAATCAATTGGATTAGAAATTAATAAAAGCTATGGATTCGCTGTCATACTCATTATGATACTTCTTGAAAAGTTAATTATTCCATATCTATCCTACATCATTATTCGATAATATTATTATTGTTGTTTAATGTTTTGTACGCCCGACAGGATTCGAACCTGTGACCTCTTGCTCCGGAGGCAAACGCTCTATCCAGCTGAGCTACGGGCGCATTTTATAAATAAGTATTGTCCGTAGCGAAGCTGCCTGTCCCG
>JBHHTW010000027.1:0-30495 GCA_046861385.1 Fidelibacterota bacterium | reverse complement strand
AAATAATTTCAAATTTGTAAATGACATACCTTTCATTTTCTTTTTCTTTAATTCTCTGGCTATAGATTCAAGTAGTTTTTTTCCATATTTCGCCCGGTCTTCGCCATTTTGTTCATATTCCACAAGATAATTTCCAACGAGCCAATTGCGAATAACAAGTGCTTGGTTAATAGATGTCAGCGCTCGTTGTTTGAGACCAATTGATGTCTGCTCAATGATTGAAACTAAATGATCAAAATTCATGAATTATTCTCCGCTGAATGCAAATTTTCTCTACATTTTCCAGACTATCAGAAAGTCTGTAGAAACCGCTAATACGGAAATATCCAACCAATACATCAAAAAAATTCACTGCCCGAAGGGTGTTTTTGAAGCGATCCACTAATGCTGCACCGGGCTCATTGGTGAAAAATGTTAGATCTGTGCTCATAATCCTCTCAGTTATTTCAATAATCTCTACTGAATTTTAACTCTATCCATCTTAACATTCATTTGAAAAATGGTGTTTGTCATATTCTGAATTAATTATACTTTACGTTTTACATAATTACGCTTTACGAATTTTCTCCACTAAATTCCCTCATCTGAATGAACATTATTTTTTTATGAAAGCCATCTGCAAATCCAAACCTGAACCTGGCCTTTGGCTGGAAAATGTGCCCAAACCGGAACCGGGAACCAATGATGTCTTAATAAAGATCAGCAAAACAGCCATTTGCGGGACGGATCTTCATATTTATCACTGGGATGAATGGGCTCAATCCACCCTGACACCACCTTTGACTATTGGTCATGAATTTGCGGGAATAGTGGAAGATGTCGGTCCGGGGGTTACGCACTACAGCCCAGGGGATATGGTGTCTGGCGAGGGACATATTACCTGCGGTTATTGTCGGAACTGCCGGGCAGGATTGCGTCATTTATGCAATAAAACTGTTGGAATCGGAATTCACCGTAACGGTGCTTTTGCAGAATATATGATTTTGCCCGAAGGAAATGTCTGGCCGGTTCACCATGAGATCAGTCTGGATATTGCTTCCTTTTTTGATCCATTAGGCAATGCAGTCCACTGTGCATTAACCTTCTCCATGGTGGCAGAAGATGTCCTCATTACTGGTGCGGGACCCATCGGGTGCATGGCGGCGGCCATTTGTAAACAAATCGGCGCCAGAAACGTGGTCGTCAGTGACGTGAATGAGTACCGGTTAGACCTGGCAAAAAAAATGGGTGCAGACCGGATCGTTAATGTCCGCCATGAGAAAATTGAAGATTGTTTTGCTGAATTAAAAATAGCCAATGGATTTGACATTGGGCTGGAAATGTCCGGAAACGCATCCGCCTTGCAGGATATGATCCGTTCCATGTACCACGGTGGGAAAATTGCTTTACTGGGAATTCTCCCCAACGATACTCGCGTCAACTGGGACGAAATCATTTTCAAGGGGCTTCATTTAAAAGGAATTTATGGACGGGAAATGTTTGAAACCTGGTATAAAATGACTCAACTCATCCGGGGGGGGTTAGATGTATCTCCCGTCGTCACCCATCGGTTTATTGCTGATCAGTTCCAGGAAGCTTTTGATATTATAGAGTCGGGACAATGCGGAAAAATTATTTTAGAATGGGAATAAAATAGTTGATGGTATGAATGGCTGTGCGGATGATTGACCAATCTAAAGAACCCATTACCAGTTACGACACACCCATAACCAAATTAGCATGAATAATTTTAAACAAATTTATAAAGACACATTAAGCCAAATTGAAGCCGAGGGATTATACAAAAACGAGCGTACTATCACGACACCCCAAGGCGTTATAATTGTGACCAAAGAGGGCGGTGAAGTGTTGAACTTCTGTGCCAATAATTATTTGGGACTGGCTAACCATCCGGAGATTAAAGCAGCGGCAAAAGCCGCCTTGGATTTATATGGATTCGGGATGTCTTCAGTGCGGTTTATCTGTGGTACCCAGGACATTCACAAAGAGTTGGAGGAAAAAATATCTGAATTCTTTGGCAGCGACGATACCATTCTCTACACCTCATGCTTTGATGCAAACGGTGGTTTATTTGAGACAATTTTAGGCCCGGATGATGCAATCATTTCGGATGCGCTGAATCATGCTTCAATTATTGATGGTGTTCGTTTATGCAAGGCTCAACGATATCGTTATGCCAATAGTGACATGGATGACCTCGAAACAAAATTGAAAGAATCCCAGGGGGCGCGGTTGCGTTTAATTGCCACAGACGGCGTTTTTTCCATGGATGGGTATATCGCTAGACTTGATGAAATCACAACACTGGCGGAAAAATATAATGCCATGGTGATGGTGGACGATTCCCATGCTACCGGATTTGTTGGCCAAACAGGTCGTGGTTCGGCAGAGTATCATCATGTCATGGATAAAATTGATGTTTGGACTTCCACCTTGGGGAAAGCTCTTGGAGGCGCATCCGGAGGTTTTACAACCGGAAGACAGGAAATTATTGACCTTCTTCGCCAGCGATCCAGACCCTATTTATTTTCCAACACATTGGCACCTTCCATTGTGGCTGCCGGGGTAAAAGCATTTGAATTATTGACAGCTTCAACCGCTCTCCGAGATAAACTGGAAGAGAATACCATTTATTTCAGGGAAAAAATGATCGAAGCCGGATTCAAAATAAAAGAAGGAGATCATCCCATTGTACCTGTCATGCTTTATGACGCTAAACTCGCTCAAAAAATGGCATCCGATTTACTGGATGAAGGTATTTATGTTATCGGATTTTTCTTTCCGGTCGTCCCAAAAGGAGAAGCCCGAATACGGGTGCAAATCTCTGCCTCAATGGATACAGCTCATTTGGATAAAGCAGTGGACGCATTTATCAAAGTGGGAGAAAACTTCCGAGCCCATTGACTAAATGATAATTTTTTATAAATGGATTATAAATACATCATTTAACATGTTAAACATGTTAAATCGTTTGACACCTCTTTCTCATGCTGGGTATATTCCCGGGCTTTTTTCAAACCTAAAATATTTATTTCTATATGAATAGTAAACAAACACCAAGATATATCATTATTGCACTCGTTCTGGTCTGGGCAGTTTTTGCCATTTGGCCAACAATAAAATATCATAATTTATCCACAGATGATATCGATACCATGAGAGGAAACGGAACGCTGCAAGCACTTGAAAGCAAGATTATTAAACAGGGCTTGGATTTAAAAGGCGGTATCTATATTGTACTAGAAGTGGATTTACCGACCATGGTTCAAAACTTGGCTATCAACAAGGATAAGCGCTTTGAATCAACTCTGGTAAATGTCCGTAAAAAGCTGGAAAGTGATTCACAACTTGATTTTTACCAAACATTCCAACAGGAATTTTCTGAAAATGGTCTTCGACTGAAACGCTATTATGATGTCGATTATGGCGGTACTGCTGATGAGATTATGTCTGGTCTTCGTGATGAAGGTCAGGATGCAATTGACCGTGTATTGGAAATTCTGCAGAATCGTGTAGATCAATTCGGTGTGTCCGAACCGACGATTCAAAAGCAGGGTCATCGTAGAATCATTGTTGAGTTAGCCGGTATCCAGGACGCAGAACGTGCACGTGACTTGCTTCAAAGTACTGCCCTTCTAGAATTTGTTCTGGTCAAGTCTCTTGATCTGACAAATGATATGCTTCTTCGCATCGATAAAGTTATTAGGGGAAGCGACGAACTAATCGCGTTAACCGAATCCGCTGGCGGTAATGGCTCCAAAGAAGAAGCGACAGTGAGTGAGGACGAAACGATCTCGGTCAGTGAATTGTTTGGTGAGCAATCGGCACAGACGGAAGCGGATTCCAAGGATACATCTATTGTTGTTGACAAAAACATGGTTGAGGACAGACCTTTCTCTTCATTGCTCAGGCGTTTGGGAAATGATATTGGTGTTCCGGAAAAAAATGCCTACATCATAAAAAATATTCTGGAAATGGATGAAGTAAAAGCAAAAATGGATGCCGCAAACGGCCGGTTTTTATTAAGCGATGATATGGAAGTTTTTTCCAATGTCGACGGTAATCAGGAAAAAATGTACAGAATGTTTTATCTGGAAGGTGAATCCGAACTTACAGGTGGAGTAGTGGAAAAAGCCAGCGCAAGTATCGGTGGTACCGGTAGTACTGCATCGGGACAGTCCATTGTTTTATTGGATATGAATTCAGAGGGATCACGTGTGTGGTCAAGAGTAACCGGTGGTAATATTGGTCGCCGTGTCGCTATTGTCTTGGATAAAAAAGTGCATATGGCTCCGGTGATTCGCTCAAAGATTTCTGATGGTGGAACCATGATTGAAGGTTTTGCCAATATGAACGAAGCCAAAGATATTGCCATTGTTTTAAGAGCGGGCGCATTACCAGCTCCTGTGAAAATTATTGAAGAAAGAGTTGTTGGTCCATCGTTGGGAGCTGATTCGGTTACAAAGGGAACCCGGTCTGTCGTCATTGGATTGGTATTGGTTTTGATATTTATGGTGGTATATTACAAATGGTCCGGATTCATTGCTGACTTCGCATTGATTTGGAATATTATCCTCGTTTTAGCAATTCTTGCTATGTTGGATGCCACTCTAACTCTTCCCGGTATTGCAGCATTAATTTTAACTGTTGGGATGTCTATTGACGCGAATGTGATTATTTTTGAACGTATTCGTGAAGAAGGTCGTAAAGGAAAAACTCCCCGGGCTGCAATCGACGCTGGATATAACCGGGCTTTAACCACAATCATTGATGCGAATGTCACCACACTGATTGCATCATTAGTTTTATATCAATTTGGAACGGGTCCTATTCGCGGATTCGCAACGGTTCTCTTCTGGGGAATTATCATTTCCATGTTTACAGCTATTTTTGTTACACGAACCATTTTTAATACCCTCACTGAACGCCGGGGGATGCAGAGTTTGAGCATATGAGATTACTAAGAGAAACAAATATTCACTTTATCGGTCAAAGCCGATTTGCATTTTTTCTGTCAGGAACAATTATTCTGGCTGGATTGATTTCCCTTTTTCTACAGGGAGGTCCAAGGTTAAGTGTTGATTTCAAAGGCGGTACACTCGTTGCCGTTCAATTTACAGAGGATATGGATGTCGATAATGTTCGTAATGCAATGGGACACGTATCCGTTGACGGACTCATCCATGATTTCAGCAAAGCCGAGATTAAACGATTTGGTACCAGCAGAGACATATCCGTCCGATTACCCCTCATCGACGACCAGCCTGAAAACTTTCCACAGCTGATTGTCGACCATTTGTATGAATCATTTCCGGCACTTGTTCCTTCCGATGTGAATCACTTTATACTATCAATTGAAAAGGTCGGCCCAAAAATTGGAGCTGAACTTAGCGGTAAAGCTGTCATGGCTATTGTTTCTGCTTTGATTCTAATTCTGATCTATATTTCTATTCGATTTGAATTCAAATTCGCAGTGAGTGCAATTGGCGCTCTAACCCACGATGTTATTATCACATTGGGCATTTTTTCCATTATGGATTACGAAATATCTCTACCGATTATTGCCGCATTTCTGACCATTGTCGGTTATTCACTAAATGATACGATTGTTATATTTGACCGGATTAGGGAAAATGTTAAAATGTTGAAACGTGTATCATATTCGGATATCGTTGATCGAAGTTTAAATGACTCATTGAGCAGAACGGTGATTACATCATTAACAACCTTTTTGGTTGTATTTATTCTATTCATATTCGGTGGTGAAGTGATTCATTATTTTGCTTTCGCCATGTTAATCGGCGTAATTGTCGGTACATATTCCAGCATATACATCGCCAGTCCTCTTGTTGTTCAACTGCATAAAAAGAATTGAAATTTTCCCAGTATACCTCCTTACTTAAAATAAAAAACTCCGCATTTGCGGAGTTTTTTATTTATACATCATGAAACCAAAAGTAGCAATATCATATTCAATCCTTTGCGTAATCTGGGGGACAACCTGGGTGATATTAAAAAAAAGTATTATTGATGGAACACCGCCGATTTATGGCGTCGGACTCCGATTTGTTTTGGCTGGACTCATTTTACTTGCTGTAACTGCTGTGAAAGGAAAATCTATTCCACGATCCAGAAAAGCAATCAATACGTATATATTATTTACCCTAATGAATTTTGTGTTCGCTTACGGACTTTCTTATTACGCTGCTCAATTTATCTATTCCAATCTATCTTCTATTTTGTGGGCTGGATTTCCATTTGTCATTGTAATTATTTCCCATTTTTATTTAAAAAATGAGAGACTTACACCCAATAAAATTATCACAATTCTCATTGGAACGGTTGGCGTCATTCTAATCCTTTCTCAAGGTAAAACCATGGGTGGAAATCAAGTATTTTTGGGCATGGGTTTAACCCTGCTGGCTGTCATAGGGGCTGCATGGCCCAATGTTTATTTGAAAAAAAATATTGAGAGCATTGACCCCCTATCAATGAACGGTATATGTCAAACAAGCGCCGGGATCATTCTATTATCAATTTCATATTTTGTAGAGGCACAACAAACTATGGTTTGGAGTCCATTCAATATATTTGCCATAGTTTATTTAACGTTGTTTGGCACCGTAGCTGCATGGATGGTTTATATTTGGTTATTTAAACATATTTCAATGACACAAATTGCTTATATCGCATTTCCGCCGCCAGTAATTGCTTTTATGATTGGCTGGTACTTTTTGGATGAAACATTGACTCTACTATCAATCCTGGGGGCTGTAATTGTCATAATTGGCGCTGTGATAGTAAATTTGAAACGATAGAATTTCAAGTAAATTACTTTTGCCGTGTTTAAATTCTTTTTCTATTATAATTAGAATGCTTAACAAAACCGACTGCATAAATTTAAAAGGGTAACATGAAAACCATAAAATTCGGAACAGTAAACACACCATTTGGGATTATGGGTCTTGCATTATCCGATAGAGGGTTATGTCGAGTTAATTTCCCTGAAGACGCTCCATTTGAACTATCTTTAATAAAGGATTTTCCGAATTGCGCAGTCATTCAAGATGAAACAGCATTGAATAAAATTAAGCGACAGTTTGAAGAATATTTTTCCGGAAGCAGACAATCGTTTGATATTGAGCTGGATTTGAAAGCGCCACCTTTCTATACAAAAGCATTAGCTGAAGTGAGCAAAATCCCATTTGGTCAAACTACAACTTACAAGAATATCGCTAATCAAGCTGGGAGACCAAGAGCCGTTCGGGCGGTTGGTTCTGCAAATGCAAATAACCCATTGCCGATTGTGATTCCTTGTCATCGTGTGCTGCAAACAGGCGGAGGGCTAGGTGGATACGGTGGTACACTGGAACGAAAAGTTTTTCTCCTGGAATTAGAGAAATCATTGTAGCAATTATGTGGACACATATTAAACGAACGATTATTACGGGGATACTAACGATAGTGCCTCTGGCATTAACCGTTTATCTCTTACTATTTACATTTCGTTTTTTGGATAATATTTCCGCTCCATTTTTAAGGAGAATTGGATTTCATATACCCGGTCTTGGAATAGTACTGACTTTCTTAGCTGTTTACATTTTGGGATTAATCATTCGTAATGTATTAGGGAGAAAGTTGTTTACGTGGGGAGAAAAAATTCTTTTTACTATTCCTCTTGTAAACACAATTTATAAAACAATAAAACAGTTTATGAGTGCTTTTACGGGAACGGCTGAAGGAAAAAATTTCCAAAAAGTAATTTTTCTTCAATATCCTAGAATTGGAGTTTGGACATTGGCATTCGTCACCGGCGAATCTGTTGACGGAAATGAAGTTAAATATTATCATATATTTGTTCCTACAACACCAAATCCAACATCAGGATTTTTTATTATAATACCTCAAAGCGATACAATGAAAACAGATATGACTGTTGAAGAAGGGATTAAAATGGTTATATCCGGAGGCTTGATTGCACCGCCAAAAAACCAATTACACAAATTCCCAAAATAAGTAACAATGGCCATTGAGTATTTAGATGGAATCCGATTATATCGGTCTCTCTCAATAGGTCTCAAAAGAGTGGTTTCCCGTCAGGATTATCTAAACAAAATAAATGTATTTCCTGTTCCTGACTCTGATACTGGGACGAACATGGCATATACCCTCACGTCAATTGAAGATGGAGTTGCCAATAATATTCATTCCAATATCGGAAGAATGAGCGCTTCCATTGCGGATGCAGCTTTAGACGGAGCTCGTGGGAATTCCGGCGCCATTCTAGCTCAATTTTTTGTTGGTTTTTCAGAAGGGATTATCAATAAGAAAGAACTGAAGACTACTGACTTTGGTCATGCCTTAAGTACAGCAAAAGAATATGCGTACGACGCATTAGCGACGCCCAAGGAAGGGACAATTCTGTCAGTTATTTCCGACTGGGTAGATGATATTAAAGCAAATAGTAAAACCAACAAAGATTTTCGTAGTTTACTCAGGGAGTCTCTGATTGAAGCCCAAGAGTCTTTAAAAAGAACGCCTGAACAATTAGATGTCCTCGCGAAAGCAGGAGTTGTTGACGCCGGAGCACAAGGATTTGTGGACCTTATGAACGGTATTCAAGAATTCATTGATAACGGTTCTATCACAGATATTAAAAATATCAAAATATCAGAATCTCCAGTACAAAATAATTCTGACCTTGACGAAACATATCGATATTGTACAGAATGTACCGTGATAGGCGATAACATTGATCGTATTGTATTACGTGAAAAATTAATGGAATATGGCGAAAGCATTGTTTTAGCCGGAACGAAGAAAAAAGCAAAAGTTCATATTCATACGAACGAACCAAAAATGATTATGGAATTATGTGAGGGATTCGGAGAAATCAGTGGTGAAAAAGCTGACGATATGCTTCGTCAACAAAAAGATGCTCAAAAAAATAATAAGTCCATTGCCCTAGTGGTGGATTCCGGATGTGATCTACCTGAGGAAATGATTGATGAATTAGATATTCATGTCGTTCCGATCCGTCTGAATTTTGGTGAAAAACATTATGTGGATAAAATTACAATGACCGGGGATGAATTTTGGACGGAGATTGATCGAAATCCGATTCATCCCAAAACATCTCAACCATCGCCGGGGGATTTTCGCAGACAATATCAATTCCTGGCCAGCCATTATGAATCAGCTGTTTCTCTTCACCTCCCTGCAGTTTCCAGTGGAACATTTCAATCAGCGGTCACCGCAACAAAATCACTCCGCGATTTTCCGGTAAAAGTGCTGGATGCCTGTAATGGTTCTATCGGTACAGGATTAATCGCATGGCGAGTCGCTGATGCAATTAAAGAGGGGGGGTCATTTGACGAAGTGATTAAAATAGCTGAACAAGCCATATTTAGTACCAAAATATTTATTACGTTAGATGCTCTGGATTTTGCTGTCAAAGGTGGACGAGTTTCACCTATTACCCAAACAATTGCCAATGTATTACGAATCAATCCTATATTAGCCCTCGGAAAAGAAGGGATTATGTCCATCGGTAAAACATTTGGACATTCAAACAAATATGATAAATTCTTAAAATATTTAATGAAAAATCTACCTGATAAAAAACCTTTCCGAGTGGGTATCGGCCATGTGAAAAATAAAGAAAAAGCACACGAATTTAGAAAAGTGTTTGTGAATTTAGTCGGCGACGAAAATGTATTTGTTTCAGATGTGGGACCTGCTTTATGTGTTCATGCGGGACGAAATGCTATAGTTGTTGCTTTTCAACCAATTAAAGGTGATACATGATGAGTTCAACTTTTGAATTGATTTTGTTGTTATTTGCTAGTTACATAACCGGTTCTTTTCCCTCCAGTATCATTGTAGGAAAAATAGTTAAGGGCATTGATATTCGTGACCATGGCAGTGGAAATGCCGGCGGGACAAACGTATTTCGTGTTTTAGGTTGGAAACCTGCTTTAGCTGTTGTGATTATTGATGTATTTAAAGGCTGGCTTCCGACGGCTATTTATGCCACGACTTTATTTCAAGGGCAGCCCATCCAAGATACAGGTGTTGTACAGATTTTATGTGGTTTTGCCGCTGTTCTGGGACACATCTATACTATTTTTGCCGGGTTTAAAGGAGGTAAAGGTGTTGGAACTGTTGGAGGAATGCTCATCGCTTTATTTCCCATTACAGTTCCATTGTGTTTAATCGTTTTTATTGTGGCACTTATTCTCACTGGCTACGTTTCCGTCGGATCTATTTTGGCATCGATTTCATTACCTCTTTTTTTATTCACTCTCCCGCCTTTGGGAATTACGGATCCCGCTCCGCTATCGTTACTGGTGTTCAGTTTATTAATTCCGTGGTTTATTATTTTCACTCACAGGAGTAATATATCCCGTTTGCGAAACGGGAGTGAGAATCGCTTTGAAAAAGCAATGATATTCAGAAAGAGAAAATAATTTCGCTCACCGGTATTATCCGCGCAAGCAGATTAAAATTTATGTCCCGCTGAGAAGTGGAAAGACGATTCCACCGCCTGACCCTTATAAAAGGACCATCCATAATCAAACCGTAGAGTACCAACCATCGCTACGGGTATTCGAAAACCTATTCCGAATCCGATCATGGGGATTTTTTCGTATAATTCACTCCAATGATTCCCAATCACTCCGGCATCTGCGAATAAAACACCCTGCAAACCAAATTCAGATTTTATCGGTCCAAATGGTGATTTTTGCTGAATAGCAAATCGTGGTATGACTGTTTGACGAAGTTCGATGGACGAAACTGCGCTGAAATAGCCAAACCGATAATTCTGTGTACCCTCTGAATATAAAGTGGGATTTTCAATCTGCCACCCGCGAACAGAATATCCGCCACCCAGACCAAACTTAAATATTTCTTTAAATAAATCGCCATGAGCAGAATTGACGGTAATATTCCATCCGAGGGTTGTTTTATTCTTCCCTTTTACTGGCGAAATAAAAGCACTGTAGGATTGATTCCAAAACAATGAATTACTTTTTTTATTTAAAAAGCGAAAATACTGAACTGAGTGAAAAAAATACACACCTTGCGAAGGATCATTATAAATATCCCGAGTATCATAGACCATACTGGCTTGAGGTGCAAAATACTCATATTTAATGGTTGTACTATCACCCACAAATTTCTTTTTCTCAATTTCAAATCCAATGCTTATTTTTCTTTGATATCCAAAATAACGTCCCACGTTCATCTCAAAAGACGATGTTTGACGCTCAAAGGGCAAAAAAACATGGTCAGAAACATGTTTTCCTATTTGAAATGATACTGATACATGATCGCCAAAAATCCAGGGATCGCTGAACTCAATACCATATGCATTAATACCTCCGAATAAACCACCAATCACTAATGACTCGTTCCTCCCTCTCAAATTTTTTAAAATTCCACCATACACAATCGACCAGCCAGTATCTTCCTCGTATGATGGCGCGACAATTGGAAGAATCCGCATGGATTCAGTCACATGGTACTGCAATTCCACCGTTCCGTCTTCTAAGGGAACTGTCCGCCATTCCACAACACTAAATATACCGACATTTTCTATTCTGTCTCGATCTTCTTCTGCCAATACACTATCTAATTCCACATTGACCAAGTGTTGTATTTCACGTTGAATGACGTACTCTTTCGTGATTACATGACCGCGGATATCAATATCAGATACTATTTGGGCAAGGGACGTCCCAGAAAGAAGGAATAAAAAAACTGTATATTTCAGCATGTATTAATATATTAGAGGTCAAAGCCGTCCATGAGCTGCTGTTTTCTCAACTCAATTCCTTCTTCAGAATACATATCCTGCAATGCCTGCTTCAATTTTTTCTCCACGGCACGGCTTCGCATCTGAACTGCAAGATGCTTATCGTCAACGACTCTGACAGAAAAATTGGTATCTTTATCCTTGTATTTGTGCCAAGTGCCATCGAAATCATCCGGAGTCCCATAAACCATGAGCACTTTATGCCTCAGGACATCATCAGCAGTTAATTGAGGAAATCGTGTTTCCTTTAACTCAACTGTTTTTAGTACACCGTCCAACTCAAAGTGGGAAGATTCAAAATTTGTTACACTGTATAAGTAATCGACATTAATAAATTGAAGTTCAATGACTTCGCTGGTAATACGTGTTTGATGATGAAAAGTCACTTTGGCCCGTTTTAGAGGAAGTTTAATTCCTGATTTTAATGTTATTCCTTCTTCCCAGAATTCAGCACTTGTATTGGTATCGAGAGAGATCCCCAATACTTCCGGTAAACTGCTTTGCCAATCAGCCAATGTTTCCCGGTTAACCGTCCAGCCTTTGGGTAAATTTTTCTTTGGCAAAACAACCTTTTTGGCCGGCAAAGGTTGTATCGGGATATCATTTATTACGTTCTCAGGGGCCGGCATTTCCGGGGATGTGCATGCGATCCATGCAAAACAACTGAATAAGATTATGTTAATTTTCATTTTTTTTGTGCTCCGGTTGTTTTTGTTCGCGATGACATGTCCAGCATGAAATTTCATGCTTCTTTAAAGGTTTCATTGTGTTTTCATTTATATTTACGACCATTTGCATCATTTTTCGGGCTACTAATTTATGCTCGTTTTCATCACTGCTATAGTCATTCATATTATGACAAAATGTGCATTTTACTCCCAATTCACCTGCCACAGACAATTTCATATATTTCATAATGTCCGCTTTTGTTTTGAATGGTAAAACTTTCACATTTTTCAATTCACTTTTTTCATCACAAAATAGTAGTGAAAGTATCATTAATATTACGAATATTCGCATTTCGATCTCCTTAAAACCAACTGTGTAATTGAATGATAAATTCCTCTTTCAAAATAGCCTCGTTTCCGGTGTAATCAGTGAAACGAGCTTGAAATCTAATTTCAAAAAATGGAATAGGAACCAATTCAAACCCAACGGTTATCCGCTGAATTGCATTCCCTAATGTATCCATATCTTCGTCAAAAAAATCATATTTTAGTTGAAGGTCATATCCTTTTAAATGATAATTTAATTCGCTGTAAGAAACTAAATATGTACCTGAGGATGTATATTCCTCTGCAACATCCACTTCTCCCATCCACGATATCTTTTTGGTCGCAAGCCCACCATAAATACCACTCAATCTAATTAAACCCTGTTGTAGAAATGATACTCCCAGTTGAGAATTGATATTGTAGAATGAAGGTCTCCATTCAACCCGGGATGTAAATGCTTTGTCATGCAAATATTCATTAAACCCGCCTTGACTTGAACCCTTTATAAATTGATTTGCTATAGATTGACTGACAAAAATATTATTAAAAGTGAACCCACATTCTAACATACCTGGTGATGTTAAATAAGGTGAAAATATTAATCCTTCGTTTTGCAATACTTTATTATTAAGGTTTCCCCCTCTGATAAATGATGTATGATCGTCCAGTTTAATTCCGTAGTTTGGCGTATCTTTACCTATCTTAAGAAACCCATTTTTTAAAAAACCATTCCATAATACCCACACATCATTTCTGCCGCGAAGCATATCTTGTTTAACAACCAAACTGAATTTCTCACTCATTTTCCAATGACTGGAAATATCCGCCTGCATAGGAAACAATGCGCTTTTTATTTGATCAGTTTCCATTGTATTATAATTTAGAAATCGTATATCTCCACCGATGCGAAGATGGTCGTTGATCATCCCGGTATAACTTGTTCCAAGCGGTCCCCCGGTGTATTTGGATCGTTCCTGACTGGCTACAGAGATGCCATAATCGTTACGTAATCCTCCTCCAGAGGGATTCACATGACAAAGATTGCATGAGGTTCCCTCCTGCAGCGCAAATCGCGGCAATGACCACATCGATGAAGTCATTAATATGATACTAATTGTTTTCAGCACCGGAATCAATCCATGTTATTAGTAAATCTATCAGGGCTGGGTCCAACGGCGGCAACCCGGATGGCATCCGATCACCAAAAGGGGGACTCTCTCCCAATTTTTGAATTATAACACTTTCATTGCTATTTCCAGGAATAACAGTGTTCCCATGATCGCCGCCATTTATCAGTTCATCATACGACGTTAAACTTAGTCCGCTTGTATTTCCATGACACTCAATGCAATTGGCGTCGAAAATGGGTTGAATGTCTTTCGAATAAAGAATAGGAATTTCTAATATAGTCTGCGTTGATTCAATTCCCATATCCATACAAGACCATAAATTGAATATCAACCAGAGCGACCATATTTTTTTTGATTGTTTAAGATTGGGATTGCTCATTCATTAAGGGGTATGTGGTCTGTGAAAATCTAATAAATAATAGTCATAACAAAAAAGCCCTCCCGATTTCTCGGGAAGGCTTTTTGAATCGGCATGGTATGTAGATTATTTACGGCCTCTTGCCATTGGGGCGCGAGCCACGTTACCATTTTTGTCGATAAAATACAGAAAGCCTGACTCGCGCTGCACACCAGCATCTGCCACTTTTTCTGCATTGCCTCCGCCTTTACCGGCGCGGGCCATCTTTGATCGCCAGACATTGCCATCTTTACCGAGGTAGTATAGATAACCTTTTTCCTTTGAAACGCCTGTTGATTTTACTGTTTCAGCCATTTAAAACTCCTTATTGTTAATTAAAAGAAAATTGGCATTTTGTCTCTCGACAGTAAAGTGTACGCCATCAAGGGTAAACAAGTCAAGAATTTTCTCGTCGAAGTCTCGACGAGAAAATTAATCCACATTTTTCATATATTTTGCTATTAATACCACACTTGAATTGTACTAATTTTCCACCCCTTAAATGATCCGATAGTGATTAGTTTTGCTACAGGATAATGTTCTTTGATATGCCCCGGTAGCTCCTGCCTTCGTTCCTAATCAAACTTCGGCAGACAGGCAGCTTACAGCTTCGCTACCGGAATAGGTTCTTTGATATGCCCCGGTAGCTCAGCTGGATAGAGCAACGGACTTCTAATCCGTAGGTCATGTGTTCGAATCACATCCGGGGTACCATAAATTCAGGTTCCCTGCCCGCTGTAATAAAATGAAGGCGGGGAGTCTCTTCGGTCCCCCTCCTCGAAAACCCTGTTTGTCGACGACAAAACGGGTTTTTTTATTTGCTTTCCAAAATCACAGAAGTGTGTACGAAATGACTCTAAATGACTTAAATAGACAAAAATATAGCACAGTTAGGGCACACTTTTTCTTAAAGATGGTCGACAACCATGGATTGTTGTCTTAAACGGATTCCTGGTTGACTAAAATATGATAATTAATTCAGTTCTTGCCTGTATATAACCCGGAATAATTTATCCCTGTTAACTTTTGAATCGTATTATTGAAGGTAGTGAGGTCATTTACAGAGAGTTGGGAAATATCATTACATCCACATGCCCGGGTGATTACCTTAACCAAGTCGTTGGTTGCTGAAAAATAATTGGCTAATTGTTGCGCAGATTTATCAATCAACAGCCGCGATCGCAAATGGTCCTTTTGCGTGGCAATCCCCACAGGGCAATTATTGGTGTTGCACGCCCGCATCCCAATACACCCAATGGCTTGTAATGCTGCATTACTGACTGCCACCGCATCAGCACCAAGCATCAGTGCTTTCGCAATATCATCGGCGATTCTTAATCCACCCGTAATAATCAGTGTGATATTAGTCGCGCCTACTTTATCCAAATAGTGGCGTGCCCGAGCCAAAGCCGGAATGGTGGGAATATTAATATTATTTCGTAATACAGTGGGTGCCGCTCCCGTGCCACCGCCCCGGCCATCCAATATGATATAATCTGCACTCGCATCAAGAGCAAATTGAATGTCGTCCTCTATATGACTGGCGGCAATTTTGAATCCAATAGGGATTCCGCCTGATATTTTTCTCACCTTGTCAGCAAAATTGCGAAAATCTGTTGGTGATTTCAAATCAGCAAATGCCGCCGGTGAAATAGCCGATTGACCTTCCGGCAGATTTCGGACAACAGCGATTTCTCCCTTTACTTTATCACCGGGAAGGTGACCGCCTGTTCCGGTTTTAGCGCCCTGCCCTCCTTTAAAATGAAACGCCTGTACTTTTTTAAGTTTATCCCAGGAAAATCCGAATTTTGCTGATGCCAATTCGTAAAAATATCGTGAATTATTCTCCTGTTCCTCTGGAAGCATGCCGCCCTCACCGGAACAGATTCCCGTGCCGGACAATTCCGCTCCTTTGGATAAGGCAATTTTCGCCTCTCGAGATAGGGCCCCGAAACTCATATCAGAAACAAAAATTGGCATGTCTAATGTTAATGGTTTGTTCGCTCGAGGGCCAATCACAACTTTCGTCGACACTTCTTCTTCATCCAGCAATGGACGTTTGGCTAATTGGGCTGGGAGAAATTGAATGTCTTCCCACTTGGGTAATATATTTCGATCCACACCCATGGCAGCGGTGAAGCCGTGAGCGCCCACATTTTTTAAACCGTTTTGCGCCAGCTCCTTGACATAGGCCGTAAAAGGCTCGGTACTCTCTGGGTGGGTATCCGCATAAGTGCCCAGGTACTGCTCCCGTTGAAACGGTTGTGGATTCGTTTTTTCAAACGCCAATATTTCATCTTTATCAATATATAGATCACCGTCTTGAATATCCGTGGAAAATCGGTGTAGCACTTCATCATTATTATATTCACTCACACCTGTATCATATCGATAATCCCAGAAGTGAACGCCACAGATTAGATTTTTGCCCTTGATATATCCGTCTGCGAGTAATGCCCCCCGATGATGACAACGACCATAAAATACGGAAATATTATTGTCATATTTGATAATAACCAAATCGGTGTTTCCGACTAAAGCGTATGTTGGTTGGCGATCCTCTAAATCTGAAATTCTGGCTATTTTTATCTGTTGAGATTTCATATTATAACTGGAAATATCAGATCTGTTTTCATGCTATTATCCATTATGATCATCGAAACTTAATAAAAAATCAGATACGGTTCCCGGACAAGTTACCCACAAGCAAATATGTTCGAAGTGCGGTGTCTTTCGCATGCAATACTCCAGTACTGATCCCATAAATACCGGGTCAAACGCAAATCCCGTTTTCAAATAAATATCACGCACAAGACTTTCACGTTCAGAATACGAACGGCCAACCATCCCTCTGCTTGATGGTAGTCTGAATCGCTGAACAATGCGAATGTACCATGGTTGCGTTAAAATGCCTGTTACCTGTGAAAATATCGTTTTAAGGGCTTTTAATAAATCACCACTGGCGACTGGAACAATATGGTGTGCTGAATTTCCTATCTTCTGATATGCTTTTTCTGCTGCAGATATATACATTTCATCATGGCCTACGGCACCCCCAAAATTCATAAACCAGTCATGGGGATATTGAAATTTTGCCATTATGTATTTAATCAACAGTGGTAATAACGACCCTGTAAATTGACTTACATTGGGTCGTTCCGAAAGCAATTGGGTCATAAAATCACGGTATCCTCCACCTGGATAGGATTTTCCATATAGGATAATTGAATGATCCGGTAATAAATCTGACAGGGTTAAAGCTGTATGAGATCCCTGGTAAGATAAGATATGGATATTTTTTCCCAAAGGTATTTCATTTACAATATTATTGAGGCTTCGTCGTTTTTTTCCACCCACACCGTCCAAAAGATCTTCCCTTACCAATGTGACTTTTTTAACTCCCAAGTATGCTGCCAAAGATGGTGCAGACTCCAATAGAACCGGAAGAGCTGAATCGTGATTAAGAATCATACTGAACTGAATACAGAGCACGAGCCAGAACAGCAGAACTATAACGAGCCCCGATCATAAATTTCATGGGCGGGCCAAAAAACGGCTCAGTAATCGCCCCAAGGAAAAATAAACCCGGAACACTGGTTTCAAAACTCGGTGACACCATTGGATAATTATTATGCTGACGGATACTGGATTTTAAGGATTGTTTAATAAATGATAACTCGCCCAAATTATACCTGTATCCTGTGGCGGCAACGACAGTATCGTATTGCTCCAGCTTGGGCAGCGTGCGATGACGGAATACCGTTTCTAAAACAGATTTGAAATTTGGAGTCACGGTCGTCGATGAAAATAAGGCAAAAAGTTTCTGAATCAGGAGTGGATTTAATATTCGAATAAAACGCGGCAAACGGATGACTTGATTAAATAGCCATTTTGGTATATTCAGCGGTTCGGAAAAATAAATAGGGTTGCGCCTAGTATACCATTCAACTGAATTATTGTTTTCTTTCAAAACGGCTATACTTTCTGCAGCTGATTGTCCTGCCCCCACCACCAATACATTCTGTTTACGAATTGATTCGATTCGACGAGTGTGGTAACCGTGGACAACACTTGGATGGTTTTTTAACTCATTCGGAATGTAAAGATGATGAGCAATTCCAGTAGCGACAACCACTTTTTTTGCAGTAAATGATTCATTTTGATCTGTTTTAATAAAAAATCCATCATTGGTTTTTCTAAGGTTGATCACCATTTGCTGACTAATTGGAAACGTAAATTGGGACTGACACCAATCGATGTAATTCCGAAAAACTGTCACGGGAAGTTGTCCTTTAATGTCATTCAGGGGGATACGAAAATCTGAACAAAAACGTTCGAATCCAAATTGACCAGTCGGATGGCAGATTTCCGAGGTAGCATAATCCGAGCGGAGATTCATTGAATTAAATGTATGTCTTTTCCAGAGGGACATCGGTTTACCCAAGATAATGAATGGAGTATTATTATAAGTCAAATGATTGGCCAGAGACAGTCCATAAGGACCTGCTCCAATAATCGCGACCGGATAATCTGTTTTCATATTTACCAATTTCCTATTCGTTTACCATGGAGTGAATAAATGAATGTAATGATCGAGGTGGCTAATAATGTCATGGGCGTGAGTACCAGGACCATGCTGAAACCATCGGACAGATAAAAATACCGGGTAGGAGAACCAAAAAATGGATTCATCAGCGATAATCCAAGAATGATTCCACTTGCAATAAATCCAAGGCTGAACCATTGCCAGAGACTAAGTCCCAAAAAACTGGTCCTAGGGAATTCACCACGGAAAAATTCTATAATATATCGTTTTAATCCGTACAGGATTAAATAAACGCTGGTCAACAATCCTTTTTCAGCTGCAGGAAATAGGATAACCAGGCTGATTATGATAAGATAAATACCCAAATTTGCCAACCCGGAGTAAACCTGAGTGGGGTATAAATCAATCCCCCTTAAATGTGCATAAGTTCGAATTACTTTCGATTCGGTATTCTGATATTTAATTGACCAGCGTCCGCCATGGGGACGTCCATGACAGCATCCATAATTAAGGCAGCCAATTCGTCCAAACATCTGGGCAAGAGGCAATCCAAAAACAGCAGCATCAAAAATGAATAATGATTCCCAATTGAATTGATGAGCCGTTGCCAGGATTGTAATGATTCCGCTGAATAATCCACCCCACAATGCAAAACCAGGTATGCGAAAAAATGCAGGAAGGGTTATTTCACCTCTAAATAATCTTCCCATATCCAATGCTCGCGACATCAGATAAGCACCAATTGGGATTGAAATGCTCAAGCGAAATCCTAGAATTAATATTTGATGTATTTGATATTGGCTGGATTTCAGTCCCAAGTAAAACCATGCATGGATTGCGGCTAAAAAGAACCCCAATCCTACCAGCAATCCAAATACCGTAATGATGAGATATTTAGAGCGGTATATGGCTATGGGACCATAATCATGTTGTTGATTAGTCATTAAATACCTTTTCTTTATTATGGGCTGCTATTCAGTTGAGCAGTTTGAACCTGCCGTAATATTGTTTGTGCATCTTTACGGATGAATTTCATTTCTCGCTGTCTCCACACCACGTTGCCGTGATGAAGTAAACTAAATCCCGGATGAGCAATATCGTTGTTTCTAAATTGATAATAATCGATAAGCTCCAGCGATTCATCCGCAATAAACAAAAAAGGTGCTTTGTGTCTGTCCTTCATGGTTTTACTATCGGTAGCAGATTCAGCGCTGATGGCGACCAATTTCAAGTTTAGATCTAAAAATTGATCGTATCGGGCAACGATTTCGGCAACCTGCCGGTTACAATATTTTCACCAATTTCCTCTGTAAAAATATAATAGAACCCACTTTTGATCCCTGACCTCTTTCCAGGATACGGTCTCATTGTCAGCAGTCCGTACAGAATCAGGAAGGTCCTGAGCGTAATTAAACCCGCTTGCCATCGTAAATATGACAATGCTGATTCTCGCTAAATTTCCGAACAACAGATTTTCTATTGTTTTGGCAAAATTATGTTAAAGGCCATATCGACATGATCTAATATTTTCATGGGTCCCATACCAACTAAGGGTAGATCAAATTCCGTGAGTATAATTTCCGTTTGACCGCTGGCAATTAAGTCGTTTGAGTTATTTTCTATAGTTATGTTTAATACATGAGCTTTTGATACACCGTTAATGGTCAGAACCCCATTCAGATCCACTGATCCAACGGCTAATTCTGCATCAGTATTGGCAGTAAAAATAATGTTCGGATTATTTTTTTGATCAAACATACTTGTTCTCATATGGGTATTACGCATTCCGATTCCAGTATCAATATCTTTGACGGGAACGGTCAATTTAATTGAACGTTCTCCATTGGTGTCCGTATCGCTGATATCCAAATCGTAGCTGGTTGCAGTGACGGTAAAATCGTGGGTGCGGGCATGGCCTTCGCCGGCCAGAATTCCAGCTGACTGATTTAGGACGATCGCCGATGCCACCATCAACGGCAGAATGAGTAAGGTTGTTATGATTATTTTCTTCATGATTTCCTCTAATTATTAATTGATTCAAGAGAGACGTTTTGACCCTCTAAATGATGTTGAATGTTAGGGAGATCTAAACATGAATATTTGTCATTCACCTGACATAATTGATATTTGTATTAGTCTCATAAATAATGATCTGCGGGAATAATCTATTCCTTTGACAACCTATTATTACTGAACCTGTCCAATCCGCTCTAAATAGAAAAAGGATATCAATTATGATTAAAAAATTAGGTTTTGCAATGAACACAACTTTGTTTTAACAACAGTCATCAGCTCAATCGCATTTGGAAAGGTTATTAAAGATGATCGATCTGTGAATGGATTTGATCAAATAGAATTAAGGGGATATGGCGAGGTGATATTAACCCAGGGAACTCAAGAGATACTTACGGTTGAAGCAGATGAGGACATGATGTCTGAAATCATATCAGATGTGCGAAACAGAACACTTTACTTGGATGTTAAAAATAGACATTGGATGAAAAATCCTTTGAAAACTGCCACGAATAAAATTAAATATTTCATCACAATGAAAAATATCCAGGGTTTATCCATTTCCGGTTCAGGAGAAATCACGTCTGAAAATATTGAAACAGATCATTTAGAAATCAGGATCAGCGGTTCTGGAAATGTTGAAATAGAATCCATTCAATCTTATAAATTGAATATGAGTATTTCCGGTTCAGGTAATTGTTATCTGGCCGGCGAAGTTGGATCTCAAAAAATAACGATTAGCGGTTCCGGAACCTATTCGGGTGAGCACCTTGATAGTGACGAAGCTTTTATCATAATCAGTGGATCCGGAGATGCGGCAGTTTGGGTGAAAAAAAATATTGATGCACAGATCAGCGGCAGTGGAGATGTGAAATATGCTGGGGAGGCTGAAGATGTATTTCTCAAAAAAAGTGGGTCGGGAACCATCAGGAAAATCGGAGGTAGTTGGCAATAAGGATCATGGATCCTCTTGTTAACATGCATTTGAGCCAGGCAGAGAAAGTGAGTGATATGTGAATCGTTTAATTTACCAATCATATTAATTCAACAGCTCATTGTGAAACCGTATGAACAAAAACAATTACTCATATCAATATTATATATCCATATTAATATAGCATGGTTATTCTCATCTGTCTCCAATTAATAGAATGTTTGTAACTACACATATTTATTGGTTTACGAATATATCGACTCTTTTGGCACGATGTTTGATATAATAGTGATAAATATAAAAGAAAAGGAAAAAAAATGACTACCATATCCGTTAAGGAACAGAAAAAAACAGATTATTTAAATCTCAATTGGATGATTACCGTTTTAATTATGGCACTGGCTTTCAGCCCGTTTTGGATGCTCATGCTTATTTAATAGATTTTCATGAAACCAGCTTGGAATAGGGCACTCTGACTTTTCATCCGAAATGATAAAATAAGATCGGTCATTTGAATTGAAAGATTGGTTTTTTTAAAAATACATTTTATGCGGACAACAAATTAATAATGACATTGTCTGATATAAATCAAACAATAATGGATCAAAAGATAATGAACAAAACAATACACTATTTTTCTATTATATATTTCATCATAATTACTATTCCACTTCTCGCTACAGAGAAAGTGTATTCATCAAAGGAACTAAATGGCGGCCGTATTATTATTGATGGATCGTTAGAAGAACCCATTTGGGGAAATGCAGGATTTAGACTTGATTTTATCCAGCGCGAACCTATTGAAAATGAGGTCCCTTCGGAACAGACTGAATTCTCGGTCTGTTATGACCTCGATAATTTATATGTTGGTATCAAAGCATACTATTCTGATCCAAATACCATTAAAAGCGTATTAACCCGGCGGGATGAATGGTCCCCCAGTGATTGGCTTTATGTCTATATTGATAGTTATAATGATAACCGGACTGCATTTCAGTTTGGGTTAAATCCTGACGGTGTAAAAAGAGATATTCGCTGGTCCGATGATGAAAACTCTGATAGAAACTGGGATGCCGTCTGGGAAGGAGAAACAACCTATTTTGATGGAGGCTGGTCAGCAGAGTTTAAAATACCTTTTAGGGAACTGCGATTTGATAAAGCGGACTCGCAAGTTTGGGGCTTTCAAATCGAACGTCAAATAGCAACTAAAAATGAGGAAGATTATTGGACTTACTGGTCAAAGGATGAGCAGGGTTTTGTCAGACATTTTGGTGAGCTGAATAATCTAAAAGATATACCGCAGCAAAAACAACTTCAAGTTATTCCGTACACAACTGGTCAAATCGAACATTCAAAACTATATAAAAACCCAGTGCATCCGAAAAACTATAATTTACTGAATACCACAGGTCTGGATGTAAAATTCGGAGTGACCAATAATTTGACTCTGGATATTACAATCAATCCTGATTTTGGCCAGGTGGAAGCTGATCCAGCTGAACTCAACTTGTCTGCTTTCGAATCATATTTTGAAGAAAAACGACCGTTTTTTGTTGAAGGTGGTAATATATTTAATTATGCACTGGGTATCGGAGATGGAGATCAAAGTAGAAATTCATTATTTTATACTAGAAGAATTGGAAGAAGCCCCCATTACAGTGCCAACTGGGGTGAATATTCCGATGGGTATATCGCTGAACCAAATTCAACGCGGATCCTGGGGGCAGCAAAACTAAGCGGAAAAACCAGCAGTGGCTGGTCTATTGGGATTTTAGATGCATTGACGTCGGAGGAAATCGCGAATATTGAATATGTAGATAGTTCAAGTTTTAAACAAACGATTGAACCACTCACAAATTATTCCGTAAATCGTATTCAAAAAGATTTTAGAGAAGGAAAGACGACATTTGGAGGAATAGTCACCGCGACTAACAGAAAAATTGATAACGCTCATTTGGAATGGCTCCATTCGAATGCGTATTCAGCTGGATTAGATTTTACGCATCTTTTTGCCAATGATTCCTATATGATATTAGGCGGAGTTGCCTTTTCCGAGGTTATTGGAAAACCTGAAGCCATCATTAATACGCAGAGAAGTTCTAACCATTATTTTCAGCGATCCGATGCTTCGTATTTAAATGTTGATTCTTCCGCGACTCATCTAACCGGATTTACTGAAAATGTTGGGTTATTCAAAGTAAACGGTGATTGGCGATGGGGAGTTGGGCAATGGGTGTTTTCTCCAGGTTTTGAAGCCAACGATCTCGGGTATCATAGAAATGTAGATAACCAGGTGCAATTTCTGTGGTTAAGTCGTCAGGAAAACGACCCTGGAAAATATTTACGAAATTGTCAGTCAAATATGAGTATTTGGCATTCCACCAACTTTGGGCAAGAAGCTCACCCAATCGGTGGTAATGTTAATTTTCGAGTAACATTATTAAATTACTGGAATTTTGGAATGGGAATAAACTATGATGGCCCTGGTCTTCATACAACTGCGCTCTGGGGCGGACCTTCAATTAAAACAGATGGAGGGCTAAATGGTTGGTTTTTTGCAGGAAGCAATCAAAATAAAGATTTATCTATTAATTTTAATGGCCACAGAGGAAAGGCTGTCATGGGTTCAAAATGGACGGGTATCAATTCGAATATTGACTGGCGTCCAGTAACAAATATTCTATTAAGATTCTCAATCAATTATGACCACCAAATAGATACATGGGCGAATTGGTCAGATTATGAACCGTCTTACGACATTCAGAATCAAACTGATGAGTATCTCCTCGCCCACTTCGATCAAAAAACACTCTCTTCAACCTTTCGTCTGGACTGGACCTTAACTCCTGACTTATCTCTTCAATACTACGGTTCTCCGTTTGTTACTGCGGGAAAATATGATCGTTTTATAAAATTAACAGATCCAAAAGGTGAAAATTATGATGAACGGTTTTATTCATATTCGGATGACGAAATGAGTTATAATCAAGACACTGAAATGTGGGAGATCGACGAAGATTCAGACAATATACTCAATTATTCAATTCCAAATTTAGATTTTAATTATAGACAGTTTAATTCAAATCTGGTTTTACGATGGGAATACCGCCCGGGATCAACGCTTTATTTGGTATGGTCTCAGGGAATAACAGATTTTGTAGAAATGGGTGATTTTAATTATGGAAATGATTTGTATGATCTATTTGACGCTGATCAGGAAAATATTTTTCTGATCAAATTTAATCATTTATTCAATCTTTAATCTTTCTCGATAAATATACAGATATGAAATAACGAAGTAAAATTTCTTTAGTTTAAATAGAATTATTATGTATATTGGGTCATTAAATAACCATCAGTCATTAATTACTAAGACGTTCAATGGGCATTAAAGAAAGAAAAGAAAAAGAAAAACAACAACGGCGGGATGACATCCTTCAGGCGGCCAAGGGAGTATTTTTCTCCAAGGGATTGGTATCTGCCACCATGGATGAAATTGCCGAAAAATCCGAACTGAGTAAAGGGACACTATATTTATATTTCCAGAGTAAAGAAGAACTGTACCTGTCTTTACTCCATGATGGAGATATAATATTTATGGACATGATGCAGAAAGAACTTCTGCCTTCCCTATCCGCCGAAGGACTAATAAGGAAAACTGCTGCTGTCTATTATGACTTTTATAAAAATTACCCTGATTATTTTAAGATCACATATTTTTTACATCATGGAGATATAAGGGATAAAGTTTCACCGGAACTTTATGAGTCGTGTATGCGCCAGGCTACAGAAATGTTACGGATGATAGAAGGCATTATTCAAAAAGGTATCGGCGAAGGGACATTTCGGAATGTTGATGCTTGGAAAATGACATTAAACCTTTGGGCTACTGCAAATGGAATCTTCTTTCTTTGCAGTGATAAGGGGTATAAAGATTTCATGAGATCAGCCGATGAAAAGTCACTTCTGGATCACGCAGTGGATATCTATATAGAAGGATTAAAAAAGAAATAATATGATCAAAAAAATACATAGCCCTGTCCCGGGCAATTTTTTTATACTGTTACTGACTGCTGGTCAATATTATAATGATAGTCATGAAGTAAATAGTAGTCAATTTTATATAGGAGATATTAATGCTTAAACAATTTGCCAAACTCATTACCAATTATCCCAAATTAGTTCTTGTACTGATTGCGATACTTACAGTTATCATTGGATCGGGAATTACTAAGATAGAAACCCGCAACAATTACGACTCGGAACTGCCGAAGGATGATCCAATAATTGCCACGAATGACCGGCTGGAAGAAGTCTTTGGCGAAAAGGACATGGTCATGATTGGAATTAAGGCGGACGATATTTTTAATGCGCAAACACTTCAGAAAATAGCGGATATCTCTGAAGAATTAAAACAGGTTGAGGGTGTTATTGAAGATCAGATTACCAGTCTTGCTACCCTAAACAATATCAAGGGACGCGAGTGGGGACTCGATGTGGGACCTTTTATGGAAACGGTTCCTGAAACAACTGAAGGAATCAATCAAATCCGCACCGACGTTCAATCGAACTCTCTGGTCTATGGAAAATTGGTTTCCAAGGATTTCAGCAGTACGGTAATCACCGCAAATATTGAACGTGGGTACGATCAAGCTGCCGTTTATGATAAGGTAACTGCTATCGCTAAAAAATATAGTGGACCCGAGAGGATATACACCAACGGAGAACCCGTTATGCAGCAGGAGATTGATCTTGGAATACAACGCGATGTTTCCATTTTGCTTCCGTTTGCATTGATTTTGGTATTAATTGGCTTTTTTATTTCCTTCAGGAGCATCCGCGGCGTTTTGCTTCCCTTTTCGGTTGTCATTCTCAGTATTATCTGGACAATGGGAATTATGGGTCATGTGGGACTGGCAGTAACAGTTGTTTCCTCAGCGTTACCGATGGTGATGGTGGCAGTCGCCAGTTCTTATGGAATACACGTTTTACATCGATATTATGAGGAAATCCGTGATAAATCCATTACTGAAGCAGTGACTGAAACAGTTCTTACCATGACGCCTCCTGTGTTAATGACCGGTATCACTTCAGCAGCTGGATCTGCTACACTTGCCGTATTTAAAATCATGTCGATCAGGGAATTCGGTATCATCGCTGCTATCGGAATATTAGCAGCCCTAATCATCACTTTAACTGTGCCACCTGCTTTATTGATGGTGTTGAAAAAGCCATCTGTAAAACCGGAGAGAATTAATAAACATCTTGGAGATAGACTCTTAATATCTTTTGCCCGGTTATCTTTAAAACGGCCTGGTTTGATTGCCGCTGCCTCATTAATCATAATGGTGACTTCAATAATCGGAATCTCCGGAATTCGTGTAGGCGAAGATTATACGGATATGTTCCCTGATGGTCATCGAATTAAACAATCTTTCAATATGTTCAATGAATATCTGGGCGGCGCCCGCAATTTAAGTATTATGATTACCGGTAAAGAACCCGACACCATAACGGATCCGTCCCTACTCAGACAGATTGATGATTTCCAAAGATATGCTGAAGGGCTGGAAGGCGTCGGTTATTCCAATTCATTTGCAGATATAATCAAACGGATCAACCGGGTGATGAACAACGATGACCTGCAGTATGAAACGATCCCGGATTCACGGGAACTGATTGGCCAATACCTGCTATTATATTCAATGTCCGGCGACCCTGGTGATTTCGAAGATATTGTGGATTACGATTACCAACGCGCAAAAATTCGAATTACAATTCAAACTTCTGAACAGGACGACCACAATCGGCTCTATCACGAATTGCGTCAATATGCCAAAACTCATTTTGATCCCGGTGTGGAAATTGAATTTGGTGGTTCAGTCATGTCCTGGCTGGCGCAGACCGGATACATTGCAAGGGGTGAAATACTGAATATCATTAGCGCAATAGCAATTGTATTTTTATTCTGTCTGGTTGTTTTTCGATCCATCTCCGGAGGATTGTTTAATATTGTTCCCCTTTCAATCGCAACAATGATTACATTCGGTCTAATGGGCTATATGGGAATTCGGTTGGAGATGGGCACTGCGATTATTACCGCAATTGCCGTTGGCGTGGGAGTGGACTTTGCCATTCATTTTGTCAGCCGGTTTAAAGAAGAATTTCAAAAATCCCGTGATATAGAAAAATCGACAATAACAACGCTGAGTACTGCCGGGAAAGCAATCGTTTTTGATCTGTTCTCTAATGTGCTCGGATTTTCCGTGTTAATCTTTTCCGGTTTCACACCAGTACAAAACTTCGGTTGGCTGGTGTCCCTTACAATGATAACCAGTGGGTTTGGTTCACTCATTTTACTTCCCCCGCTATTTGCGTATTTTAAACCCAAATTCATCTGGGGAAACCAAAGTGAGACCGCAGAACAAAAGCCGAATTTTAAACAGAGTAATGGAACTGTCCCGGTTTTTTCAGCAACAAAAGAAAACTTAGAGTTAGTTGAACAGAATTAAAAATAATATTTTAGTGCAGTGAATAAGGAGAAAAAGCGATGAAAAATTTAGCGATTCAATTAGCAATAGTCATGTTCCTATCCGCAAGTTTTGGGGTAGGACAAGATTTATCGCCCCGTGAAATTATGAAAAAAAACGAGAGTCAAATGACAGCCCGGAATGAGGAATCTCAATTTACTATGAAGCTGATAAATAAACGGGGCAAAGAGCGGAAACGCCAGGTTGTTCTATATTCAAAGACGGATAGTGAAAACAATGATAAGACTCTTATTCGATTTCTTTCTCCCGCAGATGTAAAAGGTGTTGGGCTATTATCTGTGGAAGACGGCGACCGTGAAGATCAATGGTTATATCTGCCGGCATTAAAACGGGTAAGAAGAATTTCTTCCAGCGAAAAAACCGATAGTTTTATGGGTTCTGATTTTTCTTACGAAGATATTGACCAAAATGAATTGGAAGATTACCGGTATACTTTGTTACGGGAAGAAGTTGTCGATGGCGTAGAGTGTTTTGTCATTCAATCCATCCCTGTTGACGAACAAGTAAAGCAAGAGACAGCCTACAGTAAATCTGAAGTATGGATTCGTAAAGATAATTATGTATCCACTAAAGTAAATTTCTATAACAAGAAAGGAGATCTTATTAAAATGATGAATTCCGGTGATATTCGATCTGTAAATGGTACTGATAAATGGCGCGCTTATTTAATTGAAATGCAAAATATCAAAACAGGGCATCGTACCGAACTCCTCTATAAGAACATACAAATCAACCAGGGGGTAGCAGAGAAATTCTTTACCCAGAGATATCTCGAGAGAGGTAGATAATATATATTGCCCTTATGAATGAAATTTGATGAATACCTTAAAAATGATAAAAAGACTCAGCATTGTATTCATTACGATAATTAACGTATCTCTTCCCCAGATAGAAATTGGTGGTTATGTAAAAAATTATAATGCAGTACTGTTAAATAATAATTACGATTTTCTCGTCTTAAGGAATAGACTTCGTTTGAATTTTATTAATTCTTCCTCAGAATATGCATTGGGTTATGCCTCCTTTGATATAAAAAACGATCAGGTTGGTGCGGAGCAAACTACTGAGATGACGATAAGAGAATTATATATCGATCTCTATTTCGACTCATTTGATATCCGGTTGGGAAAACAGCAAATTGTATGGGGTGAAGCAGACGGTCTTTTTATTACAGATATTGTTAATCCTCTTGACTTAAGAGAATTTATCCTAGCAGATTCTGAAGATATTCGAATGGGGATCATCGCCGCAAAATTCCAGCTTTATTTGAACAATTCTCGTCTGGAAAGTATTTGGATACCCCAATTCGTACCAGCCAAATTTTCTCCGCTGGATGAGCCATGGGCATTTTATACTCCCATAGACGAAATTGCGAAAATAATTCCGGACTCGCTCATCACAATCCATTCCACGAACCTGCCGGAAAACTATCTGAAAAATTCTGAATTTGGTTTTAGGTATTCTACATTTATCAAAGGAATTGATCTTGCATTCTCTTATCACTATACTTGGGATGATTATCCCGTTTTCCGGCAGTATTATAAACAAACAGCGAACCCATTTATTCCATTTAGCGTTACGATTATACCTGAACATGACCGGTTAACGGTAATCGGTGGAAAATTTTCTACAACGCTGGGTCCTACAGTAATCCGCGGAGAAGGAGCCCTATATCGAAACAAAAATTTTTATACGGGCAATATGATGGATGAAGATCGTGTCGTCCAGAAAGATTTCCTCAATTACATGATTGGTCTAGAAATGACACCTGGCAATGCCTTCATCAGCGGACAATTAGTGCAAGAAGTTATTTTGGATTATAATGCTCAATTAGCAAATGACAAAATCGTCAACACAGGAACATTATTGCTTTCGCATACATTTGCGAATGAAACTATAAAACCTGAAATATTTACAATCTATAATTTAACACACGAGGATTATTGGGGAAGATTCAGTGTAAAGTATTATCCTTTGGACGACGTAGAGATCATTCTCGCTGCTGATATTTTTGGCGGTAATAAGAAGAATAAACTATTCAGCCAATTTGATGATAATGATAATTTTTATGTTAAAGTGAAATACAGTTTTTAATACAATTGATTAAATAA
>JBHHTW010000006.1:0-93800 GCA_046861385.1 Fidelibacterota bacterium | reverse complement strand
ATCCACCGAGGTCCATTCCATAGGCGGCTGTAATATCAATTCCGGATGTTTTTGTGTCAACACCGTTCATAAAGAAACGGCCTCCGGAGGCATTTTCATTTGCATCATCCAATAAAGATTGAATGGCATATCCAAAAGGATTACCAGTTGTATCAGAGCTTCCGGTAAAGTTACCGGTTAACACGATGCGATCTTTAAGAGCAACATTATAATAGTCGGCATTGATGCGAATATCGCCCAAAACTAACGAAGTCCCGAAACTCAAATTAGTTGATGTTTCCGGGGTAAGTGCTTCAGCACCCAACGCTTGGGGAAAACCATGACTGACCGGGAATGTACCCACTTCAAACGCCACGGTTTCACCGGTCTGAGGATCAGGCAGGAAGTTTGTAGCGATCTTGGCTTGATAAGCCTGGGCCAGTGCCGGGGCGCGGAAACCGGTGCTGAATGCACCTCGAACCACAACACCTGACATAGGTTCTGCTCGAACTGTTCCTTTAACACTCAAGTTACTGTATGTGTGGTCAGTTCCATCTAATTGCGTATCATTATAGTTTTCCATGCGAACAGCACCGCCAACTCGGACCATACCCATGTCCATTTCAGCGTCACCATAAAAAGCCATCACACTGCGGTCAGCATTTTTTGTAGCCAGTTCGTTGGAAGGTTTAAAGCCGCTGAAACACTGACAGCCGCTTCCAGCTGTTTTGCTGTTGAGCCCAACATATTGTGTTACACCAGCGGTGTCAACATATGAAGAATCCCATCCTGAAACGCTCGTACCGGCTTGTCCATTGGCGAAAGAAGCAGTTTCACCGGCATAAATACGGAAATTTTCAGACCGCAATTCTAACCCTGCAGCTACATCAATATTCCCCATTGTTGTTGTTCCATCAAAATTTGTACTATTCTGCTGAAACTTGAAGCCACCAATGTCATAACGACGAAGTTGTTCTGGACCGTAGGAGGCATTTGTACTGTTCATATAGAAATGGAAATCATTTGTACCATATGTATTACTAATATCGTAACTCCAATTTCCGAAAACGCCCTCAACTCCTAAACCAGTTGAAAAATCCGTCACAGTCGGTTGGATATGAGGTACAAAACCGGTAGGATTGGAGCTTAGCCAAACTTTATTACCTTGGTCAGGCTGACGTGTAAAACAACCCGTGTCACCGTGGCGGAGTGTATAGCCACCAAAGGCATAATACCGTTTATCGCCAGATGGCAAATCAGCATTATACATGAAGCCCATATTGTCCTGGGCTTGATCGCCCCAGATCATTCTGAACGGATCGACAAACCAGTTCGAACCGGATTTCAGGCGTTGTGATTCAGCATCGTCGTCACTCCAATAATCGGAGTTGGGTTCAAAATACTGTTCGCCTTCAACGCCAACACGATTGGATCTACCGCGACTGCGGTATTCAGCCGCAATAAGCAATGATCCACCATCACCAATAGAAAAACCGCGGGTCAACTGATATTGAGTCACTTCACCGTCATTCACGGTATAATCTTTACTACTAGTTACAATGGCTTCCGGGTTTCCATCAGCCTTGCGAGAGTAATCAACTTCAGTTGTCGGGTTCCAGGTATAAGGTTCAGTTTCGTCGCCATATTTAATACCATAGAGGTCGTAACCTTCAGGAATCGCTTCAATTACGTGTTCGTTATGTCCGGTATAGACATTAAAAGATCCACCGCTATTGGCAGATTTCAAAACAATATTGATCACACCGGCAATGGCATCAGAACCATATTGAGCTGCGGCGCCATCCCGAAGAACTTCGATTCTTTCAATGGCTGCGGCAGGAATCGCATTTAGATCAACGCCGTTATCACCACGACTGGGACTATTATTAACATGTACCAGCGCTGTAGAGTGGCGTCGTTTGCCGTTAACCAAAACTAATACTTGTCCGGCACTCAGCCCGCGAAGGGTCATGGGCCTGACTGTATCGGAACCATCTGATATGGATGTTCGGGGCATATTAAAAGATGGTGCTAATGACTGTAGTATTTGAGCGGTTTCTGAAAAACCGGCACGGCGAATTTCCTGAGCGGTAAAAACGTCCACTGGAACGGCTTGATCTTCTGCTGTGTGCGAAAAACGAGAACCGATTACAGAAATTGCTTTTGCAGCTAATGCGCTTACAGCAAGTGCAAAATCAGCCTGCGTTGCTCCTGCCCCGACGGTAACACTTTGGGTGGTAGATTCGTAACCGATGTATGAAGCAGATACTGTATACGTACCCGGTGCAACACCGGTTATAGTATAAGCACCACTTCCATCAGCCGCTGCGCCTAAGGATGTTCCATCAACGGCAACATTGGCACCGGGGAGGGCATTCCCATCCTGGTCAGTTACAGTACCAGAGATAGATCCACTCTGTGCCATGAGGCCTGAAAGCATCCCAAAGACAGCGATTAAACTCATAAGTTTCTTCATATTTTCTCCTTGGTTAGTTAACAAGTATGTGTAAAAAACATACATTTTTCCCTTCATTGTAAAAAAGGATTAGTGAAACTATGGCTAAATGGTTAAACATGTCAAAGTTTTTTTACCCTCAACGCGATACGGTTCTTTTAATGTGGAAACATCAAACCAACCTTCTTGTTCTTTGCGCTGATTAACAACTGCACCACAATCACTGATAATACCATCAATCTTTTCTACACGGGCTCTCTCCATATCATATCTTGCAAAGAGGGGTAAACTGCAGGATGGACAAAGATTCAATAATTGTTCTTTAGGAAATATTTTATTACAGCTTGTACACTCAAGGTGAATAAAAGTAGAATGGGTTCGTTTGGACATATTATTCTAACAATTTCTCAGGCGAAGATGCCAAAATTAATGCTTGTGCGAGAACATTAGTTGCATCAATAAGCGGTATTCCTTTGATTTTATTGTCTGTTAGAGCAAGGGGAATCTCAGTGCATCCTAATATGACAACTTCGGCTCCCTGGCCAACCAAATATTCTATACCGGTATATAAACCCTTCTTTGCCTGAGCATTCACAGGGTTTGAGTGTGCTTTTATCCCATAATTTGTATTATAAATAGCGGGATGAATATGGTCTGTCTGGATTTCTTTCGAAACTTGTATTCCAACCAATCCATGGCGGGACAATGAGTTGGGATACACATTTGAATAACGTGTTCCTGTTGTGGATAAGATACCCACTTTGACGACAGATGGAAACATCTCATTGATAAATAATGCAACTTCATTTACCATGTGGATCAGTTTTACTTCATTGGGTATTCTAATTACAATTTCATTGAATATTGGTTCAGCATGGGCCGTATTGCAGGGCATGCCGATAACCGTTGCCCCCTGTTTATTTAAAGTAGAAATCACATCCGAAATTGCTAAAGCTGGATTATCATATGTCTGACCGGATAAATATGTTGTTCGATCTGAAATTGTGTGAGGAACAGATAGCATAGATACGGGTAAATGGTCTTGATCCCGTGTTGCTTTTGTCTGGTTGAATATTTTTCGGACAAGATCAATCCCGGCGTATGGCCCTATTCCGCCAACGACTCCAATCATTATTTTATCATCCGTAATCATAACCCATGGTGAAATTAAGGTAACTTTGAACGGTGAAGGAATAAAAAAGGCGGTGAAAAACTCACCGCCTTTTTCTGTAATTGCCCTTAAGCAACCAATTAGAAGTTATACAATAATTTCAGATAACTAAAACCACCATGGTAGCCAAGAGGCGAACGTCGTGGATAAGGCATTCCTTGAGATGCACGTGTGGATATTTTATTGGGATATGCATTGGTGACATTATTTGCACCAAAGACCACATTGAGATTGTTGCTTACAGCATAGCTCAATTCAACATCGATAAACGTAATGGGGTCAATGACATCTTTCTGACTGCGTTCATCAACAGATTCACCATAATTATTTAGACGAACCATAAGAGACAAAGCCTCTCCGAAGTCTTGAGTCACAGTAGCTGTGATACGATCTTTCGGTAGATTTTCTTCAAGATTCTGAACATTACCATCAGACACTGGATTTTGACCATTGACCTGATTTTGTTTAACCACTTCTGTTTCATTATGGTTCATTGCAAGACTAAGATTGGTATTACCCATTCTATAAACTGCAACAAGATCATAGCCGGATGTTTTTGTATCCAACGCATTGGTGTAAAACGCTAACTCTGAAAAATTTGGATCATCAACAGAGATAGAACGGGATTTTAAGATTTTACCTTCAATATCAATTTGATACATATCAAAAGTCAAACTCAGGTTGTCTATCGGGTTTGATGTAAAACCAAAACTAGTATTGACTGAATTTTCTGGTCCAAGTTCTTTACCGCCGTATTGAGCTGCAAGAGCATCAGTCGGTTTTACTGTACCTTCTTGAACTTGCAGACCTGTGACTCCATCAAATGAGGTAACAATACCCGTATAGTTCGATTGGCCAGGTGTTGGCGCTCTAAAGCCAGTGGAATAACCACCACGCAATGTTAGCAAATCACTTATTGAGTAACGACCGGCAACTTTAATATTACTGGTTGAACCAAAGTCTGAAAAGTTTTCAGAACGGGCTGCAAATTGCAGAAGCAAGGCATCGCCCATGGCATATTCAACATCAGCATAAAATGCTGTGTTTGTTCGATCGAAAACACCAGCAGCATCCGGGCTTGTTCCCGGCATACCATTGGCGGCTGAACCTGGGGCAGTATAGCCATAATTGACCATATTCCCTGTACCTGCAGAGTCATATGTTAAGGTATGTACAGTTGCCCAAGGACCTGCCATCCAAGATTCTTTTTGGCCTTGAAACATTGTGTAAGATTCTTTACGCCATTCTGTACCAAAAGCCAAATTAATAGCTTCTGATAAGGCGTAAGTAAAGTCAGCATTCAGGTTTGTTTCTGCTTGCTCTAAGTCTCCAATATCAAAATTATGAGGTGAATAAGGCCCCCAAGAGAGGTTCAACGTATTTTTCAGATAATACCGAATATGATTTTTCCCATAACTGGCACTAAAGTCGTAGCCCAATCCAAAAAGATCATCACCTTTAATACCAACGACTGAGCTCAAATCATTTCCATGACCTTCAAGACGAGGTGTAAATCCCAATGGATAAGTATCACCCCAGGAAAAGTCTCCTTTTGAAGGATCTGTTGGGTCAAGAGGGATAGCTGTCAAGGCACCTGATTTTCCTGCTGCACGTAGGAAGAAGCTATATTCTCCAAATGTGTCGGCGTAATTTCCGAAGGAATAGGCTTCGACATTGTCGCTTATTTTTAAACCTGCATTCCAAACGGATCGAAAACCATTGCTTTCCGGGCGACCCCAGTTCATGGCAGTTTGCCATTCATCTGTGTTATCAGTTCCCTCTCCAACATAACCCCATTCATCATCCTTTGTAAAACCTTCAGCGTCCCAACCTTTGTATCCATCAGAAGCAGATGCATGCTGGAAACCGCGAGATAATTCAGGTCTATCAGAATATTCAAAACTGAGATTGACAAAACCATCATCTGTAAGAGGTAATCCAATATTAGCTGCAATTGTTACATCAGTTTCACCACCGCGCCCATTGGGAGCTTCCATCCAGCGGCCACCGGTCAATTGAACTTCATAACCTGAAGAATTATCTTTTAGAATGAAATTCATCACACCGGCAATGGCATCAGAACCGTATTGTGCCGCAGCTCCATCACGCAAGACTTCAAGTTTTTTTATGGCGATGCTTGGTATCATACCCACATCAACAGCTTGAGCGCCAACATTCATAGCAGCGCCAAAGTGTGAGATCAATGCAGAACGATGGCGGCGTTTGGAATTCGTCATTACCAAAATATTATCCGGCGGAAGGCCACGCATGGAAGTAGGTCGTACAAATGCTGCGCCATCACCTGTCAATGGTGTTGCATTAAATGAAGGCACTATGTTCTTCAGTGTTTCTGTGAAATCACCATTACCTTGACGTCTCAATGTCATATCATCGAAACCGTCGATGGGAGTGGGGGATTTCATAGCTGTCCGTCCTGCTGCCCGTGTTCCTGTAACAAAAACATCGGCGCCCGCTAATGCACTCGTAGCGAGTGAAAAGTTCGCTTGGGTTGATGCTTCTGCACTGACAGTCACACTTTGACTGGCGGATTCATAACCGATGTATGAAACGGACAAGGTATACGTTCCGGCGGCTACGCCGGAAATCGAATATGCTCCACGACCATCAGCCGCTGCGCCTAAGGATGTTCCATCAACGGCAACATTGGCACCGGGGAGGGCATTCCCATCCTGGTCAGTTACAGTACCAGAGATAGATCCACTCTGTGCCATGAGGCCTGAAAGCATCCCAAAGACAGCGATTAAACTCATAAGTTTCTTCATATTTTCTCCTTGGTTAGTTAACAGGTATGTGTAAAAAACATACATTTTTCCCTTCATTGTAAAAAAGGATTAGCAAAACTATGGCTAAATGGTTAAACATGCCAAAGTTTTTTTTAAAAAACAATTAACTTAAATAATCTGGTTTTATGAATAGTATAAAACGGCGTTTTCGATTTTCTCTACAAGTCTCTCAACAGATACTCTATCTTGTTTTTGAGTGTCTCTATGACGAAGAGTAACGGTGTTATCTTCAAGAGACTGGTGGTCCACGGTAATTCCAAAGGGCGTTCCGGCCTCATCCTGCCGGTAGTAGCGTTTACCAATCGATCCTTGCTGATCGTAAATAACATTATGGTGTTTTTTCAATTCATCCACTACTTTTCGTGCTAATTCAGGCAGACCGTCTTTTTTGGTCAATGGGCAAACGACAGCTTTAACCGGCGCTAGTTTTGGGTGAAGTTTCATCACTGTACGGTTATTTTCCGTATCTTCCCAATAAGCATCAACCAGAACAGCCAGCAGCATACGATTAAGCCCTGCAGATGTTTCTATAATGTAGGGGAAGTATTTTTCGTTCGATATTTGATCGGAATACTGCATATTTTTCCCGGAAAATTCCTGGTGTCGTCTTAAATCAAAATCCGTTCGATTATGGATTCCTTCAATTTCCGACCAACCAAAGGGGAATTCATATTCAACGTCCCAGGCTTCTTTGGCATAATGAGCCAATTCACCATCCCCATGTTGATGAAAACGAAGCTTTTCCTTATTTAATCCCAAACTATCTAAATAAAAATTAAAGCGCTCTTCTTTCCACGTTTTCATTTCATCATCATCGCTTCCAGGTTTTACAAAATACTGCATCTCCATTTGTTCAAATTCCCGGGTTCGAAATATGAAGTTCCTGGCAACTATTTCATTCCGGAAGGCTTTCCCGATTTGGGCGATTCCAAAAGGGACTTTCTTCCGCATAGCGCCCTGGACCAGGAGATAATTCACATAAATACCTTGGGCTGTTTCAGGTCGGAGATAAGCAATATCCCCTTCGTTTTCCACCGGACCCATATGCGTTTTAAACATAAGGTTGAATTGGCGCGGATCAGTAAGATTCCCCGTGGTTCCGCATTTGGGGCATTGAATGGCAGACCAGTCAGCTGATTCAAAATCAGATTCGACTAATTCGTCGGCACGGAAGCGAGATTTGCATTGCTTGCAATCCACTAATGGATCGTGAAATTCTTTGATATGACCGGATGCTTCCCAGATTTTAGGATGCATCAGAATGCCACTATCCAATCCGACTATATTCTCATGGAGTTGAGTCATATTTCGCCACCACAATTGAGAAATATTATTTTTTAATTCAATTCCAAGGGGACCATAATCGTATACAGCGCCAAATCCTCCATAGATTTCCGAACTTTGAAAAATGAAACCTCGGCGTTTACAAAGAGAAACTATTTTATCCAACGAATGAGCTTTGTCTGCCATCAATCTAGTTCTTTCAATTCACTCTCAATTTGTTCATCATAGGGAATTGATTTATCCGTTGCGACAACATCGTTTATGGATGGTGTTGTTGACCTTGATGATTTAATAAAAAGTGTAAAAAAGGTAAGTCCAATAACCGCGATGATGATAGGAGCTAACCATGCAAATATATTAAATCCCTGTGCAACGGGTAAAGCCAATATCCTTTCACCATAAATTCGAACATAGTGATTGATAATTTGTTCATCAGTACGTCCAGCTTCTACCATTGCCTGAATCCCCTCTTCCAACTCGCTATGTCCATGGTCATAAACCGTGCCGCTCCAACAGCAGGGAGCCATCAAACTTTTTTCGAGCTCTATGATCCGCTCTTGCTGGTTCCCAAATAGAAGAGAACAAAATATAATTAGAATAATTTTTTTCATTTCTTTTTCCGTCTACGTCTTTTTGCCGGACCTTTTGCACGGCGATTATTAATTAAGGTAATTGCCATTTCTAAATCAACCTTTTCAGGAAGAACGTCCCTTGGTAGCGCTGCATTGAATTTACCATCGGAAATGTAAGGCCCATACCTTCCTTCTTTTAATACGAGCAGTTCACCGGACTCGGGATGATTACCCAGTTTTTTTAGATCCGAACTTGGTTTATTTCGTTGATTAAATATATCAATAGCCGTTTCCAGAGTAACATCAAGAGGATTATGCGGGTGTGGGAGTTTAACATTTTTTTCTCCCACCTTAAAGTAAGGGCCGTAGCGTCCAAAATCGACCCGTATTTCTTCATTTGTCTCCGGATGATTTCCAAGCAGCCTGGGTAAAGAAAGCAATCTCAAAGCCAGCTCTAAATCAACTTGCTCCTTATCAGTACCACGGGGGATGGATTTTCTTTTTTTCGAATCTCCTAATTGAACATAAGAACCATAAGGGCCTTCTTTCAAATATATGGATTCACCTGATTCTTCATCAACTCCAAGTATTTCAGATTGAGAGGGGTCTTTTGATAATATTTCCTCCGCTTTATCGACTGAAATATCGCCTAGCGAAAGCATATTAGGAATTGATCGACGCTCGTCGCCTTTTTGTAAAAATGGGCCGTAATTTCCGACTCTAATTACAATTTCATCATCGGTATTATTTGAAATAGTAACAGAACATGCTTTACGAATATCCACTTCGTCTTCGAGCATTTTTTCAAAACCTTTTGAATTCTCATTTCCAAAATAGAATGTGTGCATAAAAGGTAACGGTTCTAATTCCCCTCTGGATATCGAATCCAATTCATCTTCCATTTTAGCCGTAAACCGCGAATCTACCAGAGAGGCAAAATGATTTTCTAATAATTGTGTAACAGCGACGGCCAGAAATGTAGGCGTAAGGACCCCTTTTTGATTGCGGATATAATCTTTCTCCTGAATTCGACTGATAATGCTGGCCCACGTAGAGGGGCGTCCAATGCCCAAACGCTCCATTTTTTTAATGATGGATGCCTCGGAAAAACGAGCGGGCGGTTTTGTAGAATGTTCTACCGGGGTCAATGTATTGCAAGCAAGTCTTTGTTCTGTTTTCAATTCAGGTAAAAAACGTTCTCTATCTGCCAATTTCCCGTCCGGATCATCAGTACCTTCTACATACGCTTGCATGTAACCGGGAAACAAGATAACACGGCCGCGGGCTCTAAAAATGGTGTTTTGGTTTTCAATATCGACAATCGTTCGTTTCAATTTTGCCGGTTTCATTTGACTGGCCACTGTTCTCTTCCATATTAATTCGTAGAGCTTACCTTCGTCTTTACCCACTTTTGAAAGAACAGCATTTACATCTGTAAATTGAACACCTGCAGGGCGGATCGCTTCGTGCGCTTCTTGTGCATTTTTAACTTTACTTTTATATATATTAGGTTTATCGGGGAGAAATTCGATTCCGTATTTTGATTGAATAGTATTGCGAGCTCCGTTCAATGCTTCTTGTGATAATTGTGTAGAGTCTGTGCGCATATAAGTGATAAAACCGGCTTCATAGAGTCGTTGAGCCATCCTCATTGTTTTGCGGGCGGAAAACCGGAGTTTTCGAGACGCCTCTTGCTGAAGAGAGCTCGTGATAAATGGAGCATAAGGGTAGGATGTCTGCGGCTTTTCTTCAACCCTTTTTACAATCCAAGGACCGCTTTGGAGCTCCTTGACCAATGCATCCGCCTGGGATGTTGTCAAAAGCATGACATTATCCTTTAATAATGTACCGGTATTTTTATCAAAATCCTTGCCGGTTGCCAAACGCTTTCCGTCAACGGTAATCAATTCAGCAGAAAATCCTTCCAACGCATCTGTTTCCAAATTTGCCTTCAAATCGAAATAAGTGGATGCTTTAAATGTAACTCGTAATCGTTCGCGATCAACTATGAGCTTTAATGTGGCAGATTGAACGCGACCGGCTGAAAGCGATTCTTTGACAAAACTCATTGTTTTTTGTAGAGTATTCCACAATAACCGTGATAGTTTATACCCCACGAGTCGATCGATGATTCTCCTAGTATACTGGGCATTTACTAAATCAATATCCACTTCCCTGCGATGCGCCATTCCATCAATAATGCCTTCTTTGGTAATTTCGGTGAATTGAACCCTTACAACGTGTTTATTGATAACTTCTTCAGCTAAATGAGAAGCAATGGCCTCTCCTTCACGATCCGGGTCAGTGGCTAAAATGACTTCTGCTGCAGACTTCGATTTCTGTTTAATTGTCTTAATGATCTCTTTTTTATCATCCATAACAACAAACTCTGCCATAAAGTCTTTTTCAACATCTACACCCAGTTTTTTTCTTGGCAGGTCTTTCACATGACCTACGCAGGCGATAACGTCATATTCATTTTTTAAATATTTTTCTATGGTCCGTGCTTTTGCCGGGGATTCAACAATAATTAATGGTTTGCTCATCACTCTTCCATTTGGATTAATTTAGTACTGATCATGCGCGTATGTTAATGTAGATTAAATTTCAGAAAAGTCAAATAGTGAAATATTTTACTAATCCTTTTATTTCAACTTCAGATTGTTCACCATTTAATAAATCTTTTACTTTTACTCGATCGTTTTTCAATTCTTCCTCTCCTAAAATAATAACTTTTTTTGACCCCAAACGATTTGCATCTCTCATTTGCGATTTTAAACTGCGGTGTTTTGTGTCCATATAAACAGTGATTCCATTACTCCGGAGTTCTTGTGCCATCTGCATTGCTTTCACTACCGCAGTATCCTCCAGATTTATCAAATAGATGGACTCTTGCTTATCCATTTGCTCATTTGTTACCATGGATAATAGAATACGTTCCATACCTGCAGCAAAACCGATTGCAGGCGTTGGTTTTCCACCTAACGTTTCTACAAGATTATCATATCGTCCACCACCACAAATGGCGTCCTGTGCTCCAAGATTTCCTGATACGAATTCAAAAGTTGTACGTGTATAATAATCCAATCCCCGAACCAATGTTTCGTCCAATTCAAAAGTAATATTTAACCCTCTCAATAAAGATTGAACGGATTCGAAATGATCAATATCTGCTTCCGTCAGGAAATTTAAAATAGAAGGTGCATTTTGTATCAATTCTTTTTCATGGGGAATTTTAGTATCCAAAATTCTTAATGGATTTGACTCCAATCTCTGCTGACTTGTTTCTGATAAATCATTTTGATAAGGTAATAGGAATTCTTGTAATGCATTTCGGTAATTTTTTCGACAATCACCCGATCCGATACTGTTCAATTTTAACGTAATATTGTCAATCTCTAATTGGTCAAATATATGGTGAGCTAATGCAATTACTTCAACGTCCTGTTCTGGATGTTCAGATCCAAATGCTTCTACGCCAAATTGATGAAACTGGCGTTGGCGGCCTTTTTGCGGACGCTCCCGGCGGAAGAGAGGACCTAAATAATACAATTTTTGCAGAGAGGATAGTGCGCCCAGATTATGTTGAATAAAAGATCTAACTACCGGTGCTGTCAATTCAGGGCGAAGGGTTAACTGTCCACCCGATCGATCTTCCCATGTGTACATTTCTTTTGTAACAATATCCGTATCTTCTCCAACGCTTCTGTTGAATAATCCTGTATCCTCAAAAATAGGTGTGCGGATTTCTCTATATCCATACTGACTGCAAACACGATGAATGATTTTCTCCAAATACTGCCAGATGTCGGTATCAACTGGTAGAATATCATGGGTGCCTTTGATTGTGCGATAGCCCATTGTTTAGTCAGCGATATTCATGATTAATTGTTCCGCTATTTTTTTTTGGTATTCAGGAACAAATAACTTTACAATAGTGCCGGGAAGATTAGCCGGTGTAATATTGAAGGCTGAGGAGAAAAAATCGGATTTCAAAAAGTAGGGGATATTATTTTTTGCAAGAATTTCTCCTGCCATTTCACCATACATTTTCCCGGAAAACTGACCCGCTTCCACCCATTCAATCTGATCCAGAGGGATGTCTAAAGGCAGTTCACCCACGAGGGTTACATTGCAATCTGAACAAAATTCGATTTGAGTCTCATACTCAGCTTTACACTCCGGACAGTATCTAAAATTAGTTTTTTCCATAACAGAATTTGCGATGATTTCTTTACAGTATGAAAAGAGAATTAATATGGCATAATTCTTCGAATACCACCGGTTTTTTCAACTTTAATATCCCGGAGCGTCGGTGATTTTACATTAATGCGTAAATAGAATCCGGAAGCATATCCACTGGGTGTCCAAGAGAGGTTTAGTTCCCAGCAGTGAAGATCTCGATGAATAGTAACTTGATGACTGATCAATTCATAATCAATGAGATCAAACCGGGCGGAATAACTCAACTTCCAATTTTTTGTAACGTTGAACGTTGAATTGGTATTCAACCAAAAAGTCTTGATTGGATTCCGGGGATCGAATTTCTTTAAAGAGTAACCGATACTGAAATTCGTTGTCCATAATATACCGCCTGGATTTTTATTTACATTTTCCCGAGATAACGAAGGCACGTTAAGCGAATCAATTAATTCATTTGTGCGGGTTGTGTCGGCATCCTGGCTTGCACCAAACCGTCTTCCAGTAAGTTTAAAACCTGTAGAAAGATCCACTTTTGTTAAACGCGGCAGAATGTATCCTTTTTCTGATGTTCTGTATTTATTAATTCTCTGTTTATGAATATTGTCATATTCATAAAAATCATGGGTCATACGCAAATCAATACTCGATGAGCCGATTTTGGAGCGGATAGAAGATGATAGCGGTTTAAGTTTAAATTGATCGGCGACAAAATTATAACTGGTTCCGGTCCGCCAGGAAAATAGATTGATGATTTTATCTTTTTCACCATCATTCACTTTCGCCTGAAAATTGTTATTTACACCAAAGGTCATGGACTGGGATTCTCTCCTTGATGTCCCGCCAGCAAGTGTACCGCCGAAACGATCGTGGAAGATTTTCTGTCCGGATGTATCCAGAATGGTTTCATAATAGCCGAGATTCTGACCAAAAACTTTTTTTGAAAAATCCGGAGTAAATGAATATCCTACCGAGGGGGATACAACGTGTCTTACTGCAATTATTTTTCCGATATTAATGGGGAAAAGTCCGTAAATCTGTGTGTTGATTGACGTTCCAAAACTACCCGTAGTCCGCATGGAAAAGCCGGGTATTTCCTTTGTCTGAATCTTATTTGTACTGCTGTCCAGGCTACCATCAAACGTGTGGTTTACCCAATCTGATTTTAGACTTAAATTTGGATTAAATGTGATATATTTTAAGATTTTGGTCGGCGCATTCCATGACATGGAATGATGCATAACATTGTCGTTGAAATTGAGTCTCTCATCATTCCAAAAATATTGGGTCGTTGTATCATTGACGATAGTTTCTTCTGTTTCATAATAAATACGCTCATTATTGGTGAGAGACGTATTATAGCTCCAGGAGATGTTATTGTACCATCTTTGTTTACTACCTTTATCTTGGAACAGATTTCGTTGCCCAAGACGAAAACTCATGGAGGGAAATGTTGCCGTCGTAATATTGGTTTCCATTCCCGCACGCGTTGGTTTCATATAAAACACAGAATTGGAATCGATTCTGTCATCAGCCATGAGATTTGTCTTAGCAGATAAATTCATGCTCATTGACGCTTTAATAGAAGGCCAGCTCTTTGAATACGTCGCATTTGAAATGGTTTGCTGTAGCCCCATTCGTTGCTGGGGATCTGATGTATACTTTCGGTTGAATTCGCCACTGCTGGAATAATGTGCATTCACACGTAAATTTTGATTATGCCGAAGCTTTTGTGTATGCCGCCATTGAACTTGGTAACTGGTCGTACGGTCTAAACCAATGTCGGTAATATTATCTGTTCCGGACAATATTTGCCTGCTTTGCAAATTCAATGAACCATCGAATTTATAACGTACATTATAAGCATTATCTAAATGGAAAATAAATCCTTGGCGGTCTCCAAAGCTCATCGTGAACTTGGATCCCCAGTATTCATTCGGAGCCCAAAAATATCCAAGATTATTAAAATATTGTCCACGGACGCGATTTTCACCGTAACCGGGCATGATCCATCCGGAATGTCGTCCACCGCTTTTATGGGGGAAAATACCAAAGGGCAGTCCAATGATAGGAATCTGACTGACATATAAAACGATAGGACGGGCAATAACCTTATCATCATTAATAATTTTCATTTTTCTACTTTCAAAATGAAAATGGGGAGTTTCTAAGTCACACGTGGTATAAGAACTGTTTTCAATGTAGTAGACTTTTTTGTCTCGATTTCGTATTTCTTTACCGGTATAATAACCGTCATCAGCTTGAGACCTCCCTTGTTTCACTCGACCTTTCCGCGATTTCAAATTATACAGTAAAGTATCCCCAACCATTGGGTCTCTACCTTTTTCAAGAAGGGATGGTTTATCCACTGAGGAGAGTGTGTCTCCTGGGAAAGTGGGAAATGCGCTCAATAAATTATTAGTCCAATCTACGTTTATAAAGCCGGAGCTTAAATTAATATCGTTATATTGAATATTGGCTTCACCAGTTAGATCCGTATTTGTCGAAAGAATATCGTAAATAATTTCATCTGAGGAATATGTAATGGGAGCGTCCATATCCTGATTGGATGAATCAGGGGTGAATACGCCTCTGGATCCGCCTGAAACATAGATACGATTCAATTCAACTTCGACGCTGTCTGTGTTTTGAAATGACATGGTAATGGTATCGCCGGAAGCAAGATTATTTCCCTGATAAACGGAATCTTCAAATATATGATATAAGGTTGTTGCCATTCCTTCCAAACGTACAGAATCAAGACGACCATCCTTAAAGATACCTTTTAATATTTTTCCAGTCATATCATCCTTATATGAAATAATTGCTCTATTAATGATGGTTGAATCTTGGATATTAACATTGGTTTCACGAAAGCCTTTTGATGTATTAACCACATGAGCTTTAGAAGGAATGAATACATAATCCAAGACTTCTTCCTTATAAAACAATTGGATTTCACTTCCTTCTAAAATGCGTGTTTTTTCCTCCAATTTTGGATTTAGTTGCAATAAAGTCCGGTCATTATGAACGTCATATATAGCAGTTCCGCAAGTGGCTACACGTTCTCCTTCAACAATTCGAACATGGTTTTCAGCTCGATAAGAAACTGCCTTATCACCTTTGTGTTTCACGTAGCGTAAAATGTCGGCAGTGATAAGCTGCCGTTGCTGATCCATTCGAGCATGACCATTGGCAATACCGCTGTCTAGTGCTGAATAATAAATAGCTGTATCTGCTATCAGATCATAATCATTATCCCAAATATGTACATTGTTGTAACAGGTAAAAATATCATTTGGTGAATCATAATGGACAAAGTCAGCTGTGAGATTTTGATCTCCCTCATTCATTATGACATGGCCGGAAAGAAGTCCTTGTCCCGTCTTTTCTTGATAATGGGATGTATCACAAGTAATGGTCATATCTCCCTTTAGAAAAACGACATTTCCGGTAAGAATTTGTACGGATTGCCCGTTGATTGTTTTATTCTCTAAAAGATCTGCTTGTTTCAATCGAAGGCGATTGCTCTGGGCCGAAAGTTGTGAAATAAATAAGACCATTGCGACAAAAAAGGCACATCCCCATCTGATATTTTGATAAAGCTTCATAAGCATCGTCTGTATGAATATGACCTGCCTGCAAGCAAACAGGCAGAGATTAGGGGATAGTGAAAAAACATAATTTTTTTAAAATTTATTTATACCGCTTTGGCCAGCATTTTTTCAATCTTTTAGAAATGAATTCTTCATAACCCAATTGGGTTGGTTTATAGAAGGTTTCCTGCACATTTTCAGGAAAATAATTTTCATTAATAAAATGATTGGAATGGTTGTGGGGATATTTATAATCCTTGCCATAATCTAAATTTTTCATGAGTTCTGTTGGTGCATTTCGTAAATGCAAAGGTACTCTTGGAGTTCCATGTTCCTTTATTTTTTTCCTTGCTTTGTTTACAGCTTTATAGGAAGCGTTGGATTTAGGCGCACTGGCAAGATATATTGTAATCTGGGATAAAATAATAGCAGCTTCCGGCATTCCGATCATGTGGACAGCTTGAAACCCGGATGTGGCAATGGTTAAACCTTGTGGATCCGCATTGCCAATATCTTCCGAAGCGAGGATGATAAGCCGCCGGGCAATGAATTCCGGTTTTTCTCCACCTTCCAGCATCACGGCCAGCCAATAAACAGCGGCGTCAGGGTCACTTCCTCGAACGGACTTGATGAATGCACTGATGGTATCATAATGATAATCGCCCGTTTTATCGTAAAGTTGTGTTTTACTTTGGAGAGCTTCCTGCAGAATTTGATCTGTAATGATTCCTTTTTCATTGATCAGACTAATGGCCACTTCAAGAGTATTTAGCATTTTTCGTGCATCGCCACCGGCGGAATGAACAAGCTTTTCCCGGATTTCATCATCGATGTGAACAACGCCTTTTGATAAAAGGATGTCTAGCTCAAATGCCCTAGTCAATACATGGGTCAAATGATCATTCGAAAGTGATTTTAGAGTCAGAGTTCTGCAACGAGAGAGAAGGGGACTGATGACTTCAAAAGACGGATTTTCAGTGGTGGCTCCAATCAATATTAGAATCCCTTCTTCTACAGCATGTAAAAGGGCATCTTGTTGAGACTTGCTGAAGCGGTGAATTTCATCTATGAAAAGAATCGTCGAAAGACCCGTTTCAAGGTTACGTTTGCCTTTTGCAATAATTTCACGCAGGTCTTTCACGCCACTTGAGACTGCAGAGAGCTCATAAAAAACTGCATCAACAGATTTGGCAATGATTCTGGCTAGAGTTGTCTTACCTGAACCGGGTGGTCCCCAGAAGATCATGGAAAAGGGTTTTTTATTTTGCAATGATTTACGAATAATTCGGTCTTTATCTACAAGATGATTTTGTCCTATATATGCATCTAATGTGGTTGGGCGAATGCGATCAGCCAAAGGAGGCAGGTGTTTTGATGAAAACATATTCTCTGTTTTTGTCATGGTACTTCGTAAACTCAATGGGAAATTACATTGAAATTATGCTTTATTTAATAACTCGACACGGAAGAATTTTACTAATTTTTTCCTTATTATTGATAAGCTGCCAAACGAAAAGGACAACTATGGAAAACGGACTCATTATTGAAATTATGAATGAAGGCGCAGGGATGGCCGCTGAAAAACACAGTATTGTAACGGTGCATTATACAGGTACCTTGCAAGATGGCTCTGTGTTTGATTCATCTCTAAACCCCGGTAGAGATCCCTTCCGTTTTACAGTGGGAGCCAAACAAGTGATTGAAGGATGGGATCAAGGTCTAATGGGAATGAAAGTTGGAGAAAAGCGCAAATTGACCATTCCGCCGGAATTAGGCTATGGAGACAGGGACATGGGTGTCATTCCCTCTAACTCGACACTCATTTTTGAAGTGGAATTATTGGAAGTAGAGTAATTTATTCACTGGCATTACACCCTTGAAATTGATTCAAGAAAAAACGAATGAATTAATCCTTTAAGGATATTTCCTTGTTCAAAATTTTCTTTATAAATAACCGATCTTCATTAATGATATCTCGATCTTTATTCCAAATTTCTGGATTTGTCCGAATGTAGATTTGAATTTTTTCCAAAGAATCTTCATTTCTGTTTACGTGATCGTAGAATCTGCGTTGCCAGGCGAAATTGGGAGTATTGTGTTTTCGGATTAATCGGGTAACGGCTGATTTGTAAGACCCAACAATTATTGGGAGTGAACCTTTTTTCAATGGACCGAATTTATTGATATGTTCCAGTAGAGACACGGCACGCCGTGTCTCTACATCCAATATTGTAATTATGCCATGAACATGGTTAGGCATAATAACAAATTCATCCAATTCAACATTTCCAAAATGATCGGTAATTTCATTCCAGCATTCTTCTGCAATTTTACCCAAATTATTCAACACCATTTCTCCATCTATAACATTCCCAAACCAATGATAAAATTTCTTTGTACAAATTGTAACGAAATACATTCCGGGATTTGAATAATCCCAATATTTCAATCGAATGGATTCTATTTTGTATTTATTTTGGAATTTCATTTATTAAATAGAAAAAGAGCCACCAAGAGGAGTCGAACCTCCGACCCACGCATTACGAATGCGTTGCTCTACCAACTGAGCTACGGTGGCAATAATTAAGCACGAAAAAATACACTTCTCATTCTATCTGTTCAAATAATCTTAACTGTAAAATAGTAATACTTGCATAGTATTAAGCAAAGGTTATACACTATAGTATAACAAAAAGGGATTCATTATGAAAATGAAAATTCATAATAAGGGGCAAGTTGTTCTACCGGCAAAAATCAGAAAAAAATATCACTTAGAAATTGGTGATGATGTGGATGTGACTTACAACGATGAAGGTATTCATCTATATCCTGTTGTAGAAGAAACCATAGATTTAAGCGGAAGCTTGAAGGAAGAATACAAAAAATATGGATTTCCAAGCGAGGATGAAATTAAAAAAGCAACAAAAGAAGGATTTACGAAAAAATGAACCTGATTGATACAAATGTTATACTTCGATATCTTGTCGGTGATGGAGATAATGTTTCCGAGATTAATCGTTTATTTAAAAGACTTAAGAAAAAAGAAGAATCCGTGGAATGTTTACACATTGTGCTATTTCAAGTCATTTTTGTGATGCAGAGCTTTTATAAAGTAGATCGCAGTAAAATTATTAATATCATTTCTTCTTTACTTATGATCCCTGGATTTTACATTAAGAATAAGTCAGTTTACCTACTAATGTTTGATTTCTGGCTAATAATTGGAGGAGATATAATTGATGCATTTCTGGTGGCTGTTTCAGAATCTGAAAATGATCGTAAAATCTATAGTTTGGATAAAGGATTAGATAGAATTACAAAAAATAGAATTCTATCTTTATAAAATTCAATCCTTATTCTTGAAGGTGTTGATAATATTTCGCTGATCTGTACGCATCATAAATTTCTCCTATTTTAAAAATACCAAACATCAAATAAGAAAATCCTTTAATAAATATTTTATCATTTTTTGATGTTTCCAGACCCCAATATTTTTTATAGCCGTAGCACGACAAATAGGATAGAATTGACAATTCAGTATGTTGGTATTGTGGGGAATTCGTTGCAAAGCAGAGAGGGTTAATAAGAGATTTTTTTCTTTATTACTCTGTCCATTCTTTCTGTTTATCGATTTCCAGATATTGATGTCAAATATTAACATCAAGTTTTGTTATTATGCTCATTAGTTATGATGACTTTACCTTGAGCATATCCATCTTCAAGGTACCGGATAGCCTCATCCGTCTCGTTTAATGGGTATTGTTTATCTATAACCGGTTTCACTTTGCTGGCTTCAATAAGCTTTGTAATGTATTGCAGATCCTTTTGGTTTACGTTCGCAACCATAAGTTCCATATTCTTCATCCCAATCATTGGCGTAAACATAAGTTGGAATATTCGGACCAATGAGCCTCCTGCCAAAACATAATTTCCATTGGCGCTTAATATACGTTTATACTTTAAAATTGAACGGTATGCTGCAATATCAAAAATCAGGTCATATTGCTGGCCATTGTTCGTAATATCTTTCCGTGTGTAATCAATGACCTGGTCTGCACCTATAGAACTCACCATTTCCATTTTTGGTGTACTGCAAACGCCGGTTACATGAGCCCCGAACGATTTGGCAATTTGTACTGCAAACGTACCTACGCCGCCAGATGCGCCGTTAATCAAAACCTTTTGCCCCGCCTGGATCTGTCCTTTGTCGCGAAGACCCTGCAGAGCTGTGAGCGCTGCCATTGGCACAGCCGCTGCTTCCTCAAGTGTTAGATTAGCTGGTTTCAGCACAAATCTATTTTCATCAACACATACATACTCAGCAAATCCTCCGTAGCTGCCTTCTCCGTAGACTTCATCACCTGACTGAAACTGCTTTACGCTGCTGCCAACCGATTCAACCTGCCCAGCTATATCCGCTCCGAGTATCGGGTGTTTCGGTTTAAAAAGTCCCGCGCCCATTAGGCGGATTAGGAACGGGTCAGCTCTCATGTGACGCCAGTCGTATGCATTTACGGATGCCGCATGTATTTTTATCAGAATTTCATTGTCCTTCGGAGCAGGTTTTTCCACCTCTTTTAGTTGAAGAACGTCAGGAGATCCGAATTTCGTATATACAATTGCCTTCATTAGTATTCTTCCAGTTTTTTAGGTTTTGTTATTATGCTCCACAGTTATATGATTGCATTCCCCTTTTTATGTCCTTTTTCGACATAACTATTAGCTTCTGCAGTTACATCTTTTTATATTTGTACTAACATCTCAATTCGTCGAAATATTCTTCCGGTACATCTGCCATGTTGCAGTATAAAATAATCCATCAACTAATAGTGACAGCAGTGTTCGTACCGAGAATAAATAACCCCAAAACGAACCAAACAAATCTACTCCGCCAGCCGGGACAAATTTCATTTCTCTTATCAAATCTTGGCTTGTAATCATTTTTGTTATTGCGCCGAAAATGTCCCCGATCTGCACAACAAAAGCGTTTTCACCAAATACTATTTGTAAAGTGATAGCCAATAATATTGGGGTTCCGATTCCCACAATGAGTGGGCGGTTTGATACGGTCGCTGAAACAAGCATCATAAATAAAATCAACGGACTCAACCATAGCAGCGATACGATTTGAATTAGAACCAGATCACCGAATACTCCAAATATGTTTATCTGACTTATTGGTTCTGAAATTAATTCCCAAAGATCTCCACTGATTATCAAGATAGCGATTCGCAGATACATCAACAATATCATCAACATGGCAAGGGTCAATCCAATAATGCCAATTCCACCTGCCTTTAGTTTAGAAAATATAATAAAATTGTCGTTTACCGGTTGACTTCTAAAAAAGAGTGTACTGTCGTTGGATCGTTCTTTGTACAACGAATCGGAAAAATAAAATAAAGAAATAAACAATACCAGTACCTGAATAATAGTAAAACCGGACATGATTCCGTAACCATATGGTTTTATCACCGTTAACGGCGAGTTACTCATCTGTTCTTTTGTTGTTTTTTTATGGTGTATAACTAAAGAATCTATGAATCCCACATCTTCTTCGTTTATATCAATACCGATAGCCAATAATGATTTTTTAATATCCTCAATTTCCTTTTTCGTTAAGTCTTCATCATCAAAATTATATGAGACAGACATTTCGTCATTAAACCATAGTTTTTCATCTTCCGCCCAAGATTCAAAGGTGTTTGACAAACGGTTAATTGGAACCAGTGAAAGCAACAGCAAAAAAGAGAAAACGCCGATTGTCCAGAAAATAACCCGTTTCCATTCCCACCATTCCCGTTTAAATAAAGTGATTAATTGGTTCATTCTGCACCTCCCATAATCGCCATGAAAATATCAACAACTGTTGGTGGTGATACTTTCCCAAGTTCTTCGATTATTTTTCTGTCCGGTGTATCAAGCAGAAAGGTTCTTTTCCCCAGCAGATAATTTTCTGTTAATGGATTCATTTTCCGGACTTTTTCTGCTTCTGCATCAGCGACTGTTAATAGGACATATTTTTCACTTAAACGTTCCATAGATTCATAAAGTATGATTTTCCCGTGGTTGATAAATATGACATCAGTTAGAATATGTTCTACTTCTTCCACTTGATGGGTTGAAATTAAAACGGATTTTGTTTCATCAAAATAATCCTCCAAAACAGACGAGTATAATCGTTTGCGGAAAAGAATGTCCAGCCCGTGTGTGGGTTCATCCAGAATAAGTAGTTGAGTATCAGAGGACAATACAATCGCCAGATGAAGTTGTGTTTTCATTCCCTTGGATAAATGTTTAATTTTTTTATTGAAAGTAATTTCAGTGGATTCCAACATTTTTTCACATTGGGACAAATGAAAGCCAGGATGGATATTCTCTTGAAATTTCAATACCTGATTGACGGTCATCCATGGCGGTAAAACAGGGATATCATGAATGACTCCAGTTTTTTCCATGAGCTTTGGACGGTCTTTTTTGGGTTCAACGCCGAGAATTGAAATTTCACCATCGTAACTAATTAACCCAGTGAGGGCACGAAGCATGGTTGTCTTTCCGGCGCCATTAGGTCCCACAAGTCCTACAATCCTTCCGCCAGGGATTTTCAATGAAATATCATCCAGCGCCTTTGTGCTACCGAATCGCTTATTTACATTTTTTAATTCTACCAAATGGTTCATCTTACTCTCCAAATTCTGTTTTAATTTTTTCGATTATTTCAGACTGGCTCATATTTAACGATTTTGCGCGACGGATAAACGCGGGAATTTCTTTATCTAAAAACACACGGGTTTCACTTTTCTGCAGTTTCTTTACCGCTCTGGATTTGACAAACATTCCTTGTCCCCGTTTTTTCTCTATCAGGTTCTCATTAATAAGAATCTGTGTTGCTTTTAAAATGGTTTGATGATTGATACTATAATCAACGGCCATTTTCCGAACAGATGGAATCGGTTCACCTTCTTGCAATCCGCCGGAAAGAATCGCATCCCGAATCATATCAGCGATCTGCAAATAAATGGGTGTATTACCTGAAAAGTCTAAATTCATAAAATAGTGTATTGGTGATACGTTATAGTGTAACACTAAATCGTTATATACTTCAACGTTTTTTTAGGCTAAATTTATTTCAGATGAGGAACCTTCCGAAAGTGACTCAATTTTATATCATATTTGTTATATTAAAATATATTGTTTTATCATAAGACAGCTGATGATATTTGTGTCAACTACAATCATTCCCGTCCTGATTATTTTGCTTTATTGATAAAATTATCGTTAATGGGTTCACCTACGGAAAGTGGTTTAGGTAATACAGGTTTGGATTCTCCATTCATAAGTACATCTTCTAAAATTGTAATAAGATTCCAAATTCAGTTATAGTGTACCCACAACGGGTTATCATCATTTTGATCAACTTGCATCCTTATTATTATTGGTAGTTCGAAATAATCTTGTAACGGTAATAAATCAAACATCAAATTTTCAAAAGGAAGTGATTCTAGTAGGGGTGTGTAAGGTTTCCAATAGCGATTAGAAATCGCCGCCACTCATCAGAATAAAGTTTTCCGCCCCTCATTGTAAGTTGGAGTGACCGTTAACCAATCCCCAATTACAAATTACCATCCCGACATGCATCAGGCATTCTTTTCTATCTTCCATCAACCATTTTTCATAACCCATCCATTTATTCTTTCACCAGTAACCAGTTACTGCTCACCAGTTATCCCGTTCAGTCACCAGCTTTTCCATAATAATCCCACCGGCAACGGCAACATTTAATGATTCACCATAACCAACTTTTGGAATAGAAATAATATGATCAAGCAGCGCTTGCGTATTATTTGAAAGACCGTGCGCTTCGCTGCCTAAAACGAGAATCCAAGGAAGTGTTATTTCAAAATCGTAAATACTGTTCCCATTTTGGTCAGCACCAATGATTGTGTGAGTTTCTTTAAAATTCTCCAGTGGTCGATTAGAAATAGACTTTAAATAAAAATGTGCCCCCATTCCACTGCGAACCACCTTTGGATTATAGATATCAACGCATTGTTTAGATAAAACAATATTTTGGATGCCGAACCAAACGGAAGTCCGAAGCAACGTACCCATGTTCCCCGGGTCTGAAATATTGTCCAGATAAATCCAATTCTCTTCACGGACGGCATTTGAGTATTCCGGAATTGAACACACAGCGAGAATTCCCGAGGGTGTGTCGGTTGTTGCTATGGAAGCCATTTCCTTATCGTTAACCATTTGGCAAGCGGTTAAGTGTGAAGAAATTTTTTCAACCATTTCTTTATTTGCTTGTGAAAAATCGTTGGTATAAAAAACAGATTGAAATGATTCACCGGTATTTAATGCTTCCTTTACAAGGCGTTTTCCTTCAATAATGAATTGGCTGTTTATTTTACGTCCTTTTCTGCGAAAAAGGGATTGGATATGTTTTATTTCAGCTTTGGTTATCATAATTTTTGCGAACAAACCGTTTGATTGCCCCCGCGAACCCCGGTAATTTCCGCATCAATTTTAATGAGAGCAAACAATATGTCTAAAGGAGTAACCCCACAAAGTCAAAATTACGCAGCCTGGTACACCGATGTGGTGTTAAAGGCCGGCATGGCGGACTACGGCCCCGTAAAAGGAACCATGGTCGTCCGGCCTTATGGTTTTGCATTGTGGGATATGATTAAAGAAACATTTGATCGCATGATTAAAGAAACGGGTCATGTGAATGCTTATTTCCCTTTATTTATACCAAAATCATTTCTCGCTCGGGAAGCGGAGCACGTAGAGGGATTTGCAAAAGAATGCGCTGTAGTGACTCACACTCGATTGAAAGCAGACAATGAAAAAGGGCTCATTGTGGACCCGGAATCCAAACTGGAAGAAGAAGTGATCGTGCGACCCACGTCCGAAACAGTGATCTGGTCAATGTATAAAAAATGGATCCAGTCCTATCGGGATTTGCCGCTGCTGATCAATCAATGGGCCAATGTTGTTCGCTGGGAGATGCGCACACGATTGTTTATCCGGACAACCGAATTCCTTTGGCAGGAGGGGCACACTGCCCATGCCACAGCAGAGGAAGCTCAAAAAGAGACATTGACCATTTTAGAACTTTATCGACAGTTAGCGGAAGATTTCCTGGCCATGCCTGTAATCACAGGGCTGAAAACCGATGCAGAGAAATTTGCAGGCGCAGAAGCGACCTATTGTATTGAAGCAATGATGGGAGATAAACGAGCCCTCCAAGCCGGGACGTCGCACAATCTCGGACAGAATTTTGCCAAAGCATTTGGTGTGAAGTTCCAGACTCAAGATAATCGAGAAGACTACGTTTATGCCACAAGCTGGGGTATCAGCACTCGGCTGGTGGGTGCGGTTATTATGGCTCATGGAGATGACAAAGGATTGCGGCTTCCTCCTCGGATTGCACCCTATCAAGTGGTCATTGTACCCATTGCCCGGAATGAAGATCATGAAAAATCAATCAAGGATTTTATCGAACCTTTTGTCTTTGGTCTCAAAGAGAACGGTATCAGAATTCACGAAGACTGGACGGATAATTCTGCTGGATTCAAATTTAATGAGTGGGAAATGAAGGGTGCGCCTTTAAGAATGGAAGTAGGGCCCAGAGATGTTGAAAAGAACCAAGTGGTTTTGGTGAGGCGTGATACAAGAGAAAAGATATTTTTGAATAAAAATGATTTAATGAGCAGTATTCCAAAATTATTGGAGGACATTCAATCGGAATTGTTTAAACAGGCAAAAACATTTCGGGATGACAATACATTTACGGTTTCCAATTATGATGAATTCAAATCGGTTATTAAAAATGGCGGATTTATCCGATGCGGATGGGATGGAAATCCGGAGACAGAGGCGGCAGTTAAGGAAGAAACAAAAGCGACCATACGCTGTATTCCTTTTGATGAAGATCATAGTAATTTAAATTGTATTTATTCAGGTAAACCGGCACAACATGAGGTGATTTACGCAAAAGCGTATTGATCAGCAGCGATCACCATGATCGTTGGAACACCAGCCATTGTTCTCAAACGCTTTCCATATTCTAACAGCAGCGTTATTGCCCATTGTTTTACGAAGGAATATGGGAAAACGAGCATCATGGTCAGAGGCGCTCATCGGAAAAAAGAACCATTGGGATCCTATTTTCAGCCTGCGAATTATTTGGAAATTCTTTTTTATTATAAAGAAAACCGCGATTTGCACACATTGTCAAAAGTGAGTTTTATGAAAAATTGGATCCATTTTCAGGATGATCTGAAAAAGCTGACATATGCGCTTTCTGCTATTGAATTAACAAATAAAACCATTACAGATCACGATCCCCATGAAACTCTTTTTGAGGAACTCGCTGCAACACTTTCTTTTTTTCATGAAGAGGAGGAGCATTTTAATTTATGTTTCTGGTACTATGAATTAAAATTATTGAGCTTGCTGGGATTTGAGCCGCATTTACCGGAAAGAGAATTCCCGGGAATGGTTCTGCCGGATCCAAACGCCGGTCCAAATAGTAGACAGATTTTGGAATTTTTACTTCAGACAAATATTCGTTACAGCACATTCAAGTCTGATTTAGCTTCACAGAAAATAACAGCCAAAGACAGGCAGGTTGTCGGCAGTTATATTTTATCAAACATAGAATATCATTTTGAAACGTGCCGGAATCTTAAATCTTTAAAAGTACTGAAGCAGTTATTGTCATAAAATGGGCAATACAATTATTAAAGGCGTCCTTTCTGAAAAAGACGGAAAATCATTCATCCTTGGGCGGGATGGAGAAAAACATTTTGAAAATCATCTAATCTGGGATGGTTATTTAACCCATTGGCTTAATAAAGAGGTTTCCGCAAGAATGCTTCCTCAAACGGATTATGAAACTAAAAAGCCCATTATTATTATGTGGCCGGATATTCAAAGGATATCAGAACCCATTGTCGAATTTTATTATAATGAACGATTGGTTAAATATCTCATATCATTTTTCGGGCATAACGCCATTAGCATCAATAATGATATTTACAATTTTTCTCATATGATCAATGAAAATGAAATAATGACACAAGAGGAATATTTTTACCGTCCGGCCTTAGGTGAATTTGCCCCGTCACCCAATAATGGAAAATTTGAAATTCTGGAAGATGGAAAAGCTTACTATGATAAATTCGGACGTAATTTTATGCGGACTATCCATGTATTGCGGATCAAAGGAATGGACACCGATAAATTGAGCACGATTTATAACGAAGAGTTGGACGCAATCCATCATGCTCCGGTGAATCCGAAAAAACCAGAAAAATATGCAGAATTCAATTTTTTAGATCGCAGCTGCTCTACAATAATACGGGATGGTCTAATAAAATATGGTTTTAAAAATTTAAAAGGAATATTACCAAGAGATTTGTTTGTTAATTTGATTTATAATATAAACAATCAAAAAAGTAAAATGAATGTCAAAATGGAACTTTATACCATGCCGCAGTTAAAAGTGCCCGAATCGCCTGAATCGACCATGACACCCATTCTGAATTGGAAAAACAGAAAACGATACAATGAATTAAAAAAACTAGGTTTAGTATGAGATACCAATTTCAATCTGAACACGGGAATCTTTCCTTTAAGCCAAAACTGTTCACCGAAGCAATAAAGATTCTGATTTGGATCAATGTGGGAATGTTTTTTCTCAAGGTGATTTCTTCGAGCCAAGTTGATCTGGCGAGATTATTCGGTCTTTCGCCCAAAACAGTGTGGCCCATGATCTGGCAGCCGGTGACCTATATGTTTATGCACGGCGGAGTTTTTCATGTATTAATCAATATGTTTGTATTGTGGATGTTCGGCTCAGAGATGGAATCCATTTGGGGGAAAAAGGAATTTCTGAAATATTATTTTTTAACGGGCATTGGTTCAGGTTTAATATGGCTCCTGTTTAATCTAACTCAGCCCTATTCAATCCTGATTGGCGCCAGCGGGGCTGTTTACGGTATTTTACTGGCTTATGGAATGATGTTTCCAAACCGGACTGTTTACCTCTATTTTCTGTTTCCCGTCAAAGTAAAATGGTTTGTGATTTTTCTGGGGGTCATCGCATTTATTTCATCCTTTAACAGCTATTCTAATATCAGCCACATAACCCACCTTTCGGGAATGGCGATCGGATTTGTATATCTCCGGTATTATAGGCACTGGAATGATTTGAAGTTTTCAGTTTATAAACAGTATGAAGAATTTAGAATTTCCCGAAAAACACGCAAAAGCCAGCAAAAAATGAAAATGCAGCACAAGGTTGATCATTTGTTGGATAAAATTAATAAAGTCGGTTTTGAAAATTTAACTGAAGAAGAAAAAGATTTTTTGTATCGATCCAGTAAAGATTTTTCCCGGGGAAGGGAAAAAGATTAAATCTGAACTTTTTCATTAATTGAATCAAACAAATCTGTGTTTCGATAATAGGTCTGCAGCGCTCAATTATTATTTTTTAACACTGTATCTGCTTCTTTAACAGAAAGAATTCCCAGTATCAAAAATAAAGCCTTGTATATTTTTTCGTGTACATTTGCCAACGGAGCCAGCCATGTAAAACCACCCAAAATACCTAATGCAACAAAAGGGATGATCAAAAATAGCGCCCAGTTGTAGAGCCAAATGACCCGGCCAAACCGCCTGTTTTTTGCAGACCAGATCAATGCCATGGCCAACCAGAAATAGCCATTAAAAGGAATTTCTATTTTAACTCTTGGAAAGGCATTTGAACCAGATGAAAGAAAAAACTCGTCTATTCCCAATTCAGAATAAATATCACCACCCTGCTTATTTAACCAATCAAAAGAGGGAAGAATAATTTTTCTGACGGCATAGGATTGCGCCGGGCGGAACCATAAAATGTAAACCAGCCCAATAACGGTCAGGTTTAAAAGGACCCTTCGCCAGAAAAAATATCTGTTTGTTCGTTTATTGTCATCCATAAAAACCATAGTATTAATACAATTGGATAGAAAAAGACATAAGAACTGTAAATATGTACAGGTTCCCAATAATCCGGGAAATACAAATTGGAAATGGTAAAAAATGCAATACGAAATACATTCGCTATAAATAATAATCCAATTCCGCCGGTCAAAAATAAGATTCGTTTTTTCAAATCGCCGGGATACGCAATAATGAAACCGCCATAAAGCCCTAGTAAATCTATCCCGTTACAACCGTTTTGGATCTCAACGCCTCTATTCCCGATTATACCGATGAAGCGGCCTGCCGATTCAATTTCCCAGCCTAAAAAGGATAAGCCTCCGGCGGCCATTTTCACACCCGACACGCTCAACCAGGCATCCAGTCTGCCATCAGGTAAAACAACCAAATCATATAATAATTGCCAGGCAGCATATACACCGGCAGCTTTCAAAAGGAAAATAGTAAAAGGTGATATTTTATTTTTCAAGAATAGGGAATGCTTGTACATTTATTTCCAAAGCCTTCCGAAGGGCTGTATCATTTTTCAACTCAAACAGATCATTCGATAGTAGCTTATCCTAATCAGGTTCCTAATCTTGATTCTTTTTCCTGTCCAGCAATTTTTTCAAAGCCATGGCACCGCCGATTGCCGCGAGAAGACCAAGACCTCCAATTGGCGCTTGGTTCGGAGAATTGGGAAAAGCCGGTTGAGCAGTTAGTATAGAAATGATTAGAAATACGAAGACGATTATTTGTTTATAATTATTTTTCATAATTCACGCTCCTTTGTATTTAATAGTCCATTATTTAATAAAAGTTATTTTTTGGTGAAATATCATATTACCTGCTTTTAGTTGTACCAGATAAATTCCGGAAGAAAGGCAATTTGTCTTCCATTGCACGCTGTGATAGCCGGAAGGGAGAGGTCCATTGATCAATGTATCTACCCATTGACCATGAATATCATAAACTTGTAGGTGAACCGTTTCGCTTGTAACCAAATCAAATGAAATTGTTGTTTGAGAATTAAACGGGTTTGGATACGGAGGAAACAACGCAAATTTTTTCGGCAGAATTGGCTGCTCATTATTGGATGATAGATTATTATATATCACTTTCAGGGTAAAAAGACTCTCCCCTATTTGGGGATAAATATTTACACCTTGGGATCCAAATGCCGGGAAACTGCCCTTTCCTAATGTTTTTAAGGATATCTCATTCTGATTCATCAAATCAACCGAATCGCCCGTTTTATTATTGACCAGCATAAGGGAGATGTGATTCGGCAGATTGTTTAAATTCCAGCCCACCGTGATAGGATGGGCTTCTGTAATAAAATTCTGATTCCCGTCTAATGTGAGATACATTATGTCCAATGGAATGGTAATCGAACCCTCATAATAATAAGGCAGGTTATTGATATCCAGTCCAATTCCTTCAAAATAACTGAGGGCGGCCACCCTATCGGTTGGCGATATTGGCAAAAGTTTATATGCATCTGCATTGTCTATTCCATATTTACCATCATTCATAAACGACACAAAAACCTTATCCCTATAATCTCCGGAAGCAATCGAAAAACTCATGCCGGCAATGGTGTCATTGATCGTTTTATAAAATGTACCGGCGGAGGAAGATTTACAGCTTGATGTGAAATCAAAATTTGTACCGCCAGCCCCGGATTGTATCCAGAAGCCCTGATAGGGCGCAATGAGTCCGTTTGAAAGATCTCCGGCACTTCCATTCCACGTTAGATAGTCCGCACCGCCGCTATTGGCATCGTCCCAAACGTAAACAACAGATGTATAATTAGTATTATCAGAAAATAACTGATCCGCATCGATGGTTGCTTCATATGGATTTCCAAGTAGATTCCAAGCGCTTGCCGGCGTTGAAACAGAAACCGTTGGGCTATTCTCCGATCCGGGAACGGAAATGTAAACAGGCAAATCATCAACCCCATCGTTATCGACGTCGCTGAATACGTAAACCAAAACACCGGAACCGGCAGTGTATGAATCTGTTGCTAGGTTGGTCAAAGGTGACCATGATGCCCCGGATGCATTATACAACCAAACGTTGGCCGTACCCGTTGTCACGTCTCCTCCCGCCAATCCTTGCGTCCACAATGGCTCCAGGAGATTACTGTAGATTGTTCCGGATACCGGACTGGATAGTATTCTAAACCCGGAACTGCCATTAATTGCCTGCCCAATAGTAAAAGAACCGGATAAGGCGGTGTATGCTGTACTACTATTGCTATTGTAATTCCCCGTTTGAGAGGTCAGGTACCTCAGGGTGGATTTGGGGCCGGTCGTACCATTGGAGGTGATGTATTGGTTATTATCGGCGGAAGTTAATTGTACAACAGTATTGTCTGATGTGCTTATTTCTGTAGGAATATATGAATCATGAGTTGATACTATACCAGATGAAATCCAAGGAGAAGATATTGCCCAACCAATGCCATAAATGAATGTAGGAGAAGAGGAACTACCCTGAAACACTAATATATTATCACCAGTACCGGCTATATTAAAACCGGCGTCTTCCGTACTCCAATTTCCCCCAATTGATCCGGGATAAGAAACAATAGAACCGGCAGATACGGCTGACGAGGATGTATATTTTAAAGTTCCTTCATTTGTTTTCAATACGGCGGAACTATTCCAGGCATTATCAGCAAAATAGATAACAGTATTGGCTTCTAAATCGATCAACGGAACAAAATCGAAGTTATCATTCCCATCGGCGTTTACTGTGACCATCATTAAATCACCGGCTGAAAGGGTTGTTTGAGGTAAAAGAGTAGAACTGTACACAAATAAATACAGAAAGAAAAAACATATGTAACAAATGAAATGCATAGAATTATTTCATAAACCAACCAGTGAAATGTAAAAGAAACAGCCTCAATATGATAAAAAGTATATGAACAATCTTTGTTTATTTCAACCATTACCGATCAAAAAATATATGTATTAACTTTGCACACCAGAGGAGTAAATAAATTTCCATTAACTAATTAGCATTGCTCATTTAATTAAGGAGTTCGTATGGATTTAGGAACAGCATTAGGATTATTTGCAGGAATCGCAATCATATCCATAGGCGTTATCCGAAACGGAGGCGACCTTTATTGGTTCTATAATCTTAACTCAATCCTGATTGTGTTCGGCGGTACATTTGCTGCCACGCTCGTGAATTATCCTTTAAAACATGTCCTGAATATTTTCCATGTTGTAAAAAATGTGTTTACAGGAGAAGAATATGACTACCAGAGCATGATCAATCAAATTGTAGAAAAAGCTGAAAAAGCCCGTAAAGATGGAATTATATCATTAGAAACGGATCTGTCAAATATTGAAGATTCATTTTTACGAAACGGTATAGAATTAGCTATTAACGAACGCGATTCCGGATTATTACGTACTTATTTACGTCTGGAATTGAATAATGTTGAAAGACGGCATGCAATGGGACAAGAGATTTTCTTTTATATGGGTGCCTATGCTCCGGCATTTGGTATGCTAGGGACGATTATTGGGTTAATAATTATGATGAACAATTTTTCCGGTGCAGGCAGCGGCCAGGCAATTGATGCCATGTCCTTTGATGTGGCTCAAAAATTCGCCGAATTGTTAGCCGGGATGGGATTGGCGCTGATCACCACATTCTACGGTGTATTGCTTGCCAATCTTGTGTTTTTACCCATTGGCGGAAAACTCAAACGAAAATCAGAAAATGAAATGATGCTCAAAAACATTGTTATGGAAGGAATTATCAGCATCCATAAAAAAGACCATCCAATTCTGATTAAGGAAAAACTAATGACATTTGTACCCAGAACAGAGAGACAAGTAGAGAATTAATCCTTGGCGCATCAATCTATAGCTGTTTCTGCCACCGAAGCCCGAGCCAAAAGTACTGCATGGGCATTGACCTATGCAGACATGGTTACCCTATTATTAACATTTTTCATTTTATTATTGGTTATTTTGAATGATGCTGAAAAGCATATAGACCGGGTCATCAACATGCTATTAGATGAAACGTACGAGGAACTGAGAGAAAGTATTGAATCATCCTACGTTTCAGTGGAAAGAGTGACAAAAGGTGTAAAAATCACCATGGCCAGCGGTCGATTGTTTAAATCGATGGAGGCAGAAGTTCAACCAATGGTATATCCTTTGTTAAGACAAATAGGAGGAATTATCCGTGTATCGAAAGTATTGAATGTCAATGATGACCCAAAATACGACAAACTGATAGAGGCCATTGAAAAAGGCGGAGGTTTTTTGAATGTTGAAATCAGATGTGAAGGACACACAGACGATCTCGCTCTTCCGGAAAATGCGAAATATGAAAGCAATTGGGATTTATCCACTGCCAGAGCTTTAAATATTGTAAAACTATTAAGTGAGTTTTCACAAATACCGGAAAACAAATTTTCTGCCATGGGCTATGGTGAATATCGCCCCGTTGTAAATATCGATAAAGTCGGAAAAAATAGTTTGGCTATCATGGGAACCCGAGCCAGGAATAGAAGAGTAGAGATTTATTTAGACGCTTTTATTAAAACGAATACGCTTACATTTTAATACGCTCATGAAATTTTTATTTTCTTTACTATTACCTCTTCTCATTTTTGCCCAGGAAACAGAAACAATTAAAAATACCAAGATTTATTCTTCCCGGGATGAATCAAAAAATAATCAGGTCGGGCAATTATATCCGGGGACAAAAGTTGTAAAACTGAAAAAAGATAAGTCAGGGAAGTTTATTAAAGCGACCATTGAATTTTATATTCCAATTGAATCCTTGAAAGAAGGAAGGGTGTCTCATCCTGTCGGAGTTGAGCAGATTGCTGACCACGGGAAATACAATCTCCTGGAAGCGGCCCGCAATGGAAATAGAGTAACCGTTTCGCTGCGAGTGACAAACATTCACCCCACAAAGGATTTGGATTTTTCAGCCATGGCTTTGTTGAAAGTGATTGGCAATGGAGAAAACAAGGGCGAGTTAAATCCCTTTGAAGGAAAATATCAGGACTTGGCTATTATTAAACCAACAAAATCAGTCACAGCAGAATTAATCTACGATTTCAAATCAAAACCAAAAAATGTTGAACTAATCTGTACCGGTAAAATGGGCGGGGACAGAATATATTATAACCTCGGATTTTAAATGATTAAACATTTCATATTAACCATTGTATTTTAATTCCCCATTGTCTTCCAGGCAGATTTTGGGGTATAAGCTCTCATTGCCAAGTCCCACCGCCACGGCGGGCTGGCGCTCCACAACCCACCAGTTACCACTCACCAGTTACCACTCACCAGTTACCACTCACCAGTTACCATTAACTACTCACCAGCCTCTTTCGGAATTACTTTAAACACTTTTTCACCTTTTTTCGCCATACGATACCGTTCCCGAGCCAAACGCTCAATATATTCAAAATCTGTTTCCAGGCGGATTTTTTCTGCTTCCAGATTTTGTTTTTCTTCCCGCATTTCAGCAATCCGTTGTTGAATTTCATTTTTTTCTTTCCGGAGGCGGTATAGTTGATAAACACCATGGTCCCCCAAAAAGAAAATAATAATTAATACAATTGCACCAATGATCAGGATTGAACGGACCAATGTTTTTTGGATTTCCACAGCCTGAGATGGGCGTCTTTTCCTTCGCTTTCTCTGCATGGAAGAATACCGGCTCATGATTTCCCTAATACCTCCGCTCCCGGGAAAACGGCATCGTCACCAAGGATTTCTTCAATACGTAAAAGCTGATTGTATTTACAAATTCGATCCGTTCTGGATGCAGAACCTGTTTTAATCTGCCCCATTCCCATAGCCACAGCAAAATCAGCGATGGTTGTGTCTTCTGTCTCACCTGATCGATGAGATATGACGACCCCATAATTGCTTTCTTTTGCAAGACGAACCGCATCAATGGTTTCGCTGACCGTCCCGATCTGATTTAATTTGATCAAAATCGCATTCATGGATTTTTCATCAATCGCCCGCTGTAACCGGGTCATATTGGTGACCGTCAGGTCATCCCCGACGATCTGGATTTTATGCCCTAATACTGCATTCATTTTCTGCCAACCATCCCAGTCGTCTTCCGCCAGCCCGTCTTCAATGGACACAATGGGATATTTCTCCAGCAAATCGTTATAATATGTCACCATTTCATTCGAAGAAAGCGATTTGCCTTCGGAATCTAAATGGTAAAGCCCATCTCTGTATATTTCACTTGCAGCAGTATCAATAGCCAGGAAAATGTTTTTACCGGCTGTATATCCCGCTTTGTCAATGGCTTCTAATATGACTTCAATCGCTTCTTCATTACTCCTGAGGCTCGGGGCGAATCCGCCTTCGTCACCAACCGATGTATTCAACCCTTTGGATTTTAGTACGGACTTTAGATGATGAAATGTTTCTGTTCCCATTTGCAGCGCCTGGGAAAAAGAAGAAGCTCCAACGGGGAATACCATAAATTCCTGAATATCCACATTATTGTCCGCATGACTACCACCGTTGAGAATATTCATCATTGGGATTGGCAGCGTCACAGCTCCATTGCCCCCAAGGGATTGAAAAAGCGGTTTTTTTGCACTGGCGGCATTGGCTCGCGCGCAAGCCATTGAAATACCCAAAATGGCATTGGCGCCAAGTTTGGATTTATTATCCGTCCCATCCAATTCTATCAGGCGGTTATCCAGTCCTCTTTGGTCATCTGCTTTCATTCCAACCACAGCAGGGCCCAGAATATCTTTTACATTATGAACTGCCTGAAGGACGCCTTTTCCTAAAAAGCGGTTTTTATCCCCGTCCCGGAGTTCCACTGCTTCGTGTTCTCCGGTAGAGGCGCCGGAAGGGACGATTGCTCTTCCGATGCTGTCATCGTTTAAATGAACGTCCACTTCCACGGTGGGATTTCCCCTGGAATCCAATACCTCCCGGGCGGTAATATGAGTGATCAGCGAATTTGACATTAAGTCTCCAAATTTAAGGGGTTCAAATTAGAGATGTGATTTTAGCAGTGCAAAGGTAAATCAATCAGGAATTGTATATGGAAACATCTCCACCTAATTTTTCGTTCTAATTATCCTATGATTACATTAAAGAGATATAACAACAATCCAGTTGAGTGGGACAGTTTCGTTTCCTCCGCAAATAACGGTACATTGTTCCACACCCGTAAATTTCTTGGTTATCACCCCTCGGACAGATTTTTGGATCATAGTCTTGAATGTTATAAAAAAGAAAAACGGATCGGTCTTTTTCCTGCCGCAGAAATAATTGAGGAAAAAAAGCGATGGCTGATATCTCATCCCGGCGCCTCAATCGGTTCATTAGTGGTAAATGAAAATCTTGCCTTTGCTGATGCGTTGGATGTAGTTGAACAACTGGTTTCTTATGGAAGGAATAACGGTTTTGATGGAATTCGTTTAACCCAGCCGCCAACGATTTACAGCAAACGCCTTTCCCATTATATCGATTTTGCGTTACGACATAATGGTTTTTCGTACATAAAAAGGGAAATATCCAGTGTCCTTTTTCTGGAAAAAACCATTGGAGAAAATTTAGGGAAATTTAAATCAACACATCGAACCGCCGTCCGCAAAGCAGAGAAATCCGGTGTAGTAATAAAAAAATCAGATGATTTTGCCGTATTTTATAAAATATTAAAAAAGAATTTGAGTATTCGACACAATGTTACTCCGACACATACGTTGGAAGAACTGATCGATCTCAAAAAACTGTTTCCTGATAAAATTCATTTATTTGGTGCTTTTATAGAAGATAAAATGGTTGCGGGCGTTGTGAATTTCTCAGTGACTGATCGTGTTGTATTGGCATTTTACATCAGCCATGATGAAGATTATCAGGAAAGCCGGCCGATTAATCTGCTGTTCTATAAAATATTTGAATGGGCAATTGACAAACATTTTTCTGTTTTTGATTTTGGTATATTTACGGTCAATGAAGAACCCAACATGGGGCTGGCACGGTTTAAAGAAAATTTTGGCGCCGCCGGTCAATTCAGGGATACATTGGAAATTCGTTTCTAATTCAAACGATCTCTTAATGTCATCATTAATTCAACTGGGAAAACAATCTGTTGTGTACGGATTCGGGCATTTTATTACCCGTTTCATCAATTTCCTCTTACTACCATTATATACACACCGCCTTAGTCCAGACGAATATGGCGTAGTGTCTCTTCTTTATGCTTTTATTGCTTTTGCAAATATTTTGTTCTCTCATGGAATGGATGTTGCCTATATGCGGTACCAAGGATTGGAAAAAACAGATGAAAATAAGAAAACCATTTTTTCCACGACCTTTATTTCTCTATTAATATCGTCTCTTATTTTAGGCGGTTTAATGTTTATTTTTTCCGGTGGAATTTCCAGCCTTACGGTTGGAAGCCAATATACCCATCTTATTCGACTTGCCATCGGAATTCTTGCGTTTGATACTTTCATTGCACTTCCAAAGGTCCTCCTCCGATTAGAAAATAAACCGTATCATTTTGTTTCGATTGAGCTGTCCCATGTGATGATTGTTTTGGGATTGAATATCTGGTGGATCGGAATTCTACAGCTCAGTATTGAATATATTTTCTTAAGCAACCTCATCGCGTCCGGCACTGCCTTTCTTTTGATTTTACCCAAAATCATCAAAACGATGGAATTACGATTCAGTCCACATTGGTGGAAAGGACTGTTCATTTTTGCCCTGCCGTACATTCCATCCGGGATTGCCAGTATTTTCAATGAATTGATTGACCGGTACATGATTAAATGGCTTGTGGATGAAAAGGCCGTGGGTCTGTACAGCGCCAGTTACCGATTGGGAATCTTTATGCTCATTATTGTAATGGCATTCAAATTTGCCTGGCAGCCTTACTATTTAAAGCAGGCGGACAAGGAAGATGCGCCGCAATTGTTCGCCAGGACAGGAACTTATTTTATGCTGGTCACTTCCTATATATTTCTCATTCTGACCTTTTTTATTAAGTATTTAGTTCAAATCCCCATTGGAAGCCGTCCGATTATCAGCCCGGTTTATTGGGACAGTTTGAGCATTGTTCCCATCGTGCTGCTTGCTTATATTTTCCTCGGTGCATTTCTGGTGCAGCTCCCAGGTATTTATATTAAAAAGAAGAATGGTTGGATTCCGGTCTTGAATGGTGCGGCTGCTCTTATCAATATTATAATAAATTTTCTGCTCATCCCTAGATTTGGGTATAAATCAGCAGCGGTCGCAACTTTGATCGGTTATTGTATCATGGTAATATTGCAGTATTTTGTAATCATTCGTTTTTATCCCCTTACCTGGGAATGGAAACGCCTCGCAAGAATAATTCTCATAACGGGAGGCCTTTTCCTAGCGTGGAAATTTTTAGGCGAAAGTTGGGTGATTGGTTTCATTACTCTATGTTTATATCCAACACTGCTATGGGTAACCCGATTTTTTGCCCCAAGAGAAAAACAGTTTATACAGTCGTATATTCCTTTTAAAAAATGAAAATCTGTCTTTTAACCACCAATCCAAATCCATACGACGATCGTATTTATTATAAACTCGCTCGATCCCTGAAAAAAATTGCATCAGTCTCAATCATTAACCCGAGGGTCAATTCATCAGAAAGCGATGGAATTTCAATTTCTGGAAATGATGGTGCGTCTTCAGTTAGAAAATCAACTTGGATTATTGAACACCTCAAAGCAATTCAACCGGATATTATTCAGATTACAGAACCGCAATTATTGCCCCCGGCAGTAAAATACAAGTCCAAACATAATGTTAAATTAATATACGATCCGGCGGAGGATTGGAGTGCCATGTACCGGGAATTTTCTAGAAAACCGTTTCCGATTCCTCAAATGCTTGGATTCGGAATGGGGCAATTTGAAAACTGGTTTCTAAAAAATATAGATCATTATATTGCCAGCGATGATTGGCTCTTTGATTACTACAAAGACGTTGGACCTTGTACGTTAATCTATAATTATCCCAATAAAGATATTTTTAATATTGATGACAAAACAATAGATCAACGCCCATTTACCATTATTTATCATGGCCAGCTGCGTCGGGAACGGGGTCTGTTTTTAATGATTGAAGCGATGAGGCGGGTTGTAAATAAATATCCTGATGCAGGGCTGGATCTGGTGGGACATTTTTCCTATCCGAATGAAAAGAAGAAATGCAGGCAATTGATTGAAAATTACGGTTTACAGAAAAATATCTGTTTGGTCGATCCAATTCCTCATCCGGAAATTGCAGCAAAAATTGCTGAACACTCCATAGGTCTTCTTCCTTTTTATAATATAGATAAATTTCGAAATAATATTGTTATAAAGATGTTTGAATACAGTGCATGTAAGCTGCCGATTGTTTCTTTCGATCTTCCGCCTTCCAGGAAATATATTGATAAAGTCCAGTGCGGTATTTGCGTAGAACCCGATTCCCACTCCGCTTTAGCAGAAGGAATTATTACCCTATTTGACGATAATGAAAAATATTCTTTATTCAGCCAAAATGGATACGAAGCCTTTAATGAAAAATATTTTTGGGAAGCACAAGAAAAACAACTATTTGATATTTATACAACACTTCTTCAATAATTTTTACCAAATGTATTTTTGAATTCTGTATAACTCCTTTGTATCAACGGACCGATCCGATATTTTTTGCATTGTTCTATTAGCATCAAAATAGTATTGTGAATTCAAAATGAATGTATTTTTAGTATTTTGTTCATCCAGCAATGATTTCCCCTGCCAGAAGGTTGGGAGATCAACTCCGAGATAATCAAATAATGTGGGACTAATATCAATTGTGGAGCCTGAAATTGATAATTCCATTTTTGATGGATTCATTTGATCTAATATAAATAATGGAATTGGCTCCAGCCCTTTTATATCATAAGAAGCATATTCCGGTTCATTAATATTCGCACAGTGATCACCAAAAATAATGATAAGGGAATTGGGATCCGTTTGCTGCATTGTAGAAATAAATTCTTCTAAAACGCCATCCACATAAGCCATGGAATTCAGATAATTACGAACCAGGGGATTTTTTATATTGAAATCAACAGTAAAATCAGATTCATCAATCAGGTCGAATGGGGTGTGGCTGGTTAAAGTCAGGATAAAAGCGAAATATGGATTATTTGTCCCAGACAATGTTTTTTCGACTTGTAGAAAAAAATCTTTATCCTTCAGGGCATGCCATTTATCAGGATCGGTGATGGTAAAATCATTTTTGAAAAATGTTTCTTGAAATCCAAGCTGCATCATGCCTTGTTTGCGGTTGAAATAAGAACCGGAATTGCCATGAAAGACCAATGTTACGTATCCGTTGCGATTTAATAATGCCGGAACAGATGGCAGCTTTTCTAATCCGTTGGCGAAAAAAGCGCCTTTTTTTCCAAGGGGATATTGGGAGGTTAACATACTGAACTCGGCATCGGAGGTTCCGCCCACGCTGGTATGTTGGGCGAATATGTTCGGAAAATAAATCGACCCCTCCGTTAAGCGATGAAGAAAGGGCATGACCAGTTGATCCCCAACAGTATGATGAATCACATTATTATCAAGAGATTCCACTTGGATGACAATAATATTCCGCCGTTTTCCCGGTGGTATATCAATGGAAAAATTAGTTTCGGGAATTGGTTCTGATTGTCCGGGGTTTTTATTCATCCGATATAGATCAACTCCGTAAGTCCAGAGAAATCCAAAATACAAAACACTGCCAGTATGATCTCGGCTCTCAATTCGAATTTCCTTGTAGATATCCCACCGTGTAAATGGTTCATTGTATTTTCTGGCTGAGTTGAGAGAGCTTTGTGTTGCGGCAAAATAAAGAAACACTTGCAAAATAATGTATGTGCCGGTCAGGATTGCTATTTGATATTTGCGTTTTTGGATTGATAATATATTTGAATGTTTAAAAAAGATTAACCCTGTGATCAATGATAACAAATAAACACTGTCTGTCCAGCGGAATAAATACATTATTTGTGATCCAAGGATCGGTAGAAATCCAAAATTTAACATTGAACCCAAATGCATAGTAGAACCGAAGAATCTGAAGTGGATCACATTAGACCAAAGCAATAAAAGATATATACCCAATCCAAATATTCTGATTCGGTAATGTTGAAAGATAGAAAACAATAGGAGAGAAAAATTTGCGAAAACAACGATTGAAAAAAATATGCGTAAAACATTAAAACCCACAAATTCAACAATTTCTGTCAGGAAAAACACGTGCGCAATCATGGCCCCTAATAAACCAATAAGCTCACGCCGGGTCACAGTAGACTGTAAAAACGGGATCGCTTGTTTTATTTTTCTATGCAGTTTCATAAAATGTTCATATGAATAAATTGTATTAATTTCATTAGACATTACATATTACATCCAGAAATAATATCGTCAAATATGAAAGTATTATACTTCGCCCTAAAATCGCCTATTAAATAATGATCATACGATTTAACAGCCAAACAACAAAATGATAAAGAACGGAAAAATAATAAGATTAAAAAGAGTTCGTAAAGGCATTTATGGATTATGGGCAAAAATAGCGTATGGTTATCCCATTTATTTTGATCGATCAAAGAAAATGTTAATTGATAGATTATTTGAATTGACCGATGGAGATATCAAAACAATTGCAGATCTTGGAGGTATCTATAAAATTCATGGAGCTTACTCTTTTTACACAATTCAAAAACATAACGTTGACAAGGTAATCCAAGTAGACACGGAACTCACTCAGGAATATTTAGATTTAAGCAAAAACAATAGCAAAATAACTTCCCTAGAATTGAATTTTACAGATGCCAATGCCATATCAAAAATTGTGAATGTAGATGCAATTTATTTATTTGATGTGCTTTTACACCAAGTTGATCCGGACTGGGATGAAGTTTTAGAATTGTATTCTCATAAGACGAAATATTTTGTGATTTTTAACCAAATGTTCAATAAGACAGACAAAACAATCCGTTTGTTGGATTTGGGTTTTGATGAATATTTTCAGCATGTACCATTTGAACGTGAGCATCCGTTATCTCAACACTTGATAAATAAAACGTATAAAATCAATGCTGAACACGGGAAAATTTGGAGAGACGTACATCATGTTTTTCAATGGGGAATTACTGTAAAAGATTTAATAGATAAAATGGAAAAAATGAATTTTGAACTTCTTTATCGTAAATTTCATGGAAAATTTAGTTATTCAGATAGTTTTGATGATTATGCATTTATATTTCAAAAGAACTCAAAGTAAGGTATTGTAATTAAAAAAATTCTATATATTGCCCCGGAAAATACAGTGGGGACACTCAGCCTTTGGAAACAAGCCCACGAAGCGCGGGGAAATGAATGTACGTTTATTACTCTTTATCCTACGAAACATCATTATGATCCGGGTATTTGTTTAAACCTACCGTTGGTAAAAGCCAATCCTTTGTATATGAAAAGCCGGCATCGATATTATCAACTGGCAAGAGGAGGAGATGGAGATTACCAGGAAAAAAAAGGTTACCCGCCCGTTTGGCGCCCTAATTCAATACCGGAAAAATGGTATTTCAAATTTAGGGATTGGTTGTGGAGTTTTAAGATCGAACCGGCTATTAAAAAATTGGGACTATTAAATTATGATATCTATCACCTTGACTGGGGTTTGGAATTTTATCGTGACAGCCGCTTTGTGAAAAAACTGATAGAAGCCGGGAAACCAATTGTCTGTACATATCATGGTCAGGATATGCGAACCAGAGGCGTCATTGATACCATAGATAAAGCCAGTAGATTGAATGTAACCAGCGAGCTTGATCTCATGGAAAAACATCCAAACATAAAGTATTTATTTCTCCCATTTGACACCAGTCAGCACGGTGAACCACAAACCATTAATAAACCAATACGAGTTTGCCACAGCCCTACAAATAGATATTACAAAGGAAGTGAAACAATAATACCCATTTGTGAAAAACTGGCAAAAAATGAAAATATAGAATTTGTATTAATTGAAAACATGCCCCATGAGGAAGCTCAGCATGTAAAGCAGTCCTGTGATATTTTGATCGATCAGGTCCACAATCGCGGGGGCTGGGGCTACGGTATGAACTCTGTGGAAGCATTGTCTCTAGGGTTATGCTGTGTAACAGAACTGATTCCACAATACGTTGAGTTCATTCCGAATCATCCGTTTGTCAATGTAACTGGAGACACTCTTTATGACACATTGTTAGAGTTAATCGAAAATCCGAATAAAATTCTGGAGCATAAAAAAAGAAGTAGGAAATGGGTTGTAGCTCATCATGACTTACATAATACGGCTGACGTATTGTATGGCTATTATGAAGAGAGAGGGCTCCTTTGAATTATTGTCCCACTGTAGATGTTGTTATTCCTTGTTATAATGTTGCTCATGTTGTTGAGAAATGTGTTAGGAGCGTAATAAATCAAGAATATGATAATACAGTAAAAATTTATTTAGTCAATGATGGTTCAACGGATCATACGGCTGAATTGCTCGGATCATTTTCCAATCAGTCAAATATTACTGTTATTCACCATGAACGTAATAAAGGATTGGCTTCCTCTCGAAATTCAGGAATAAGGGCTGGGAATGGAGACGTCATCTGCTTTTTGGACAGCGATATGGTTGTAAAGCAAAACTGGATAAAAATGCAAACCCAAGTTCTTTCCAATAATAATGTAGTTGGGGTAATAGGCGACTCTAAAATGCCGAAGAATGAAAAAATAAACTCATTAGATAAATATCTATATGATAAAAGACGTGGCGCGCGCCGGTTTGAAGAGGGAGAGCCAATCAATTTCCAATATTTTTTGTTTAATAATACAGCTGTAAGGCGATCCGTATTTGAAATTATAGATCTTTTTGATGAAAATATCACCATGTATGGCGGGGAAGACACCGAGTTGGCAATACGCCTTTGGGAAGCATATCCGGATTCGTTGAGATTTTCATTAAAAGCCGTGAGTGAACACCATCATAAACGGAGTTTTGGCACGTTTTGTGAATCAATGTTTCAGTATGGAAAAACCAATTTACCGTCGCTAATTACTCAATATCCGCAATATACCAATCATTTAGGAGGCCAATGGATTCATTCCATAAAAGGGTATAGCCTATTCAATCCAATTTTGCGCTTCGGGGTACAGAAAACACACCGATTTTGTGATCATTATTGGTTATCCCGATATCTGGTAGTAGATGCAGTTATCCGAGGCGCCAGATCGTCTTCCGTCGAGAACAGCACTTAAATGATTAAATTATACCCACGGAATAAAAATGTTGATAAATATTGAAATGTGCTTAAATTCAGATGATTTGAAGATATTTAAAATCCATCTCAATCAAGAAAAACATACCAAACAAACGGGGGCGAACTGCCTCTGTTTTACTAATAACCAAACCAAGGAGGAACATCATGGCTGATGTAAGCTCAACTGTCAATAGTGTCGTCGCAGGAATCGTAAGTCTTGTTAAAGGCTTAATCGTATTCTTCGTTTTTGCTAACATTTTATACGCAACAGGTTTTGACCCCGTTGGTGGTATAGTTGATTTAGTAAACACATTTCTTGACGGTGGACTAGCGGGTTTATTAGCGTTACTATTTCTCGTATCCATGGTGGGATAATTAACGGGATGAAATTACAGGGCTCTTTTGCAAATTTGAGCCCTGTTTGATCCTGATAACCTCATCATAGGAGGAAATATGAATGCTTTTGACCAAGTAAATAAATGGATAGCCAAAATAACCGACCTGCTGAAAACGCTGGTGGTCCTCGGTATTGTCATAGGAATTTTATTTGACGATCCATTTGGCGTGATTGCAGGAGTAGGTAGTTTGATGGGACAATTTGGTGACGCAGGCCTTGCGGGTCTGTTAGCACTGATTTTTCTCGTTGCTATGAACTCCAAAAAATAAACCACAGCCAATAATATCCATTTTGAATGCTGCGCCCCTTTATCGGGGCGTAGTTGTTTATAGACAAAATGTTGTGTAAACTATTCATAATTATTTCGTTTAAACATTATATAATGTGAGATATTGCAAATCGTTTTTTGAATTTTTATCGTTTTAGGAATAAAGCAATTTCTTAATATAAAGAGCATCTAGTTGATTGGGTTTTTGATGTTTTTTTCAGATATTTGTTTGTTTTTTCATATAGGAGGTACTAGTAATCATTCTTCAAATAAAAAGAACAACGGTGATTTCAATTGTTTATTTGATAACTGGACTTAACCAGCTTTTTGGCGCTTTTGAGCATTATCCTTCTGCCCCGGAAGCTGTGGCAACCGGGTATTTATTGGTCAACACTCAATCTAATCCGATTGGTACTTTTAGTGACCCTGCCAGCGTAATGCTGTTTGAAAAAAGTAAATTTGGTGTCGCATGGGGAGAAAAATTTTCACTGAAGGCATTAAGTCATCGCAGTGCCGTCATTGCCGGGTCATTTCGTCGCTGGAATATTTCAGCCGGGGGAAGTGTTTTTGGAGATAAGTTATATCGTGAAACTATTTGGGGGATTGTAACCGGGACAAAGATCAAAAAGAAATTGATTCTGGGCGCATCAGTAATGATCTATGATCTGAAAATCAAGCAATATGGCAGCGACCGAACCGCAGGCTTAAATCTTGGATGGAGAGCAGCATTAGATGATAATATTCACTGGTTTGGTAGTTTAAGAAATATCAATGCGCCAATAATTGGCAAATCCAAAGACTCGCTGCCGCAGGTTATTTCCTCAGGGTTTTTGGTTGATCCTTCAAAAAAGGTACAATTCATTTTCGAATGGGAACAAGAAACTCTCAATGAGAGTCGAATAAAATTTGGTGGCGAGTTTTTGTTAATGCCATGGATCAGCGTATGTGCCGGACATGCAACATCACCAAACCAATTAACACTGGGAATAAATATCGATTATAAACAAATAAAAATAAGTTATGCTTTTTCAACTCACAATTATCTGGATATTTCTCATTGGATGGGTGTTGGGTTTTCCATCCAACGATAAAACAAACTCCACAGAAGAAATCCTCAATCAATTCGGGTATGATTCGGAAGCGGTGATCCCGGAAGAAGATATCATTTATTTAAATAGCTTATTAAATGAAGAACAAACCACAAAAAATGCCCTTATCATTCTTTCGAATATTTCTATAATTTCAACCGATGATCAAAAAATACTTGGTCAAGTAAAGACGATAGACGAATTGAAAACAAGTAGTCAGTTGTCTAAATCAATTCAAATATTAATCAATAATATTAACATCATTAATGAACCGCAAATTCATGGATCGGTCAGGGAAAAAATCACACAAACGAATGGCATCAGACATGATTTGCGAACATCGGTTTCGTTTCGTGATTATCATGTTCACTTGTTGTTTGAAAAAGATCCGGGTGAAAGAAATATATTAGACCACGCTGTATTTAACCTTCAGGGAAATGGGAAATCAATGCGTTGGATAATTGGGGATCATCAGTTGGAAGGTGGTTTTGGCTTAATAACCTGGAGAGCAACTTCGCCTTATAAGGGATTTGAAACAATCAATGTATTAACCAGAAAAGGAAAAGGGTTAAAACCATATCGGTCAAGTAATGAATATTGGAGCACGAAAGGACTTGGGGTTCAATGGGAATCCAACTTTGGCGAAATAATCTTTTCAATTGGGAATTCACTCCAGGACGGAAAAGTAGAAAATGGTAAAATCAATATAGATGAAACAGGTTTGCATATAACAAAAAATGATTTAACTGCTGAAAATAATTTAAAGGAGAACTCAAGCACTCTCTTATGGAGTAATGATTTTTTTGACAATCACATTGGAATTATCATTAATAACCAACGGGTAGTTGATTTGAGGAAATCCACTGTATTCACTAAGGCATCGGGATCTGTTTTTACTACAGGCAGATGGCACAATTGGGAGTGGTTTGGCGAAAGTGCGATTCATAATTTACAGGACATTTCATTTTTGTCAGGAGCGTTGTTTCGATTAAAAGAAATCAAATATTTAGTGACCATTCGATCGTACCCTCATCATTTTAGAACATACCGCTCACAACCATTTTCAGAATGGAGAGGGTATCAAGATGGTGAAAAGGGTGTTTTTCAGAATGTGAGAGTAAAAATGAAAAATCATGTTTTTGCTTTATATAGTGATATTGCTCATAAAATTGAAGAAGACTCTTATTCTCCATATCGCCTGATCAAACAGGAAAACGGAATTCGTTGGAAATGGTCTCATTTAGTTCATCAAATAATAATCCAATTCAAACAAAATTCGCAAACATCCGTTGAAGCCTATTTCCCAAATAATGTTAATTATTCTGAAATAAAACGAACCACATCAAAATGGCAATATCAATACAAAATAAATAAACGGGCAAATATCCGATGGCAGATAAATACAGCAACATTTAATATGAATCCTTCCTGGGGGTACGGGTTGGAAACAAGAATACGTTTCAAAGGAAATAATTACGGTGCCACAGTCAGTTGGATTGTGTCTAAAGTTGATGACTATAATAGTAGAATATATTTTTGGGGACTCAATCTTCCGGGGGAAATGAACAGCATTGCTGTCAGTCGTGATAGTCAACAAATTGGAGCAAGAATTCAAATATCAGACCATAGCAATTATCGAATATTTATTAGATACAGAGTTAGATGGTCGTTCACAACATTCAAAGGAACTACTGATAAAACCGGAGCGTTAGCTATCCAAATAAATTTATAGAGTACCATTGCAGAGGTTGGTTTTATGAGAATAACTTCCCGCCTATGATTCACAGAAACATTATCATAAATAGTCTATTAATAATACTTTTTTGTTCATCATGGATGAATGCCTCTATTACAGTATATAATAGTGTAAGCAAACAGGAATCTGAGCTAAAAATATTGGATGAGAACCCTTCGTTTATCTCTGCAAAAAATCTATCTGAAATTCTAACATCCAGACAGCCCTATATAAATCATGATAGAAAGAAAATGGTGCTTTACTTCTCTAATAAGCGCATAAAAATTTCAAACAATTCAAGTTATGTTTTGGTAGATGAAGAAGTGTATCACATGCCTGTCTATGCCAGAGATAAAGATAATGATATTTATTTGCCAACAATACCATTTTTAAATATTCTTAAAAAAACAGTTTTGCCAGGGTTGTCTTATGATCCTAAAAAATTGAGACTGGATATAAATGTGGTTAATTACAATATTACCGATTTAGACATTGACCAGAAATCAAACGGAACCATTTTAACACTTCATACACGACAGCATTTTGACACAGGCCATATCAGTTCATTTGTTCACGAAAATGGATGGTTTTATCTCACCATTCAGGATGGACTAGTAGATTCCATACAAATAAAAAAAACGGATACTCGAGGTGTTGTGGCAAAAGTAGCCGCACATCAATTCACGGAATCGGCTCAATTAGCTTTTCGTCTACGATCAGATATAATAGGGCATGAAGTATTTCAAAGCCAGGATCCAAATGCAATTGTAATCACGTTGCGGACTCCCTTTGACAAAAGCGCTGACCGCATTAGAGCATTAAGAGAAAGATGGCAACTAGATACAGTGGTGTTGGATGCCGGGCATGGTGGTAAAGATGGCGGCACAGTTGGGAAAAGGGGGACTCGGGAAAAAGATATTGTATTGGATATCACCAAGCGGTTAGGGCTTCTCCTAGAAAAGAAAACCAATATTAATGTCGTGTATACTCGAGACGAAGATGTTTTTATCCCATTGTGGAAACGCACCAAAATTGCAAATGAAAATAATGGGAAAATGTTCGTAAGCATCCACTGTAATAGCAATCCAAATCGCTCAGCAAGAGGGTTTGAGACATTCTTGCTAAAACAAGGGAAATCTGATGATGCCATCGAATTGGCGCATCGCGAAAATTCAGTCATCAAAATGGAGGAACACAGTGGAGAAAAATATAAGGAATTAACAGGAGAAAATTTAATTATGGCAACGATGGCTCAATCAATGTTCATGAAAGAAAGTGAAAAATTAGCTGCACTAATTCAAGAAGAATTAGGCAAAAGATTGAACAGCACAAACAGAGGTGTAAAACAAGCAGGATTTGTTGTTCTGATAGGAGCGAGCATGCCCAATGTACTTATCGAAACCGGCTTTCTTTCAAATGCGACTGAAGAAGCTCGTATGAAACAAACTGCATATCGACAAAAAATTGCAGTTGGAATTTTTAATGCAATAATAAAATTCCGGACTCTTCGGGAAGAATTATTGGTAGAAGGTTAATGTCTGATTCAAGACCCATCGGTGTATTTGATTCTGGATTGGGAGGGTTAACCGTTGTGAAAGCAATACAAAAACTTCTTCCGAATGAATCGATTATATATTTTGGCGATACAGCCCGAGTCCCTTACGGCAATAAAAGTAAAGAACTCATTATTGAATATTCTAATGACATTACGGATTATTTAATAAAAAACAATTCCAAATTGATAGTCGTTGCGTGCAATACTGCGTCTGCAATGGCACTAGATACATTAATGAATAATATTAATGAGCCTGTTGTTGGCGTTATCAATCCCGGGGCAAAGGAAGCGGTGATAGCAACACAAAATAAACACGTAGGCATCATTGGAACTGTTGCTACCATTAGTTCTGGTGCCTATGAAAAAGCAATTTATAGTTTAGATAAAAATGTTGTTACCAGCGCACAACCGTGTCCCCTTTTTGTTCCACTGGCTGAAGAAGGTTGGCTGGAAGGGAATGTTGTCGAGCAAATAACCGCCCATTATTTGAAACCGTTTAATAATAATCAGATTGATACGTTGATTCTAGGGTGTACTCATTATCCATTATTAAAAAACATTATCGCTAATTATGTCAATGAAAAAATGACTCTAATAGATTCAGCGGAAGCAGTAGCGCAAGAAATACAAACACAGCTGTCAAACTCTCATTTGTTAAATACCGACGACCAAGCGGGGTCTCTCACGTGTTACGTCACAGATATTCCCTTGAGGTTTGAGGCGATTGGTAAACGCTTTTTGGGCTCATCTTTAGATAACGTCCAAATGGTTCATGAATTCTGATTTTCAGCAAATCCTAAAAGAACTATACTCCTTACAGCGCCTTGGAATTAAAACTGGGCTAAATCATACTAGACAGTTGCTAAGAGCCTGTGATAATCCTCAAAAAAAATTAAAGCTCATTCATGTGGCGGGAACAAACGGTAAGGGATCTACATGTGCGATGATTTATTCCATTTTGCATGAGGCAGGATTAAAAGTTGGTTTATATACATCACCTCATTTAATTCACTTCAACGAGCGTATTAGAGTTAATGGTATTCCAATTTCTGATACCCATATTGTGGAATTCATGGATTTATTCTCTAAAGATATTAAAGTCATTCAAAGTACATTTTTTGAAACAACAACCGCTATGGCACTTTGGTATTTTCAAAAAAAGAAGGTTGATTACGCGGTTATTGAAACAGGTTTGGGCGGGCGACTGGATTCAACAAATGTAATCAATCCTGAAATTTCAATTCTTACAACAGTGAGTATGGATCACCGAGAAATATTGGGTGGAACGATTTATGATATTGCTGGAGAGAAAGCCGGAATTATAAAAAAAGAGATTCCGGTGATAAGTTGTGTCCAAGCGAACACCGTTCAAACCGTTTTCGAAAAAAAAGCCAGATCAGTCGGTGCGAATATCCAATTTCTTAAAAAACCCGATCAATGTAATATTTCCTTAACAGGCACAACATTTATTTGGGACGGCTCTACGCACACAACATCGCTCATTGGAAATCACCAAGCTATTAACACTTCTCTCGCGATTGCAGGCGTTCGTGCTTTGAATATTGGAATAACACAAAATAACATAAATATGGGTCTAAAAAAAGTAGCTTGGCCGGGTCGTTTCCAAATTTTATCTTCTTGTCCTCCAATTATTTACGATGTTGCCCATAATGCAGATGGAATCAACGCCACCCTCAATACAATAAATGCTTTATTTAGCGGGAAACCCATTGGACTCATGGCTTTGAAAGAAGATAAAGAATTTAGTTTGATTGCATCTTCAATAAAGGATCAATTTGAAACCATCTGGACGATTGGCGATGAAAATAATCTTCTCATGCCCGCCATTGATTTGAGCCAATGTTTAAAAAAATATGATATCGATGCTCACCCAATCAATCATTTAAAGGACTTTACATCTTCTATTAACAAGGAAAAACCGGGGTTGGTTTTTGGCTCCCATTATATTGCAGAACATATATTTAAGCATTTTCATTTTTCCTTTGACAAGGAGTTCATTTAAAGTAATTTCACGCTTTCTATGCACCTGCTTCCGCAGGAATATATTTCACAAAGAAAATTTCATTAAAAAAATATACCGTCATAATTCAATTGGAGTTATTTATATATGGATGTTAATCAACTACAATCCCTAAATATTAAAGAACTGGTAAAATTGGCTCAGGATTTAAAGATCCAGGGCTCTTCCGGCTTGAATAAGCAGGGATTAATTATTAAAGTTCTTGAAGCACAAAACGAGAAAGAAGGCGTTTTACACGCCAGAGGAGTTCTGGAAGTATTGAACGAAGGTTACGGCTTTTTAAGAAGCCCTGATTATAACTATTTACCGGGTCAGGATGATATTTATGTGAGTCCGTCGCAAATTAAGCGTTTCGGTTTAAAAACAGGACATTCTGTTTATGGGCAAATTCGAAAGCCAAAAGAAAAAGAAAGGTTTTACGCGCTGCTGAAACTGGAAACGGTGAATGACGAATCGCCGGATCAAGTTAAAAAAGGAATCTTGTTTGATAATCTAACACCAAAATATCCAGATAAAAAATTCAACCTGGAAACGGATCCAAAGGATTTATCAACCAGGATTATGGATTTAATTTCTCCTATTGGGAAAGGACAGCGAGGATTGATTGTAGCTCAACCAAAGACAGGAAAAACAGTTCTGCTGCAAAAAATCGCTAATTCATTATTGAATAATCATCCGGAAATCAAATTAATTATCCTATTAATTGATGAACGCCCGGAAGAAGTAACAGATATGAAACAACATGTCGATGCAGAAGTGGTGAGCTCTACTTTTGATGAACCACCCGAACGTCACGTTGCCGTTGCAGATATGGTTTTGCAAAAAGCAAGGCGCATGGTAGAATATGGCCATGATGTAGTCATATTACTTGATAGCCTTACACGCCTAGGGCGTGCTCACAACGCAGTCATTCCACACAGTGGTAAAATTTTATCTGGTGGTGTTGATTCCAATGCTTTAAAAAAACCGAAACAATTTTTTGGTGCAGCAAGAAACACTGAAGAAAGTGGAAGTTTATCAATTATTGCCACCGCCTTGATCGACACAGGAAGCAGGATGGATGAAGTCATTTTTGAGGAGTTTAAAGGAACAGGTAATATGGAACTTGTTTTAGACCGCCGCCTAAGTGACCGTCGTATATACCCGTCGTTTGATATTGTGCGTTCCGGGACAAGAAAAGAAGAATTGCTCCTGGATAAAAAGACACTTGGAAGAATGTGGATTTTAAGGAAACTCTTAAATGAAATGAACGTTATTGAAGCAATGGAGTTTATGCATACAAGAATGAAGCGGACAAAGAGCAATGAAGAATTTATGGAAACTATGAATCAATAAATGTAACTTACTGCTAAAGGTGCAGTCCTTTTATTATAACTAACTAATGAGGTGTAAATATGGAATATAGTAACAGTGAGGTGCGCACAGTTACTGTTCGTGTTTTAACGGATAAGCCAGTCAGAAAGACGCCATATCAGGTTAAAGGTGTCTTTATGCGTCAATATCCTGATTTGGAAGTAATTTCAATGATGGATGGTACATACCGGGATCAATTTCTTTACCCCCGGGTGCAAGTAAAAATCCTGAATGAGCAAATATATATTGTCGGAATCCATGAAGGAGTGGATCCTGTTATAGAATTAGCAGACAGACTCGACATATTGGACTTTGGCAATATTACATTTCAGGTGTTTGATACAGATGTGGTATCCAACTCAGATCACTTTAGACAAGTGGACAGATTAATCAGGTATCGATTTCTGACCCCCTGGGTAGCGTTAAATCAAACCACAGGCAGTCGCTATCGTTTCTTGAATAATATGGAACGTATATCATTTCTGAATCGGCTTTTGGGACAAAACATTGTATTTCTTGCCCGTGAAATGGGAGTTGAGATCACTGACAAAATCTTTACAAAAGTGAACCTAACCTCCATGTTTCCAAAACCAGTTGATGAACGTTTCTGGGGAGCATTTTCCGGTGAATTTCGAACCAACTTTCTCCTCCCGAATTATATGGGAATTGGAAATGGAATTACGCGCGGTTATGGAGCACTATATGGTATGTTTAACCCAAAGTCCTTTCAATTCGATCTGGAAGAATTAGACGAAAATGTTGAGAAAAAAGAAGCCGAGGCACAAATTGCTTATGCGGAGTCTGATCTCGAAGGTGTCTCGATGAAAGATGTTCCGAAACCAAAACGAAATAGAGTTAAAAAGGAAACGACTAACAAAAAACAAGATAAAGAAAAAGATGAAAAACTAGACGAAAAGCCAATTAAAAAACCGGGAAAAAAGACGGTGAAAAAAAACGTGAGAAAGCCCACGAAAAAACCGGTTAGGAAGAGCAGTAAAAAAGTACTATCTGAAGAATTTGAGATAGAAACAGATGATTCGTTTTCTGAAATAGATGTATCAGACAACGCCAGTCCTGAAGATGCAAAATTCAACAGTCCTGAATTTCATAAAAAACAGCATAAATTATAAATGACATCTCAACTCAAGTTCGCAAAACGCGTTTCACGGGTGAAGCCTTCGTATACTCTGGAAATGGCTTCAAAGGCAGCTGAAATGCGATTTCAAGGCATTGACGTAATCAACTTCAGCGTAGGAGAGCCCGATTTTAATACACCGGATCATATCATCGAGGCTGGGAAAAAAGCAATGGACGACGGATATACAAAGTATACAGCTGGCTCCGGCATGATTGAACTCCGCCAGGCGATTTGTGAGAAATTAAAAAGGGAAAACGGTTTGGAATATATTCCAAACGAAATTCTGGTTTCAAATGGTGAAAAACAAAGCCTGTACAACGCCTGTCAAGTTTTATTTGATCAAGGTGATGAAGTGGTTATTTTTACACCGTACTGGGTATCGTTTCCTGAATTTGTACGGTTGGCAGATGCTGAACCCATCATCGTAAATACGCTTTCCCAAAAGCAATTTGAAGTAGATTTCAATGATTTGGAAAAGAAAACCACGGAAAATATTAAAGGTGTCATTGTTAATTCCCCATCTAATCCAACCGGGGGAGTGTGGAGCTCGGAAGCACTAATGAGGCTGTTAAATATTGCAGCAAACCGTGATTGGACTGTGATTTCAGACGAATGTTATGAACGACTGATTTTTGATGGAGGATTTATCAGCGCCGAAAAATTGAATCGTGATCATAATATTGGCGCAAGAGTAATCACATGTATGAGTCTTTCAAAAACCTACGCCATGACAGGTTGGCGAATTGGATATGCAGCGGGAGAGCAGGCGATCATTAAAGCCATGAGCAAGGTTCAAGGTCAGGCAACATCCTGTGCGAATTCCATAGGTCAGCGTGCTGCCATTGCAGCATTAACCGGTGATCAACGACCTGTGGAGGAAATGAGGTTGAAGTTTAAAAAACGCCGCGATTTAATGGTGGGTTTATTGAATGAAATTCCTGGCGTTTCCTGTGCAATCCCCGGTGGCGCATTTTATACATTTCCAAATATGTCTCATTATATCGGAAAAAAGATCAATGGTAAAATTATTCAGGATTCTTTCGATCTGAGTGGATATATATTAAATTCTGGGTCTGTGGTGACCGTTCCCGGGGACGGTTTCGGAGCGCCAGGGCATATAAGATTTTCGTGCGCTACGGATAGGGATACAATTCGAAGAGGCATATCCAAAGTAGCATACGCATTAAAACAATTGAATTAATAAGGAGTTTTATTATGAAACAGGGAATCCATCCCGAATATAAACTTGGCAAAGTACATTGCGCTTGCGGTCATTCATTCGAAGTGTACAGTACTGTTGGAGATCAGCGTCTTGATATCTGTTCGGTTTGCCACCCGTTTTTCTCAGGAAAACAAAAGTTGGTAGATACAGCCGGACGTATCGAAAAGTTTAAGGCGAAATACGCTAAAACCACCCGGTAACTTATTATAAACATATGATGGCTCCGGAGACAGGAATTTCCTGCACGGAGCCAATTTTTTGTCTATGAAACAATTGCTAATCGCATTCATGAAACCGTCCATTCTTGTTGGCGGGCAAGCCGTCATCGAAGGAGTGATGATGCGTGTTCCGGGCGCATATGCTACAGCTGTACGTGATCCAGAGGGTAAGATGCATATAGATAAACATGCATTCATTTCTCAAGTGGAATCATCGTCCTTCTGGAAATGGCCTGTGTTAAGGGGAATCATGGCTTTATTCGAATCTATGAAAATGGGTATGTCCACTTTGCAATGGTCCGCGGATATTGCCATGCCGGATGAAGCCGATAAAAAACCCGGAAAACTGTCAAATTCACTTTCAATGTTATTTGCGATTGGCTTTGCGATTGGGATGTTTGTTGTCGCTCCTTTGTGGATTACAACATGGTTAATGGATATAGAGAGAGATGCCTTATTTTTTAATTTGATTTCAGGGTGTTTTCGCATCTCATTTTTCATTTTGTATTTATTAGCTATTTCTATGATGAAAGATGTGAAGCGTCTTTTTCGCTATCATGGCGCAGAACACCGCGTGGTATTCAATTTTGAGTCGGGGAAAAATGTTACTATTGAAAATGCCCAATCATTTCCAACCTACCACCCTCGTTGCGGAACCAGTTTCCTTTTCATTGTTTTGTTATCAGCTATCCTTGTCTTTGCTTTGATTGATACAATCATTATAGCCATAATGGGCGAAATTACCATATTTTATCGCATTGCATTTCATTTACCCCTTATGCCAATCGTTGCCGGTGTATCCTATGAAATTATTAAACTCACAGCTCGTAAGGATAAAAATCTGTTTTTTCATGCGTTGAGGGCTCCAGGATTATGGCTGCAGAGGATTACCACTCAACCGCCGGATGATGATATGATTGAAGTGGCGATTACCGCCTTAAAAAATGCCTTTGGCGATCAATATAATAAAATGGCAGGTAAAAAATATATGGCCGATGCTATCTAATGAAGGATAAAATCGAAAAAGTTATCGCCCGGTATAATGAATTGGGTCGGTTATTAACCGAAACAGCTGTGATGACCAATCAAGACATGTTACGAGTAACGGCCCAAGAACACAGTCAATTATCTGCTATTGTAAATAAGGGGGAAGAATATTTATCTGTTATCCGACAAATTGAAGACGATGAAGAAATTCTATTAAGCGATGAAACAGACCTGAAAGAGATTGCCCAGGAGGAATTGTCTGAATTGAGGGGACAGAAAAAATTATTAGAAGAAGAACTTAAAACATTGTTGTTGCCCAAAAACCCAAATGATAATAAGAATACGATAGTTGAAATTCGTGCGGGAACCGGCGGCGAGGAAGCGGCTCTGTTTGCAGCAGACTTATATCGCATGTATACCCACTATGCAGAACGAAACAATTGGTTGAGCGAAGTGATGAATGTAAATGAAACAGGAATTGGTGGTTATAAGGAAATCATTTTTTCCATCACGGGTAAAGGCGCCTTTGGATTTATGAAATATGAGAGCGGTGTACACCGTGTTCAGCGTGTTCCAAAGACCGAAGCTGGCGGGCGTGTGCATACATCAGCTGCCACCGTAGCCGTTTTGCCTGAAGCTGAAGAAGCAGAAGTGGAGATTAATGAAAATGACTTAAAAATTGATACCTTCCGCGCCAGTGGCGCGGGTGGTCAGCATGTGAATAAAACAGAATCTGCCATACGCATTACCCATCTGCCATCGGGTTTGGTTGTATCATGCCAGGATGAAAAATCTCAGCATCAAAATCGTTTATTGGCAATGAAAGTGTTGCGTTCAAGATTATTGGCGCAAGAACAAGAGCGGTTGGCGCAAGAGAGGGCTGATGTCCGGAAATCTATGGTATCCACGGGCGACCGTTCGGCAAAAATCCGTACATATAATTATTCACAAGGACGAATTACAGATCATCGAATCAATTATACAGCGTATAATTTGGAAGAAGTATTGAATGGCAATATTAAAGAACTGATTGAGCAATTAAAACTTGCAGAACAACAGGAGCTATTAGCGGGGGACTGATGGTCCCGGTTCCAATAGACAATCAAATCAAATATTGGCTGGATTGGTCAGCGAATCAATTGTCGTCACATGTTGATGATCCACAACAAGAGGCAAAATGGCTTTTATCCTCACTACTTAATTGTAAACTTTCAGAACTTCAGTTAATCGATTTTCAGATTTCCAAAGAACAAGAGATTATTTTTAAACAATGGGTTAAAAGACGCTCATCCGGCGAACCGGCGCAATATATCACCGGATGGACAGAATTTTACGGAAGACGATTTAAGGTGACCAAAGACGTATTAATCCCCAGACAGGAAACAGAACGTTTGGTAGATGTTGCCCTCTATACATTTCAAGAATTTGAACATCCACGATTGGTTGATATTGGAACCGGATCAGGATGTATAGCTATATCAGTTGCTGCCGAATTATTCCATTCAATATTAGACGGATTAGATATCTCATTAAAAAGTTTGGCAATCGCAGAAGAGAATGCAGCATTGAATAAAGTATCAAACGTGAAATTCAATGAATCTGATTTTTTAAATTATCATCCTTTGGAACCGATCTATAATGGGTTACTGATGAACCCACCGTATATTCCCCAAGATGAAATGGATACTATCATGAAGGAAGTTCGAGGGTATGAACCCCATCAGGCGCTTACAGATCATCGTGACGGTCTCACATTTTATAGACATTTAGCCAAGGAAGCGAAGAAATGGGTCCGTCCCAATGGCTGGCTGATTATGGAAGTTGGTCTCGAGGATCATCCCCAAAAAGCAGGTGAATATTTTCAAACCAATGATTTTGAACAAATAAAATTTATATCTGATTTTAATGGAGATAGTCGAATATTAAAAGTGCAGGTAAAATGAATTTTATCTGGTGGCATATTCAACTATTGCGTCCGTTGAATTTATTGACCAGTGGGTTTGCTATGGTAGTCAGCGCTGGTATATTAGATAGTTTTTATGAAACGAAAACATTGTTAATAACGATTGGTGTTGTGGTGTGTTACAATGCCGCTGCCAATGCATACAACGATGTAAAAGATTACAAAGCAGATACAGTAAATCGGCCCAAACGACCTTTGGTTACGGGGCATGTAAAAATTAAAACAGCCATGTCCTTGGCTGTTATTCTTTTTGTGGCTGGGAGTATATTCGCTTTTGGTTTACCAATGATTGCTCGTGTCATCGCTATCGGAATTTCAATGCCTATTATGATTATTTACAGTGGGAGCCTGAAAGGAACACCCTTAATAGGAAATGCATCAATAGCATTGATTTTGGGATTAGCATTTATTTTTGCCGGGGCAGCCTTTAATAATATAGAACCGATGATTATTCCTGCACTATTAGCATTTGGACTCACATTTGTCCGGGAACTCGTAAAAGATATGGCGGACATTGAAGGAGATACAAAAGCCGGACTGAACACGTTTCCTGTAAAATTTGGAATGCGTAAATCAGGTTACATTACCATCACCGCTGCATTTATTATTGGGCTGGGATCACCGATTCCCTTTATCTTGGGATATTATGGACTCTTATATTTGATTATTCTTGTTTTAGGTGTGGAAATACCATTGGCAATGATCGTATTTTCGTTTCTGAAATCGCCTGAAATTAAACAGGCAAAACGATTTTCCGAGGTATTAAAATTCAGTACAATTGCAGGATTACTGGCTTTTTTTATAGATAACTATGTCAACTGAATTCGTCCATTTACACAACCATTCTGATTACAGTCTCTTAGACGGCGCACAAACCGTCCAGACGCTGGTGAATACTATTGATGATTTGGGAATGGATTCTGTAGCTTTGACTGAGCATGGCAATATGTTCAGCGCCATACCTTATTATAAATCGGCGATGAAAAAAGGTGTTAAACCCATTATAGGATGTGAAATCTACGTTGCTCATGGCAGCCGTTTTGATAAGAAACCACGGTCTGAAGGAGGCTGGGGGAATAATCACCTCGTACTTCTAGCACAAAATTATGCTGGGTACCGCAATCTGATGAAATTGGTGACGTTCGGTTATCTAGAAGGGTTTTATTATCGTCCGCGGATTGATAAAGAATTGCTGAAACAACACAGCGAAGGGTTAATATGTTCATCCGGGTGCTTAAAAGGAGAAATTCCTGAAAAGCTAGTGAATGGAGACTGGGAGGGCGCCAAGGCCGCTGCTTTGGAGTTTGCGGAAATGTTCCCTGGAAGATACTATTTAGAAATTCAAAATCATGGTATTGATGCCGAAGCAAGAAATATAGAACTTATTACCAAGCTGGCGAAAGAGTTGAACTTGCCCCTTGTAGCTACAAACGATGCACACTATGCGGTACACGATCACTGGGAAGCTCATGATATTCATATTTGCCTGGGGACGGGTAAAGAACGAGATGACCCAAACCGTCTGCGGTATGCAACGCCCGAATTCTATTTTAAATCGCAGGATGATATGTATAAATTATTTAAAAATTATCCAGGAGCGATGGAAAATACCCGAAAAATAGCGGACAGTATCGATTTGGAGCTACCCATGGGGAATTATCATTTGCCAATGTTTCCGATTCCCCCAGATGCGCCGTCCAGTAATCCGGACGATTATCTCCAAAATTTATGCGAAGAGGGTGTTCGCAATTTGTACGGGGGCATTACCCCGGAACTCCAATCGCGATTAACCCACGAATTGAATGTCATTAAACAAATGGGATTTGCCGGTTATTTTTTGATTACAAGGGATTTTGTAAAATATGCTAAAGATAATAATATACCGGTTGGCCCCGGACGTGGATCAGCAGCGGGAAGTTTGGTTTCTTTTGCACTTGATATAACAACGATTGATCCGCTGAAACACGGACTGCTTTTTGAGAGGTTTTTAAATCCGGAACGTATCAGTATGCCGGATATTGACATAGACTTTTGTATCGAACGCCGTGGTGAAGTTATCGATTATATAAAAAAACAATATGGTGAAAATTCTGTAACTCAAATTATTACCTTTGGAAAAATGAAAGCGCGTCAGGCTATTCGGGATGTCGGACGTGTTCTTGGATTTTCATTTGGTGAAGTAGATAAAATCGCAAAAATGATTCCCGCCGGACCTTTTGTCACACTAAAACAAGCTTTGGAACAGAGCCCGGCGTTGCGAGAAGCCGCTGATAGTCAATATAAAGAACTTGTGGATCACGCCTTAACGCTGGAAGGGATGAATCGTCATGCCTCTACTCACGCAGCCGGCGTTGTAATCACACCCGGAGATTTAACAGATTATACACCTCTCTTTAAGTCCAGTACCGGTGATATCACATCCCAATATGATATGAAAGGTTTGGAAGATCTGGGTTTATTGAAAATGGATTTTCTGGGTTTGAGGAACTTAACGGTCATTGATCATACATTAAAATTATTGGGAGAGCGAAATGTTAAAGTAGACATAAACAAAATTCCTATGGACGATGAAAACGTGTACAAATTATTTGCCAAAGGGATGACCATAGGAGTGTTTCAGTTTGAATCATCCGGTATGCGGGAATTTTTGAAGAAACTGAAACCAACCCAGATTGAAGATCTGATTGCCATGAATGCTCTTTACCGTCCGGGTCCCATGGAAAATATTGATGACTTTATCAAACGAAAACATGGAAAGAAAAAGATTACTTATCTTCATCCCACAATGGAGCATATCCTCAAGGAAACATACGGTATTATCGTTTACCAGGAACAGGTAATGCAGATAGCTCACGAGATTGCAGGATTTTCACTGGCCGAAGCAGACATAATGCGCCGGGCAATGGGGAAGAAAATTCGTGAACTTATGGAGGAATTAAAACTAAAATTTATTGATGGTGCGATGGAGAATAATATTAGCCGTCTTGCAGCAGAAAAGATTTATGCCCTCATCGAAAAATTTGCTGAATATGGATTTAACAAAAGTCATTCCACCGCCTACGCGTATGTTGCATATCAAACGGCTTGGCTAAAAACATACTATGCGGCTGAATTCATGGCCGCAAACCTCACCAGTGAAATGTCTAATATTGACCGTATCGTTATTCTGATTAATGAATGCCGAAAGCTAAAAATAAAAGTGGATGCACCAGATGTGAATATTTCTGATATTCACTTTAAACCGGTGAATGATAAAACAATTTCTTACGGACTGAACGCCATCAAGAATGTGGGGACAAAGGCGTTAGAGCATATTTTGGAAACAAGAAATACAAAAAAAACATTTGATTCATTATTCGATTTTACTTCAAATGTAGAATTAAGAGCAGTCAATCGTAAAGTATTAGAAAGCCTGATCATGGCAGGTGCCATGGATAGCATGAGCGGTACGCGGGCAGAAAAATTTGAATCCATTGATATTGCACTTAAATATGGTCAGCAAATTCAGGAAAATCGACATCGCAATCAGGAGGATTTATTCAGTTCAGCAACCAATGGTCATCACGCCATGACACCCGAATTGATCAAGGCTGAAACCTGGACAGATACCATATCACTGCAAAAAGAAAAAGACGTTTTAGGCCTCTATTTAACCGGCCATCCTCTATTAAAATACGCCGAAGATTTAGAGGAATTTAGTAATTATGATTTCACTGAAAATGTAGAGGAAATCACCTTAGACAATGTGCGCTTGGGTGGGAGCATTCAGGAATTTAGATTACACTTTGACCGCAAAAATAACCAAATGGCATTTTTTAAGCTTGAGTGCCTCGGCGGTCAGGCTGAGGTATTGGCTTTTGCCAGTGTATTCGAGAAATATAAAGATATACTGGATAATGACGAAATTGTTTTTGTAAGCGGTAAACCAACGGACACATCTGATTTCAGTGATTTAAAAATCATTGCCGATGAAATTGTTTCATTGGATAATGCACGTGATTACTTTTCAAAACATGTGAATATCCGACTCGAACCCGATCAAATGATTCCTGATACAGTGGACGCACTATTTTCATTGGTACAACAATATCACGGCAACTGCGGTCTAATGTTTCATATAGGAGCAAAAGAAGGAAAAGGTCGAAAGATTTTTTCACACAATTCTCGCGTTTCTTCCAGCCGCGAGTTTTTAAAAAAGCTTCGAGAAGTTTATGGGAAAGAGAATGTGTGGGTGACTAAATGATCGCTGTTCTGCAGCGTGTTACATCCGGATCAGTGATTGTTAACCATCAAACTATAGGGGAAATTAATCATGGACTGGTTATTCTTTTGGGCATCATGATTGATGACAAAGAACAAGATAGTCAATTTCTCACTGATAAAATTTCTGTACTTCGCATATTTAACGATGAAAATGATAAAATGAACCTATCGATTAAAGATGTGAATGGATCCGCATTGGTGATAAGCCAGTTCACTCTTTGTGCCGATACGCGAAAGGGCCGCCGCCCCAGTTTTATTCAAGCCGCACCTCCTGAAAAAGGAGAGGCTCTCTATGAAGATTTTATGAAGAGATTGGAATCCAAAAACATTCCCGTTCAATGTGGAAAATTTGGTGCCATGATGAATGTAAAGATTGATAACGACGGACCGGTAACCATTGTTCTAAACAGCAAAGAATGATTAATCCTGAAAAGAAACGACCAAACGTCGTAATTTTCTGTCAATAAGAAGTCGAATGTAATGGAAAGAAAAATCAGAATTCTAATGGCCAAACCTGGTTTGGATGGCCACGATCGAGGGATTAAAATTCTGGCATCTGCATATCGTGATGCCGGGATGGAAGTCATTTACCTTGGGCTGAGACAAACACCGGAAATGATTGTTTCTGCTTCTTTGCAGGAAGATGTGGATGTCATTGCCTTGTCCAGTCTCAATAATGCCCATATGACTATTTTCACAAGGGTAGTGGAACTGATGAAAGAGAAGGAATTAGATGATGTTCTTCTCACCGGTGGCGGTATTATTCCGAAAAAAGATATGGAAGCATTAGCTGAAATCGGTGTAGGTAAATTATTCGGACCCGGTACACCCGTTCAGGAAACCATCGATTATATTACAGACTGGATTCAATCCAACCGTCGTTGATCCATGGATCTGAATAGCCGTACCGCCTTGGAACTTCATTTTGCCGAACAATTCGAAACGGTGTTATTTCCTGTTTTGGCAAATCATTATTTCATCATTGATGATTATGTAAGAGCCAGAAAAGTTTGTGAAATAGGATTGGAACACCATCCGGAAAACGTTGATGGTTTATTCGTATTAGGGAAAGCTCAACAATCTTTGAAAGATTATGTCAATGCTGAAAAATCTCTGAAGGCAGTATTGACAAATGGCACAGTTCATTTACAGGCGGCTTTAGCGTTAGTTGATGTTCAAATTAAACTAAAGAGAGCAGAATCATCTATCTTAAAAACATGGGAATTGATTTTAAAATGGGATCCGGGCAACAAAAAAGCACAGGAATATACTGTTCCCACACCCATGCAAAAAACAGCCGCACCTTCCCCTAAAAAACAGGTTAAAACAAAAGAAGCCAAAAGAGAATTAGACACAATAGACATCAGTCCTCGGTTAGCCACATTCACAATGGTTGCTGTGTTGCGAAATCAAGGTTTGCATTTTCAAGCGCTTCAAGTGCTTGACGTATTAGAAAAAAAGGGTGGCGATATACAACGTATAACAACAGAACGAAAAAGCATCCAGGACTCGTTGGAAATATAACCTGGATAATTCATGAGCAAGCGTACTAACTGATGCAGGTGCTGTAATAATAATGGATGGAGAAATCATAACACTATGTAATTATGTAAAACGTAATTACGTAATTGGACAACATTGCGTTTTACATATTTACGTTTTATCCTCATGAGCAATCCGAATATTAATATGACTTGTTCACAAAATTACAAAGCGGGTGGATTAACCAAGATAAAATGAGAGAAGATATTTTTTTAAACAGACAAGATCGGTTGAAGCAGCAGTTGGGTAAATTGACACTGGATGGAATTTTACTGACTAATCTCACGAGCATTCGCTACATCTGCGGGTTTACCGGTTCCACAGCATCGTGTCTGATAACAAACGATGGATCTTTTTTTATTTCAGATGGACGCTATGATTTGCAAGCGAATGAACAAGTTAAAGGTATGGAATGCTTAATAGATTTTGGAACACATGTATCTATTATTGAAAAGAATAATTTGATCAAAGACGGAATGAAACTAGCCATTGAATCTGACCATGTCAGTGTCAGTCAACACAAAATATTGATCAACACTTTTCCGGATGTTTCATGGGAATCAACCTCAATGCTTTTGGAAAATCTTCAGGCAGTGAAAGATCCATCAGAATTGGATGCGATTCGCACCGCCGTGGAAATAACGGATGTTATTTATGATGAAATTCTACCGATGCTTAAACCGGGGACAACGGAAAAAGAAATCGCAAATTATTTATCAATGCGCTATCGCCAAGAGAGCGATGGGGAAGCATACTCACCCATAGTGGCTGGAGGTCCAAATGGGTCTTTGCCGCATGCGGTTCCCAGTGAACGTCCTTTTAAAAAAGGCGATTTTATTGTGATTGATGCTGCTGCAAAATATGCTGGGTATCATGCGGATATGACGCGAACACCGCTCGTGGGTGATGTCTCTGATAAGCACCGTGAAATATATGAAATTGTTAAAGAAGCCCAGCAGGCCGGATGTGATACTGCAAAAAAAGGCGTGTCTTGCAAAGAAGTAGATAGAGTAACCCGAGATGTTATAACCGAACAGGGCTACGGAGAATATTATAATCATGGTACTGGTCACGGGTTGGGTTTAGAGGTTCACACCGAACCGCGGTTAAGTCATTTGAGCGAATCCATCTTGGAAGTGAATAATGTAGTAACCATTGAACCCGGAATCTATCTGCCGAACTGGGGTGGTGTGCGTATTGAAGATAATGTGATTATCCAGGAAGACGGTTGCGAAATCCTGAATAAAACGACAAAGGAATTAGTCGCACTTAGTTAATCTATATATTTTGAAAACGTAGAATTCATAATTATTGAATCAAAATACCAATCAATTAATCTATCAAATTGTATGTCAAATCCCTTCTGGAAAAGTGGCAACCTACGGTCAAATAGCTATGATGGTTGGATGTACTGCCCGCCAGGTTGGCCGGGCAATGGCAGCAACGCCAATAAAATCAGGCATACCATGGCAAAGGGTGATTAACAGCCAGGGAAAGATTAGTACTCGTTCCGATGGACATCCTAGTTCATTACAGAACTCCATATTAGTCAGCGAAGGAATCACTTTTGATAAATATGGGAAAACCGATTTCCATCTTTTTGGTTGGGATGGGAAATTGAAATAATCAATCAGTCAGTTATTACTAATATTTTGAATTCCACTTTAAGTAAATCAAACGGATAAGATTGATAATTATTGAATTTATGATATTCCCTATTTTCTTAGGGACGCTTTTGAAAAGATATTTTGAGGAATTTCCGCCTCAAATTCAATTTCATCAATAAGAAACTCTGTCCCCGCTCCTTTTGATAAAACATCTTTGAATATCATTTTTTTAGGGATCCAGCGTCCATCTACCTGCATAACTTCTTCAATAAGAGTTGTTTTTAACAATTTACCGCTTTTTGCATACCGCTCTTCCTTTATAGCAATCATTTTTGTTTTATCTACATACAGTTTACGTTTTTGGTAAGCGAGATCAGATTCAACAGCGGATAACTCCAGCACGTAACAATCCCGTCCGTTTATTTTTTCTTCTCCGGTAATCGTAGCCCTGTACGCATCTTTTAGTTTATTGTTTTCCATCATATCTTCGTATGATAAATCTGAACCCATTAGTGATTGTCTCAGCATGTGTCCTGCAATTTTTATCGTTCGGTCCGCCTTCGGCGAATATGTCCATAAATCGTCTTTCAGTTTCAGCATCTTCACTCCTTTTTGCCTAGCGGGAGATATATATTCTGTGAAGGATTGATCTTCACCACTCATCCAAGTTTTTGACGTGATCGTACGAGTTCCTCGCTTTCCATGAATTGTCATTGTTGAAACGATAATACTTGTTTCTGACCACTGATTTTTATCTAATAGAGCTAATATTTCATCCCCGGTGATATTTTGCCCAACGAGAATGAGAGGGGTTAAAGTTATCAATGTAATTATTTTGATCATGTTTCTAACTCCTTGAATAGCTCTGCTGTTTGGCGTTTAAAAATTCCAATTCCTGCGAACATTGTCCCTATGATCGTCGCCAGGAGTCCCGGGAAAAAACCGATATAATATGTTTCGGTTGTAACGGACGCTCGGTAAACCACAGGAGCCATCATAGTTACATTTTTCATCATGGAGCTTAAATCCAGACCTTTGATCTGTAAATAATATCCTGAACTTAATCCCAAGGCCGTACCAATAACCGATCCTACAATCCCTATGAAAATCGATTCATAAATCATCGAACGATAAATATGTCCTTTCCTCTCACCGATGGCCAATCTGATACCGACTTCACCATACCGTCTTAATGCTCCCAACAATCCCGCATTCCAAAGCACAATAGACATGATTATAACAAATATGGATATAATTATTCCGGAAATACTAGATGCAAACTCCAGATATTCTCCCAGATTCCCCACTTCTTTCAGTGTCCCAATTACCGGGGTGAATTCATCGTCTGTAATTTGATAAGTGGAATTAAAATTATCCACAATATTTTGTGCTCTTAAATCATCATATATCCCATGTTCAAAATAACCCAATATTTCACCGGCCGCATCGGTCATATTCAACGCTTCCTGAACATCGGTTATATCGGCAATAAGCGCCCCCCTGTCCATTACAGCAACACCAAAATTAACCGTCCCGACGATATTGAAATTGTACATGGTCATATTTCCATACATCGTTGAACTTAATAAAGTACCTTCGTTGCCTATTTCTGCCTCTAATCGATAAGCCAGTTCGTCGCTGATTAATATTTCTCCCGGACGTTCGGGCAATCGTCCACGAACCACAGACTTCTTAATATTCATAGTGGTTATCTCAGGACTTCCAGGGGATAGTAAATCTATTCCCATTCCCATAACTGACCCCTGGGAACGAGTATCGCCATTTTCATCAGGTATATCGAACAATCCTCCAAATTGAATACGCTTCACCCAGGTCATATTGGGGTATTTTTCTTGGAGTCTAAGAATTATTTCTTCTACATTCATTAAGGCCAAATCATTTGGCGACTGATCTGCATTTTCAGCATATGCGCGCGTCATGACTTTTACATGACCAGTGGAAAATCTGGCGGAATAATCAACCATATCCGTAAACACGCCAGTAATCCAGGAGTGAAGAAAAACAGTAATCCAAACACCTACGGTCACCATTATTATAGGGAATACACTTCGTTGTCTATCCCGAATTAACCCTTTTACTAAAAATTTTATCATTGGATTTTTCCTCGAATTGCATCGGTTGGTTTCATTTTAGATATCCTACGCGCCGGGATATAACTCACAATTGTTGTCGTTATCAGAACTAGCAAGGTTGTTCCTACGACCAATGCGACACTGTAGGCCGGATAAATTGTTTCGGCAATTGTTAGTCCGTAATCATCAGTTCCTCCCGGCATTGTCCAGCCTTTTACAGCCTGAAGCCCAAGCAGTGGAATTCCGTATATGGCCCCCAGAATGGCCGCTAAAACGGCGTGCATCGCACCTTCAATCGTAAATAATCCAATGACTTGTTTTTGGGTCATCCCCAATGCTATATGGGTCCCAATTTCTTTTTGTCGGCGAAAGATTGATAAAACTTGTGTATCAAAAATGGCAAGCATAGCCAGCAATAACAGAACGAAATAAAAAATTGAACCACCTACTGATTTCATTTCTATCATTTCACGTATTTCTGAAAGGAGATAATAATGATCCTTAAAAACCCATCCCTTGAGTGTTCCCAATGATTCATTTTCCTGAGATGTAACCAAAATTGACGCTTCCCCCGGCATCTGCATCATGGTCCGAAGCTGTTCAAGAGGTATCCACAAAATGCCATTGTCTATTACTGGAACATTGGTTTTAAAGATATGGATAATCTTCGCTTCGGCGGCATCGAACGTCCCGTAATTATCTCGCCATCTTATTGTGAAATAATCTCCAACATTTAGGTGATTTGTTTCTGCGGTTCGTTTTCCAATGCACACGGGTATTTCGTCAATATCTGTGTCCAAAAATGAAGAAGGCAACTCTAATAAGGTTTGTCTAGGATCAATGCCCTTGAGAAGCACATTTTGAATCCGTCCTTGAGGATACATGGTGGCTTGCGATATCAAAATGGGAGTCAATAGACCTTGCTCCTGAGCAGCCAGAATATCATTTGAAAGTTTTGCATGGCTGTCTTCAATTGTGAAGGGGTCATAAGGATCATAGTTTTCATGCCAATATTGACCCCCGCCAATTTCCCAGTTTATTGTATCCCTCCGAGCCTGTTTATCCCAACCACTCAATATTCCTTTATTCCAAATTATCATAACAAAAGAGAGCGAAAGCACAAAAACATTTAACCACGTTCTTAAACGTGCACCTGCCAAGTTTCGGTAAGCTAATTTCAGTGCTAATTTCATATCAGCCCCCTGTTGTATTGTTGGTGACTTTTTCATCGTTCACAACTTGTCCATCCACCAAGCTAATTTTTCGATGCAAATATTGTATAACTTTTTCATCATGTGTTGCAAAAACGAAGGTTGTTTTTAGTTCTGAATTAAGAAATTCCATTGTTTTCAATATGTTGTGAGAATTTTCAGCATCCAGATTTGCAGTGGGTTCATCAGCCAAAACAATTTTTGGATTCTTCACCATTGCTCTGGCAATTGAAACGCGTTGGCATTCGCCGCCGGACAATTGTGCCGGTCTGGAATTAATTTTATCCTCTAATCCAACCCACTCTAGAGCTTTATTTACAGCCTTTTTTCTTTCTGCCTGCGATTGCTTTAATAATAATAATGGTAATTCTATATTTTCAAATACTGTATACACAGGGAGCAGGTTATATGTTTGAAAAATAAATCCAAGAGATACGCTCCTTAATTTTGCGGCTTCAATTGGAGAAAGTGTACTTACATTTTTATCTAACACAATCACGTCGCCTTCGGTCCCAATATCCAAAGAACCAATAATATTCAACAGAGTGGTTTTCCCCGATCCGCTGGGACCGATTAATCCCAAAAACTCCCCGGTTTTAATGCTGATAGTAATATTTTGTAAGGCAGTGAAGACTCCCTTTCCGATTGGAAAATCTTTTTTGAGATTTTTTATCTGTATGATGGTTGAATTATCCATGATAAATCCTTTATTTATTAGAGGGCTTTGCAAAACCATTTGCACAAATTAAAAAGTGCAAAATTCCCCTGCTTTTCGTTCCTGCCCGCTCCCTTATTAGCATTGTTAAGGTGGCAGGCGGGGGAAAACTTGTCCATAGTACCACTATTGACTGCGTTTCCCGCCTTAATCAGGAAAATTTTACTTCTTTTTTCTTCACACATCTGGTTTTTCAAAGCCCTCTATTAGTGATAATAAGTCAGTATGATTTGATAACCGGCAGTAGACTGATACAAAAATAGTCCGGCGTTTAAAGTCAAATTGTCATAAGCCCGTTGCCAGGACAAGTATTGAAAGCTTTTTTTCAATTCCAGATCATAATATGAGATTGAAGTAAAATTGTCAAAAATTGATAAGGGATATGAAAACAAAGCACCCAATTTTTCCGTTGTGCTCGAAGAAATATTCTGTCCGGAAGAATAGTAACGATAAGCTTCAAGGGAACTATAAAATCCATTTCCGAGATCAAAAGTATAATCAACCCCAATAGTCGTAATTTGCTGAAAATCAATAAAACCGGACTCCTCTTTTGATTTAATAAATACGGATTCAAACCAAGAATTAATTCCCATATCGAAAGAACCATCAAGGGCCAAACGGAATTCCGGCAGTTTCTCAACTCCGGGTTCAATAAACCTGAAGTGAGAGGTAACGCCAATTTCGCCATATTTTGTCAACGTTTGATAGCGGCCGCCAAATTCATTGGATCTGTTTTTGGACTGATGAGGTTCTAAACTGATCATTTCATCGGTCTTATGAATTATCCACATCATATAATAACTGGTTTGAGTCATTTCTTTCCTGAATCGAACCGCATTGATACCTGGCGTTAATTGTAATGGGTCAATTGGGTTTAGTGTATCAAACCATTGGAGCGGGCGAAATAATTTTGCCGGTCCGAAATTGAGTTTTTGAATTCCGGCTCTGATTTCAACATCGTTACTTTTAAATCTTATCCAGCTTCTGTAGTTAGTCATAGAAAGGGAATCAAAATGACTGGTATAATTAAAATCTATCGCCCACTCTGCATCAAATAATCCGGAATTATTATATTGGTTTTCCAAGCTGATAGTTGGAATATATTGAAGTCTATATTCAAAGCTCGGTTGGGAATATAATGGATTATTGAACCCGGTAATGGAAGACTGACCTGTAAAATTGATTGATCTGGATAAGACAACACTCACGGGTAGTATAATCAAAATAATTATAATGATTTGGACTTTTTTAATTGCTGTCATTACTTCTTCGTTTCGATACAAACGCCCATTACCATAACTTACGAATACAGTATTAAACGTTAAATACATTTACATTTTATATTATTGTAAAAAGATAATTCAATGGTCATATATTTTTTTAGTTTGAGATAGGGAAAATACACGACTCTCATAGTGTTATTAGATTAAGTTTGCTGCTTTAAAAAATCACCTACTTATAAAACATAAAACACGAGCCAAATTTTGATTAAAGATATTTATTCAGATCCCGAGTTGTACGATGCTGCCCATTGGTGGAAAACCAATGATATTGAATTCATAGCTGATTATGCAGATGAGCTTAAAGGCCCTATTTTGGAATTAGCAGCTGGAACGGGACGATTGGCATTGTCCATCCTTGAACGAGGGCACACGTACACCGGAATTGAATTGAGTTCCGATTTCGTTCAACATGCCCGGACAAAATTGAAATCATTTCAAAGTCGAGCTGATTTTATAGAAGGCGATATGAGGGATTTTAATTTGGATCAGAAATTCCGATTCATTTTTATCGGTTTCAATTCTATTTGCCATTTAATGACCAATGATGATATTGGGTCCTTCTTAAAATGTGTTTATAAGCATCTTGCTGACAAAGGAACTTTTTTAATTGATATATTTGTCCCGGACCCCCTTTTTCTTTACAGAGACAAACAAAAATATTACGTAATGGAATTTGACTGGCCCAATCAAGACCACTGCATTGTGAGTGAAACCAACGAATATGACAGCGAAAAACAAATTAATCATATTGAATGGTATTTTAACACGGATGGAAAAAATGAACCTGATGAATATCAGTTTGACATGCACATGATTTATCCGGATACCATGGACAGACTTTTATCAGAAGCGGGATTTGTAATTAAAGAAAAATATGGTGATTATGATAAAACGCCCTTCGGGCCTGAAAGTAATTTGCAGATTTACCTATGCGGAAAATGAATATTAAAAAAGGACTGAGCCATTTAAGACAAGTTGACAAAAAACTAGCCAAGCTGATTGATGAGTATGGAGCTCCTGAATTCAGGGAAGAGACGAATTATTTTGAGTCTCTCGTAAGAGCAATGGTTTATCAGCAATTAAGCGGCAAAGCTGCCTCCACCATTTACAGCCGCTTTCAGGATTTGTTTAATGGAGATGAATATCCAACGCCAGAACAGGTGATGAACAAATCTCACGATGAAATACGTTCAGTTGGTTTGTCTAATCAGAAAGCAAATTACGTTCATAATATTGCCGAAGCTTTTTTCAATGGCAGTATTCCCAAAGATTTAGAGAAACTAGCAGATGATGAAATAATAAATCATTTAACAGCTATTAAAGGCATAGGTCCTTGGACTGCAGAAATGTTTTTAATGTTCACTCTTCAGCGGCCGGATGTGCTTCCTGTGACAGACTTGGGGATTCAAAAAGGGATGCAGCTCTTTTGCGAATTGGATGGATTGCCGACGTTGGAATTCATGATGAAAACAGCCGAACCCTGGCAGCCATACCGGACAGTGGCTTCATGGTATTTATGGCGGTTAGTGGAAGGGCCGGTTGAGTGGTAAAAGAACATCGTTATACGATTGAGTATGATTATTTCATTTTTTGATATAACCCCCATAATCCCCCTTTGGAAAGGGGGACTTAGGGGGATGTAAAAAATTAATATTATGAATGAACAAAAGTGAAAAACGGAATAATTAAACATATTTTCTTTGATATCGGCGGCGTGTTGTTAAATATTGATCCTTTGCAATCTTTGCAATATTGGAGTGACTGCACCGGTCTGCCAGTTGATATATTGAGAGACGGGTTTTCCCATGAAGCTCATGAGTTGTACGAGACAGGACACCTTTCAGATGACGAATTTTTCTCGGCAGTTAAAGACGGACTTCCCCAACCCAATAATTTAAATGAAGCGGATTTTTGGAAAGGGTGGGATAAATTAATATTGGATGAAACAGAAACAGTCAAACTGTTGACTTTACTGAAAAACTCATATCATGTATATCTGCTCTCAAATACTAATCCTCGTCATATTAAACATGAGCTAAATAAACGATTCAGTTTTCAAAAAAATGTACACAGGACATTTTATTCTTTTGAAATGAATTGCAGAAAGCCAAATAAAGAAATTTATCTCAAAGCGCTGAAAAACATTGGCGCGACTCCAAATGAATCCATCTTTATTGATGATATGTTGGTTAATATTAAACAGGCAAAAAAACTGGGATTTAACACCATTCATTACACCGGGTATGAAAATATGATAAAAATGCTCAATGAGATAGGAATAATAACACAATGAATTATTATTCTCACAATCTAACTTTAATCTTTCAACGATCCGGAAAACTTCAATGAAAAATCTGGTTTTCCTTATTCTCATCAGTCTGTTGTCAAATTTATTCGCTCAAAATGACTGGATCACCATTGGCACAGATCGCACCCGATCTGTCAGCGGCATCGCTATTGCCGGAGATAAAATAGTTGTAGTGCATGATAATAAACGGGATTATGAGGGACGAGCTGGAATTGTCCAATTGGATCAAAAGAAAGCAGCCTATCAAACGCTGGAATGGCCTGATGAAATATTACCCTTTGATTTGGAAGCGCTTGCCACAATCCCGGGAAGTTTAACAGACATGATTGCCATGGAAAGTCAGGGGAAATGTCACCTTCTAATTTTTGATCATGCTAAAATGAGGCTGGTGTACAATGGTTATATACAGATCCCGGGTATTAATTGGCCTACCAATCTGGAAGGTTTTGATATCATGTCTTTTGGGCAAAAGACTATGGCGGTGTGGGGGCATCGGGGAAAATCCAAATATCCAGGGAAATTATATTGGGGTTGGATGGATTTGAATCAAAAAGTGATTCATCCTCTGGATTCTTTAGAAATTTCGATTCCATGGCCCACAGAACATGTCCGCCATATCGCTGATTTGAAATTGGATGAGTCCGGACGTTGCTGGATATCAGCCACATCTGATCCGGGAGACGACGGACCTTTTTCCTCGGCGATTTATCTAATCGGACAATTTCAATTAAAAGACAACCGCATGCCCTTTCATCTTGTCACTAATGCTAACCCGGTATTTATGTTCAAACAACACAAAGTGGAAGCTTTTGAATTGATTGAAAATGGTATACTGGTTGCAACAGACGACGAGAATTTTGGCGGTTATATCAAAACAGTCTACTTTAAATAGATTTTGGTTATTCGATTGCCATCCCAATAATAGGCATTAATTTTAAACCGATGTTAACTCTTAAAATTCAAGAGGATATTAAATGAAAATTAGTAATCATATTGTTTTCTTATTTCTTATTTCTTTCAGTTGGGGACAAACCTGGCAATGGACCGGGCGAACCCATGGAGAATTGAATTGGTCCACCATTGAAACAGAGCATTTTCGCATTCATTATCATCAGGGAATCGAAGAAATTGCCCGCGAGGGAGTGTCCATTGCAGAGCAGGTAAGGCCCACCTTACTTAAACAAATGGATTTAGAAGATATCCCTATTATTGATATTATTTTTACCACAGAAGATGAAATTATGAACGGGTTTGCCATGTGGACAAATACCACTTTCATCTGGGTAGACCAAAACGACGCAGCCATCTGGCTGGAAGATGAAAAATGGCTTTTTCAGGTATTATCCCATGAATTACAACACATTGTTTTTTTCAACCGGATACATACTTGGCTGCCGGAACCCTGGTCGTTTCTTGTTTCGAAGACTCCGGGATGGGTAGTGGAAGGACTTGCTGAATATGAAACGGAACGCTGGCGTCCTTACCGGGCGGATATCAGCCATAAATATCATATTCTAAAAAATAAAATAAAGGAAATGGATCCTCATCACGATGGATATTCAAAACTTCTATATTGGTCTGATCGGTTTGGAGATTCAACGATCGTAAATACACTTTCCGAACAAAACAAATTGGGTTTATTCAAATTCGAGAAATCATTTAAAAAACACACAGGTATAACAGTTGACCAATTTAACGAGGACTGGCGTCGGCATATGAATACATACTATTACGGTTACCGCGCTCAAAAAGAAGCCATTGAAGAAATTGGTAAAGTAGTGACTCTTCCAATAAAAAAATTACAATCATTTTCCTTTTATAGTGATAGTACCCGGATTGCCATAACAGGAAAGGATGATGAGGATCAGTTTGATCAATCTCTTTACATTATCCAAAGAGATACAGTTAAAGAGAAAAAACAAAGAATAAAAAGAAAAAAAGCATTAGAAAAAAAAGCTAAAAAAGAAGTCAAAACTAAAAAGAAAAAAAAGGGGTTATTTGCAAAATTCTTTAGCAAAGATGAAGAAAAAAATAAAAAGCCCAAACCCATCATAATCTGGGATAAAAATGAAGTCGATTATGGAATATTCCATAAAGCATTTAACTGGTCACCGGATGGGCGGAAACTTGCCTACGCAAAGTATCATTTCGGTGAAAACCAATCCATGATAAATGACATTAAAGTGTATAATCTTGATACGGAAAAATCTACCTGGCTGACCCATTCTTTTCGGGCGCTCTACCCTGATTGGTCACCGGATGGGGAACAAATTGTTTTTGTGGCTCACCGAAACAGCATTGCCAATTTATACACTATGAATGGCGATGGATCCAATCAACAGGAAATAACTCATTTTGATTATGATACGCAGATTATAGGCCCTCAATTCTCACCTGATGGAGAATCCATTGTTTTTGCGATGGCCGATAAAAAAGCAAATCTGGATTTATTTTTACTAACAATGGACACAGGTAAAATGCGTCGGTTAACGGATGACCCGGCAGCTGATTATGGACCTGTTTGGCATCCAAATGGGCTTTTTGTTACTTATACGTCCCATGCTGGCTCAACCCCGAATCTTCACACTATTAATATAACCACTGGTGAAAGTAATCAAGTAACAGACGTAGGAGACGCGGTCTGGGCTGCCCAATGGTCGGTGATTGATAGTTCAGTCATGGCGATGACTTTGCCTGATGTAGATACGGTTCGCATAGTCAATGTCGATCCCTATAGAGAAATCACAACAAAAGATCTTGTACTAAGAGAAAAATACACATCCTGGCGAAAAGCAGAACCTAGTGCTTTACTCACCGGCGTAGACCCGGAAAAAGAAGTAAAAATAGTTAAAACACACCGTTATCAGCCTCGATTGGGTTTTAAGCAACTTACTTCATTGGTTTTGCCCCTCGGAAATTCTGTCCTCGGATTCACTCAGTGGGCAGATGCGATGACCAGGCATATATTTACTGGAGTTGCTCTCGCTGACTTTTCCCAAACCAAGACGCATCGATTTTTATTACAGTATACCAATGCAATGGGAGGCCCCATGTGGGGAATTAATGTTTCATCATTATTCGATTTAAAAACAAAACCATATGATCGGTCTAAATGGGGTCTGCTGGAGGAGAATAATAGCATCGCACTTTGGTCATATTTACCATACAACACCGGTAAAAGTTTTTCTGAGAATCATGTGTTTGGCTGGCAATTGAAAATTACAGATCGAAAAGCTTCCATTATTACAGATGTAAATGAATCAACAGATGAAATTCAAGTTATTAATACGAATACAAAACGCTATTTGCCAGTTCCTGTATCCGGGAAAGAAGGGTTGTTTAGCATAAACTATACGTTCAAAAGCAAAAGACCCCATAAACAAAACATTATGATACCAAAACAAGGATTTGGTTTTAATGTACAGTTGGATGCCGCCAGCTCAGAGATCTTCGGGGACTTTGATTTTACTAAGGTTACAACAGATGCATTTTTTAATTGGCTACCTCATAAAAAAAGCCCGGCTGTTCTTTTTGGAAGATTAAAAACAGTTGCCATGCTTGGTAATAATCCACTTCCACAAGATATACCCGCCATTACAAATGATACTCCAATCTATATTGGTGGAGTTAATATTCTCGGTGTGGATGAAGTAGTGCATCTCAGGGGCTGGGATGATTGGCGATTGGGAGACAGGCTGGTTTTTGGGACGGTTGAACCTAGAATTGGAAATGAAAAATTTATATTCGCCGGTTTTCTTGACTTTGGGAACGCTTGGTACAGTGATAAAAATGTGGAGGACTGGCTATTTACCGGCGGTTATGAATTGCGAATGAATCTCCTTGGACTAGTCATTGCATATGGTACTGCACAGGATTTTAATCGTTGGCGGGATGGGGAATGGCCGGTGAATTATATTAGGCTGTCCCTCGTTAATCCGTTTTAATTTTTCTTTAACTTAACAAACCGGACGGGGAGCGTGGTTTCTGTGGATATATTTCCGTAGGAATCTTTGCGCACTATTTTCAGAAATTGGTTAAAAGTCATTCGCCCTACCGGGATGACCATTCTGCCCCCACACGCTAACTGCTCCAGTAATGGTTCTGGAATTTTTTTTGCCCCCGCTGTAACCATTATTCGATCATAGGGAGCCTCTTTTTGGTGACCATTCCATCCGTTGCCGAGGATGACATCCACATTTTTATATCCGAGTTCATGAAGCCGGGGTTGTACAGATTTCGCTAATTCCGGAATTCGTTCTACTGAATAAACTTTACTGGCTAATTCCGATAAAATAGCAGTTTGATATCCACACCCTGTTCCAATTTCTAGCACAATGTGATGAGGCATTACATTTAGTTGATCAGTCATATAACCAACGATATAAGGCTGACTAATGGTTTGATCATAGCCTATGGGTAATGGTCTATCATCGTAAGCAATACTTTGATATTTTTTTTCAACAAATAAATGCCTGGGAACCCGTTCCATCACTGCGAGAAGCTCTTTATTTTTTAATCCACGCTGACGAAGCTGGTGATGAACCATTTGATGGCGAAGATTATCCATAATAAACGTGTAGAAAGTTAAGAAAAAATATAACGGATTGAATATTCATTCTATTTTATGTTTCCAACCAATAATTAACCTTTCTTACCTATGTTTGTACAATGTTTATGAAATCAAAACATCTATCTCTGACAATTCTATTTATATTTTCTTTCCTTATTGCGAAGGAAACAAAACTCAGAGAAATTCCACTTAAAGGATTGATCACAAATCCAAAACAGGAAATTTCAGGATTAGATTGGTTTGAAGATAATCTTGTATTATTACCAGAAAACTTGGGCGGTTTTCTGTTTATGATTTCAAAAAATGAAATTTCTAAATCTCTGAATTCTGATAATCCTAAACCCATACAACCCAGACAAACTCCGTTTCTTACCCCAGATTATTCAAAATTAATACCAGGATTTGAGGGCTTTGAATCGATTGCTTTCAATGGTAACCGGTTTGTGGTAACTCTGGAAGCAAAGGAAGGGAAAAAAATGCATGGGTATATTACATGGGGAACCATTGACCCTAATACATTTGAAGCAAAAATCAGTGAACAAACACCCTTGGAATTACCTGTGCCGGTTCAGGTAAATAACATGACCTATGAGAGTGCTCTCATCGACAGTGACAATGTTATTCTCTTTTATGAAGCCAATGGAAAAAATATTCGGGATTCTGTATGGCAGTATGTTGTTTCAATGGAAGATTATTCCGTATCAAAAATCGACCATCCTAATCTAGAATATCGAATAACGGATGTGACTCGATTGGATGCACAAAATAACTTCTGGGCTATCAACTATTTATGGAAGGGTGACAAAAAGAGACTGAAACCTGCACTTGATCCGATTGTCGCGATGTTTGGCGAAGGTGAAACACATCAAAATTCTGAAGCGGTAGAGCGGTTGATTGAATTTAAATTACGAGATGGGGAAATTCAACTTACAGCCCGCGAACCAATTCAAATTGAATTGGATGAAAACGAATCTCGAAATTGGGAAGGAATTGTCCGTTTGGATGAAGAGGGATTTTTAATCGTAACAGATAAATTCCCCGGTTCACTTTTAGGATTTGTACCAAAAAATTAGATAAATGACCGAATTTTATAATACAAAGGAAATGACAAAAACACGTCAAGCATTGCGCAGAAATATGCCGAAAGCAGAAATTATTCTCTGGTCATTTTTAAAAGGCAAACAAATAAAAGGATTAAAATTCAGAAGACAGTATAGCATTGAAAAAAATACTATAGATTTTTATTGTCCTGAAATCAGATTAGCAATAGAAGTTGATGGAAAAAGTCATCTTTTTGAAAAGCAGAAAGAAAAAGATTTAGGAAAAGAAGCCGTATTAAAGAAAGAAAATATTAAACTCATTCGATATTTTAATACGGATATCTATGATAATATTGAAGGCGTCATTGAAGATTTATATAAACAAATTAAGGAAATAAGCAGAATTTAACGCCACCCAATTTTTAACACCACCTCGCACCCCTCCTCGTACGAGGAGGGGACTTTTAAAGGGTTTGTAAAACCGTTCACCTTGATAGGGGTGGTGAAGAACGGGGAAATCTCGAAAATTTTTCACGGTAATATTGATTTACTTCGAAGAGGCAATGTTGTAAAAACATGAAAAACATCACTTCAAATATTGTAGTAGATAGCATTTCACAATTTGAGATAATTAGCGGTTTCTGGAGTAAGCTAATAGTTTAAATAATCAATGTAGGACTGATAATGAAATTGAAAAAATGTCTTTATTTCTTACTGTTTACTTTTCTTTTTGGCAACACGCCAAAAGATTCGTATGTACTGCTAATTTCATTTGATGGATTCCGGGCGGATTATCTGGATTGGTATGATACACCAAATTTCGACAAATTAGCGGAACATGGTGTAAAAGCAGACGGTCTAAAACCGTGTTTTGTTTCCAAAACTTTTCCAAATCATTACAGTATTGCTACCGGTATGTACATAGAAAATCACGGTTTAGTTGGAAACTATTTCTACGATGAAAAGATAGACGAATATTTCACATTGAGTGATCGATCAAAGGTTGAAGACGCACGGTTTTATGGGGGAGAACCCATTTGGGTCACAGCAGAAAAGCAGGGAGTTAAAACAGCCTCATATTTCTGGGTAGGCTCCGAAGCGCCTGTGGGTGGTGTGTATTCAAGTATTTGGAAAAGATATGATCATAGTTTTCCGTTCCCTGCAAGGGTTGATTCAGTGGCAAAATGGTTTAACCTCCCGGAAGAGAGACGACCACATCTGGTCATGCTCTATTTTCATGAACCTGATGATTCAGGGCATCGTTATGGTCCCCAGAGTCCGGAAACTGAAGCCATGGTAGATTCCATGGATACCATTATGGGAAAAATTTTATCTGCTACGGAAAAATTGGATATATATCCAAACCTAAACATAATTGTTGTTGCAGATCACGGAATGGCTGCTATCAGTCCTGAGAGGGTAATCGATTTATCAGATTATGTTAACCTTTCTGAAATAGAACAAGAAGGATCAGGACCATTCTCTTTTCTCTACGGAAAAGATAAGCAAAAACTGAAAAACATATTAAAAAAATTGAAATCAGTTCCTCACATGGAGGTATACAAAAAGGAAGAAATTCCTGATCGATACCATTTCAAAAACCATTATAGGATAAAAGATATACTACTGGTAGCAGATGAGGGTTGGTATATTTTGGATAAAAAATACTTTGGGTTCGATAAGTGGAGTCTGAAATTTTTAAAGGGCGGTACCCATGGATACAACAATGAGTTACGGAGTATGCATGCTGTATTTCTTGCAGAGGGACCAGCATTCAAAAATGGATATACGCGGCCTACGTTTGAGAACATCCACGTCTATCCGCTCATTGCAGAAATACTTGGGCTAAAGCCTTATGAAAAAATTGATGGGAGATTAGAAAAAGTAGAAGACCTACTAAAAAACTAATTTATTCTTAAAAACCTCAAACTGATATTGAAATAAAGTCCGGACGCATCCAGGGTCGGCTCACCTAATTCATTCCATTCTGCGTCGAATGATTCAGAATCTTCACCCTCACCTTCAGAATATTGCCAATTTCCGTAAACACCCGGACCACTGACGCCAGCCCGGAAAACAATATCCATTTTACGGTTCAACATGATTTCAGTTTGAAGTCCAATTTGAGAAGAAAATAATAGGGTTGAGACATTATGCCCGGCATCATCATTACGAAATACAAAACTCAAAGGAAAATCAATTGTGCCTCCTAAATTGAATTTTGGTGTATAAAGAAATCTGTAAATTAATCCGCCCCCAATAGTAAACATACCATCTGTCCGATTGTGGCTGTCAATTATAGTTCCACCACCGAAAAATCCATTAAAACTCCAGAGGCTAAAGGGTTTTATTTGAAAGAAAACACCACCGCGATCAAAGGTTCCCCTTTCTATGTTGTTTGTAAAATATAGTCCGGGTGAAATAAAAGGAGGATGAATCATTTCCACTGCTTTATAACCTTTTTTCACGTGTCCCCATTTTCGGATAACTGTGCCTGTGCTGGCATCTCCGCTAATCCTGTCCAACCGGACGAGTCCAACGGATCTGCCGGGGATTATGACTTCGCGATTTCTTAGGGTTTTCTTTTTATCCAAGCGGGAAATTTCATAAACAGTACCTCTTTTAACGCCCATGTCCAGACCCAAATACAGGGTAACATCACTGCCGTCCACGTCCAGAACTTCTGATGTAATTGTGTATAATTGTCTGAGGGCGCGGGACACATTTCTGCGGATAATTTTAAGAGTTTCAGATAAGGATTTTCCCCGACTACCACCGGTGTACGTGGCGCTGATGGGGAAAGTGTTCAATGTTTCGCCGGTTTCCACATCCAGTAAAATGATATCGGCATGGACAATCGTTTCAATATTATTTGCATAAGCTTCTTCACCTTTTGGCGTAGTGGCGGCTCGGATGGCTCCTTTAACTAATTCAATTGCCACGACTTCCCAAAATCCGCCATCATCATCGTCATCATCGTCATCATCAGTTTTTGGAGGGACGCCTTTTTGGCTGTAATGGGTCATTTCTATTTTCATAGCCTCTTTTGCAGAAGCAATACCCCCTAACTCTAGGATGTCTTTACCAGTGATAAAACCAGATTGATGAAGCGCCAGTTCGTCTAAAACTGACTCTAGTTGATTACGGTCAATCACTTCATAACGACCGAGCCGTGTAGCAACCTCAGCTACAATTTTGGAAATCTTTCGGTCAATGGCATCGTCGGGTTTACTTTCGTCAGCGGTTAACACTAATAGGCGTTTTTTTACATCAGTTACATCCGGCGCAATGGTTTGCCCTGCAAGACCTGATAGAGAAATAATGAAGAGACAAGCGAATGGTTTAAGCATTTTATTCTGAATTTGCCCGGAATTTATAATGATCTCAAATGAATGTTTGTGTCGAATATCACAGAATTATCTTTTCCAACCCAGAGAAATGTAATAGGATTGTGGATGGTTGCTATTTTCAGTGTAATAATCTTGTTCAAAACCCAAAATGAATGCCAATTGTTTAGTTAATTCATAGGACACTTCAGAAAAAAACTGAAATCGTGAAAGATCCTTTTCTACTATTTCACTGATTTGTTTGAATCCTTCAATTTCGAATTTGAAATCGAAAGATTGAAAGGAATGGTCCCAAAATAATCCGCTTTTTACATAAGACGTTTTCCGCGTATCATTTAAATAGTCTGACATATCGTAAGCCTGACCTAATTCCACATTAACATGGCCCTGATCATAATCCCGTATAAAATACCCCAACCCCTGATTAAAATGGTACCTGAGGTTTAAATCTGCCCGGGTATTTTTCTGGTATGAAACAGTAGTAAAATTATATAATTTCCCTGAATCGGAATATTTATAACTTCCTTTGTATCGAACGTAAATGTAAGATTCTTCTCCCAATTCGTAGCTAAACATTCTCAAATCACGAAAGGTATTGGAAGTCACTCTTTTAATTCGGTAATAGATATGTCCACCGTTTATATCCTCATCGTGCGTCAGACCTGACCGGGCATATTGAGTCCAAGCGGCCCTCATCACTGGAGTCTCTTCAGCTGATAATAAGATCAGGAATAGAAAAAGAACCAGAGGCCGCATGATTAATGTTTTATTTTCTTGCCGCTTCTCATCACAAGGATGGCTGCCACAGTAAATAATGTTGTCATAATAATGGCCATGATTAAACTATTTAACGGCGGTGAATCATATACACCAAGAATGGTATAACGAATACCGTTGATCATATAATAAATAGGATTTACCATTGACATTTTCTGAGCCCAGTCTGGCAGCATCTGAATCGAATAAAAAATCCCACCGAGAAAACTTAACGGTGTCAAAAAGAAATTTTGCATCATCGCCAGTTGGTCCCATGTATCAGCTAATTGCCCCAGAAGAAGCCCCATGCTGGCAAATGACCACGAAACGAGAAAAATAAATCCAATGGTTGCCAGGGGTTGCTGAATAGGCATACCGATAAGCAGTAGACCTAATAGCATGACTAAAATACCATTGACTAATCCTCGGATCGTTCCGCCAATGATGTAGGCTAAACATATTTCCAGACTCGATAAAGGGGCGGTAAGTATGTCAGGTAGCTGCTGCAGCAGTTTCATTTGCAGCATAGAAGAAGCTGTATTCGAGCTGGCATTTGTCAATGTGTTCATCATGATTAATCCAGGCAAAATAAAAAGGGTGTATGGGACACCGTCAATTTCACTGATCCGCCTCTCCAAAGTAAATCCAAATACCATTATATAAAGAGCGGATGAAATTAAACCCGGTAAAACTGTTTGGCGATAGACTGTAAAGAACCGGCTAACCTCTCTTTTTGTTAAAGTATATAACCCAATCCAGTTTGGTCCCGTCATCAGTTGATTCCTTTTCCCGTAAGATGCAGGAACACATCTTCTAATGATGATTTTTCAGCAGATACACTTAAAATATGACAATTATACTGAGATAATATTTGAATAATTTTTGCCATATCCGCTTCGGGATCTTTTACAGTGAAATGCAAACGATTGTCCTCAAAGGTAAAGGAAAATGATGCCAATGCTTCATTCAGTTCTTCACACCAGCCGATCATATGAATATTGATGCCGGCTTTTCCTAATTCGTTGGTAAGATCCTTCGGCGCACCTTCCTTGATTATTTTTCCCTGGTCAATGATTCCAACTTTTTCACACAATAACTCCGCCTCTTCGATATAATGGGTTGTGAGAAGAATTGTTTTGCCATTCTGATGCAGTTCTCTTAAATAATCCCAAAGTTCATGTCGAAGTTCTACATCCACACCGGCAGTGGGTTCATCTAAAATGATAATTTTTGGATCATGAACCAAAGATTTTGCTAATTGATACCGACGTTTCATTCCACCGGACAACTGTCTAAGTCGTGATTTACGTTTATCTTTTAATCCCAGCCGTTCCAGAAGTTCTTCAACACGGTCCTTGGCAATATGTTGCCTAATACCATAATAACCGGCATGAAAATAAAGTAGTTTTTCGATTGGGAAAAACCAATCTATTGGAAGTTCCTGGTGAGCGATACCAATTTGTGAGCGGGCAAATCGAAAATCTTTCACCGTATCCCGGCCATAAATTTCTGTAATACCACTATTTTTCAGTACCAAACCTGTGAGTATATGGATGGTTGTTGTTTTCCCGGCGCCGTTAGGCCCAAGAAGCCCGTAGAATTCTCCATCTTCAATGGTCAGGTTTACTCCATTTAAAGCAACGGTCTCTTCATAAGATTTATGAAGATTAACAATATGAATCGCCGGGGAAATCAATTTTCTATATCAAATCCAATCTTATGATCAAATGGGCTTGGAAAATCAAACCCCTCCACATTGGGGAAGTGAACAATAGATGCGATATATGCCCATGCAATTAAAATGGATGCAGAAACAGATTTATATGACATTGATTTTTTAGTTTTTGTTTGATCGGGGAGCTTAAAATTCGGATTTTCAATCCAGACTCCGTTTTCGTCATACCCAACTACTTTCGCAAACAATTTATTTTGCGTGATACCTAATTCTTTAAGAGGATCCTTCTCGGTGAGAACTAATAAAACAATATCCTCAACAATATCTTCTATTTTCATCATTATTAATTTTGCTCCTATATCGAATTATAAAGTTAACCTGAACCATTCATCAGAAAAATTAATTTGATACTTTACATCGCCCTGTTTACAATTTTATAAACAGCACCATTATAATCAACAATATATAACTCTCCGTCATTGTCTTCTCCAAATGATGAAATGAAATTAACAAACGCCCCCCCACCAAGGTTAATCTCATCTGTTCTGTTTTTAAATTCTGTGGCGATACCGTTCATCTCTTTAAATGTCCAAATATTACCGGAACAGTAATCAGCGAAAAAATATGTACCATGAAATTGAGGCATATCAGAGCCACGGTAGACGAACCCTCCAGTCACTGAACATCCATCGACATTGGGTTCATCCAATCCAATAAGCGTTTTCATATAATTGGCGTCATTGGGGTATTCATAAATAGGAAGAGTTCCTGTGGTATCGCAATTTTCCTTCGGATTGTAACAATGGGTTCCCTCCATGATGCGCCAACCTAAATTTTGACCACCAGCTTTACCAGTAGAAATAAAATCGATTTCTTCCCACATATCCTGTCCGACATCACCGATATAGAGATCACCCGTTTTACGGTCGAAAGAAAACCGCCATGGATTCCGTAAACCGTATAGCCAAATTTCTTCACGAACACCTTTGACTCCAACAAATGGGTTGTCGTTTGGAATTGAATAAGGATCTCCATTATTTACGTCGATACGTAAAATTTTACCAAAGAGATTATCCAGCTGTTGGGCATGATTAAACGGGTCTCCCCATTTCCCCCCGTCTCCCAATGAAATATACAGAAAACCATCGGGGCCAAAAACCACGTGTCCCCCATTATGATTAGAAAATGGCTGCTTTAATTTTATAAATATTTTTTCTGAGGAAATATCCAGCTCGTTTGCGTTCCTTGAAACTTGAAATCGTGACACAATTGTATGGTCATCCTTATCGATATAGTTGAGATAGATAAATCCGTTCGTTTGATACTCCGGGTGGAAAGCCAAGCCTAACAAACCTTTTTCATCTCCCGGCATGACGGGGTTATGTACATGATCCCGAAGATCGGCAAAGGGTTTTCGAATCTCCAATCCATTGTCAATAATTTTAATAACTCCTTTTTGCTCCAAAACAAAAAACCGTTCATTGTCGTCAGGCGCTTGACATATATACACCGGTTTAGTAAATCCATCTGCGATGAGGATAGAAGATAGATAAGCTTCTTTACATAATAATAAAACGGGTATGAAAAAAATGATTGTTTTGAACATTAGAGAAGTTAATAATGAATGAACAAAGTCATCTGGATTAGATTCAGAATTTCTTAAAGATTATGGAAATTTGATTAATATGACTGGACAGTTTTTAGTTTGTTGAGCAGTTCTTGAGCCTTACTGTCCTCTGGATCCAATGTCAGTTCTGCCTGTACAAAAAATTGGGAAGAATCGTATTTACCTTCCATGAAATACGTTTTTGCGACGTAATAATTTGCATCATCGTACCAGGGTTTTCGTACAAGACATTCTAGCAGACTTGCCCGTGCTGCTTGCAGGTTGTTTTGTTTTAAACGGGTACGCCCCAGCCGGTACCAAGCATCGCAATGATTTTCATCTCTTGAAATTTCTTCTAAAAACATTTCAGCAGCCAGTTCATAATTCCCCAAAACTTCATTGGCCAGCCCGATATTATATCGAGTATTATAATAATCAGGTTCTAAAGCAAACAGCATCCGAGCGGTCTGTTCTGCGTGATCAATATGTTTGAAATATAATTGCCAAAAAATAAGCCTGTCGAGACTTTCACTGGTATAATATTGGTTTACTACGTCATAAGAAAAACTGAGCAAATAATTTTCAAGATCTCTTTGAAATTCCGGGTAGCGCTCTTGGGCAAAATCAAGAAAAAACTGCGTGATTGTTGATTGATGGTCAACCTTTAAATAATATGATACCAGTTCTAATAAGTCAATAGGTCTATGAGAAAACACCTGCTCTCCCATCTCTGAGAAATCGTAATTATCCCGGAGGAATGCAATAAAACTATCAATCGTTGGATTATTCAGATGAGCGATTTCAAATTCCAACGCCGGGAGGTCAATTGTGTTCAACGGAATTTTCTCATCGTCATTCAAATATTCATAGGGTTGCGTATTAATTATTGAATAACGCAGATTTCGTATATCTCTTATGTACCTTGAAGCAAAATAGTCAGTGAGCTTTTGATTATCATGCAGAGTATCTTCATTTCGTATCTGTAGTTTTTCATTCGATGCAACAAGTAAAAAATAATGTGATTTCATTCTCGTTACCCAACAATATTTGAATTCTGATTGCAGGGTCTTCAGAATAATCCGTAATCCATGCTCGCCAACTCTACTATCCAGCCAAGTTGTATATATACCATCCGGTTGTAACCTTGTTTTTACTTGTTGGTAAAATTCCTGTGTGTATAATTTACTGGAACTGAAATAGAGAGGTGATGTAACCGTATTCAGGATTAGATCATATTTTCGGGTCGTAGTCTTCATAAAACGGATACCATCATCCCAGACCACATTTACATTGGTCTTTGACATAATATCGAAACTGTACTCTTTCATTAATGGCTGTTTTTCAATAATTGTCGGACTGATCTCCACTGCATCCACATGGTTAAAAACTTCGGCAACGGTCCCAGCAGTAGCGCCACTTCCCAAGCCCAATACAAGACCTTGATCCAGTCGAGGGGAAATGAGGGAGGATATGAATCCTACCAGGTATTCAGCCATGGAATTCAACGGAACGCTTTTATATCCATTAATAAAGAAAAATTTTACCGGGCCTACGTTATTAATAGAAAATGTTTCATCATATTTACGATATCGTTCGCTGGATCGGAACGACAGTAATTCTTCCTGAATCTTTCGAGGAGACGTAAAAGTAAAATAATCCATGTATAACAGATTCTCACTCCACTTTTCGTGTACCAGCAGCAGACTGCCCAATGCCACTAAAACTGCCAACCCGACTAATTTCAGTTGGGGCCAAAGACGAACCAGCAAGGCCAGTACTAAAAGAAAAATAATGAGGTTTAGGATTTGTCCATATTCCAGCTTGGGATGAATAATAAATACCATGAATAAATATCCAACAGTATTTGCCATACTTGAAATAAACAGCAAATGTCCTGATTCTTTTGCGATATCTGATTCTTGTTTCATCAGTGCGGGTATGGCTGCGCCAAAACTGATGGCTCCGGGCCCCATAATAAGAAACAGTATGAATAGTTTCCATCCGATTAATCCAAGAGGGCTTAAATGTCTCCATAAAGTGGAAAACATCAACAAAATATTAGGGAAAAGAAAAATAACCAAAGTGAGATAAACAATGTTGATGATGATGAACGCCTTGAATTGAACCTTGTAATAATGATTCAGCATGGTTCCCAGCGCAATCCCAAGCAATACGATTCCTAAAACCATTGCAAAGGTTTCATGATACGGGCCGTAAATGAATTCGGCAAATTTCAACATAGTTAATTGGAAAATCGCACTCGCCAGACTTACGATAATAAGCGGAATAATGACTTTATAAGGATAATGAATAACTTTTTGTGGTTTTAATCTGATATTCAATCTGTCTCTTCTCAAAAACAAAACAGTACCAATAAAAAGATTCAGAACAGCGATTGAGACCATCCCAATAGTGAGGCCGAAATGACGAATAAGATAAAATTCAATAAACAGAGCGGTGAGAGCAGCTCCAAAATTGTAGATCATATAACTTCGGCTAAATGCTCTGCCCGGCACCAGCTGCTGAAGATATGCGGAGAAGAGCGGCAGACTCACGCCAACTAAGAATGCCGGAAAAATCAATAATAAACACGAGAACAAGACATTTACAGATAAATTTTGGAAAGGCAGGACTTGAAAAAGCAGCTTATCAATCAGGGGCGCTGACAGGGTAAATCCAATGGCATATAATCCAATACCGCCTTCTACTGCCCACAGGAATCCTTTAAAACGGTGTGCAAATTTTGTTCCAAGTCCTATTCCCAAAAGAAAAGTAACCAGAATAGAAGCATTCACAGCAAAATGATCTCCAATCATGTTCCCCAAAAGACGATTGTATAGCACCTCGTATGCAATACCGCAAAAGCCCGATAAAAATAATGTTAATCGGATGAAAAATATATCGAGTGGTTCATTTTGTGCTGTTAGATATGATTGAGAATTGGTTTTTGTTATCATAAAAATATTAATGAAAAATTAGTTTTTGAGTACTTTGAAAACTTGGTTTTGATAGGTATGTGAGAAATTAATATAAAGATTATCTACGAATATTTTTTTAATATTTTCCGATTTTCATCATTTATTATAACGGTATTGAAATCCGGAGAAAAGGAGCCCTTGCAGATTTGTTTTGATTGGATTCAAATGAACGGTGAAAGAAAAGCGCTGTGGCCCACCCTAAAATCCAACCGGCAAGCACGTCAGAAATATAATGATTCCCAACATAAACTTGACTATATCCAGAGATCAAAACATAGCCTATCATAATTGATTGTGTTTGGGGATCATTCAAATTAATTGTTGTGGCCCAAGCGGCGGTGGTTGCAGCGTGCCCAGAAGGAAAGGAAGGTGTCCGTCGCGAATTCCATAACCGTGGTTTGTATTGCCGATTAGGCCGGTCTCTATTCACAATATATTTTCCCATCGCAATGGGTAGTTGAACGCCCAGAGCGGATAAAGCAAGGGAATGCAGATTATGGCTTTCCATTTGAAGGATTCCTGCATACCCGAATTCAATAAACGGTGTAGATAAAGCGAGCATTTCCATAGTAAAATCCATGCTTGCAGAACGATTGTTTCCTTCAAGAGCAGTAGATAATGATAAATCCATTTTTGAAAAAGTGGTTTCTGGATGGATAAATCCCAGTATAAATAATAAAGCAAACAGATGTTTCATCTCAATAGTTGATGGAATTCTTCTTCTGAAAGTATTGTAATTCCCAATTCCTTTGCCTTTTTCAATTTGGAACCCGGGTCCGATCCGGCTACAAGATAATCTGTTTTCGAGCTGACGGATCCAGTTGCCCGCCCACCGGATGATTCTACAATGTCTTTTGCTTCCTTACGGGTCATTGTTTCCAGGGATCCGGTGAAAACAAAAGTTTTGCCGGAAAAAATTTGCTCACCGGTGTTATCTGACTGTTCAATTGTCACGCCCAATGAAAAACAACGGTTCACAATAGTTTTATTGTTTTTCTCTGACCAGAAATTAATAATCGTTTCTGCCACAATAGGTCCCACTTCATCAATGGCTTCCAATTCATCCGAATTGGCAACCATAAACTTTGAGATGCTGCTATCAAAAGCTTTTTCTAAAACTTTAGCCACATGTTCCCCTACATTTCGAATCCCTAAAGCATGAATAAAACGGTGAAAGGTTGTTTTCTTGGAGGCTTCTAATGCATCAATAATATTTTTGGCTGATTTTTCAGCCATTCTATCCAGGTCAGATAATTGATTAATAGTAAGCTGATAAAGATTTTCGAAAGAATGCACCAACTCTTTTTCCACCAATTGATCAATTAATTTCTCACCGATACCATCTATATTCATAGCATTTTTTGAAACGAAATGTTCGATGCGGCGTTTGATTTGGGCAGGGCAAGAAAGATTTTGACACCGGGCAACCACTTCTCCTTCTGGTGTATGAACTGCATGACCGCATTTAGGACATTTATTCGATATTTGAAAAGGATGCGAGTCTGGTGGACGTTTTTCAATGATAACTTTAACTACTTGAGGAATCACGTCTCCGGCACGTTGAATCAGAACAGTATCTCCAACACGGATATCTTTTCGGTCAACTTCATCTTGGTTGTGAAGCGTTGCATTCGAAACAAGGACACCGCCAACATTAATAGGTTGCAGTTTAGCCACAGGCGTCACTGCTCCTGTGCGTCCGACAGATAATTCGATTGCTTCAACAATGGTTGTTTCTTGCTGGGCTTTGAACTTTCCTGCAATGGCCCAGCGGGGTGAACGACTTCTTACACCCAACTCTTCACGTAATTTATAATCGTTTATTTTAATGACCGATCCATCAATTTCGTAAGTGAGTGAGTTTCGACGTCTCTCCAATTCAATATGATACGTGACCGCTTCTTCGATACTTCTGACTCTTTTAATTTCTGGGTTTACTGGAAACCCCCAATCTTTTATTGCAGATAAAAATTCAATATGTGAGGTAAAATCAGCACCATCAAGGAGACCTACTTGATAACAAAAAATGGACAATGGACGGGTAGCTGTAATTTGTGGATCGAGCTGCCTTAAGCTGCCGGCAGCCGCATTACGCGGGTTGGCAAAAATAGAATCACCATCTATTTCCCGCTGGTTATTTAATGTTTTAAAATCATCTTTTCGTATGAATACTTCTCCGCGGACCTCTAAAAGTGCCGGAGCCGGTCGTGATTCTATTCGCAAAGAAAGTGGAATGCCTCGAATGGTTTTTAAATTCTGTGTGATATTTTCTCCCGTGGTCCCGTCCCCTCTCGTTGAACCTGATACGAATTGACCGTTTTCATAAACCAGTTCTACTGCCAAGCCGTCTAATTTGGGTTCAACCACGTATTCTATTTGTATGTCATCATTTAAACGACGCTTTATTTGCTCGTGAAAAGCCAATATTTCATTGGTTGTCATGGCATTTGCCAAGGACATCATTGGAATACGATGCTTTAGGGTTCCAAATGCTTCCAGTGGTTGGGCACCCACCCGTTGTGTCGGAGAATCTGCGGTTATGTATTCCGGATTTTCTTCTTCCAGTGATTGTAATTTACGGAGTAGCCGATCGTATTCAGCATCAGAGATAAATGGGTCATCCAGTACATAATAACGATAATTATGATCGTTTAATTCTTTACGTAAAGTATTGATTGTGTTATGAATAGTCATCGTCGCTGGGATAATTTTCGTTTAAAGTATTCAGCAGGATCTTGAAGAGTGCGTTTGACAACATTAATATATCCATTTTCGTCTAATGGAGCAGCATAAATGGAATGGTCTTTTAAAGAAACAACAAAAAAATATTCGATGGTCTTTGCAGGAGTGATAAGCGGGTTGAATTGGTGTCGATAGCGAGCCCGAACTACTTTTAATGGAAATTCAATAAATTGGTCCATTGTATCTGTTCTGAGGAATATACTGACTGATTCGATTTTACTTTCATCAAAATCTACAAAAAGATCCATGTTATACGGACGGGTGTTAAATAAAACCTTTTCAGGATAATGAAAAACTTTTGGTGTAATAGGGAAAGAATCTTCTTGCAGTAAATCCGGATTAGATATTTGAATCAAACCAGAAAGAATAAGAAGTAGTAATGATTCCACAGTTTTAATTATCCTTTGTCATATTTATCAATGAATTCAGCTCCGATTTTGGATAAGAGATTGCCGGCTGTATTTACTTTTTGCATAGTATAAGGTTTTAAGAATTGTTAGAGAGTTATTTAAAAAGTAAGGGAATTTATAGATAAACTAAAGAAAATCTTTGTGGAAGTTTCCGCCGATAACCGGATAAATTTTACTTCCGCAAAATTGCTTTATTTCATCAAAACCATTTTTCCGTTTTTTGAAAATACCTTTTTACTCTCCATGGAACTGACAGATAACTTATAAATGTACACTCCCGATGAAACCAATTGGTTCTGCTGGTCTTTACCGCGCCAGATAGTTTTGTGGGATCCTTCCTTCAATTGATCTTCTAACAACAGCACAACTTCACGCCCTAGCATATCATAAATCACTATCCTTACTTTGCTTCTCTTCGGCAACTCAAAAGCTATGGTTGTTTCTGGGTTAAAGGGATTGGGGTAATTCTGATGTAGTATCATTTCTTGGGGTAAGATAATACTCGTATTTGTGGACATATAATCACCATATTGAATACTATTAATTGTGGCAGCAATTAATTCATAGTAAGCGCCTGTTGTTCCAAGGGCATAGCTAATATGTGAAATTCCCAGATTCTCTGAAAAATGGGTTTGTGTTTCTGACCCCCAATGTTCAACCAAAATTGATGGAAATGTATCATTCAATGATTCAATAAATAATTCAGTAGTGTGTAAATCCGCCAGATTATTTGCACAATCATTCCAATAAGCCGAATCCAGGAAGAAATAATCTAAAAAATCCCACTCATCATTATCGCACTCTTCATAACCATGAAAATAGATAATTTGATTAGCTGAATCAATACGTGCAAATGTTTCGCCGAATAATGGAATATGATCAATAATATAGTATTTTAATCCATTTGACATAATTGTGTCGCTAATTACCTGACTCTCGACAAACCCTGTGGACCATGATGAATCACTATAAAATTCATGACCTTCATACTGCCATCTATTGCCAATCTGAAAAGGGATATAGTGAAGAAATTCTAAAGAATCTACTTGTCCCACTAATAATGACAAGAAAAGTGTAAGAATCATCGATAATCTTCTCATAACTTATCTATTTTTATCCCAATTAGTGTAATTAACCATATTTGCATATTGAATAGTTTTAAATTCGATCTATAGTTTGAACCTGTTACAAACTCTCATTTTATGCAGTTATTTGTTATTATTAGTCCATTTATTTATTGATATGATTGAATTATATTAATACTTATCGTAACAACAACATCTTCTTAGTTTTATGAAATTCTTCCCCACC
>JBHHTW010000061.1:0-7605 GCA_046861385.1 Fidelibacterota bacterium | reverse complement strand
ATTGAATGCAGTTTCATATTCTTCTTCCTGAAAGAATTCTAATACTGACCAAGCGTCTTCTTCGTCTAATAAATACAGAGCCATATCCGCTACGTATAAATCGAAAGAAGAAGAATCCAAATCTGCATATTGTTCATAATTATCTTCATATGTGTAATATATTTCTTCAAAAACAATTGTATCGAGTTGTGAAAAGGACACCCATCCAAAAACGAGTAAGAATACAGATGTAGCCAAGCTGCTCTGGATACGAGCTTTCTGAATGGCTAATTTCTGCTGTGTGCTGTGCAATTTGCCGATGAACGCATTCGTATCCGGCGGATTGCTTTCAATCTTCAATACTGTTCTCAACTCGGATTCAAAGTTCATATTCATCTTTCATCCATTCACGAAGTTTATTGATTCCATGGTGATAATTCACTTTTGCCGTTCCCTCGGACATATTCAATATGGAACCGATTTCTTTAAAAGCCAATTCCTGGTTCAAACGCATCATGACTACATTCCTTTGCTTTCCAGGCAACTTGGATACATAATTCCAAATTTCTTTTTTTGTAATACCTGTTTCATCATGTGAATAGGATTGTTCCGGAGATTGATCCATGTGAAGGAAATTTCGCCATTTGTTCCGCGTGAGATAGGAATTGGCAGTATTGACCTTTGCCCTATATAAATATGTTGTGAATTCTGCATTGAAACGAAATTTTTTAAGACTCTTGAATAATTTAATAAAAACGGATTGAGCCAAATCTTCTGCATCCATTTCATCTCCTGTAATTCGGAGAAAAAACCGATACACAGAATCCAGGTGCCGTTTAACCAACTCATCAAACGCCGACTGGTTTCCCTGTTGAAATAATTGTATGATCTCATTGTCTGTTTTCATTCATTCACACCGTAAGACACGATAGTTGGATGAAAGGTTAAAAACTATTTTCATTCTTTGAAAACAATAAAGCATAATTATTTAAAACGCCCGCCTGCTACCTTTGAAAAATAATAAATGTGGCGGGTAATTATGTAAAACGTAATTATTTAACACAAAAATATTAACCTGAATAGTATTTTTTACGTTTTACATATTTACGTTTTATTAATTCTATAAAGTATTTACCGGAAACTTACATCGTGTATTCGGTAATTTTACGCATGCCAGACATCACTCCCAATGAAGCACAACGTAAAGCCATTGAGCATCCACCCTCTCCTTTGATGATTCTTGCCGGTGCAGGAACAGGGAAAACATTTACCCTTGAACACCGAATTGTATATCTTATTGAGTACTATAAAGCAAATCCTGAAAATATTTTAACGATCACTTACACAGAAAAAGCCGCACGGGAGTTAAAACAACGTATTTTAAAAAAAGTAGGTAAAACTGCCCACGCCATGACGGTTGGGACTTTTCATTCTTTTTGCTATCGGTTATTGCGCGATTTCAGCACAGAACAACTCCCGGCGCTTTTGGAAGAAAGTGAGGCAATTCACATGCTATTGAAGCATTTTGATGATTTGAAACCATTTGACTCAGACGAATTTCCCTTAAATCCTCAAAGAGCGGTTATTGAAAGTTTTATTCCATTTTTCAATCGAGCGCGGGATGAACTCATTGAACTGGATAAGATGGAAACTCCCGCAATTGATGAGTACACTATTTCTGCTGAAACCGCTGCTCAAATAAATGATCTAAAACGAATATTTCCAAAGTTTCAGCGATGGAAACGACACATGAATGTGGTGGATTATGGCGATATGATTCTTTTAGCCTACAAACTCCTTAAGGAAAACGAACCCATTTTAAGATTAGTTCAAAATAAATATCAGCATGTAATTGTAGATGAATTCCAGGATAATAATTATGCGTTAAATGAAATTATTGGCCTTATCGCTGATAAACATCAGCAAATCACCGTTGTGGGGGATGAAGACCAAACCATTTACAGTTTCAGGGGAGCAAATTCGTACAATATTTCCGAATTCAAAAAACGATTTGGCGGTGATCCCATTGCTCTTGAGGAAAATTTTCGCTCCACCCAATCCATTTTGGATATTGCAAATGCATCTATCAAGGCCAACACGGACCGGATAGAAACAAATTTATTTGCAAAAGATGCCCTTGAAGGTCCACTGCCCAAAATCTATTGGGGTGAAAAAAGTGAACAATTAGAATTTCTGTGCAATGAAATTGCAAATCTGCTTAACAGTGGATTTGAAAACAGGAATATAGCCGTATTGTGCCGAACCCATTCTCAAGCAAATGTCGCTGCAAATGCGCTACTAAAGGCCGGAATTCCTGTCCAGGCAAGGATTCCACATTATTTCAGCATACCAGCTGTATTGGACCTGTTTTCATGGTGTCAAGTCATCGGTGGAGGAACATTTCAAGACAGTGCATTATTTCGTCTCATTGAAAAATACTGTGGAGCGGAAACTTCTCATCTCCTTTTCAATAAGTGGCATCGTCGGGATCAAACCCACAGGTTGGAATTACTAAAAACGAATCCAGCCATCATTAAAGAATTTCCGCCAGTCGATGAATTATTGGATAAAATCAGGTCTTTCCGGAAAAAAATGCCCAAACGGTCCGCTGGGGAAATGGTTTGGGAAATATGTGAAAATACCCAGTTGTTAAAACAATATAATCACCGATACACTCTGGATGATCGTTTGGCCATGCTGAATGTTGGCGATTTCTTAAAACGGGCACAGGATTTTTCCAAGCGCAATCCCGAAGACCACGGAATAGATGCTTTTAATGTATATGTGGAAGCAGTCATGATTTCCGGCGGATTACGGACGATAATCCCGGAGGAATATAGTCAGCTCAATGGAGTGAGAGTCTCAACGATCCATAGTGTAAAAGGCGGTGAATTTCCCATTGTTTTTCTGCCATTTTTACGATCAGCCAGTTTTCCGTTGAATTTTCGAAAGAGCACAATGATATCCCGCCCCCCGGATGAATGGTTGGCCTATGAAAAAGCAACCCAGATTACGCCAAAGGAACATCATCTTGAAGAGGAACGGCGATTATTTTATGTGGCAGTGACTCGTGCAAAAGAACAATTGTTTTTATTGGCTCCAAGAAAAGCCACATCGAAATTTGTCAAAGAATTACCTGAACATCTTATGGAGAAAATAGACATGCAGGATAGCAAGGATAAGAAAACATATTCAGACTTGAGAATCAAATACGAACTGAAAATTCAAAAGGCATTGGCAAGTGGTCAGTTTGATAAAGTGCATGCATACACCAATGCATTGGAATTGATCCGCCAAATTGAAAAAGGGGACAATATTAATTTGGGAACCAGTAATTGGGAAATAGAACTATCCCAAGATTTATCAAAAGATTATGAACCTACTGTTGATGAAAAACTGTATCTATCTGCCAGCGCCATTGAAACTTATGAACAATGTCCTCTTAAATTCCGTTTCGGAAGAATTGACGGGATCCCCCAAACAGCCAGTAAACCCCAATTGGTTTTCGGCAACATCATCCACAGCGTTCTTCAGCGATTCCATGAACCGGATAAAAAATTATCAAATGATCGCATCCAGCGATTATTGGACGAAGAGTGGAAAAAAGGTGAGTTTGATTATTCTGTTAGGGAAGAGAAATTTTATGAGCAAGGAGTGGAAATGTTATCACGTTATGCAGATTCGGTGGTCCAAAATCCACCCAATGTTCTAGTTCGGGAGGAAAGATTTTCTTTTGATTTGGATGACATAACCATTAACGGTGCCATTGACCGCATTGATAAAGATGAAACTGGGATACATATTATTGATTACAAAACCAGCAAAAATTCATCTCCTGCAAAATCAAACCTCCAGTTGGCTGTTTATAGCATGTTTTTGGAGCAATCGGATTCAAAACAGTTTGGGGGACTCCCAGCCAGTGCAACCCTGTATTTTTTACGAGAAAAAGAAAAACCAATTAAAACCCATTCTTTTTCAAATGATGAGTTGCAGTTAACAAAAGAGAAAATTCATAATGTTGCTTCAGGAATCCGAAATAACGAGTTTGAAGCGGTAACTGGAAAACACTGTGATTGGTGCGATTATAAACATTTAATATGTCCCGCCTGGGAAGATGGTTAATTAGTGTAAATGGGTGTTGTCTGCTATTTTTTTCTACTATGTATAAACGCAGTCTAGAACGTAAACACAATCGATTACCTGATTACAATTATTCTAATCCTGGATATTATTTTATCACAATTTGTACAAAAAACAAAATTCCGTTTTTTGCATCAATTAAAGATCATATAATAAATTTGAATTCTTTGGGAAAAATTGCTCATGAATGCTGGACAGCAATTCCAAATCATTTCGGTCATGTGTCATTAGATGAATTTGTCATCATGCCAAATCATATACACGGTATCATCGCTATTAAACCCTCAATTATCACCAATGTAGGGGATGCAGATCTGCTTCCCCTACATGGTGTTAATCGATCCAAAATGTTAATACCAAAAATAATTCATGGTTTTAAATCAACTGTTACACGAAAAATTCACAAACAATTTCCAACATCAGAATTTGTTTGGCAGCGTTCCTATTATGACCATATTATCCGCGATAATAACGGATTGGAAAAAATTCGATTATATATTAAATCTAATCCCGAGCATTGGTTGAATGACAAAAATTATATCAATCCTTTGCCAATGTAAACAACAACGTTCCAGTGAAATTCGTTCCTTCAAATAAAATCTTTTTAGGCAAATTATGTGGTTCAACGCTCAAGGAGTCTACTGCTGTATATATCATATTTCCTGTAATTTGAAACCAGGAATAAGTTGTATCACCTTCATCAATCATGAATATCCGGGTTGTATCCTTCCCGACCCAATTTTGAACAATCAATGATGTCGTAAGGACAGTGAGAGTATCTGTCTGCATAGATAGTGTATACGTTTCCTCGAATGAATATTTATTTCCTTTTAGGTTAAATGTAAACGCATTTGGAGTATTCACTACTGCCGGCATATCTTCCAATAAACCATCAATAGGATCTTCAGGCCCCACACAATTCCAAATTACAAATATACCAGTTACCAGTAACCAGTTACCGATTTTAATCATCCTTCATCCTCAATTTTTTTGATGTCTTCATCTTGCCCCATTTGCAAATCAGTAATTTTGTTCATGGGTTTTTCAAGTGCATTACGCCTCGGCCCTGTTAATGCGTCATAATGAGATGATACGGTTCCAAGTGTCTTACCTAATGCATCCAGTTTTTCTGTGAATTTTACCCATTGTTCACGAAACGTGATCACCAGCTTCTGCACTTCACCTGCTTTTTGCTCCATGTGAAAATTAGATACTGCCTGGCGAATAAGAGATAAAATTGCATATAATGTGACGGGTGAACATAACAGGATTTTTTTACCCAATGAAAAATCGATCAATTCGTGATCCTCTTGATTCAGGAATGAATAAATACTTTCGTTTGGTATAAACATCAAAACATAGTCCACTGTTCCAGCATTTGGATCAATATATGATCGGCCGGAAATTTCTTTCACATGATTCCGTACATCTTTTAAAAATGCCTTTTTTTCCTGTTCTTGTTCTGTTTCATTTTCAGAAGCCAGGAAATTCTCATAGTGACTCAATGGAAATTTCACATCCATGTTGACGTGCTTTCCATCGGGGAGGTTGAATTTAAAGTCTGGGCGGTCAGACCCTTCCTGACTTTGTTTTTCATAATTGATTCCTTCGGTTAGACCGATAAAAGAAAGAATATCTTCTACCATTCGTTCACCCCACTGCCCTCTAGCCTGTGAACTGGATAAAATTTGACGTAATTGAGTAGTGGTATCAGATAATTCCGTTATTCCCTTTTTGGATTCTAACATTTGCCCAGTAAGTTCAGTTGTTTGTTTGTTCAACCCTTCCAACTGTTTTTTCATTTCTGCCAAGCTGGAATCAATGAGCTTTTTCTTTTCATCCAATTGGGCATCACTGCTTTTCATGAGGTCACCAAATTTGCTTTCAGCGATCTTCATGAATGTTTCGATATTTTGATTCAACGCATCGTTGGAAAGATTACCGAATGCGTCTTTTGCTTCTTTTGACAGACTCTCTTTCGCTTCTTTTAATGCATCTTCCAATTGCTGTTCATCCGGCAAACTTTTCCGTTTTAAAATGAGCGCAATAACAGCGCCTATGGCGACACCGAGGAGTAATAGTAAAATTCCAGTAGTGAATGTCATAGTGAAAACTACCTAAAAGATCAGTCAGTTAATAAAGAAAATCAATATGGTAAAACCATTTTGCTATTAATAATTTGTAGAACAATTACTGAGCATTGGCAACTCTTACAAAAACACCATCATTTTTCGTAAATAATTTTCCATATACGATACCCTATCGTATATTCTGACATGAAAGTTACCGCTCTAATACCCGAAAAACTCATATCTGAAGTTAAAGATTTGACAAAAGGAAAAAATATTACTGAATCATTGATTAAAGCACTCAGTGAATGGGTGGATATCAAAAAGATACAAGAACTGAATTCCCAAGTGTCAGAAAAACCTTTGGAATTCAAGTCCGGTTTTAACGCTGGTTCAGCTCGAGAAATCAATCGAACGTGATTGTGGTGGATACATCGGTCTGGATCGATTTTTACAAAGGCCGCTCCCCCGTATTTCACCAATTAAAATCCTATCTTGAAAAAGGTGAAATCATTGCAGTTGAACCCGTGTTTGGCGAATTAATGCAGGGTGCTAAAAATAAACGGGAGAAAAATATAATCTCAAATTACTGGATTCACTTACCCAAATTTTCTATGGATGGTATGTTTTTTAAAGCAGGTGAAGTATCCGGCAAAAATAAATGGCTGGATAAGGGTGTGGGATTGATTGATTCATCCATTGTAATCTATGCCCGGGAACGAGGATGTAAAATCTGGAGCTTCGATAAAAAGCTATTATCAGTATTACACTATCAAGAAAGGTTCATTCCTTAAATATAATGTCTTTGTGAAATATAAAATTAACAATTCAAAACTTGATTAGAGCTTTATACTATTTACTATTCTCTCGAAGGTGAAGCGTTGGCAGTCCCCTTCAATCCCAACTCTTCCGCTTTTTCTTTCAATGCATCAATGACAAATTGAATATGTTCTGTTAAATCCAAGTCAAGCTCTTGAATGCCAAGATATATGTCATCCCGATTCACACTGGCGGCGAAAGATTTTTGCTTCAGTTTTTTCTTTACGGATTTTGGTTTCACTTCAAGAATGGATTTGGAGGGTCTGACATATGTTACAGCGAAAATGAATCCTGTTAACTCATCCACAGCAAATAATGCTTTAGCCATGTCTGTTTCTCGTGGTACTCCAGTATAATCAGCATGCCCCAAAATGGCGTTACAAATAGATTCAGGATAATTATTTTCTTTTAATATGGAAACACCTTTAAATGGATGGTCTTTTGCAGTGGGATACATTTCATAATCAAAATCGTGGAGTAAACCTGTTAATTTCCACTCTTTTGGATCACCATTATATTTTTCGGCCATTTTTCCCATAACCTGTTCCACACCCAAGGCATGCCGGCGGAGGGAATCGCTTTTTGTATATTCGTAAAG
>JBHHTW010000092.1:0-2199 GCA_046861385.1 Fidelibacterota bacterium | reverse complement strand
CGAACAGTATGACCGCATTTGCCCAGATTTCTTTAGCTTCATTGATATTGATACCCGCGCAATTTTTTAACTGTGTCGTATAATGGGAAGATTAATAAGCTCTAACTCAGGAAATGGTAATGCGGAGAGAGCATAGCGAACGTAGCATTACCATTTCCTGTTAAACCACTTCATTAACATGGAGTCATGAATGAGCGATATGAAAAAACGCCGACGGTTGAGTGCTGAGCAGAAATGGCAAATCTATCAGGAATGCCAGCAACCGGACGCCAAAGTCGGTGAGATATTAAGAAGATACGGATTGTATTCATCTGATTTGATACGGATTCGGAGAACCGTTGAAGAAGGTGCCATAGAGGCCTTGGCCAACAGTGTCCCAGGGCGTAAGCGAATAAAGACCGTTTCCAAAGAGAAATACAATCAGCTACAGAATGAACTGGGTGAAAAACAGAAGGCCCTGGCCGAGATGTCGGTACTGTTTACTTCACTCAAAAAAAAAGTGAACTTGGAATAGAAGGTCCTTTTCCTTCACATCCTTTGCCGGTAAAAGTAAAAGAGGCTATAGTCAGTGTTATTTTCTATGCCAAGTCCAAGGGAATACCCAAGGTCAGGACCTGTGTCTTATTACAGATCAATATCCGTCGCATAGAACGCTGGGTTTCAAGAAGCAAGACAACGGGTAATATGGAGTATTATAAACCGGGTCCGAAACGTCCTGTGAACGCCATAATGCCATCTGAAAAACAGGCTGTTCTGGACTATGTTCAACTGGAAGAGACGGTAGATTATTCACTTCGTGTTTTGGCCTGCAAGGGTGCGGAACAGGGTTTATTCTATATCTCTGCAAGTACGATCCGGCGGATCCTGTCTGATGAAGATATATTATCTGATAGAAGGCCACTTTTCAGGCGTACTGGCGCTGGTAAGAAACCCAACCGGCCCGCTGAACTTACCGGTCCAAACCAATGCTGGTGCTGGGATTTGAGCTACCTGAAAACGGATATGAAAAGAATGTTCTGGTACCTGCATGTCATGTTGGATGAATGGAGTAGAAAAGTAATTGCCTGGCGTATTAGTATCAGTCTCATGCAATCGGAAGCACAGGCCTTAATTGATGATGCTTATCTTGCTGAAGGATTACTGGATGTACCTCGAGACCGGTTACCGGTTGTTGTTAATGATCGTGGAGCCCAGATGAAAGCCAAGCCGGTTAAACAGATGTTTCATGATCTGGGATTAACACAGACCTTTGCACGTCCCAGGACACCGAATGACAATCCATTTATTGAATCATTGTTCTCAACCGTAAAGACCACACCTAATTATCCCGGATGGTTTCCCGGCAGCTCTATCCAGGTTGCCCGGAATTATTTTGAGGATTATTTTCAGTGGTACAATACTGAGCACTTTCATTCCGGCATTGGATATATTCACCCAATTGATAAACATGAGGAACGGGCAGAAGCTATTTTGAAAAAGAGAAAGGAAAATGTGATCAATCAATGCAAATTACGTAGGTCATATTGGTCACTAAATCAAATAACCGGAAGTGGTTTGTAGCGAATTAATTCCTGTTTCGCGACATCGATTAAAAATCGCGCCGCTAACACTGCCGGGATACCCTAATCCCAATTTGGTAAATATCGATAATTATCATCAAAACATTACCGATAGAACGTTTGTGGTTTGTCACCTTCAGGAGCTGTCCACTATGAGATTTTATTGATATATTTCTATAGTGTTTCTACATTTCAATAATATGAGAAAGTAAAATTACAAATTATGGAGGGTGAACAGTGTATAAATCAATTAATAATAGCAAAATAAATAAGCTTAACTTAATTTTATTTGCTCTTTTTCTTTGGAGTTTATTTTTTACTGGTTGTGCAAGTAAAACTAGTAGTCTATTATTAGCTGCTGAGAGTGGAGATGTGGTTAAAATCGATGCTTTATTTGCTAAAGGTGCAGATGTTAATGCTAAAACATATGATGGCGCTACAGCTTTGATGGTTGCGTCTCAAGAGGGCCATAGCGATGTAGTCAAGCTTCTCCAAGCAGCGGGGGCGAAAGAATAAACAAAAAAGGTGCGGATAATCATATTCTAACCCTTGATTGTTATATGTTAGCGCTCATTAGCACAATAGTCAATACCCCCCTGCCTGCCCGTCTTTACGGGATTCGGAAGCGCCGTAATACACT
>JBHHTW010000060.1:0-7706 GCA_046861385.1 Fidelibacterota bacterium | reverse complement strand
CTTTGGCGGACAGGGAACTGCCAATCACTCATTTATTGTGGGCGATGGCAGACTTGAACTGCCGACCTCTTGCATGTCAAGCAAGCACTCTAACCAACTGAGCTAATCACCCAAGACATTTTCAATAATAGGGCTGCGAAGTTGGTTTTTACCAACTGCCTGTCCGCCGAAGCCACCTATTGGTGGCGCAGGCGGGAGCTAATCACCCGAAAACATTTTCAAATTACCAATCGCTTGATGGGACTTAATCGTCCGGATTCATCTCTAAAAAAGCCGTCGAATTTAATGCCTTTATGAGGGAAATATAGAAAGTTTTATTAAATTTAATTTTCTATAATTGTTTGGAAAGTTTCTGAATAGGCCATATGATCATGGAGCAATTCTATCGCTTTATCTATCACGTCATCATTCTGCACATTGTATCGAATTCTACCTTTATTACCTTCGAGCATAATTGCGAAGCTCGAATAGACCCCATTCTGAAGATTATTGAACTCAGTTTCATAGAACGAGTCAGATTGATTTTGAATAAAGTCCTCAATAGACTTAAATGCTTCTTTTAATTTTCCATTACTATCGCCGTATTTCTGGAATTTTTCCTTCACTTCTTCAAACTGAACCTGACCTTCGAGTTTTACATTCAATTCTTTATCTGACAAAAATTCTGAAAATGAATCCATCAAGCCCGGTTCATTTAAGACATTATCCATTGTGTTAAATTGATTTTTATGATCACGGGCGAAAGAAAAGAAATAACTTTTTCTCCAGCATTCTCTTGTTAACGGTCCCATTTTTTTGTCATTTATCACATAATCCGGATAAATACCGCCGCCGCCTTTTACGGTTCTTCCGGTTTTGGTAGAGAATAGCGTGTCGGTTTCTGTTTGACTAACAATAACGTCCTCGTTTAAATAACCCGGTTTCTGGATTAATCTGCCGCTGGGAATATAATATTTAGCAGTCGTGATTTTTAAGGAACGTTTTTTATCAATTCCGATGACTGATTGGACGAGACCTTTTCCAAATGATCTTTTTCCGATGATGATACCCCTGTCCAAATCCTGGATGACTCCGGCAACAATTTCGCTCGCGGATGCACTTCCTTCATTAATGAGAACCGCTAATTTCACCTTCTCGTCCAAAATCGGAATTTTTCTAGAGATAAATTCCCGGTTTGATTCTCTTGTCCTGCCTTTTGTAAAAAGCAGTTTTTCTCCTTTGGGAATGATCAATTCTAGAATATCAATTGCTGACGAAAGCAAGCCCCCTGGGTTATTTCGTAAATCCAGTATTAGATTTTTCATATCTTGATTAAGGAGAGTTCGAAGTGCAGATTCCATTTCTTTAGATGCATTTTTTGAAAAACGTGACAAAACTATGTAGCCTGTATCATCGTAAATCATTTCAGCAAATGACACATCGTGTACCTTTATGTCTGCTCTCGTTAAATGAAAATCGATGGATTCATCTTCTCCCAAACGGGTAATAGTCAAAACAACATTCGTTCCTTTATTTCCACGAATCAGGTTAGCGGCTTCACTTAAATTGAATTTCTTTGTCTCTTTTCCATCAATTTTTATAATGATATCACCACTCAATATTCCCGCTCGCTGGGCAGGTGAATCATCCATGGGAGAAATAACAGTTAAATAGTCATCCCTTTTCCCGAGTTGTATGCCCACACCACCGTATTTCCCGTTGGTAAGCATATCCAGTCCGTCACGCTCATCCGACTCCAGGTAAACGGTGTACGGATCGAGGTCTGATAACATTTTGTTGATACTCGTTTTCGTAAACACATCCGTATTGAGTTCGTCTGCATAATTCACTATGAGGTCCTTATAGACTTCATTGAGAATTCTCTGGGATTTTGCAATGCTCCGATACGTGTCTGAATTAGATGCACCAATAGCAATAAAAATAATTGCTGATAATAATAAGCTGATAAATATCTTTTTCTTTGATTTAAAAATGATCATTATTGGAAAAATCTCCTGTTAATTTCATGCCAAATAATACGTTGAATATTTTCAATGGTTTCATGTCCATCCACAATCATGATTCGTTCGGGAAATCGTTTCGCCAATTCCAGATACATATTCCGGACATTGTGTTGGAGGTCTAGTCCTGCTTTTTCAATTCGATCAGGATTTGTGGAATGCCGCCGCCGATATCCCTCTTCCGGTAAAACATCCACTACAATCGTTAAGTCTGGGTGTAAATCAGAAGTGGCGAAATCGTTTAACTGAATAAGCCAGTTCAAGTCTAATTTCCGCCCGCCGCCCTGGTAAGCCAACGTTGAATCTGTATATCTGTCAGCTATCACCCAGTGTCCAGATTCCAGTTGTGGAAAAATCACCTCATCCGTCAGTTGAGCTCGGCTGGCAGTCATTAATAATGCTTCCGTCCTGTCCTGGAGCTCATCCATTCCTTTTGTCAGCAATATTTCCCGAATAGATTCAGAAATTCGAGTCCCGCCCGGTTCTCTTACCAGAATGGTTTTACATCCGTTTTTATTCAATTTGTCCAGGATCAGTTTGGCTTGTGTGGATTTACCACAGCCGTCAATCCCCTCGAATGAAATGAATCGTGACTTATTTAACCTCATTAATTTACCAGCTTTGCAATGGTGCAGGTTTGATAGAAAAAAAGTTTTGAAGGTTTACTGAATATAAAACGTCCGCCTGCCTCGATTGAAATGAATAAAATGGGGCGGGCAGGTAAACATGTAATACGTAAATCATATTCCTTTACATAATTACTTACCGGCAGAATTTTCTTATCTTCATTCATTTCTGTGCTTGTAACAAATATTTTCTTTCTGATAACTAATCCACTTAAAAATAGACATTTGGATCGTTTTTACCAATCATTAATACGCATTCACCTTTTGGGGATTTATTTGAAAAATACGACATTAATTCTGAAACTGTACCACGAATTATTTCTTCATGCATTTTGGTTAATTCCCTGGCTAATACTGCCGGTCTTTCACCAATAACAGAATATATATCCTTCAGCGTACGTGCAATGCGTTGTGGATTTTCAAAAAATACAAGAGTGGCGTTTTCATTTTTAATGGCTTCCAGTCGTTTCTTCCTTCCTTTCTTGGAAGGGATAAATCCCTCAAAAAGGAATCGGTCTGTGGGCAAACCGGAAGAAATCAGCGCCGAAAGCAATGCGGAACTTCCCGGGATACTTTCTATCCTGATTGTTTCATCGATAGCAGCGCGAACCAGTTTATATGCCGGATCACTAATGCCGGGAGTTCCAGCATCCGAGATGATGGCCACATCTGACCCACTTTTCAGTGTTTCAATTATTTTAGGGATTCGAGAAAAGCGATTGTGTTCAAAATAGCTGATCATAGGCGTTTGAATTTTATAATGGGACAGAAGAATTTTAGAATGTCGTGTATCCTCTGCTGCAATGAGCGAAACGGATTGGAGAATCTCCACTGCCCGGTATGTAAAATCCTTTAAGTTCCCGATGGGCGTTGCGACTAAATACAGTATTCCCGATGTATCGGAAGATGTCACAATTTCTTCAATGCACGTTGAATAATATCCAATCCTATGTCAATTTCATCCCGGGTAATATTTAGATGAGGACGGAAGCGAATGGATTGTTTTCCGCAGCCAAGCATGAGTGCTCCTTCGTCTGCGATATGATTGATTAATTGATCTCGAATATCACCATTGGGCAAATCGAATGCGCAAAATAATCCACGACCCCGTACGTTGGAAACAGACCCGTTCGTTGACTGCAATTCCTGAAGTTTGGATAGGAGATAGTCGCCATTTTCTGCAGCTTGGTTGACGAGATCTTCCTTTTCAATAACATCCAGGTAAAGTGTAAAACGGACCATATCAGCAATATTCCCGCCCCAGGTGGAGTTTAGTCGGCTGGATTCATGAAATACATTTTTTTCCACTTCATCCAAACGGTTCGATGCGAAAATACCACATACTTGGGTCTTTTTTCCAAAACAGATAATGTCCGGACGGCAATCTTCGCTATAATGTTGATGCGCCCACATTTTACCGGTAACGCCCACTCCTGTTTGAACTTCATCATAAATGAGGATAATATCATTTTCATCACAGATGGTTCTCAATTGACGGAAGAACTCTTCACGAAAATGATTGTCACCGCCTTCGCCTTGTATGGGTTCGATGATCAATGACGCAATTTCATCAGGATTGTCTACAATAGCTGCTTTGATTTCAGCAACAGATTGGGTTTCTGCCTCTATAACAGCCGGTTCATCCATGGGAAAAGCGATTGTTGGGCATGATACCCTGGGCCAGTCAAATTTGGGAAAATACAATGTTTTCCGGGGATCCGGTGAATCCGTAAGGGACATTGTATACCCGGAACGGCCGTGGAAACATTCCTTAAAATGAATCACTTTGCTTCCCTTCTCTCCTTTTCCAGCCGCAATGTTTTTTCTGACTTTCCAATCGAACGCTGCTTTCAAGGCATTTTCTACTGCCAATGTTCCGCCTTCCACGAAAAAGGAATAGGGTAAATAGTCCGGCTGGGCGATCCGCCCTACCTTATCCACAAATTCTGCCATTTCCGTTGAATAGATATCGGAATTGGTTACCTTGTTTACCGCTGCCTGGGTTAAGCGGTCTTTGTTTTCCAAAACATACGGATGATTATATCCAATGGACAATGAAGCAAACATGGAGAATAAATCCAGGTATTCCCGGCCGTCACGGGCATCCACCAGCCATGACCCATGACTTTTTTCCAGGTCTATAACCTGTACCATCCCATCTGCCAGCATATGCTTTCCGATCGTCTTGTGTACTTTTGTTGGTGCTATTGACATTATTTCTCCTTTATGTCCTATAAAAGTGTGGTACTGATAAAATTATTTTCGATATCCATTTCAATTTTAAAACTCCTCTTAATTGAGGCACTCTAAAAAGGGTTGTATTACTGTTTATATACAAACGTACTGCAGACATTCCTGTCTGCAGTAGTACAGACAAAAATGTCTGTACTACAACAATATCTTTGTCGTTGCCTGCACGCACCTTGTCAATTATTTTAGAGGTTACAGGCGGGTGATCCGCCGGTTGGCGGAGAAGCCTGTCCGCCCCATTGCATGTATTCAAATCGGGGAAGGCGGGCAATCTCCTTCCATCAGCAAATATAAGGAGATCACTTCGTCGCCCTACTCCTCGTGATGACAGAAATGTCGTAATGTATTTGTCCTTGTGTCTCATACGACTGGTCAATTCCAGATTAATCCTCTGAAAGATCAAATTTAATTCCCTGGGCAAGGGGCAATTCCTTACTCCAGTTGATGGTGTTTGTCTGGCGGCGCATGTACTGTTTCCAGGCATCGGAACCGGATTCTCTGCCGCCGCCTGTTTCTTTCTCACCGCCGAACGCTCCACCAATTTCTGCTCCGGAAGTTCCGATATTAATATTGGCAATTCCGCAATCGCTGCCGACAGATGATAAAAATGTTTCTGCGTTCTGAACGTTTAATGTAAACATGGCGGACGAAAGTCCCTGGGGAACATCATTATGGAATGAAATCGCTTCGTCCAATGTTTTGTACGTAATAATGTAGAGAACCGGCGCAAATGTTTCTTCCTGGACAATATCCCAATGATTCTCTGCTTTAATGATGGTAGGTTGAACAAAATTCCCTTCAATCACATCTCCGCCGTAAAGGACTTCTCCCCCAGCTTCCTTGGCTCGGGTGATGGCATTTTGATAATCGGAAACGGCGCTGCTGTTTACCAAAGGTCCCATGAGTGTACCATTTTCCAATGGATCTCCAATCTGAACTTGTTTATAAGCGCTCACCAATCGTTTCACCAATTCGTCATAACGGGATTCTTGAACAATAATTCGACGAGTGCTGGTGCACCGCTGGCCGGCGGTTCCCACAGCTCCGAACGCAATAGCCGGAATAACCATCTCCATATCGGCTGTTTCATCCACGATAATGGCATTATTTCCGCCAAGCTCGAGGATCGTTTTTCCAAATCGTTCGGAAACTACTTCGGACACATGGCGTCCCATCTTCGTGGAGCCGGTGAACGAAACCAATGGAACCCGTTTATCATTGAGCATTTTTTCACCCACGACCGATCCACTGCCAATAACTGTGCTGAAAATGCCTTTATAACCATGTTTATTAAGGACATCATTACAAATATTCTGGACAGCCACACCACATAAGGGCGCTGATGAGGAAGGCTTCCAAATGGTTATATCGCCGCAAATGGCTGCCAGGAATGCATTCCAAGCCCAGACTGCCACTGGAAAATTAAATGCAGAAATCACACCGATGGAACCCAGCGGATGCCATTGCTCGTACATGCGGTGATCGTTCCGTTCCGAATGCATGGTCTTGCCATAAAGCATCCTGGATTGACCCACGGCAAAATCGGCAATATCAATCATTTCCTGGACTTCCCCATCGCCTTCCTGCTTAATTTTACCCATCTCCAGAGAGACCAGACTGCCCAGGGCGTCTTTCTTTTCCCGGAGGGCGTCTGCCATTTCTCGCACGAGTTGACCCCGGATGGGGGCAGGAACTTTTTTCCAGCTTTTAAATGCTTCCTCTGAGGCGGTTATGACTTTTTCATAGTCTTCTTCCGTGGCTTGGTAGACGGAAGCAATGACTTCACCTGTGCTTGGATTGATAGAATCTAATTTTTTGGAATCCGGCGATTTGATCCATTCATCCCCGCCGATGCAGGCGCCGTAATTCTCTTTTTCAATTCCCAATTCTTTTAAGAAATTCATTGTTTTTCCTGACCTTAAATTTTGACAAATATTTTGTTAATATTATGAATAAAAATGGCTGGCGAAATTACATTTAATGGCGGGTGTTTTCCTATACGGGAAAGCGAGGTTTTTTACAGAACAATTTATTTCTAATAAATGAATGTCTTGAATAGACCACCGTTTTACTAGTGTTAATTATTTTGAGAGTTGTTCCAATTCTCTTTTTTTTGTATCTGATACCATTCCGGTTTCGGAATAGGTTTTCCAATCTTTTAGAAATCCTTTTAGGAGTTTTGTGAAATTACTTTTGATGGGGGTACCCAATATTAACCCTCTTATACCGGCTAAATCGGCTGTGATATTAGTTGATACTCGGCAAGTATTTTCATTGATTGCCTCTACGTTTAACGCATTTTGCAAACCGACCAGAAATCCCGGTAATTTTTCGCTGCTGGCTGACCAGGTAATTTCTTTCCGGGCATTACTGTAATGCAGTATTTTTTCATCCGCAACACCAAATTTCCCCAGGTCACAAAAACGGCCGCCGGCAGGGGCACCTTCAATAGTGGCAGGAATAGAATCGTTATTCCAAGATTTACTTATTCCTCTTCCCCAATCTGCGATGTTCAGGAAATTGGGTCCTATAATTTCCCATGCTTTATCAGAACTTGTATTTATTTCAATTGATTCTTTTATGTCTAATTTTCTCATCTTTATTTCTCTTAATTAATTCTATTGTTTGCCATTTTGAAATCCATTTTCATTCCTAACGTTTGATTTAATTAGTGATAATGGTTTGACTATCCCCTCTAATGGCCGGCGAAATTACATTTATTGGAATGTGTTTTCCTATACGGGAAAGTGGATATTATTGCACTAATTATCTATTTTTGGAGGATATTCGGCAATAACTATAATTAACTAAACTGCCCACACATCCGCAA
>JBHHTW010000091.1:0-2219 GCA_046861385.1 Fidelibacterota bacterium | reverse complement strand
CCTGCATCAGAGTTTTGGCGGGCAGGCAAAACAATGGTAATGTTTTGGAAAATAAATCCCAACCCAGCATAGAGGAACAAGCAGGAATGCAAATGTACAGACATTAACTCAAAAGCGTGAATTTATTAGTGGAAAAATAATCATCGGTATTGACCCAGCCAAGGATAAACACCAGGTTAGGATCATCAGCCAATGATCGCTTCGTCTAACTGATTTTTCGGCGCTCCGGCCTCTTAGAAAACAGATCAGAATATTAGTCGGAAAACTTCATAACCGACGCAAGTAAGAATAGTTTGAGAGGTCTCATTCCGGTAATCCGGGCTGTATTTAATTTCGGCACAATCAACAGAACACCCTGGGGAGAAGTGCGCCCGAAACGAGAAGGGAAATATTAATATTTAACACAAATCCGGCTCGTTTTAAGAGATTTATCTTAAATCCTTGATAAACTCTTTATTTTTTCCTTGCTTTCATAGCAAGTAGATAAGCTGATGTGCGTTATAATTAATGCCATTTAACTTTCTCCTTTCAAACTCACGCGTGTGAACCCCCAAAACCTGAAAATCACTCAAAAGCTTTTCACGTCACCCCCAGCGTGGGTTAGAACGTGCCATGTATTACCCTGGCAACCAACCGACACCGACATCCCAAAAGATAACTTGGTTAATAATCATTGCTTCATCACTATTTTGATCAAACAAATGAAGGTCCTCAATCTTGATTGTTACACGATAAAATGTCTCTAATATCGGGTCTTTTATTGGATCATCTTCAGAGACAGATAATGTTAGCAGTCCTATCTCGCCGTGATAAACATCTGGAGTTCCCATATTTGGTTCGACTACATCGTTGCAATAGTTGAAGTAAATGCTGTCAGGGTCGCCGCCAGATATTTCCAAATTAACGGAAATTACATCGAAGTAATTTTCCAAGCTGAATGTCTGGCATTTTTCTGTTAATTTGAGTTCGTCAGCATCGATTGTCACTGTTAGCGCTCTTGTACTGTCCAGAAATTGATAGACGAAAATATTAGCGCATCCATAACTGTCGGTCTGACGATCGGGCTGGAGAATACAATCAGGATACCCTGATTTTAGTTGATTCTGGGAGCAACTAATAAATAAGAGTAAGAAACAGATCGAGGTTATTTTCATTTATTTCTTCTGGTGCGTTTTAACTACAATTAGACAGCCTAATTGACGCGATATATCACGTCTCGTCTTCGCATGCATCCGTTTTTATACGGCTATTTGCCTTGCCTTTAATTATTGTTAATGTTCCCGCATAAATCGAGGCCAGGAGAAAGTTAGTACCCCATGAATCGAAATACAAAGGATATCGTGCAAGACTGGTTTGATGAATCCATCCAAATTACTCGACCGCATTTGGCTAGAAGTGCCGACAGATAACGCGCTGCAAGAAGGACCCGGTAGGGGCCAGTGCCTCGAATGCGCGGTACAACCAACCCCACCCATCGGTGTACAGGAGGGGGCCATTTTCAATTTCTTGACAATTACGTATAATCATCGCCTGTTTACCGTATAGCGTGAGTATAACCAACAGGCGTAGACCGGTGCCGGACTTACTCCTCAAGAACCGTGATGGACAAGACTGTCAGAGCCGGGATGTGTCATTTTCATCTTTTTCAGGTCCCAGAACAGAATTCCCAGGCGGGTTTTATAGGGCGATTTATCCTTGCTGAACCGCACATCCCGTTAAATGCGAAAGAGCGACCCGGAACCGTTAAGGGAGGATCACCACCCAACTCCGGCGCAATAGATTTCAGAGCGGCATCCATGGCGGAAATGAATTCCTGTGCGGCCGTCTGAATGACCCGAAACCGGGGCTTTTGTACTTCAAACCAGGAACGGTCGTTATTGTCCTTCAGCTCCGACAGGAAGGGAAGCGTGGCCGCAGGAAAACCGGTAAATGTATTCATGATCTTACTTGAGCTTGAGGGTAATGGGAAAATTTACACCCTTCATGGCTCTCATGCACAAGCAAACCAGCTACGCTGCCTTTCAAGGTCGGGCAGTGAATATATCTCCTTGATTTACACGATCAATTTTTCTTACCCCGGCATGCATGCCGGAGATCCAGGGTTTTTAGATAGCCCCGGTTTTAACCCAATAGGAGAGTCGCCATGTTTTAAAAGACGGGTAAGAGAACTCATCTGGCATTGATAAAAGCATTAAACTCAATTTCCGCTTCGGGACTTT
>JBHHTW010000090.1:0-2234 GCA_046861385.1 Fidelibacterota bacterium | reverse complement strand
GAAAAAAGCTGATCTTATCCCTGATCCCAACGCAAAAAAATTGTTCCTCGAACTAGCTGATTGGGAAAATACACATTACCAAATTATCCAGGCTGAACTGGATTCTATTCAACAAACCGGGTTCTGGTTCGATATGCCAGAATTCCGTATGGATGGCAAAATTTAAGGTTCTTGTCGTTTTATGGCGGGTAACATCATGTTCCAAATGATTAACGGGTTTTTAAGGAGAAACAACCCATTCCGCTAGAACATACTGCAATTATAAAAAGTAAACATAAATTTTCCAAAACCAAGAATCCATCGAAGGATTCAAAACTGATGACACCCACAAACAATAAAAGAGACGGCAGTAGTTTTGAGAAAGCAGAGTGCCCGAATAATATCAGGATGATTCCAGAATAATGAATAAGTAATATTCCTTAATATCATTTATATCACTACTGTCCGGTTTATTTATCAAGTCCCACAAGGGTTTGAGAGATTACCGATTAAAAGTAAACACGTTATATGTTTGTAACATACTGTATTCATTGCAAAACCGTCATGTAAAACCAAGTTTCAATTGCGTTGTATTTGTTTCATTCACTTTTTCATAAGTATCTCTAATCAATTGGTTGATATCAACAGTGTCCAGAGCATTGAATTTCAAGGATACAAAGATTTTGTGCATTGTCCAACTAACTTTGCAAAGATATTTCACATACGCAATTATCAGATACAAGCTCAATGCAGCCCAGATTTGTGACATGACGGCATTTTCATTTGTACCGAGAAATGTCTTTATTTTCAGGTTCTGTTTTACCCATTTAAAGAATAGCTCTATATCCCATCTTGCCTTGTAGATTAAGGTAATAGTGGTAGCTGCAAGGTTGAAAATATTGGTAAGGAATTCGTAGACATTGCCATCTTCGGGATTTTTGTACCGGATTCTTCTTAGTTCTATTGGTATACAGTTGGCTTTTTGACCGATCAATCGGATGATCTGATCAGCGGTAATCCCCGTTTTTTTCTTTTTCGGGAGTCTTTGGATAACTCGATATTTTACATTTCCTTTTAATCGCGTTACAAAGAACACACCCTGTAAGTTCAAAAGGTTTAACCAACTATAATCAACATATCCTCGATCAATAACCAGGATTGTTCCTTTTTCAAAAGACATCTTGCGAGCCACGCGAATATCGGAGGACTTTCCATCCGTAATAGTGAGAAACGTCGGGATTTGCTTCTCCAGTTCATATTCACAGTGAAGTTTAATGGCTCCTTTGCTTTGCCTGAATTTTGCCCATGGAAACAGGGAAAGACACAATGAAATAGTTGTTGAGTCCAAAACCTTCACTTTATTTTTAAAACGAAATCTTTTCTTTGTTGAGATATGCTGTGTCTTTTGAACAAGATGGTAAAAAACTTCTTGAAATATCTCGTGTGTACGGTCCCTGTTTGCATCTGAAAATGTTGATCGTTTCACTTCCCTGATACCTGCATGATAAAGCCTGTTCATCTTCGATTTCAAAGCCGTTACAAGATCCCTGATCGATTGCTGTCCGGTTAATTGGGCAAAGAATAAAACAACAAAATGTGTCCAGGAATTCAACTTCCGTACGTATTTATCGCCTTGGTATTTGCGGACCACACTTTGAAAAAAATCACGGTCAACATGGTATAGCAACTGGGATAAAACTGTGATATTATTTTTCATAACCTGGATCTCCTTGATAATTATTTGTTTTAATTGACTTTACATTATCATAATGGTGATCCAGGTTCTATCATTTTAACCGGACAGCAGATTTTCAATTTCTATCCATGAAAATCCTGCTCATTGCGGAACCTTTATTTATGGGTTTTCAGGAAGGGTTTAAGATCTCAGACCGGACAGTAGTGTATTATGATAATATGTATAGAATAACAGAAATAGGATATAATGGCAGTGGGTCAACTGTGTTTTATGATTTTTATTATGATAATGCTAATCGGTTAACGGCAGCAACTTATCCTTCAACATCCACTATGGGGCCGGTATATGAATACGATAACGCTTCCAGATTAACAAAAATCAGGAACCGCAAATCAAATACAAGTTCTGAAGATTACATCTATTATTACGATGATGCAAGCAACATAACAAAATATTATAATTCTGAATTTGCCTGGAATGATTACTGGTATGAATATGATAACACTAATCAACTCACACATGCCAATTACTACATTTATAATAATCCAAACCTGGAACT
>JBHHTW010000026.1:0-32660 GCA_046861385.1 Fidelibacterota bacterium | reverse complement strand
CAACAGACATTCCTGTCTGTTGAAATTTTAAAAATTTATTGCTGCTCCACCATACACCAGCCTATTTCAACAAAATCACTTTCTGTGTTTGCTGTTGGGATCCCATGGATAATTTCACAAAATACATCCCGCTTGGCTGATTTGACGCATTCCATTTAACGATATGCTCACCACTCACCAGTTTACCATTCACTACTGTTTTTACCAGGCGACCTGTAATATCAAATATGTGTAGAGACACAGCATGCTGTGTCTCTACCGAAAATTGGATGGTTGTGGTTGGATTAAATGGGTTTGGATACGCCGGATATAAAACAAATTCGTTTGGTAATCCAATGCCATTATCATTTATGGTAGACAATGTATCATCCCAGGCTCCGCCCGGTGTTCCAAAATCACCAATACCATAAGGAGTTTCAGACATGGCCCAGCTGGTATCCAATGCATTATCATATTCCATATTTTTCAGATACATAGATGCACCACTTGAAAAAGGAAATGAGGATGTATATACAATTTTATCCACAGGTCTGCTCTCTCCATCGCGGATTACAATTTCATCGGCGCTATTAGACAATTGAAATCCGGAATACTCATAATCTGCCGTATAACCTCCGTTTATCATGGCGTCTGCATTTCGACCCAGAACCAAATACTCTCCTGGATTAATGTAGAATTCAATCGATTCAGTTTGAATTTCGTGGAGATCATTATCGTTATCGGCAATCTGCCAGCCGGCTAAATTGATGGGAATTGTATCATGGTTGTAAATCTCAAACCACTCACCATACGTATCGGAGACTACTGAAGGATTTACCATCACTTCCGTAATAACAATTCTATATGGAGACGGATCTCCCCCGGGAAAAGCGAACGTTGCCATCACAGGCAGATGATCGGATGCGTTATGAAGGGCATCTGCCATTGCATCATTCACAGAAGAATTGTTACCATCATTAATTGCCTGATTAAAATGATTGCCATCATTTCCCACAGCCCAATAGGTGTTCTCCACAAAGTTTATTTCATACGTTTCATTTAATACCGATTCTGAAACAAATATCCAGTCAAAACGATCATCCATTCCCCCATTGGCGCCGCCTCCAAAACTTGTTGTCCTTGGCGATTGTGTATGAACATCAGCGAATGAGCTGTTATTATGCCAATTCCCGATGCGGTCAATCGGGTCAAATAATCTACCATCGTTGTCATCACTGACTCCGGTAAGCATATCAAAGGCTGGTTCTGTTGATGAACTGCTACCGTATATGTTAAAATCACCTGCTACCATGAAATGTCTGCCTGTTGGCAGATCATCCAGGTAATTACGCAAGACGGTCGTCTCAGCCAACCGCTGTTGGGCGTTTGAGCTTCCTTGGCTTGCTTTTAAATGAACACCATACATATTAAACCGAACACCGGAGGCATTGTGTTCCATCACCCACTCCACCACATTTCTCGTGCCGAATGACTGAGCGGTGTTTACTAAACTGGTGCTGACGAAAGAAAATACAGTGTGGCGAAAAAATAAAGCAATATCCTGGTCTGCGCTTTGATTTGTAAAAGTTGCTCCAGACCATGCACCGGGTTCCAGGATCTCTAGAACATCAGAAAGAAAATGGTTATAACCGGTTTGCCCTTTTATTTCCTCAGCAATGATCAAATCCGGTTCAACATATTCAATGATCTTTATGTATTCATTTTCGCGGTTGTTATCATCTTGATAATTCAACAAGTTGTATGTCATGAAGGTATAATTGGATTGAGCCATGATTTGGCTCAAAGACAATAATATGCAAATAATGCTGCAATTTTTTATCAATGTATTTCCACTTCTATCGATCCCACATTCAGTTTTCTGTGGTTCTTTAATGTTGTTTTGCTGTATTTATTCAATGTGTTTAATTCATCCTTCGAAAGCAAATCCATTTCTTCCAAAATGGCTATTGCAGCCTGCGGAGAGCACCGTTGATTTCCATCCAAAACTTTTAAGGCAATACCGTAAGCGCCGCCATTTTTATTACGAATTCCTAATCCCCGGACAGCTTCGCCACCCACTTTTGTGACTGCTCGACCATTCATCACTTCTGTAAAATCTGTATCAAATCGATTCTTCCCGGCTATTAAGTAGGGGTGGGACACCATGGCATCAAACAATATATTTAATTCAGGATATTGACCACCGGCGAGTTTTTGAAACATCAGAGCAATATTATAAAGGGGCATAAAAGGTGTCGGTGCGCTGCAACCGTCAATCGCTATGGGGAATTCACTCAGTTCTGAATATTTCTTAACTTGTGCCATTATAGATTTTTGGACAGGGTGTTTTGGGTTGGTATACCCATTTGGTTCCGCTTTTAAAAATTTAGATAAACACAACATTCCCGCATGTTTACCACTACAGTTATTATGGAGCGGCGAAGCATTTTTTGAGTGCTTAATTAACTGGGTTTTTGTTTCTCTATCATAAGGCAAATGTTTGCCGCATTCATAATTAGAAATATTATATCCCAATTTTTCCAACATTCCTTTAGCTGTTTTAACATGAATATCTTCACCATTATGAGATGCGCACATGAGAGCCAATTCTTCAGTGGTAAATCCGGCCGCCTCTGCTGATCCTTCCGCTACTGAAGCTGAAGCCTGAAAGGGTTTTAGAGATGAGCGGACACACGTTAAATAATATGGATCACCCCAGTCTCTGATAATCTGCCCATTTCCATCCACAACTACCGCATAAACTACGTGGATGCTTTCGATAAATTCACCCCTCAATATTTTGCACATAATACCCATGGTTAATGCACAATTTCAGATATGAAAACAAATTCCAAATTTTCCTCTTTCAATTTGGGAATCTCATCCTGCAATACATTCAATGTATGTTTTTTTGCATGGCCAATACCCACTGCATATCCTTGTTTTTTTGCTTTTTCCGCAAGTTCATGTAATTGGAGACGGATTAAATCTTCGTCAAAGTCATTATCCAAAAATACATGCCTGCGTCCAGTGGGGACATGGAGATTTCGCATGATCATTTCTGCTTGAGTGTTCTTAGTTGTTCGGCTGTCCAAAAAATATTTCCCATTTTGTTTTAACACAGTCCCCAATACATTCATAACGCGTTTGTCTGTTGTCGCGTTGGACCCTTGATGATTATTCATTCCTATTGCTTCCGGAAGATGCAGTAGTACTTTTTCAACACGCTGCTCAATTTCGCGACTGGTCATAGACGTTTTTATCCTATACTCTTCTTCCCCAATACTTGGAATAGTGGTTCCCATTGGCATATGAATCATCACTTCATATCCTTTTGAATCAGCTGTTTTTGCCATAGCTCGACTATGCTTATGCCCAGGGATTATCGCATAGGTCAAATGTGCATCTAAGTTTAAAAATCCATCTGAAACTGCATCGTTACGATACCCGAAATCGTCAATAATGATTGCGATTTTTCCAACAGCTGTTCCTTTGGGCGCAGTTTCAATTTCTATCGTTGGCCCCTCAATAACAGCCGGTTCCATTGTCTTCATTTTGAGATAAAGTCCAACAAGGATACTTCCCATACCAACAATGATAAAAATCAGAGTACCGATGATTTTTTTATATCGATTTATTTTGGTTTGATATGAAGACATTTTTAAGGGAAATAGATGGTCAAATCAAGCATTTGTGGTGTACCTAAATCCTGCGATCCAATGAGTATCCCATAATTCAAATTATAAATGCCAAAACGGAAACCGACTCCAAAGGATATTTCACTAACTTCCTTTGAAATTTTACTACTTTGCCTCAAAATAATATTACGCCATTTGGTTTCATTGGATCCGTGAAAGATAATCCCATCCACTAAACTGGAATTTTCTACACCTAAAGTAAATTCATTTGAGAACGTAGGGACGGTACTCAGGTAACCCGCACTGGCAATCACCCTCTTTGGAAGTTCAGGTACATCTAATTTTAAAGCAGACATCTTTCCTAAATTGAGAACAGAAGCGCCTACTTTTATTTTTGATGTTAATTGTTTTATTAAACCAAAATCGGTAGAAAACCCCTGGCTATTTTCAGTATATAGATCCATCCGAATCAGTCGAATGGCGGTGCCCATTTTCATTCCATAAGACTCCCAGCTTCCTGAAACTCCCATTGCAAATCCATTTGCACCATAGAAAGCTAAGGGTTCATCCGTGGGTGTTTCATTTCTCAGCTCCAGATCATCGATTTCAAAATACCTTAAATTCGCACCCATATGAGCTCTATCTCCCGGGAATAACATTAATAATGAGGATGTTTTTGAATCAGCCACCCAAGAGCCATGAGATATGTTGAGGAACAGACCGGAGGCATTGGCTGAAATCGATGCAGGATTAATATTATTATTATGAATTGCGCTCGTGCCGATGGCCAGTTCCGATCCACTGGTGGGGATTGTTAAAAATTGGGTTCCAGTCGCCCATACAAGCCATGGGAGAAAAATGGAAAAAAATTTAAAAATGAAACGCATAGGATATTATATGGGCAAAGCCTGCAGGGGCTTCCACTATTAAGGCATAATCCAAAAACGCATCATTTTTTTCTATAAATGAGAAATTCATTCCGCCGCCGGCGCCAATACGACCGTTACCCAAACCAGTTCTAAAATAATAATTATTTTTGTATTTATACTCAACACCCACTCTTAATGATTGGCCTAATCGATTGAAATTTCCATCTGTTTTTTCACCGGCAATAATTCCAAGATCACCAACAATATACAATTTCTGCGTTTTATAAGTCGCTCCGGCTCTGAATATAGCAGGAAATATATCCCGATATACGCTACCCTCATCCTCAAAAACACTGCTTGTATTCCATTGAAAATAGGAATTCAAATCCTGAATCATTAGACCAAGTGTTAGTCGTTTTCCCGGGTTGATTAATACACCAACGTCAAACCCGGTACCTTTGCCGGATAAGTTGCTTTCATTCATTGGAAGTTGTGAATATAATATTTTCACGTTGATTCCAACGCTGACCCATTTCTGCAAACGCTGAGCAAAGGTTATGTAAAACCCATCCTGAGAGGTGGAAAGCATCTTCGTATGTTCACCGGCGGTTGTTCTGCCGTCAATTTTATCTACACCGGAACTCACCCAGGCAACACCAACACCGGCAGTAGGAGGCAGATGAGTTGCAAAACTACTGGCGATGAATCGTCTGTCCAGTGCCAATGAATGATATGTAAATGAAGCTTGTCGATATTTCAGAAAAGCAATACTAGCAGGATTATGATACGCTGAAAAACTATTATCCTGTTCAGCTGTAAAACCGCTGCCCATTGCCATGGCTCGGGCGGATGTTCCCATGCGTAAAAATGATCCTGAATACCCGGCATAATCCGCTGCAGATAATTTGTCGGATGCAAAAAATATGAAACTTGAAATAGATAGTAGACAAAAAATCGAATATTTTGTTGAAGGAGTTGTCACTCTCTTAAATGTTTTCTCCATCATAATATTCGACCCTCAGCCAACGATAGATAGTTTTTATTGGAATTCATCCACTGGATTGAATAATGACAAAATGCAAATATATTTCGGACATTCCTGTCAGTACTGCGACTACAAAACCACTCATACGATTTATTCTTCATTTGACTACAATCAATTTTACCCAATGGTTACTGGGCCCTGCATTTATATTTTGTGAATATTTCAATTTAATAAAATAGACACCGTTATCCACTAACCTTCCGTTACTGTCTTTGCCATTCCATTTAATGGCTCCCGTGTTTGGATTTTGTCTATCCAACAATGTGCTATATACATTTTCCATGGCAAAATTATAAACATTCATTTCTACGACATTTGAGGCGACCGCTCCTAAATGAAACCGCACATAGCCATCTCCATCCAAAACATTATGGGATTTTGGGGAAAATGGGTTTGGGAATGCATATAGCTTATCAGGATTATAGTCTGCACGATATATCTGCCAATTGCTGCCATGCAAATCCGAAGACCGGGCTACGCCATCTCCAGTCCCGATCCAAAGGACAGGATCATTATTATAATATTTCCTACTATCTAATACGACGGCAAATACTTCACTGGATAACGTTTCATCGCCCTGAAGGGGCGTAATATTTTTCGCAGGTTTAAACAGCGCCCAGCTTTGACCATCTTCTGATTTCCACAATCCCTTTTCGGAAGCGGCAAAGACCAAAGAATCTCGGGAAAAAACATTGTAAACCCGTTCACCAACCAACGCTGTGTTCCAAGTTCCTCCATCATTGAAAGTGTAGCTAACTCCCCTTTGTTCTGTCGGGTCGTCTGCATTCATAGTTGCCGCCCAGATGATTCGCTTACCGTTCCAATTTTGACGAGCGATACTAACAACAAAATTCCCGGTGATATTTTCAAATGGATATGCATAATGTTCCCAGTCAATACATCCTTCATCTCCTGAAATACCACGATTAATTCCATTAGCCGTCCCGACCCAGACTGTATCACTATAGGCTAAAACCGAAAATGCCTTATGATTATGATTTCCGCCATCAATCGGGTCTCGGGGATTAAGGTAGAAATTTTTTAATATATTTTTATTATCGATTGTTTCATAAGACGTATCAGCACAAGTAACTAACATCAGCTGATCGTCTTGAGGAATTGGAACTCTTTCCCAACTTCCGTCGGCGATCTTATAACGTCTTAATCCTCCTGCCCAGCTGGTGGTCCAAACATATCCACCACCGATGGATGCATCATATGTAACATTGTATTGTGGAACCGTCACTGGCAGCCCTTCAATAAAACCTATACTCCCGAACGGAAATTTCACAGCATCAGAAGCATCTATTGGTTGATCGTAAAAAGTCCATATGGGAAAATCAGTCATAGAATTTGATGTATACACTATGCCCTGCCCGGTGGGAAAATCATTAATGGTTCTGGCAAAAGCGGCAAATACAGTATCTCCTTTGACCGCAATGGCAGATACACCGCCTTCCGGGAAAAAACCATTTGTATTGGAACCGCTTGTAAGGTCTGGATTCGTAAAGAATGTTTCAACCGTCAACGAATCCTTAACTCTGGAAAGACCCCGTCCGGTACCAAGCCATACCCAGCTACTGTCTCCTTGTAGTTTTATTTCCGAGATGACATTGCTTAACAAACCCGGTTGAGATGTGTCGGCCGCTAAAACGGTTTTCTGATGCTTGAAGTTTGATGGTATTTTGAACGCTTTAGCTACTTGAGCAAATAAACCGGTGGATAAACATATAATAGTGATTATTCTAATAATCATGGAATCACCACCATCTTTGTTAAAAATGGTTCAGATAAAATGCCGGAGTAATCTCTGGCGTAAAAATGGGATGTGTATGTCCCTAAGGGATTATTGGAATCAATAATAATGTAGCGTGAAAATTTACCATCATTCGCAACATCATCCCATAGATACATGGAAAAGTCCTTATTCCCGTCATCATAAAGAGAAATGGGGCTTCCGCTGGAATAAGTACCGTCTGGTTTTTGGAACATGAGATAGCAAGTCTGAACATCTTCATGTCCGTTGGGATCATCTATATTCACAACGATCGTACTGACTGTAACACTGTCAGCTCCAGGGCGTTTTAATGTATCGGGCATACTGACAGACAGGATGGTCGGACCCTGATTCCCCATTTTATAACTTGCCATAATGCTTTTATTTCCTGCAACATATTGAGCCAGAAATTTCACATATACCGTATCCGTATCTGATGGTTTAAGAACATATGAAACTGAACTAGTATCATTATTCATTTTTTGAGAGTACACATCATCATCGGCAATTATATCGCCGGATGAACCGTTATCATTCAAAAGGAAGGTGTCGGCAGTTTGGGTAGTATCAAAACCAAAATATAGTGCATTAACTGCTTTTAGTCGTTTCCCCAAATAAGATGGTGCGACCTGGGCACTCACAAATAATTCGTTCAAACCCTGGTTATAGTTAAATTGCAAATCGCTCAGAAGCACTGATTCATCAGTAGTGGATTTCCCATCAGGGCAACCCCAAATAAAAATGAGTATGCCCAATAATAACCAAACATGTTTACGCATAGGAACAAAATATAACGGTTTCATCATTCGATTCCATAGATATGATGAACTAACAATGTACCCACTTGCTCCAGGCTTGACGGGGAACAATTCTCCGGGATGTCCTGGTTTGTATGCCAGTAATTCGAAAAGCGGTTGGGGTAGTCAAAATCAATAATATCCACAGCCGGTATTCCCGCATATTTCCAAAGAGGCACGTGATCATCATAGATTGAATAACCAAGGGATTGATCGAACGCCGGTAAATTCAATCGGTTAGCAAGTTTCCATATTCTGCGAGTTAACTTTGGCGCTTGACTATAAGAGATCCTCTCAATTGGAAGATGTAAATAAGTATCTCCAACCATATCCAAAACGATAGCATATTCTGGTTTTGGGATTGGGAGATTTTTTGAAAAATACAGCGAACCCTGGGCATAAGATTCACTTTCGCCGGACATTCCTAAATCTTCACCATCAAACAGAACAAGGGTGATACCGACCTTTAAATCATGATTCTGAAATACCTCTGCCAAAGCTAATAAAACCGCGACACCACTGGCACCGTCATTGGCGCCAATGATAGGTTTGATTTGATCGCCAAGATTCGATTCCTGATCTGCCCAAGGCCGCGTATCCCAGTGGGCACCTAATAATATTTGCTTTTCTGCATCCGGATTGAAACGAGCGATAATATTTGATAGATTGTATTCACCATCCCTATAAGGATCTATATACGTGAAAGGTTGTGTCCAAACAGTGTCTGCTTTTAATTTCAATTGATCAATTAAATAATCTTTACAAGAATGATATCCATCCGAGCCCGGATTTCGAGGTCCAAAAGAACATTGCTTTTCTAAATAAACAAATGCTTTATCCCCGGAAAATTCCGGTATGGAATTTTTACATCCTGCAGTGACTAATAGTCCAAATATAGTTAATGTTAATTTTATTATTATTTTCATTTTTTTAATATCTACCACATTTCGGACTGTATTGGCCGTGTCAAAGGAACGTTGACATAAGCAGCGTATTCCATAATAACTACTAATAACCAGATAGAACTCACTAACCTTATCCGCTTATGGCAATGTTTACATCAAATCCAAAGTCCCGGTCTATTTTCCTGCCGGTGGTTTTGGAATCTGTTTCTCTGTATTCATAAATAATACCTCCGGTGATTTGAGAACTAAACGAGTATGAAATGCGTAAGGCTGTTTTCCAGCCTGAATTAAACGCTAGTTGCCCAAACTCCGCGCCACCATCTTGACTGCCCAATGTTTCACTTTCATTCATGTCGAAATTAAGTGTGAAATTTACAGTGTTTTGAATATGCCAGTCGTCCGTCATCGGCAGAGGAATGGTGAATCCCCCACGATGACTGTAATTACTGCTGGCTGTTAAGCTCTTTTCTTTCCGAACACTCAAACCGTTTAATTCGTCCTGAACTGATTTTGACACCGTGTGTCTTATATTAAATGAAATCCCTTTCTTAAGGTTCATATTTAAACCAATCAGCGGTGAAAAACTAATATTTGTTCTTGAAGATCGTTGATCATCTTTAAACTCACTGATAAATGGATCCAGATCAAAAAGGGGCATTTTTCGTACATGAATATTTTCAAATTGCCACGCTCGGGAGTTTCTACCGCTCATTCCATGTTCCAGGCTGGCGGTTCTAGCAATATTTTTTATGAGAGGCCATTTTTCAACTCCTGTCCATCTCACGCTCCATCCGAAGAAAGGAAAGCCATTTTCTAATTTATCTCCCCATGATAAATAATCGCGCTCCATAGATCGCTGTTCAATATTTGAAGCTCCGATGGTTGTAGAAACCTTTTGAGAGTAATTAAAAGATGTTGAAATAGTTCTTGTCAGATTTAATCCGGATCGGACTGAAAAATCCCTTTTATGATCCCATGCGCCTAAGTTTGAACCAATAGTTTGATCATGGGTCATCCCGTGTTCAGGAAGCCAGCCAAACTTATAACCTGTCGGGACATTTCCCTGTACTCCATAACTTGTCCGATTCAAATTTTCAGTATATGTTAAATTAATGGTATTAATTTTTTTAATGATCCCATGCATAGATGTAAGGAATGGAATATCTTTTTGTTCTTTTTTCTTTACTTCTTCAGCTACAGGTTTTCGGGACCGTCCTCTTCGTCTGCCCTGCGGCTGACGTGTATTTTTTGAGGGCGGCTTATATACCATCTCAAAAATTTGCGACGGGAGAATGCTTACACTCGAAGAGAATCTCAACTGTGTGCCAATGGTTGCGCCATCCACTGTACTCGTTCTGGGCTTGTTCCATCTGTATCCTGCGCTATGTGTAATATTTGGTTTCAGCCATGAAAAGATTTGCGGATTAAATGATGTATTCAAATTTTCGGTTATATTGTTAACAATTCCCGGATCAAACTGTTGAATTGCCGACCATACATAACCCCGATAGTCCTGCATATCACTTGAAATTGATCGCTTGTACTTGGTTTTCAGTTTATCGGTCAAATTGTAATCTAATCCAAACGATCGATTCAACTTAAAAGAGTAGTTGTCCGGTATTCTTCCCCCGAGGCGCTTGGTTGTCTGGGTTAAGGATTCGTTAAAATTCATACCTGCCGTAAACGCTGATGGAGTATAGTAAAAATGTAATTCTTCTATTTTCGATCCCAGCCACGGTACGGGTTTCAACCATTTAAACGGGGAGATATAATTATCTCTACCAAATGAATAATTGTAATTTATTTTCCCCGAGTAATTTTCCTTTAAGACTTCAGAATTCAATTCATTTGAAGCTTTCGATTGAGAGACAGAAAAGCTTGGTTTAATTTTATCCAAAGTTGCTTTAATAATTTTATTATCAGATTTACTGGATTTGGATAAAGATGTACTTAAAGAAATATCCCGCTGTCTCGATAGGATTGAATCGGGGATAGCATCCTGATTCACTAAAATATCGGAATCCGGAAAATATTTTGGTTTTCTTAGCGTACTTGAAAAAGAGGTGTTGACCGGTATGCTGATACCCCATGATTTCGGTAAAAATTTGTTGAGATGAGTATTGAGACTTAAGCGAAAACTTTCCGTATTGGTGTTACTTCCCAATCGTTGTTGCAATACATGAAAATCCGCATCTTTCCGGCTATAGGAAAATGTAGAACTTATGAGGTCCGCCAAATTGAATTGTGATTGCACCCTCATAGCCACTCCGCGGTCCCTTTTGACTCCGCTTAACCTCATTTCATCCAACCACACTTCACCAGTAATCGGTTCATCAGCATTATTGGTAATGCCCACGGTAAAAAATTGAATACTCGATAGGGACGGTTTTCCTATGATTTTTACTATTTTACCCGTTGGTATTCCCTTTTCATCTGTAAATGTATATATTCGTTCCTTATCAGTAATCTCGTAAATATCGGTATCCTGATATTTATTTACTTTGGATGAATCCTGAAGCTTGAGTTTGGTTAACCAATTAAGATCGACCTCGATTGAATTGCGCCCTGCAGATTCATCCCACCCTGAATAAACGGGTTGAATAATTTCATAATAATTTTTTCCCTGCCCGAAACGCAAAAAGAAATTTACATTTGTTTCATCGTTTCCAATCCACGCATTTTGGGTCTCCCCATATACGTACATTTTCATTTTGTCATACGTGAGGTAGTTGGCGCCGGAAATTTTCATCAAACTTTTGATGGCAGCTCCACTGTGACGGGCAGGCAAATCCTGGAATTTCAATACGAGTGATTGTTCTTTAGATCGTATATCATTAATCCGATCGTATTCACCTCTCACACCTTTTGGAGGCGTATAGTTTGCATTGTCTTCCGTATTCACGACAGATATGGCGAAAACGCTATCAGAATTTTCTTTTGTAAAGATGTTGGATGTATCTGCCGAAATACCTAATTCCTGCCAATCATTTCCCACCAATTCAATTTTTGCAACGTTTATGTCCACATTTCCTGTATCAGACACCGTCAAACGAATATGGCGAATTTCAGTCCATTCATTACTCATCATAGAATCTAATGGTAGAAAATGAATCAAAGGAATTCGATATAATTTCCATCCGGTAAGTTCCCCGTTGGTTTTTTTTGTACGTCCGGCCAAATAAGTCGTATCGGACAGAAAAAGTGATTTCGTGAAATAGTCATTCTTTTTAATCAGTTCGTTTGAGCGATCCAAACTTTCTGTATCGGGATAACTTCCTCCATCCCGTTTATTATTTTCGGTCCCGTTGATATGAGAATAATCAGAACTGCCTTCTTTATAAGTCCAATTATCTCCGTTAGGGTCGTCCAGATTTCTATCCGACCCGGTATAAACTAAATCCTCCCATTCAGGATTATCAACTACATCGACATAAAATGTATCCAGGCACCCTCCCCAACCGTCTTCAAATTCATCCGTGCATCCATCCAAACCAATATCTTCACCTTCGTCTAAGAGAGTATTTCCGGCCATTCCACCTACTTTTTCATCTTCCGTATTTAATAAACCGTCACCATTTCTGTCTTCACTGATACGCCCAAGGTCAAAAGTAATTTTCCCTTTTTCACCATAAAGCCAAATTTCAAAAAACTTTGTTTGAGTCTGATCATAGTCTCCGGAATACAGAGGAGATGTGATGGCCGCCCAAACAGTATCCGGTGGTAGATTTCTTTGAACGGTTCGTGGTCGATATTTGAGTCTCAATATGTCTGTTGTTTCATTTTGAGCTTGAATAGATGTGGATTGATTTGGCCAGATATCTTTTGTTCTGATTTGTACATAAGGATTGTACCAAGTTAATTTGGCTCGTTTTCTTTGAGAATAAAACTTCCCGGTTTCTGAAACAATGGGGGCTGATCCCTCTTTCCAGTATCTTCGCTGGATTGGAATGGATGTGGTTCTCTTGGCGCCTTCAAAATCGTCAATAAACGCTACTCCATTCGGATCACCTGTGGCAGAATTATTCAAGGGATTTGGATTAGGCAGCACTTGGGCTATTTCTCCTTCGATTGAAAAAGCAGATATTTTTTCCGTTTCAATAACGGGTAATCGATCCAGTGCGCGGGTTAATCCGTCAAATTCCATTTGGTATCGGCCGTTCATATCCCAGATGAAATTTGTCATCGGTTCGTAACCTACTTCTACTTTTTCATTAATAATCGATTGGTTATAATAAAGAGCAGTGGCGCCAAGAAAAGAATTTTTCCCAAGATCCATCTGCGCTCGAGTACCCACAATTGTTTTTTTATCAAAGGAAACCAATTCGTGCTTTTCAAAAAGAATTTTCAGCTCGGCATTCGGATCCAGATTTGGATCTAACACAAGAGTTCCCGTAAAGTAGTCAACCTGATAATCTGTCCCTCGCTTTAACTCTCTACCTTGTAAAAACACCTGGTCACTTCCTTCCACTATCATAAATCCCAAATTGATACTGGTTGATTTATTTTTATAAGTGACTTCGATTTCCCAGTGCTTATCTTCAGTTTTTTCATTTATTATAGTAGACGTATACATTTTTCCTTCCCCAAGGACACCTTTTAAATCCGGGTTTTGATTTCCGCCTTCAATTGAATCACTGGCAAACGGATGGAACATAGGGAAAAATAATTCCCCATTGGCAAGACTCACAATATTGGGATTATTTTTATCAATGATATTATCGCTGTTTTGTGTATTGGCTTCATCCACTAGGTCTAAACCAAACTGAGTAATATAAGCAATGCCATTGGGGTCGGATTCTTTATCAGGTGTCATGATGGTATTCCAAATAACTATCTTGAATCCTTCTTCATTAATATTCTGAGTTCTTAATGAATATACATTTTTAAACATTAAGTCCCATAAATCATGGTTGGGAGTCAGATTCTCCGGCTTTATCATTTGCAGCGCCAGAGTCGAATCGCTCCCGGAGAGACCATGCCCGACAGCTAACACAGTATCCACCGCAACATTTCTATCTGCAGGATCCACTTCAACAATAAAGTAATGACATGCCAATAATTGATCTGCTGAAGCATTTTTCAAACGAATAAATCCAAGATCATTGCTGAGTGAATAGTCCTGACCATTTTCCAACCGTTTAAAGTTAACATTTTCACGATCATCATCGGAGGGGTTATCAATGTGTACAAAAGCGGTTCCGGGATTTGTATTGGGATCAGGCGAATTATCCATTCGGTATAATTCAAAATCCCGTATAACATAGCGCCCAATAAAATGCTGTCCAATTTCGTTTAATGGATAAAAAGGAGGGATATTTGAAATGGTTTTTTGTTGTCCTTTATATTCGGTCTGACCATTTTCGATACCATTACGGTACATTTCATTAATGAAAAAGTATTTATTTTTTATATACTCATAATCCTGAAGGCGAAATCCTTCAGCCTCATCAGTTCCTTTGTATTCCTTGATTTCTTTTTTTGTTTTTTCAATGGAGGCAATGGTTGTGATATCCACAGGACCCAACTTAGACACTGCTTTTAATCCGAACAGGCCTTTATTTTGGCCAGAAAACGTCACGTATTGTGTGGCAGGTAATGAAAGAGAAATATTCCCTGCATCAATTTTTTGAATAATATCATCTTCCTTCCCTTCGTATGAAATACGAATATTGTTTTCCCAGTCAAAATCACGCTCAGAATCATTATCCATTAAAACGGTAATGCGATCGCCGATTTTCCCTTCAACGTTGAGATTCTGCTTTTGATCAAATTCGAGATGGGTATTTTGTGAATCATTTAAACTGGATCTAACCAATTCCTGATCCTGAAAGACCATTTTCCCGGAAATATTGATATTTCCCCGAACGCGCAATGATGCAGTGCCCAGGGCACCCATATCCACTAAATCGATAGTAATTCCTTTAGTACCCCGGCGCGAGCCTGCCTGAGTTTCTTCTATACTTAAATTCACTTTTTCTGTAAAAACAATTTGTCGTTTTACATCCATCATTTGTTGAAAATACCATTCCACCGGTGCCGTAAAGGGAATTTTGTAAATCTCATCTTCAATATATTCAGTAATGGTGATGTATTCCCAATTGCGGTCAATGTAAATTTCAATATCATGTTGGATAAAATTCATTTTTATCCAGCCCAGCGATGTCGTTAGAGTATCAGATAAAAGACTTAATGGTTTAGGTATATTGGGGAATGCAGGAGAAACAAAATTAGAGTACGGCGTATAGTTTTCGGAAGATATTGGGGCGGACGGATCCCAATAGCCACTCTGCGCAAAAATTGCTGAAATGGTCAGTATTAATACGAATACGGCCTTACTCCCTTTCTTCAAAGGGATATCTCCTTTTTTGTTATTTTGGTGTCAGTAATCCCAACTCGCGGGGATTAATTCCAATAGCGGTAGGTCTATAGGTTATACTCCTGATTTATATATTACTGCTCCAATAAGCAGATAGATGTTTTTGAAGTTTTTGCATTGCGAGTCCTCGATGACTGATTTTATTCTTTTGTTCTGCAGAAAGTTCCGCGAATGTACAATTCATTTCCGGTAGATAAAACAGCGGATCGTATCCAAACCCGGACGAACCCTTTGGTTCAAGGGATATTATACCATCAATTTTCCCTTCGGCCATCAGTTCAGTTTCACCATCAACAAACGCCACAATTGTTCGAAATCTGGCCGTTCTCTTTTTAACCTCTATATTCGACATCTTCTCCAGAAGTTTTTGTACATTATCTTCGTAGGTCGCCCTCATACCTGCATAACGAGCAGAATACACCCCGGGCTCACCATTAAGAGCATCAACTTCCAAACCAGTGTCATCAGCGATTGCCGGAATTCCGGTTAACCGGTTAACTGTTTGGGCTTTCAGTAAAGCATTCTCTTCCAGTGTACTCCCGGTTTCCTTAATTTCGCCTATATTTGGATAATCACCCAGCGTCTTGATCTCAACGGATAAATCACGGAGGACTGATTTCAACTCTTCCACTTTATGAGGATTATGTGATGCGAGTATTATGTTCATTTGTCTTAAAATTTTGCGGCGGAAAATAGATGTCTTGTCATCAATGAGCAAGGACTTTAATATTGATGACTTTGCATTTGCATAAGGCCATAAACGCCGGTAATTTCAGCGGCTTTTTTTAACAATTTACTGTGGCTTGGTAGCTCCCGCCTTCGTTATCACTTCGGCGTGGCAAACAGTCTCCGACTTCGCTACCGGGTCATGAATGATTTTTGTAATTGTGGCTTGGTAGCTCAGTCGGTAGAGCAGAGGACTGAAAATCCTTGTGTCGCTGGTTCGATTCCGGCCCGAGCCACTCTCTAAATCCCTGTATATGTAGGTATACGGGGATTTTCCTTTTCTAATCCATTTGATAGCTGGTTCCCTGCCGGCCGAAGGTACGTAGGCGGGGATTCCGGCCCGAGCCACTCTCTAAATCCCTGTATATGTAGGTATACGGGGATTTTCCTTTTCTAATCCATTTGATAGCTGGTTCCCTGCCGGCCGAAGGTACGTAGGCGGGGATTCCGGCCCGAGCCACTAAATATAAGATACTATTTTTAGTTAGTATCATATGATACTATTTCATCAACACCATTTTCTTCGTCTGCACAAACTCTCCTGCCTGCCCACCTTCTTTTTGGAGGGCTTGTATTTGATAAAGATAGACTCCGGCGCTGACTGGCTCGCCATGATTATCCATTGCATTCCATATAACTGATCTAATACCAGCTTCCTGTGTTTCTGATATCAACGCTGTCACTTCCCTACCCAGTAGATTGTAGATGGTTACTTGGACGTTCGATCTTTGAGGTAGTTCGTATTGAATTGTTGTGACAGGATTAAATGGGTTGGGATAATTTTGCTTAAGCAGATAATTATAAGGAATAAAAGAGTTAGGTTGGGTACTGACGAGTACTGTATCAGGATAATAAATATAGCACGTACTATCAGAGCTTCCACCTGCAAGTAATGCTCCGCCATTTTCGAGTTCTGTAAGGGTGTGATTAAACCTGATTGATGGTAAATCTTGTATTTGAGTCCATCGGGCTTCTGCTGGATCAAATAATTCGCATTCTATTCTGCCCCCAGTTAGTAAAACTTTTCCATTCTCTAATAATACTGATCGAATTCCAGATGTCCTGGGAAATAACACAGGTGTAGTTACTTTCCAGTAATTCAATTGGTGATCAAATATTTCACACGTATCAGAATCACCTCCGACAACTAATATATCACCATTTTCTAATTTGGTTGTAGAAAAATTAGATCTAGGGAAATTTAGATCATCAACATCACTCCACGAGTCGAAGGCTGGATCATATATCTCAGTCATTAATATTGGATCACCCCAAAGTTTTTGACCCCCAATAACAATTACATTGCCATTGTCTAATAAAATTGCTTTATGGTTCCCTCTTGAATGATTTAATGGTGCTGCTTGCCGCCACTCACCTGTCATTGGATTATAGATTTCACAACTAGAAAGAGATTCTTCTCCTGCCGGATATAAATTAAATCCACCTATTACCAATACTCGTCCGTCACGTAGTAGTACAGAGGCGTGACTCTCCCTTGACTCCACAAGTGGATTTATGTAAGCCCAGGAGCTAGTTGTCGTATTATAAATTTCGCATGATTCTATTGATGATGATGATGTTATCCCGCCTATTATTAATACATTACCATCGTTTAATAATGTACTTGTATGTCCACTTCTGCCTTCTGCTAGCGAAACGGTCGTATTCCATGAATTATCTTCAACATCATAAACTTCGCAGGAATTCAAAGAATGGTCATCAATAAGTGAACTACCACCAGTTACTAATACTGATCCGTCTAATAATTTAGTGGCAACATGGTCGACTCTCGGGTAATTCAGTGGTCCAGCAGTTTCCCAGAATTCGGTTGCAACCAATTGTTTTGCAGATGTATTAGTAGGCACAGATATAATATTTGAATGAAAGGATTTGTCATCATCAGTATTTATCGCAACTACATAATATTCTGCCTGATTCAAAGCAAATCTTGGGTGTACAACATCAATGGATTGATCAGTATAGGTAGTTTGTGAGCTAGAAAGAGTGGCGTGTAATTGAAATTGATCACACTTTATACTTTCACCTAGTATGTTTCGATAAATTAAATACCCGTCTAAATCTGGATCACTTACTGCATTCCAGCTTAACCTTGGATGATTACTTGAGTTGGTCCATGATAAATTTTGAGGTACGACTATTTTTTCAACATAAGCATCCATTATTGCTGAATGAATGAAATTAGTATGGATTCGATCAAATTGACCATCAGTAAACCAATCCAAACAGGATAAATCAGTGTAGGATTCTATATTATGTGTATCTGGATTGTACGGATCTTGAATTCCTGAGTCTGGATCTATGTCTATATGTGGAATATTATCACAATTATTGTCTACATATGCACCATGATGAAGATTGGGATCTGGTGGTGTATCACAAACTAAATCTCCCGTCGTATTACAATCATGTCCATACTCAGCCCCAAACCCAGTATCATGTGTGTGATATAAACTGAAGCTATGACCAACCTCATGAGAGAGGACACTCGTTCCAGCAAAATCTAAACCTACTATCACAGAATGGCTAATAATTGACCCTGCATCGCCTATAGCTCCAGGCACAAGGAAAATATCCAATGCATTACTGTGACCAAAAGGCTGTCTTAATGTTGTTAAGTTGGGATTATTATAATAGGTGCTATTCTTAATAGTATTTCGCCCTACTTCTGTGAAGGAAATGTTACCCGACTCAAAATCATCATTTAAAATTGTGAAGAGCGCATTTACTTGGGAATTACTAAATCCACCGGATCCTACTGTTGGTTTAATTATGTGGAAAAACAGATTGATATTTTTAGCCGGGTGTTCAGATGTATATTCTTCAATTCCAATCGAGTCTAAAAAATCATTTTCTGGCGTGGGTGTTTCACACCATTCACCAGAGAACAACATTTGGTTTATTATTATAGAAAAAACCCAAATTATGTTGCGAAATAATCTCATTTTTTATTCTCCATATTTAGATTGTAGTTTAAATACTTCGGAGAATTATAGTCGATAAGATGAAAATAATTATTACTTTCGGTATATTTACTATTCACATCAATAATCCCTTGATGGTACTCTAAAATGTACATAAAACATGTAAACAGTGCAATTTTTTGGGGTAGTGTAAAATTCTTTCTGTAAAAAGGGTTCAGGGTTCGCAAATTCAAATGAGAAAAACAAAAAGGAGAACCCCAAAATGAACCCAATAGAGAAAACTACAGTATTTGAAGGAATAATGGAAGAAGTCATTAATAAAGGAACAGAAGGCATATTACCAGTGATGAAGCTGCTGTTTGATTTTGCCATGTAGCTGGAACGGGCTGAGTTTCTCAATGCGGCCCCTTATTGGAGAAGTGAGGAGCGATTGGGTTATGCCAATGGATATAAACCCAAGACAATCTACACTCGAATGGGACCTTTGACTGTTGAGATACCGCAAGTACGAGGCCTCCAGTTTGACAGCTCATAGGGTTGTCCACGGTCTATAAGATAAAGAGCGTAACTCTGCCCTAAACTTGGCCAATAAACCTCGTGTGTGACGGCCGGCTTGTCAGGCCGTTACTATTCCAGGTTGAAAGAATGATTTCCTTATTAGCAGAACATGTATCTGATTTTTATTACTTCTTTTGTTTCTATTTAAGCGCATTCCGTGTTATCTCTTTAAAGGACTTTTTCCCAATACCTTCATTTGGGAAATCGTTGGGGATTTTTCTTTTATAATCCATTTGATAGCAGGTTCCCTGTCCGCCATATTTAAATTTTATCAGAAGCAGGTGGGAGTCACTTTTTTAATGAAACCGGATACCGAATTAGATTAAATAGTACAGCAATAAACAAATGGAATATTTAGTAAAAATACCCAACTTTTTATTAAAATAAATGATTCTTCATTTGGTTATTTCATGAATAATTCCGCATTTTAATAATTATAAAAAGAGTATTGTTTTTCCGAGAATACCAGCCTATAATTCACCAGAGTTTATTGCCTAGATTATTCTAATAGTATAGGTAAAATAATCTTAATTGAAGGAGGTTTCAATATGAAACACATTTTCAAATTGCTGATGATTACTTTTTTAATTTCATCAATCACCTTTGTTTATGCTCAGGATGATATGGACAAAACGAAAGATGAAATTGTGAAAGAAAAATCAAAAGGCATTGCGAATCAAGAACCTTCTGATCGACTTGCAAAAAAAGTAGCCGCACCATCTAAAAAATTATCTCAAGATGGGGATGTAAAAACAAAATCTAAGGAACAACCTACTGAAGAGAAAATGGTACCTGCGAGTCTTTCAAGCAAGGCTGTCGCTCCTAGTGTTACAAAGTCTGCCTCTGCACCTACCGCCGAATCCCTCAAAGCCGCACCCAGTGTAGAAACTAAAAAAGATGATCTAAAATCTGATGAGATAAAAAAAGCAGATGAGGACAAAATGCCTTAAAAGGTTATCACTCATTTTTTATAACAAAATAACCTGAAAAACAAGGCAGAAATCTGCCTTGTTTTTTTTCATCACTTCTAAATTAAATTTTATTCTTATAATTTCTTTTCTTATTAAAGCAAGGATTGGTATGAAACGCGTCGTATTCACATTAATAATCATGTCAGCTCTCCAAGGTGATCCAACAGCCATCAAGGTCTCCGGTTCATATTTTGGCAGATCCGGAAACCTTGATTATCATTACTTTAATGGTTCTTTTTCTGTTACAAAAAATGGTCTGATACGGTTGGGAAAATTCTCCTTTCCCGATACTGAATTATTATTTTCGGCAAGCAGGGCAAAATCAACTTATAATAAAAGTCCTTACGAAGACGATGGAAATTCGACTCTAAAATTAGATTTATATGCCAATCAAACCTTTTCTCCGTTTATTTTTGCTGGATGGGGATTTGATTCTTTAAGTGCATTGGATAGTAGATCCAATGTTGGCATCGGAGGGAAGTACCGGTTTGGACCTTATTTCTCTATTAGCTACGCTGCATTGTTTGAGGAGGAAAAATACATAAATGAAGATCCGGTAAGGTTAACCCGCCATTCGCTACGTCCAAAATATAAACGATCATTTGATTCTCCTGCCGTAACTATCAATTGGCAGGTATACTACAAACCCCGTTTTGACAATATGGATAAATATTTATTAAAAAGCATATTGGTCCTGTCTTTTAAAACGTTTAAGAATGCTCTTACCCTGGATATCAATTATTATTATGATTTTGATTCTAAGTATCAATTGGACAAAATTGCAAAAAGTTACGCTTATGCTGTTGATGAAAATGGTGGCTATTTAACATTAGCAGAATACGAAGATTTAAACGGTACAATTGATTCAAATTACACAACCGATGATGATGATTATGTATTGTTACCTAATGTTTTTTATAAACCGGAAGATCACACTGTTTCAGTGGGATTAACATATTCATTTTAGTCACTTTTATAGGATATTATCATGGCATACATAGATACGATAATACCGGAAGAAGCTGAAGGAACCCTGAAGAAGGAATATGAAAAAGCATTAAAAAGATCTGGAAGAATATCAAATATTCGAAAAGTGATGAGCAAGAGCCCGGAGGCGATGAGGGATTCCATGCGAATGTATTTATCCATTATGTATGGAAAATCAGAATTATCCCGAGCCCAGCGGGAAATGCTGGCGACTGTTGTTTCAAGCACAAATCAATGTCATTACTGAACAGAATCTCATGGAGAAGACTTCCGGGATGAAGTTCAGAATAATAAATTGGCCGAGCATGTAAAACACAACTGGCGGATTGCAGGATTAAAAGAGGAAGATAATGCATTATGTGCATGGGCCGAAAAATTGACACTCACGCCGGGAAAGATGAATGAGGAAGATTTTCGAGAGCTGGAAGCGGTCGGGTTTACGCAGGATGCCATTAGCGACGCCGCTCAAGTAATCGGTTTTTTCAATTATATAAATCGAATTGCCGAAGGATTGGGGGTGGATTTGGAACCGGAGATGAAAAAATGAATTTGTTAGTAAAGGGTTTTGAAAACCATTCAATACAAAACATCTATTCAACATTTAGAGGATACCATTATGAATAAAATAACCATTCTGTTATTCATTAGTATTATTTTTGGTCAAACAATGCGCACCCATGACCATCCGGGTCTTGGTGATTATGAAACACCATTTTTTTTAAATGGTGTTTACGACAATAATATCCAATCTCCATCGGTATTCTTCGGTTTTGAACTTGGGTCCAGACCCGTTAGACATTGGGAAGCAAAAACATATTTTGAGTATTTAGATGCTGCCTTGGAAAACGCCACACTATATAGCTATGGTCAGACCTACGAAGGAAGAGAACTCATATATCTCACCATTACCAGTAAAGAAAATGATAAAAATATTGAACAACACAGAAAAAATCTACAAAAACTGGCAGACCCTCGAAAACTGAATAAAAGAGAGAACGTGGATAATATTATTCATTCCACGCCTGCGGTGGCCTGGATGGCATATGCCATTCACGGTGATGAAGTATCCAGTCCGGATGCAGCTGTATTCCTTGCATACCAGCTCGCTGCCGGGATAGATACGTTAACACAGAAAATTCTAGAAAATATTATTGTTTGCATTGATCCTTTGGAAAACCCCGATGGTAGGGCAAGAATATTATCGCAGCACCAACAATGGGGTGGTGTCATTCCCAACCCGGATGTTCAGAGCTTAAACCATCGTGGAATGTGGCCTTGGGGTCGTACCAATCATTATTTATTTGACTTAAACAGGGATTGGTTTGCCACCGTTCATCCTGAAAGTAGAGGCATCGTTCAAGCCATATTAGATTGGAAGCCTCAACTCCTGGTTGATGCCCATGAAATGGGCGCATACGATACATATTTATTTAATCCTCCCCGAGAACCATATAATCCCTATAACCATCCCACTCTCCATAAATGGTGGAAACAATTTGCAACAGACCAAGCAAATGCTTTCAATCAATACGGATGGAGTTATTATACCCGGGATTGGAATGAAGAAATCTATCCCGGTTATGGGAGTTCTTGGGGAATTTTCGCCGGGATGGTAGGAATATTGTATGAGCAATCCCGAACGTCCGGTCAATTAATTAAACGTCCTGATGGATCCAAAACAACATTTCGGGAAGCAGTTCATCATCAATTCATCAGCTCTATGGCAAATCTTTCGACGGCTGCCGCTCATCGGGAAGAATTATTAAGAGATTATTATCATATTCGAAAAAATGCTGTCGATAGTGATCCAAAGGAGGCATTTGTTTTTCCATTGTCAGATAATCTGGATCGTCTCGATGCGTTTGCTGAAACATTGAAAAGACAAACGATTGAAGTATATGTCACCGAAAATGATATTCGATTAGCTTCCGCAAAAACCAGCGCCAATAATATAATTAAAAATACCCGAATAAAAGGCGGTGCTTTGATTGTTCCTGTGAATCAGCCTTTAAAAGCATTAATTCAAAATATCTTGCAGTTTGACATCAGGCTCGATACAAAATCCATGGAAAAAGAACGACGGGAAGTATTGAAAAACAGTGAATCAACTCTTTATGACGTCACAGCGTGGTCCCTCCCTCTGGCTTTTGGATTGGAAGGATTTTACACTACATCCCTTCCCAGATTTGACATGAGACCCTATGACCATTTATCAGATGATGGAGAATTGTTGAACACTAATGCAGAATATGGATTTATCATAGACGGCGCTGAAGATGGTATTTATATTGCTTTGTCTCGATTGATGGAAAATAAAATCAAACTGTGGGCTGTTATGGAACCGGTGCAGATTGAAGGGCAAACATATGCGGCCGGCAGTATACTGATCCGAAAACAATCTAACCCAAAATTGAATGTTGAATTACTTTCACAAATAGCTTCCGAAAGTGGAATCAATATTGTTGGCATTGGCACTGCATTAGCAGAATCGGGTCCGGACCTTGGAGGCAATGATGTGAATTTGCTGCAGTCCGCACGGATTGCTCTTATTGGAGGTCCACCCATCAGCCAGTACAGTTTTGGATCCGTTTGGCATTTACTGGATTCCCGATTACAAACCAGAACAACTCTTTTGAATTTCATGTCTGTCCGCCGAACGGACCTGCGGAAATACAATGTTATCGTACTCCCTTCTTCCTGGGGAGGCGCTTATAAAGATATCCTTGGAAAGGGTGGAATAAAAAAGCTTAAAGATTGGGTCAAAGATGGTGGTACATTGATTGCAATTGGGGCTGCTGCCAGTTTCATAGCGGACTCTTCTTCGGGATTAAGCAGTGTTAGAAAGCGTAGAAATATTTTAAAGGAATTAGACAGCTACCAATATAATTTATCTCAATATCAGGCGACCGGTAGTATTGCCGTGGACAGCCTTGAACTTTGGGAAGGAAAACAGTCTGAAGATGAAACCACAAAAGAAAATGATAAGAAAAAATCAGATATTTCGGAGTTAAAAGATCAGGATGAGCTTGGAAGAAAACTGAGCCCGCAGGGAGCCATCCTTAGAGTGAATCTTGATCCGGAACATTGGCTGAATTTTGGTTGCGGCGATATGACACCTGTTTTATTCGGCACATCGACTGTCCTTATGACAAAAAACCCTGCCCATTCTCCTGCTCGGTTAGCGCCTGCCTCCGACCTTCGCCTGGGAGGATTATTATGGCCGGAAGCAAAGGAACGCATTGCAAACGGCGCTTGGGCAACGAGAGAAAGGTTGGGAAATGGCCAGGTCATTTTGTTCGCCACACAGCCAAACTTTAGAGGATATTTTAGAGGAAGTGAACGGTTATTGCTGAACGCTATGTTTTATGGTCCTGGCTTAGGCGCCAGGGCTTCGGTTGAGTGGTAGGTTTTTCGGCAACAAAATCGACGAGTATTTACTCTGTTAAAGTACATTTCAACAGTATTATAAAGGCTGGTTTTTCAGACCATTAGGTAATCCAAACAAGTGAGAGCAATGATAATATTAACATTTTCACATTAATTTGTGGCAAAATTGTAATTATCATGATAGACTTTCCAATGTTATAAATAAAAATATACATTACAAGATGATTTCTAATCTATTAATTAAACGATTAACCAAATTCCTCAATGGAATCAGAATGAATATGATAGAATGCTTTATTCTATTTATTTTTCTACATTTTATCATACTTGATGCTGGGCAAATTTCTGATTATGATCAACCTGACCATTATTACCCCACAGGACTTATTAATAATAGTTTTGAAATAAGTGATTCTTCATTAGAGGTAATTGGACGTTGGGCTTGGGGATCTTGTTGGGCTGTAGCAACAAGAGAAAATTATGCTTTTATTGGAAACGGACCGACTTTACATATATTGGATGTTTCCAACCCAGAATCTCCTGCTATTGTTGGAGAGTATCTTACTGATGGAATGATCAATGATATTTTTGTTGGAGATTCTTTATTGTATCTGGTAAATGGTTTTTCACTGCAAATATTATCGATTTACGACCCAATCAATCCACAAAATCTGGGTGAAGTAGATATCTCAAGTGGAGCATTAAAGGTAGTCGTTGAAGATTCATTAGCATTTGTAACCACCTATGGTGCTTCAGTATTTGTCGTTGATGTTTCCGATCCAACCGATCCAGTAGTGATGAGCGGTATGGCGGCGGGAGGAGAGTTTCCACGGTGTTTAGCTGCTAAAGGTCCCTATGCTTATGTTGGCAACCCTGAATGGCCGGATATAACCATAGTAAATGCAACCAATCCGGATAATTTGGATTATTCATTTCTGGATGTTGGAGGTACGGGACTCAGCGCTTTTGTACAAGATAATCTTCTGTACGTTGGCGTAGGTGGGGGCGGCGCCAATTTCAGGATTTTTAATGTTTCAAAACCGTATTCTCCCATTGAACTTGGTCAGATTAGAATAACAACTAGTGAAAATCATGGCGTTGCTATTCGTTCATTAACCGTTCAAGGAAACTATGCCTATGCTGCTACGCGCGCTGCAGGAATTTATTCTGTTGATGTGTCGGACCCATGGAATCCTTTTGTTGTCGGACATATAGAAAAAAATAGCGCTTCGTTGAAGGATGGATATGCCATATCTTCAAATAATGAAACTATCTTTGCTGCTTATACATCCGGTCTTTGGGTCGTGGATGCAACCCAGGTAGATTCTTTAAAAGATCACACTTTTTTCCCAACCAGTCAGTATACGAACAAAGTGGCTTTAAGAGGGGATCTTGCTTTTGTTGCCAGCGGTTGGTCAGGGCTTTGGATTCTGGATATATCCAATCCGGAGCAGCCGGAGAGAATAGCAAATATCAATATGCATGGTTGGACCGCTGATGTTGTGGTATCCGATAGTTTTGCCTATGTTGTTAATTGGGGTTGGGCTACTGGAGATACAACCCGTGGATTATGGGTAATAGATATTTCGGATGTCCAAAATCCGTATATCGTAAGTCATCACATTGGAATTGCAAAAGAGCAATATTATTCTTCTCATCCCAACTCTCTTGCACTATCAGGAAATTTGATATTTATGACCGGCGCAAATTGGGCATATAGTGACTCTATATTAGAAATCATTGATGTTAACAATTCCTTAGAACCCACACAAGTGAGTGTTTTTCGTGCTCCTTATAGACCGTATCATATTGCGATAAAGGATAGTTTTGCCTATTTGGCAACACCGGATAGTGGATTGAGAATTATTGATTGGAGCAATCCCATTAATCCAGTAGCGGTGAGTAGTATTCTAGATATCGCTCTGGGAGTTGCAGTATACGATTCACTTGCTTTTGTTGCAACAAGTGAAATGTTCATAGTCAATATTTCCAACCCATATTCTCCTTTCTTAATTGGTTCAACACCAACACATTATGGTGCTAACAGTTTCGATATTGCAGTTTCTAAACATTTTATTTATTGGGTAGATCGGGATTTTGGGGTCATAGATATTTCTGACCCTACAAATCCACAAGAAATTGCACTGTTTAGTGAGGCATCAGCCATGGGCGTTGCGGTTAAAAACGACACCATAGTTTTGGCAGATGCGTCAGGAGGTATTTGGATTTTCCGAAACAACTTTGTGATGTCAATAGAAAACAGCGATGAAGAAATCATTCCTAGCCAATTTAAACTCTATCAAAATTTCCCAAATCCGTTTAATCCACAAACAACTATTGAATTTTCTTCGCCATTGAGAGAAAAAGTGTTAGTTGAAGTTATCAATGTTCTTGGACAACGGATAATGATATTATTTAATGGTGTAGTCGAATCCGGAAGGCATAGCTTACTTTTTGATTCTTCAAAAATTCCTTCCGGTATATATTTTTACCGATTACAAACGTCGGATATATCCATTACAAAGAAGATGATAATTCTACGATGATTAATTATTATAGCCAATTATTCCGTTATTTCCTGTAAACAGTTTCAACATTAACCATAGACTTTTCCTCGTACAGATTTATTTAACTATTTCAATTAGTCAATTAGAAGGTTATTAGACTAGTATATGTTGTTAAAGACTTGGAAAAAAATTTTACCTAATAGAATAAATCTTGTATATTTACTTGAGAGGATATTTTAGAGGAAGTGAACGGTTATTGCTGAACGCTATGTTTTATGGTCCTGGCTTAGGCGCCAGGGCTTCGGTTGAGTGGTAAAAGTTTATTACTTCCATCTCTTATTTTAGTAAAAACATAACTTTGCGGAAGTTTCAAACTTCCGCAAAGTTTTTATCTAATTAATCATTTTCCAAGGAAAACCACTCTCTAAATTCGGAAAGGTTTTCGAAAACTTTCGCCCCTGTTGCATCCAACCGTGCCCGGCTTGTATGACCTTGGGCAATCAACACACAATTCACACCCATTTCCCTGGCAACATCCAAATCGTGAAGTGTATCTCCAATGATCAAACATTCTTGTGGACTAAAATGCATTTTTTTGATCCATGCTTTACCAATATCTGTTTTTCCACCGGCATAATGATTGTCGATTCCCAGCATGCTGATGAAATATTTTTCAAGACTGTGATGGAAAATACAATCATTAACATATTCCAGTTTCCCGGCAGATAAAACGGATTGGGTCATCCCTCTTTTTTGGAAGAAATCAAGAAGTTCGATGACGCCATCATGCAATTCCGGTTCTTGGAACCGTGAATTGTAGTTTTTTATAAACTCAGTTCCGGTAATGGTGAATGGTTCTTTATCAAAATCAAATCCCAGTTTTTTGTAATAATCTTCAACGGGAAAACAAAATATATCTAAATATTTTTCTTCTGTTATCGTTGGCAGATTTCGTCTTCGCAGTGTTTTATTAATGGATTCAACACAAAGCCATCTGTCATTGAGCAATGTACCGTTCCAGTCCCAAATGATGTGTTGAAGTTTCATAATCAACCGTAAACATGCAGTAGTTTTGGGAAAAAAACGATAAGTTTTCTGCCTGATGAACCTTACAGAATTATCAATTCATTTAGAAAAACGATTGGAGACGACACTCCCCGGGAAGAATGCCCATACCATAATGGGTATCAAATCTAAACCATTATATAATTTTACTAATAAGGAAGAGGATGCCAGACCATCTGCTGTCCTTATTCTCATTCATGAACATCAGGGAGATATTTGTTTTTTCCTAACTGAAAGAACCCATACGGTGGAACACCATCGGGGTCAAATATCACTGCCTGGCGGTGCACAGGAATCCGGAGAAACCTTGTGGGAAACTGCACTTCGGGAAACAAACGAAGAAATCGGTGTTGCAACCGATAATATAAAGCTTCTGGGCCCACTCTCTCCTTTATTCGTTATTGTAACCGGTTTTAAGATTCATCCGTTTGTGGGAATGACCCATTCACTATTAGAAATAAATCCCGAGCCAAATGAAGTTGAAACTGTTTTTCCGGTGCAGGTGAATGATCTTGTTGATAGCAACAATATGAAAATCGAAAATAGAAATATCAGGGGATTTGATGTAAATGTCCCTTATTTTCACTTTAACCAATACAAGGTGTGGGGAGCCACATCCATGATATTATCTGAATTCAAAACCATTCTGGAAGAACTGATAAATGAATAGAATCGGCATTGATCTTGGCGGCACAAAAATAGAGGGTATTTTATTAGACAGCAATGGTAACACTTTAGAAAGAAAACGTGTACCAACGAGTCGGGAAAATGGATATAATTCAATTATCAATCGCATCGGAGCCTTAGGGAATGAATTAATATCTCAAGCGGAATCCGTGTATCAGATTGGGATCTGCACGCCGGGAGCAATAGACCCAACTGTGGGTATTATGAAAAATAGTAATACCATTTGCCTTATCGGTCAGCCTTTGCAGAAAGACCTGGAAAAAGAATTCAATGTACCAGTTCAAATGGAAAACGATGCCAATTGTTTTGCATTGGCAGAAGCAACCATGGGAGCGGCCAAAGACGCTGAAGTTGTGTTTGGGGTCATTATGGGCACCGGTGTTGGCGGAGGCATAGTCATCAACGGAAAAATCCACCGTGGACCGAATCATATTGCCGGGGAATGGGGTCATCATGTTTTATACCCAGATGGGCGTGATTGCTATTGTGGCAATAATGGCTGTACTGAATCTTACATCAGCGGTACCGCTTTGGAAAAAGAATGGCTGGATTTAACAGGCGAAAATAAAGTAGCCTCCGAAATAATTGATCAAAAACTGTATTTAGCCTATCCCAAATGGAAAGAAAATTTTATTCTGAATTTTGGGAAAGCCCTGAGTCATATTATTGATATTTTGGATCCGGATGCAATTGTATTGGGTGGCGGCCTTTCTAATATCGACCTTTTGTATACCGAAGGAAAAGACGCTGTTTATCGAGAAACATTCAGCGATCATGTTGTAACGCCCATTTTAAAGAATAAATTGGGTGATTCGGCCGGTGTCTACGGGGCGGCTTTTTTAGGAGAGTAAGTATGAGTTTTGGTAAATGGCTTAATTCATTGACATGGATAGAACACCTTGTGGTTATATTTCTATTTGCTATCGCAAGCTATTCTGCTCACGTAACCATGATTGGACTCCGTAATCTTTTTGAAAAGACACAAAAAAGCCCATATTCAAATGAATTTAGAAGTAGTCCCTTTATGTTTTTCGCCTTTGCAATTCCCTACACTATTATCCTTTACAGAATTTTCGGGAGTTATATTGTAGATTTACTAAAGTCTATTTTTTAGACTTTTTCCTCATTAATTCCATAGCTTTCCAAGCCATTTTGGGTATTTTATCCAATTCGTTGAATTCCCCGGCTCCTTTCAGCCATTCTCCTCCATCTATGGTCACGACTTCTCCATTGATGTATCCGGCTTCGTCGCTAATCAAATATGATGCCAGATTGGCTAATTCAATATGTTCACCAAACCTTTTGAGAGGTATGCGATTTTTCATCTTCTTTTCAATTCCCAGTCCCGGAGGAGCCAGCCTTGACCAAGCGCCTTCTGTGGGAAATGGCCCCGGTGCAATAGCGTTCATTCGGATTCCGTATTTTGCCCATTCCACCGCCAGAGATCGTGTAATAGCCAAAACGCCTGCTTTGGCTGCCGCAGAAGGAACCACATACCCCGATCCGGTCCACGCGTAGGTTGTGACAATATTCAACATTGTTCCGCCGCTTTGATCTATCATTTCCTTTCCCACAGCATGAGTACAATTGAAAGTTCCATTAAGTACGATATCAACAACAACTTTGAATCCGCCTGGCGACAAATTTTCTGTTGGGCTGATAAAATTCCCGGCGGCATTATTCAGCAAAACGTCAATTTTCCCAAATTTTTCTTTTGCTGCTCCCACCATTTCCTGTACACTATGGGGTTTGCGTACATCGCAGGATAAACCCAGCACATCAGCGCCGGTCTGCCTTAACTCCTCTGCTGCAGATTGGATAACGTCCTCCCGCCTGCTGGCAATAACCAAATTTGCACCCAATTCTCCAAAACGGGTGGCCATGGATTTCCCAAGACCTGTCCCTCCTCCTGTGACAATAATTGTTTTATCTTTTAGTAAATCTTCCCTAAACATATTCGTTAATGATCCTTATTTCTGCTAATGAATTTACTGATAATTTTATTTACGATTTCTTGCCGTTCCATCTGTTCTAAATACTCATATTCACTTCCAGTTCTCTCAATATTGTTACTATTTCCCTCGCCTGTATAATACCGAATAATTATATTTACTCAACGTATTGAGTTATTTTACTCAATGTGTTGAGCAAAATGTACCGGCGACCAATATATAATCGACTGCGCGAGCGCCTGAAAGAGCCTCGGAAATTTATTCAGGTTCTTGCAGGTTCCCGTCAAACGGTTAAAACCACACTTGCGAATCAAGTGCTGGAAGAAATAACTGTACCTGCACATTATATTTCAGCAGACCAGCCATCTTTGCAAAACGAAATTTGGATTGAGCAACAGTGGGAAATCGCGCGATCATTAATTTCAGTGTCAAATAATCAAACTGGTATTTTGGTACTTGACGAAATTCAGAAATTATCCCAATGATCTGAGACGATAAAGAGATTGTGGGATGAGGATACAAAAAATCACATTGGATTAAAAGTTGTGTTGCTTGGGTCGGCACCATTATTAATTCAAAAAGGGCTTACCGAAAGTCTGGCAGGCAGGTTTGAAATCATTCCGATCACCCATTGGTCATATCCTGAAATGAAAGAAGCTTTTAATTTTTCTCTCGAAGAATTCATTTTTTTCGGCGGCTATCCTGGAGCGGCAGAATTTATTCATGACTATCAAAGATGGAAAAATTATATCAATGATTCCTTGGTTGAGCCAACCATATCCAGAGATATATTATTGATGAATCGGGTGGATAAGCCGGCATTACTCCGAAGAGTTTTTTTCTTGGTTGTGAATATTCTGTGCAAATATTGTCTTATACAAAAATGCTAGGTCAACTCCAAGATGCAGGTAATACAACCACATTGGCTCATTATTTATATTTATTGTCCGGTACCGGTATGTTGACGGAAATAAAAAAATTTGCAGGAGAACAGGTCCGCCGGCGCGGATCAAGTCCTAAATTGAATGTGATGAATACAGGGTTAATGACGGCCGTTTCCAATTACGATTTGATCACGGCGAAAGAAAATCCTGTTTTTTGTGGACGGTTGGTTGAATCTGCCATTGGAACTCATATAATTAACAATGCAACTCAAAACTATTTTGATATTTATTACTGGAGACATATCAATCGGGAAGTAGATTTTATCGTAGAACAATATCCGTCACTGGTTGCTATAGAAGTAAAAATCGGATTACAAAAAACAAGCCTATCCGGTCTGAAAACATTTTCAGAACAGTTTAAACCAACTAAAATTCTCCTTATTGGAAATCAGGGAATTCCAATTGAAAAATTCCTTTCTAATAAAATAGAACATTGGTTTTAGTACCTATTTCTTCCTCAATCACTTTTAAATAATTAAAGTAAAACCTTTTAAGCAGATTGATTTATAAAGTCCCTAATCAATTTATTGACCGTTTCCGGCTGCTCC
>JBHHTW010000025.1:0-32836 GCA_046861385.1 Fidelibacterota bacterium | reverse complement strand
ACAATTCGCAGGAACAAATGGAGCTTAATTCCTTTATATAATTCAAATACAATGAGAATTTTCACAACCATATTTTTACTGTTTTCACTGAACGAAATTGTTTTCAGTCAAAACTGGCTCCAACAAAGGATTATTTCTGATCAATTTGAAAAAGCCCTTGAGTATTACGATGCGGGACAATTTGTAAAAACCGATCATACATTAAAAAAATTACTTACGAAACCGACAGGAGATTATTTTTTTCCGATTCAACTAATCGCAATGAAGACAGATTTTGCTCTTGGTCGATTAAAAGAAGCAAAAGAACGAGGAAGATTATTGGTGAAAAATAATACTTTATTATCTGAATCGTTTATGATTATGGGGGATATCTTTATTGAGGAAGGAGATATTGATGTTGCTTTTAGAATGTATCTTCGTTCCCGTCAACTAAAAGACAATAATTATTCCAGAATTGACCATCGAATAAATAAAACAATTTTGTTAAATATTTCTCCACCGGCAATCGAAGAACAGCATTTACTCCTTAGTGGAGAGAATGAAGTTATTTTGTTATTAGCGAAATCATATAACTATTTGCACAGAGGCCAACCGGATGAGTGCGCCTATTTGCTAAACGACATAAATCCACTGGATGTACCGGAAACATATTATGATTTATATGAGCAACTAAAATTAGCTTCCTATCAACCGGGAATTGAAACTATTACATTCGGAGTATTATTACCTTTATCGGGAAATAATTCAAATAGTGGAACATCCTTTTTCCGTGGATTAAACCAATCTGCAAACCAACCGGACCAAACAATCAAAATCGCTTTTCAAGTTGAAGACAGCCAAAGTGATCCCATAAAAACAATTGAAGCCATGACCCGATTACAGAAAAACCGTCAGCTATATGGTATTATTACTGCTCTTGATAAGACCAATGCATTGGCAGCTGTGAATGTTATTAAACAATATTCTACACCAGTATTTGTGGTGGGTGATAATGAAATTAACTATTCAGATATTGGAGAAAATATATTTCAGATTCAATCAGATTGGATGAGACTTGGGCGAAACGCCGCTCGTTGGATTGGTGAATATCTTGATAAGGACAGTGTTGCTATATTGGCGCCAAATGACTCTTACGGCGACATGATAGTGGATGCCTTTTTAATTGAGATGGATGCTTTAGATCGTAAAGTTGTCGCAGTTGAAAGATATACCGGGAAGCCTGAAAATTTGGAAAAGCAATTTCAGTCATTTCGCAAAATTGCAATAAATATGATTCCACTGGAGAATCCGTACGATGAATTTTTGGGAATGTCATTTGATAGTTTGGATGCGCTTTTTGAAGTGACTGATGATGATTATTTTGGATTAGCAGATGAAGATGTAAGCGAAGTTATCGAAGACTCCTCTAAGGTAATACTGGATAAAATTCAGGCATTATATATGCCAATTCATCCAAGCGATTTGAACTATATTGGAACACAATTGCCGCTGTATAATCTCAATACGAGTTTCGTAGGAAATTATGCCTGGAACCAACCGGATATTCTGATTCAGGATAATATTGGTCCTCATCTCGAAAATATGACTATTTTAACTCACACAAAAAATCCCCGACAAGATCAAAATGAAAACGAAGATTATACTTTGGGATTTGATATGGGAGGATTCTTATTTTCAATATTGAAATCCCGAGTATCAAATAAATCAGAGTTTCTTCAAAAGTTAGAGCAAGAAAATTATCAGGGTCTGGCTCATAATATTTCTTTTTCTCCCGAAGACCACGCCAACCAATCGATGCATATTTTGAAAATCAAGAATAACACCTTTTCACCGATTGGTATATTTATCGGGGATTCTGCCCATCTTTACAACCAGCAAAGACCCTAATTCATTGTCGATTCCAAAAGATTCATTTATTGACTTTAGTCATTATTTTAAATCCAATGGTTTTGTAGCTGGTTTTACGACACGGTCATTCCCCTTTTCCAACCCTGAAGATCGGATTCGATTATCAGAGGAGTTGTCACTTGACCCATCAAACCTATTGATTCCTACTCAAGTTCATGGTAACCGAGTTTATAACTGCAGCGAAGAAAATGATGTTGATTGTGCTGACGCCCTTGTTTCAAACGATAAAAAAATTGTTTTATCCATTCAGGTTGCTGACTGTATTCCGCTGTATTTATTGGATAATAACAAAAATATTTGTGCTCTTGTTCATTCCGGTTGGAGGGGAACTGCAAAAAAGATTGTTACGAACACAATTTGGGAAATGGAGAGGATTGGAAGTCATGTTCACGATATTACAGCTCTTATCGGTCCATCGATCCAACAATGTTGTTTTGAAATAGGTCCCGAAGTTGCAGTGAAATTTCCGACCCGATATTTAACAAAAGGAAAGAATGATCGGTCCTTTTTGGATTTATCGGGTGTTATTCAATCTGAATTGGAACAACTTGGATTAAAAAAGAATCAAATCAATTTACAATCAAAATGCACATGCTGCCATCCGGAGTTGTTTCACTCGTACAGAAGGAACGGAAAACTGGCAGGACGAATGATTGCCCTCTGTGGTTGGGTGTAGTCTTTTTATTCCAATCTGTTCCTTCTAAATTCCAAACTGAATATGAATATATTAGATGCACTTATACTGGGAACTTTACAAGGACTGACAGAATTCCTACCGATCAGTAGTTCCGGCCATTTAGTTATTGGGCAGCATATACTGGGCTTGTCATTACCGGGGAATATTTTCGAAGTGATTGTTCACTTAGGAACTCTTTGCAGTGTTTTACTGGTATTTAAAAATGAAATATTGGAATTGATCTTCAATATTTCTTTGAAAAAAAATAGAAAATTAATTAGTGCAATTATTATTGGGACGATTCCGGCTGTCATAGTAGGATTAGTTTTTAAAGAAAACATACGTTCAATTTTCGATAATATTTCAACCGTTTCATTTAGCTTGATATTGACAGGCGCATGGTTGATAATGACAAAATTAGCTGAAAACAAAAATCGTCAACTCAACATTAAGAGTGGGCTGTTAATCGGTTGTATTCAGGCTGTGGCAATCATTCCTGGAATTTCAAGATCGGGTACAACTATTGGAATGGCGATGTTCCTGGGCATTTCACCCCAAACTGCAGCCAAATTTTCCTTTTTACTGGCAGTACCGGCTATTGCCGGAGCGGGCCTATTATCCGCGCTGGATATAGAATCTACAGCAATACCGGAATTATCCTACTCGGTAATTTTATCAGCATTTGTCAGTTCATTTCTTGTGGGATGGGCATCTCTTCGCTGGCTACTGAGATTAATTTCAAAAGGAAAATTTCATTGGTTTGGGGTTTATTGCATTTTCATTGGGCTGATAACGGTATTAATTGGATAAAATGAATACGATTGCTTTAGCATTTGTTCTGTATTTACTCATTATTCTTGGTGTCGGTTTTTATACCGTTCGCATTTTGAAAGATATCAAAGATTATGCTTTAGGTGGTCAACGTTTGGGTCCTTGGGTGATTGCTCTGTCAGAAAGGGCATCCGGAGAATCTGCATGGCTTATTCTCGGTTTACCTGGAGCTGCTCTGGTAGCCGGATTATTGGAATTATGGACTGTAGTTGGATGTGTTTCGGGTATAATTTTTTCTTGGCTGATTATTGCAAAACCTTTGAGGGACATAACTGAAAAATATAATGCGCTCACATTACCGGAACTTTTAGAACGGAGATTTAATGACAAAAAAGGAACAATTCGGATATTGTCTGCTGTTATCATTATTTTTTTCTTTACATTTTATGTAGCTGCTCAATTTTCCGGTGCTGGAAAAGTATTAAATGTTACATTTGGGTTGTCCGAAATGCAGGGTATGATTATTGGGGCTTTCATCATTATAATTTATACAATGATGGGCGGGTTTCTCGCAGTCGCCTGGACAGATGTCATTCAGGGAGTGATAATGTTTGGGACATTGGTAATCTTGCCGATTGTTGCATTTTTTGAGATGAAGACGTTAGGTGCCAGTGGAGTAATATGGGATACTCAAACTCTTTACGGGGGTAAGATTGGATGGGGAGCAATTGCGGCAGCTATCGGAGGCTTAAGTTGGGGATTGGGTTATTTGGGACAACCCCATTTAGTAGTAAGGTATATGGCAATTGATTCATCCACCCATATTGGGTTAAGTCGAAAAATTGCTTTTGCATGGGCTATCCCTGCATTTTTTGGTTCCATGTTTATTGGACTAATTGGCTTACATATTGTGAATGCTGGCGTATTATCATTCGAAGGAAAGATGATCCAATCTGTATCAATGTTGCCTGATCCGGAAAAATTAATGCCCATTTTAGCAACGTATTTACTTCCTGCATGGTTAGCAGGGATTTTTATCAGCGGAGCCATTGCGGCCATGATGTCAACAGCCGATTCACAATTATTAGTCAGTACCACTATTCTGACTGAAGATTTAGTAAGCAAAACACTTAAGAAACCGAATACTGATTATCTAAAATTGAGCAGAATATTAACGGTGTTAATCGGTATTTTAGCATTCATTATGGCTTGGCGAACTGAGGATTTAGTATTCGAAATGGTATCTTACGCTTGGAGTGGACTTGGTGCGTCATTTGGTCCGGCCCTCGTCCTGATGCTATGGTGGAAAAGGACAACGCGTAAAGGAATTATTGCTGGTTTAATAACCGGTGCTATAACAACCATTATATGGGTCAATATTGATTCTTTACAGGTATTAATGACCGAAAGACTCACGAGTTTTGTGTTTGCTTTTATCGCAGTGATTGTTGTCAGTTTAATGGATAGGGAACAGTGAAAACGCAATCGATTAATGATGTTTTTAATTCTTTCAAAAGGGGAGAATTACAACAAATTTATTTCCTATTGGGGGACGACTATTTCTTACATGAATATCTTATACAAAAACTTGAAAAATTAATCTTCAGCCAAAAAGATACTCATCGGGAAATTCTGATCCCTGAAGATATGGGACAGTCGGAAATAATTGATCGTCTGATGCAAGCGGACCTATTCAGCGCGAGTAAATTATTTGTATTAAGAAATCCACAACTCATAAGGGGTAAATATCGAGATGAATTATTCCAGTTTTGTAATAATCCAATAGCCAATCACTATTTAGTTATCATTCTTGATGATTTCAATTCCAAATTGTCTTTAACTCAAAAACTAAAAACTATACTTAAACCTATTGATTGCAGAAGTCCTTTTGAAAATAAACTTCGATCTTGGGCAAAACGATTCTTTGACGATCAGGGAATTGACGCTCCACCGAGCGTAATTCAGGAGGTACTGGATATGTCTGGTGATTCTGTGTATCATATATATAATCAAATAGAAAAAATTTGTATTGGTTTAGATGATAAGGATATTTTAACACCGGAATATGTACGAAAATTTGGTGGATGGAATCGTGAATTCAAAATGTGGGAATTCTTAAATGCTGTCGGACAAAAAGATTTATCTAAAGCTCTCATCATCGGAAATGACTTAATTTCACGGAATAATTTTATGACATTGATACCAAATTTGACGTCTCTATTTCAGGAACTTCTCTATATAAAAATGGAAAATGGAACTTCCAAAGTTTTCAGTGGTTTTATTCCCTTAACCAATGGAGTAAAAAATAAACTACCTTCCCATGGGAAAAAATATACCAAAAAAGAAATTGAAAATACACTGGCAATCCTCGGTGATATTGACAGAAGTATAAAAACATCAAGTGAAAACAATGAATCCCTACTCACAAGATTTCTCTTCAATACCCTCGGTCATAATGGATAGCGAATTTAGATTTACAGATGAAGAATTAATTACTCGTTTCCAGGAAGGAGATGAACAAGCATATACTGAATTAGTCAATCGCTATCGGGATCGCCTGATGAGTTTCGTATTTCGGTTTATCAACGATTTAGAAAAGGCCGAAGATATTGTTCAAGATACGCTCCTGAAATTATACACTCATCGTCATTATTATCGAAATATAGCGAAATTTTCTACGTGGATATATACAATAGCTGGAAATTTAGCCAAAACAGAATTACGTCGAAAAAAACGGCATAAAGTAACAAATCTAAGTCAGATGGGAACAGAAGAAAGCGAATACATTTTGCCATCTGTAGAACCGGAAACCGGTGAAACAGCCCAAGGTCATTTTGCAGAAAAACAGATACAAAAAGCAATTCAGGAATTACCACTCCATTTTCGCACTGTAGTAATTTTACGAGATATTCAGGAACTTTCTTATGAAGAGATCAGTAAAATCGTAGACGTTCCACTTGGAACTGTAAAATCGAGAATAAATCGTGCAAGAATACAATTACAACACTCACTTAAAGAATTCAGATAAACTGGAGGACAAAATATAGAATGGACCGCTATCAGTTTGAGGATTTAATATCCGAATATATCGAAAATAATCTATCAATGAGTCTACGCAAGGAATTTGAAACTTACTTAGACGATCATCCGGGCGCAAAAGAGCAAATTAAATCCGTGAAGCAAATCATGGAATCAATGAAGTCTTTGCCAATTGTGAAAACATCAGATTCATTTACCGACAATTTATATAAACGGATTACGGTTATAAATGAAGGTAAGTCGACCGCTAAACCGACTCACACATTCGCAGGGTATCAACCGCTTATGGTAGGACTATCTGCTGTAGCAATCATTGCAGTTTTAATGCTGGGTATAGAACTTGCACAACCTAAAACACCCCAACCGGCGGGATTCCCATCAAACATGGCTGAAGGGAAAGATTATAATAATATACCTGATGTTAATAGAAGAGCCCAAGATGAACTCTTGGTTGAAAATGAGGATGATTCAACCGATTTCAACTTACAGAATTCACAAAAAAATGGTTTTGAGGATCAAATTCAATTAGTGGGTGATAAAAGACCATAAACTTTACTTCGTTCTTTAAAGCCCTTCCAGATATCCTTGCTAAAGATGTATTTTCAACCAGCAAGGATTTTATTGGAAATGAACATTAACAGACTGATAGCTATATCAATACTGACCATAGCGTCATTTATTTTATTTATTTATCCTGATCCTGACGGGTCCATTTATGATATATTAAATGTAATTGTTTTCATTTTGATAGTGGTAGCATTATATCAATATTCAATTTCAGAAAACGGTTCTGTTGAAATAAATGAAACTAATAATAATGAGGAATCCGCTTCCGGAAACCAAAGTTCAAGCATTCACGAAAATCTACAGGTTCAATATAAACAACTGCTAAATGTAGTTTTTAATATGATTTCTGCAATTAACGAAAATTATAACGCTGCATTCTATATGCTCAATGATAGTGGTAAAACTTTAAATATCCAATTTTCAAGAAATGATATTTTTCGGGAATCTATAAATATTGAAAATGATTTAGTTCAAGCAATTATGAATCAAAGCGATGCCATGTTGATACAGCAATCGGATATTCGATCTGATTGGAATGAATTGTTTATGGAAAAAACATGGCGAGGAAGCGAATGTGCCCTTGGATCCAGAGTGCTTTATAAAGATACACCGATGGGCTGTCTTATTATTCAAACCGATCATTTCTCACATATCAGTGAGAGAGATAAAGAGATGTTGACGAGTATTAGTCATTTTGTTTCTATTGGAATGGTAAAATTAGATAATATAGAAAAGTTATCTTTCGATATATTTTTTCATAATCAGATAGCCAGTTTGCTGAATTCATTGGATATTCATTTTGAAAGCGACAACCTTTACAAAAAAGTACGAGATCTTTGCAGAACATCCTTTTCCTATGACAAACTTACAATCACTAATCTTCATGACGACGGTGAACATTTTAAGGTTGTTCTGGAAGACGGCTATACGGGTGATGTAAATCAGGATAAAATATATTCAATTACCGGTAGTTTGTTTGGTAATATTTATCGAACAAAAGAAACTTTAATCTCCTCAAATGTAATCAACGATTTTAATGAAAATGGACGATTCATAGATGGTGATTTGGAAAAGGTCCCATTTAACTCGATGCTTTCTGTCCCCATTTTGGTTAATGGAAAGGTCTTTTCAAGTTTAACACTTGAGAGACAGGGATCTCATCAATTTTCAAAAACAGATAAAAATCTATTGGAACTATTGGCTTCGACAATTGCATTGATCCTTACCTGGCAACATCAATATTTGTCAATGAAAGACAATGCCATGCACGATGGCCTCACCGGTTTATTGAATCATAAAGCATTTCTGGATCGTTTTAAAGAAGAAACAAGCAGGGCAAATCGTTACAATCATAGTATTGTCTTTGCCATTTTGGATTTGGACAAATTCAAACGCATCAATGATTCTTACGGACACCTTTATGGAGATTATGTTATTCGAGAAGTTGCTAGGATTATAAAAGAAAATGTTCGAACCATCGATGTGGTTGGAAGATACGGCGGTGAAGAATATGCCATATTAATGATCAATACAACCGTTGAGAACATCATTACTGTTGCTCATCGAATAATCGAAAAGATAGCCACATATCCATTTAAATTAGAAAAAATCGACGTCAAAATGACTATTAGTTGCGGATTATCGGAATATCCAAACGATGCAGATAACGTTGGCGATCTTATTTCCAAAGCGGATGAAGCAATGTATGATTCTAAAGCAAAAGGCGGGAACCATGTGACTATTTATTCTGAACAGTTGGATCGTGCAAGTGGATCCACATTAATCAATTAATAGTATAAAAAAAAATGAAACTATCCCGCCAATTTATATTCACAATTCTTTTCATTTTTATCGGCTGCTCACAACATCCGGTCTCTTCAACCGATCCCAGTTCAAAAGAAATAATCATCACAGAACCTCATGAGCCAAACCCAGAGGCGATAGAGCATTTTATGGATGCACAATTATACATTAGTCAAAATAATTATGCGATGGCTATCATTGAACTGCAGGATGCCTTAACGTTGGATCCCAACGCCGGAGCGATTCATGTATCATTGGCCGACGCTTTATGGAAAATCGGAAAGATTGAGCGATCTGAAGACCACTTATTATCAGCAATATCTCTAAATAATAACGATACTGATGCAAGAATAATGCTTGCCAACCAATATATTATTCGCCATCAGTATAAAAAAGCAGAAGATCAGTTTAGAAAACTCTCATCAATTGAACCGAATAATGCGGAGCACCTTAATGCTCTTGCGGAGCTTGCTGCTGCCCAAAAGCAGTGGGGAGTGGCCATCCAATTATTCAGAGAAGCATACGAGATTGATCCATCACAAATCAAGTCGCTTGAGCAAGCTGCCGAAATTGCATTACGATCCAATCAGCTGCAATTAGCACGAGATGTATATGCCCATCTTGTGGAAATTGATAACCAGAATATTAATTATTTAAGTGCCTATGCGGACCTGGTCATTATGGATGAGGATTACGACAAAGCAATAGAAATTATAAACAGTATATTGGATATCGAGGGGATAACGAAGGATCGATTATTTCAATCAGGCGTAATTTTTTACCAAAAAGGTCAATTCGAACAATCACTATCATTTTTTCGGAAAGCATTAATGTTAAATCAGGATGATATTGAATTACTGCACTTTTTAACATCAGCATTTATAGAATTAGATCAATCTGATTCTGCAAATATTTATTCCGAAAAAATGATCATCCTGGCTCCTGATGATTATCGGGGTTACATCAATAAGTCTCTCAATTATTTGAATGACAATAATATCACCGATGCTATTATTGTCCTAGAAAATGTTGCTGAAACTTTTCAAACAGAATACGCTATTCAATATCTCTTGGGAAACTCGTATTATCTAAATCAAACATATGATAAATCAATAATTTACTTAAACCGTGCTTTGAAAATTTCCCCTAAAGCACGAAATATAATGCATATGTTAGCAATCATTCATGATACAGAACATAATTGGACCATATCAGATTCAATGTACCAGCACCTAATTCTTACTGATAGTACGGATGCGCAAGCTTTCAACAATTATGCTTATAGCCTTGTAGAAAGAAATACCCAACTGGAAAACGCCCTCAGCTATGCTTCCAAAGCGATTTCAATCGCACCGAAAAATGCTGCATATTTAGATACTTATGGATGGATACATTTCAAACTTGGACATATTGAAGAAGCAATTGATTACATCTATAATTCAGTTAAAATGGATAATTCTAATGCAATTGTATTGGAACATCTAGGAGATGTATTCTTGGCATCCGGTGAGTCAGAAGAAGCACGTAAATATTATAGAAAAGCATTTGAAATAAATCCCGAGAATGAAATACTTAAAACCAAAGTACTATCTAAATAAAATAATATTTATGGGTATATTTGTTATGATTTCTCACTACGGTTGCAGATCAGTCAACCCCCGACCCGCCGTGTTGCAGAAAGAAAATGAAAAAGATTATAGGCAAATGGTTATAGATCAAAAAATGTGCCGAGGAAAAGGGACTTTGATTTCAAAAGGATCCGTAAATGGTAAGCTGTCTTTCTATTTTACAAGTACTGGTGAAGATGTTTATATTCATTTTAAAGATCTACTGGGTCGCTTAACGATGGTGATGATTTTAAAACCAAATTCTGTTGAAGCATGGGATACCATTCAAAATATTCGATTTTCTCAGGAAAGCATTTATATTCGATTTCCATTTTTTGAATACATTACGCCAAAATCTCTCATATCAATATTTTGGGGGTATGAGCCAAAATTTCAATTTTTAAATAATATGGAGAATAAATCTGCATTCCAAATTACATTTTCGCGTAGCGATTTGACCATTGATGCTGTACAAATAGTGATGAAAACAGACGCACAAATAATTGACATTTTATTCGAAGAGAGAGAATATGGCAGTGCCTATCCACAATTAATTAAACCTATCCCATCTTCAATTCCACAAGCACAGTCATGAAATATCTGTCAATCATTATTCCCATCTACAATGAAGTTGATTCACTCAAAGAATTGTATGATGAACTCAAAACAGTTTTATTACCGAATCAAAACTATGAAATAATTTTTGTGGACGATGGTAGTTCTGATGGATCAATCGATATTCTTAATAATTTTATAAAAACTGACCATAAAATAAAAGTGATACAATTTTACAGAAATTTCGGCAAGTCAGCTGCTTTGGCCGAGGGATTTAAGATGGCAGAAGGAGAGTATATAATAACTATGGATGCCGATTTACAGGATGATCCCGCTGAAATTCCGAATCTCATCAAAAAACTGGAGGAAGGATTTGACCTTGTGTCCGGTTGGAAAAAAAATCGTCATGATCCTTTGACCAAGCGTTTACCTTCCAAATTAGCAAATTTTGTAACCAGAGTCATCACGGGTGTAAAAATCCATGACATGAATTGCGGCCTAAAAATTTATCGACAAGTAGTAGTGAAATCACTGGACATATATGGCGGCAGGCATCGTTATATCCCTGCTTTGGCCGGTCAGAAGAAATTCAGAGTTTCTGAAATAGTTGTAAATCATCGCCATAGAAAATTCGGAATCACGAAGTACGGTGGCGGCAGATTATTTCATGGGTTTTTTGATCTGCTCACAATTTTATTTCTAAATCGTTACACTCAAAGACCATTACATTTATTTGGATTATTTGGTTTATTCGGTGTCGTGTTTGCATTTATTATTGAATGCATTGCTATTTATTATAAACTTTTTTTAGGACATCCATTTCAAAAACATTTTGCATTGATTGTATTTGGTGCCATGGTATTTGTCTTGGGTCTATGGTTCTTTTCCATTGGTTTGATTGCAGAAATGATTACTGCAAGTAATCAGGGAAAAGAAGACCGCGTAAAAAAAATATTATAATATTCACTCACATGGATATTCGATACGATTGTCGACAATTCAAGGGAACCGTTCCATGTAAGCCTCATAAAGAAAAACACGTTGAGTGCAGTATAAAATGTGAATTTTATGACCCGACAATCGGAAATCTATTAATTATTAAGCTGGGTGCCATGGGTGATGTGATTCGTACCACTCCATTACTGACACGTATTAAAAAAGAATTTCCCGATCATCGAATATTTTGGCTTACTCACTTTGAAGATGTATTACCGGATATTATAGATATACCTTTGGACTACTCCATTGAAAGCATAACATACCTCAAGTCATTAAATTTCGAATTTGGAGTAAATTTAGACAAAGAACCGGAAGCATGTGCTTTGATGGAGCAATTAAATATTAAAGAAAAAAACGGTTTTGGATTGAAACTGGGTATGCCTGCGCCGATCAATGAATTGGCTAAACATAAATTTAAAACAGGTATTTCTGATTCATACAGTATATCAAATACACAACATTATTTACAGGAGATTTTTTCTATATGTGGATGGAAGTATAGTGGGGAAGAATACATTTTACCAGAACCAAAATCAAACGCTGTTATTGAAAATATAGATATTGGGAATGCATTGATCGGATTAAATACAGGTTGTGGCGAACGTTGGACATCCAGGCAATGGCCAATGATTCACTGGACGAACTTAATTAACTTACTGCAAAATGACGGTTTTAATGTACTGCTTTTAGGTGGGAAAAATGAGGATGAACAAAACAGGAGGCTCTCAAAAAAGACCGGAGCGGAGTATTTTGGTTATTTTTCTTTCAAAGAATTTATTCATCTAATGAATAAATGTACCGTTGTCGTATCCACAGTAACGATGGCGATGCACGTCGCTGTCGGGTTAAAAAAACCCCTCGTCCTTTTAAATAACATTTTTAATTCAAATGAATTTCACACATTTATTGATTCAAGAATTCTTGAACCGGATAAAGAGTGTGAATGTTACTATCGACCAACTTGCATAAATGAGGTTAGCTGTATTGCTGACATAAAACCGGCGAAGGTTTTTGAAGCCGTTAAAGAAATCCACCAGAAGTGAATATCGTAATCGTTGGCACTTTTCCGCCATTTCGCGGCGGAATAGCAAATTTTTATCATACCATGGCTGAAAAGTTGTCTGTCAACCATCAAGTTACTGCTTTGAATTTTACGACTCAATACCCCAATTCCCTTTTTCCTGGAAAATCACAATTTAGTGAATCACAAAAAAAAGCCAAATATTCTACAGTACGATTATTGAGTTCGACCAATCCGCTTTCCTGGAAAAAAACGGCTAAAAGAATAATCGAACTTCAGCCGGATTTGATTATCTTCAAATATTGGATGCCCTTTTTTGCACCGGCTTTTGGATCAGTATTAAAAAAAGTGAAGAGAAAACTTCAAATAAAAGCCTTAGTTGTTTGTGATAATATTCTTCCCCATGAAAGCAGATTATTAGATGAATCACTTACAAAATATTTCCTCAACAATGTGGATTTCTTTATGGTAATGTCTAAAGCGGTTGAAAAAGAGTTATTGTCATTTTACCCTCATGCTGATTATGTTTATACACCTCATCCACTCTTCGATCTTTTTGGAGAAAAAATACCAAAAAAAGAGGCGAAATCTCTCATTGAAATAAACGAAGAGAATATGATTTTATTTTTTGGACTTATCAGGGAATATAAAGGTCTGGATTTATTAATTAAAGCGGCTGGAAAGCTTAAAGAAAAAATCGGTAGGTTTAAAATTCTGGCAGTTGGCGATTGCTATGAGGATCAGGAGAAATATATAAAATTGATTAAAGATAATGAGGTGGAGGAAATTATTGACTTGAGAATGGAGTTTATTCCTAATGATCAAGTCTATAAATATTTTTCGGCCGCTGATGCGATTGTTTTACCCTATAAAACAGCGACCCAAAGTGGTATTGTTCCTGTTGCATATCATTTTAACAAACCGGTAATCATTACAGATGTGGGTGGATTAAAAGAAATTGTTATTGATGGTCAAACAGGATTAGTGGTGAATCCTAATCCTAATGATATTGCTGTAGGAATATTGAAATTTTATCGTATTCAAAATTCAACAGATTTTGATTCCCACATTCAAGAATTTAAACAGCAATTTTCATGGCGAGTATTTATTGAAAAATTAGAAACACTGTATCAATCATGAATTCTTCATTGGTCTATGTTATTGTTTTGAATTGGAATGGTAAGAAATTATTAGATGACTGTTTGAATTCTCTAATGAAATTGGATTATAATAATTACAAAGTACTGCTGGTTGATAATGCATCATCGGATGGATCAGTTGACTATGTTAAAACCAAATTCTCTGGTGTAGAAATGGTTGTTTTAGACAAAAATTATGGCTTTGCCGGAGGAAATAATGAGGGATTTGATTACGCAAAAAAGAATAATGCTGAATATGTGATTTTTATAAATAATGATACAATTGTTAAATCAAATTTCATTGACTCACTTTTAATCCCATTTGAAAATTCTCAAGTTGGACAAACTGTACCGAAGATATTCTTTGCGGAGCAGCAAGATAAAATTTGGTATGCCGGTGGTAAGATTAATTTTTGGACTGGACATATATATCATGAAGGAATTCGAGAATTAGATGGTATTAAATATAATAATGGAAAAATAACGGATTATGCAACCGGGTGTTGTTTTTGCATGAAAACCAGTATCTTTGAAAAATTAGGTGGATTTGACGAATCATTCGGTATGTATAGTGAAGATACTGATTTATCAATCCGGTTGAAGAAACAAGAAGGTTTGGATGTATATTTTGCGCCGGATTCTATTATTTATCATAAAGTATCTGCATCAATTGGCGGTGCTTATTCTTTTAGAAAATTGAAGAAAAAGTTTCGCGCTAATATTAAGTTGATGCGTCGACATGCAAGACCTTATCAATGGGTGACACAGGTAATTTCATTCCCGTTTCTTCTTATATACGGCATAATGATATATGTTTTGATCAGTTTGTTTTACCATTCGTCATCAGAATAGAAGAACTCTGATACGTCCTTAGTTATAGACCGGATAACCTCAATTTCCTGAGCAGTTAATCTTTTTTTCCAATTAAAAATATTGGCACGACTGTCACGATTTAACTGGTGCACCTTACTATCGTGTGTCACTTCGCTAGGATTCTTAATATTGGTTGTTTTATTTATATAATTCTCTATCTTATCAGAATACGTGAATTTTAATTTTTTAAACAGTAATTGAAATTGATGGATAGGTTCATTTGATAAATCCTCATGGCGGATATAAATCCAGTTTGGGTATAACTGTTGATATTTCACGATTATTGCCGTTAAACAAGTCCAAACCAATGCAGCTTCAGCGATGGGATCCTTTGGTGGATTTTCTATTTGTGAACGATATGGCTCAAAAAATCGGCTCATCAAATCTGGTTGCTGACTAAAGTTCATAAAATTAAAACGCCAATCGAGCCGTTTTAAACTGCTGACAAATGCAGCAGGATGTCGGATCAATAAAATATTTTTTGTATTCCAGGTTTTATGAAGCCACTCTGCAGCAGTTAATGCAATCGGATCTTTAATCAGGGGAATTATTTTATTTTCCGCACCATTTTTTAATTTCAGCTTTATTGAATCATAAAATGCAATTCCTCGCCATTTTGCATATTTAAAATTGATTTTATCATCGTTAATACCGCCTGGATTACGAAAATCAGTATGCGGCAACTTGTTCTTAAAGTGAAATACAGCTGATAAAGGATAATTTCCATGAAAAAGTTCATCGAGATCCTCCTTCGCGCGGGGGTAGTTTTGGTTCGGATTAAAATATTGGTACCATAATTTTGGAGCATAAAATGAACGCGTTATACTGTTTGGTGTCAGGGGTTCGTGTAAATATAAAGTATTTGATGTTTGTTTTAAAACATTACCGACCCAGGTAGTGCCGGATCTGTGGGACCCAGTGATGAGAATAGGGTGATTAATTTTCATATTTTACCTAAATATGTATTCTTGAATTCAAATATTTAGTGCCTGCCTGTAGGCCTTTAGGTCCTTTTTGTGTATTTAATTATTAATGACAAATCAATTGATCGATATGCTTACTTGTGTAGAACAGAACTGATGCCTTCACCTCAACCATCAAAACCCATGATTAAACTCTGCCACCTGGTCTCCTTAAGACGGAGAATGGTCAAACAACGTCCCTGATTTAAAACAGTCATGAATGAATATAAATTATTAGATGATTCATGGAATTGAGTAATCTTTTTGGTCAATATAAATTGTTTACGATTTTAATAATTCGAATATTGGTGTTGCAAATAGTATACTGATTTATTAATGATCTAATTCCTTATCCATTTATTTATTTTTCGTCTTAAGCGAGAACCAATCTGAAATTTGCTAGCTATTCTGTTTTTTAATTTAAATTTTTTTATTTCTTCAGTCATATTTGAATAGTGCGATACATGATCGTCAAATAATTCGGATACATGTTGATAAAGCTGTAAATCCAACTGATTATATTTTGCAATCAATTTACGTACTTGCGGTGAAAGTACTTTCGTTGATTTCCCTCTTTTTACGGCATTGGCAATTGAGTACGTAGGTGTTTTCCAGTTTAATAGTTTTTGCAGCATTAATAACGTTTCATCATACTTCTCATTTAAACCAACTAAAATAAAATGGTTTTTAATACTCTCTTTTGCTTGCTCTAAGTGTTCTTCATTCATTCCTCTAAATGGAACCTCCAGAGAAGTAGATCGACCTGCAAGCAATCTAGTTTGACCATTATCCAAAAATAGATTTCTTCCACTTTGAACATAATCTTCAATACTCATATTTCGAATAAAAATATGATCCCTATGGTTTGGACGATTCTTAACATAATTATATACAGAGATGACACGCTCTATGGGATCTCTCATCATTGAGAAATAAGCACATTTTTGAGGAATGTATTCATGGATACCAAAATAGACATGACCTTTTATCAATTTTAAGTCCGCTTTATCAAATTTGTTGTTTGCGATAAAATTATGGTCGATATCTAATAAAGTTTTATTTTCAAATGTCACAGCTTCAGAATACTGTTTTGAGAGTATATCCCTTAAAGTAGTTCCTCCTGTGCGAGGCAGGTGGAGAAAAATAATTATATCATTCATCTAGATGTATGCTTGGTTGATTAATAACTTTAGGTAGATAATAAGTGTAAGAATTCAAATTTAGCATGCAAATATTAATTATAATATACAAACGCAGTTGAAAAAATCTAAAATGAATGAAAACTAATTACTAAACGAATTATGGAAACAAACAGAGATGAATAATAATGATGATAGGAAAGAAAGAGCTGAAAAATATAGTAAAATAGACCGGGTGAAAGATGATCGTTTACTGGATACTTTTCTATCGCTTTTATCCAAAGATAATAATTACGAAAATATATTGGAAATAGGTATAGGTACCAATGCCGTAGCAAGCAAAGTTGTAGAAATTTTTAGACAAAGAGATTGGCAGAAAAGATAATTGATAAATTTGAGAAAAAATGTAATCAATATGAATATAGTCTTATCGACTACTAAATACTCATGATAAACAATAGAATTTTCGTGGTAGGCTGTCCACGATCTGGTACAACGTTACTACAAGGATTATTAAATACACACCCTGAAATAACTTCGTTCACTGAAAGTCATTTTTACGACTATGGAATCAAACGACCAAAAATTGGACCGTTATATTATGTAAGTAGAAACGCAAAAAAATTAGTTTTATCTTTTTTAAAAGAAAACTCCGTTAATGAAGAAGTAAAAAATCGAATACTTAACCAAATGCCCAACTTACCAAAAATTCCAGGGAAAGATGTAACTGCATGGGCAAAATATTTCATTTCTATACTTGATACTATTACAATTAATAGAAATATGAGTATTTGGTCAGAAAAAACTCACGTTGATGATAATTCTTTTTTGAAGAACGCTAGAGATAATCATAATTTACCCTCTCACCACATTAATCATTCCCTGAACTTTGATTTCACGACATTTCTTTTGTTACTAAATTTGGTATATACTTGTTGGTTTCACCTTAAGTTTTTAAACTAATTAATAATTATTAAATGCTGTCACATACTCAAAGAAGACTGGTTAATTTATTCTTGGGTTCTTTAGAAAAGGTATTTATTGAGCCGTTTGTTAATCTTAATAAAATTGATATTGAACCTATATTCCTTATTGGTCCACCACGATCAGGAACTACTATTATTGCTCAATGGTTTATACATTATTTAGATCAACCTAAAACGTATATTTCAAGAATTACAGATTTATATCCTGATGCCGTTCTTTTATTAAATACGATTCTCAACGACTCTTTCGTAAAAAATAATATTATGTCAATGAATAAATACGGTCAAATGGTTGGTTTAAAATCAATGGCAGAGGGAAATAGGCTTTGGCCATGGTATATTGATAGTTTACAGGAAAAAGACATAAAACAATTCAGACATATTTATGACAGAACTGATTATTCTATTGATAATATAATTACTCCAAATGTTTCAAGTTTTTTAAATAATGTGCTCAAAAAGCAATGTTTATTTTACAAAACAAATTTATTAATTAATAAATCAACTCATAATACTACAAAAGTATTAGAATTGAAGGAATTATTCCCAAAATCCAGATTCATTGGCATAATACGTGATGGGAGGTATGTAACAAAATCATTGTTGAGAGCTAGAAAAGAAATATTGGGTGATAAAGAAAAATGGTGGAATACTAAACCATCAATCTTTAATGAAATTAAGAATATGAAGCCACATTTAAGCTGTGCAAGGCAATGGTCGGGATTATTAACTGACCTAGAAAATCAGTTTGAATTATTAGAGGAAAAAGATTATGGGTATATTCGATATATTGATTTTATAAATAATCCTCAAAAGGAGCTGCAAAAGTTGTATAAAAAGTTTGATTTAAAATACAATCTTAATACTAAATATAATTATTTACTTAATGCACCTAAAGATGTCTCGACATTGTTTACCAAAAATATATTAAAGCAAATTGAAGATGAAATCGGACAGACATTGAGAAAATGGGATTATAAAATCGATGCATGAATTGAAACCCACATTAACCAACATTAAAAAAGTAGTTCTCAAACCATATGAACCTGAACCATATGCACGATATATAATTCGTCATCTATCTGTGTTATTTACATGGATTTTTGTCCGCACCCCGATTTCTGCAAACCATGTAACTTTAATGCAGGAAATAATTGGAGTTAGTGGTTGTATTTTAATAGGGTTTGCTGATCCATTCTATCCAATTATTGGTGTATTTTTACTTCAACTTGGCTATATACTTGATTGCAGCGACGGTGAGGTTGCTCGTTGGAAAAATCAACAGTCAATTAATGGAGTTTTTCTTGATTTAGTAGGGCATTTGATAGTTATTCCCGGGTATATGTTTGCCTTAGGTTTTGGTGTCTGGATGCGAAGTGGTCACACAGAAGCATTAATTGCAGGTTTTATTGCAGCATTGTTTGGATTAAGATTAGAAAAACACACTTTATCTGCTGTGGTTGAATCATTGATTACAGAAACTGAAAAACCACAATATGATTTCACTTATTTAAGTCAAAGAGTAAACCAGTTAGATGGATATATTAATTGGGGTAGTTCAGGAAGCATAGGTAGGCGGTCTTTTATCCAAATACTTTTCAGATATCCTGATTCTATGAATATTATAACAATAACAGTATTATTAGATTATTTATTAACCGGTATTTCAATCAATGGAACAATGTATAGTATATCATATATCATTATCATGACTTATGGAATTGTCTTATTTTTTGGTAGGCTAATTCAAATCTACAGATTGTTCAAAAATAATCTAGTGGAAAAGCGATTCCTGCAAATTTTAAAAATTGCACGAAACATTTCTAAATAGCATAACTTGTTACCAAAAAAGAATCATCCCAGAAAAATTGCTAAGGAAACAACCATTTCATTTATTGGAATGGGATTTGGCGATGTTCTTCGATATTTATTTACAGCGATTTTGGCGCGGATGGTTGGCGTTGAATATCTAGGTATATTTTCTTTAGCAAGTTCGGTTACAAAATTGGGAGAAGTATTTAGTTTGGCCGGTTTACAAAGCGGCGTCATGCGGTTTGTAAGTCGATTGGATAAAAATAGCGAACTCAAAGAAGTAAGACAAAGAGTGCAATCGGGAATGACTATGGGACTGCTGTTTAGTCTAATGATCATGGTGTTACAGATTATATTATCAAAATGGCTTGCTTTCGATTTATTTAAAGGGTCTGATTTACTTCGTACGGTGATCATTATCAGTGCTATTTCGCTTCCCTTTGCCACCGTTATGACTATTGCTGCATTTGCTACACAGGGATTTAAACTTCTGAAGTATAAAATAACCATCATGAATATAATTCGCCCGGCAGTTATGCTGATGTGTTTGTTATTGTTTATCGGTCTCTTTTCCAAAGCGTCTGTTATAAAATATCCATTACTAATATCAGCAATTATCGGTACAATTGGAGGCCTATTTTTCTTAATAAAACTTACTGGATTACCATTTTCTAAACTGTTCAAAGGAAAAGTGGATCGAGAATTGCTCCTTTTTTCTTATCCTCTGATGTTTGTGACTATTTTAGGGACACTTATGCATTGGATGGATATTATGATGCTTGGATATTTTACGGATACCACCACGGTTGGTTTGTACCATCCGGCAACTCGAACGGCTGGATTATTACGCACTGTTCTGATGGCATTTTTGGGGATTTTTGGTCCTATGATGTCTGAATATCACCGCAAAGGTGATCATAAAGAAATGAGTCGTTTGTACAAATTAGTGGTTCGATGGATTACAAGTGTGTCACTGCCGCTGGCTATAATTATGATTTTGTATTCTAAAAAAGTCATGTTGCTATTTGGCGGAGATTATGTGAGTTCTGCAGATGCATTATCCATTTTGACATTAGCAGCGTTTATTCAATCGTATGTTGGAAGTAGTGGGAATACACTTACCATGGCAGGTTTCCCGCATGTTAATTTGATTAATTCTATACTCGTGTTAACTCTCAATGTCGTTCTGAATTACATGTGGATTCCTCAATTTGGTATTATGGGCGCAGCTTATGCGACGTTGGTATCGATGACGGCTCTGGCAATTCTTCGTTTTATTGAAGTTAAGTGGATTGTTAAAATCCATCCCTTCAGTATTAAAATGTTAAAACCGGTTATTGCCGGAAGTGTGATGGCAGTTATTTTATATTTCATAAAATCAATTGTCTTTCCTCTTCATACGATTCTAACTTTGTTGATCGTGGTGATGGTTGGGTTCATATCATACACATTATGTCTTTGGATAATGAAATTCGACCGGGATGATCAGGAAATTTGGTCTGGAATTCTTATGATTGCGAATAGAAGGAAAAATACATGAAACTGAATTGGAAACATCCGCTGATAATATCTACCTTGATTTTGATAGGTATCATCTGTTTATTATTTTATCACGTTATTTTCCAGGGACAGATATTTGGTTCGCCAGACACAATGAATCCAAAATCAGCCAGCCTTGCTTTATCAAAAGTATATGAAGATACTGGTGAATTTCCATTATGGCAGCCATGGATATTTTCAGGCATGCCCACTGCTGAAGCATTTACTTTTCTCAGTCAATTATATTTTCCCTCAATAATTATCAATCTTCTATTTATTAAAGGGTTATTTGCTCAGCTGCTTCACCTATTATTTGCGGGATTTGGTGGATTTATTTTACTCAGATCACTCAAATTATCTCAATTTGCATCATTTCTTGGGGGAGCGGTATTTATGATGACTCCTTTTATGATAACCATGATCGTCTTTGGACATGGGAGTCAAATGATGACAGCAGCCTATATTCCATGGATTATGTGGATGACCATTAAAATCATGAAAAAACCGTCATTTTGTAATGTTGGAATATTGGCATTATTATTTGGACTTCAATTGCAGCGGGCTCATGCTCAAATTGCTTATTATACATGGATGCTTGCAGGTGCGTATGTTCTATATATCACGATAATCAATTTAAAGAACCCTGAAAAACAGAGAAAAACAGTTATCGGATTTGGCAGTTTTGCCGGGGCAGTAATTATTGGAATTGGTATTGCTTTGCTTATTTACCTCCCTTCCATGGAATACACCCCATTCTCAGTTCGAGGTGCAAATGTCAGCGGAGGAGCAGATTATAATTATGCTACAAGTTGGTCATTACATCCAAAAGAAATATTAACATTTCTTCTACCTTCTGCTTTTGGATTTGGCGGACAAACTTATTGGGGGTTTATGCCATTTACTGATTATCCAAATTATATGGGAATTATCATCATACTACTTGCTGCTTATGGATTATTTACAAAACGCACTCAACTATCTTGGTTCTTGCTGGGGACTTCCATATTAGCTTTGCTCATTTCATTCGGGAAACATTTCAGTTTAATTTATGATCTGTTTTTCAACATATTTCCGTATTTTAATAAATTCAGGGTCCCCGCTATGATTTTGATATTGGTTCAATTTAACATGGCTGTATTGGCTGCAATGGGGTTGGGTGCATTAGGTGAATTGAAGGAAAAGGTTGTTCCTCGCTGGTTTTGGATAGCATCAGGAATTCTGGGACTTTGGCTTTTGATGCTCATATTGGGATCAAGTATTTTAGAATCATCTCTTCTCAGAAGTTTTACTTCACCAAGAACTCAGGATCCAAATTTTGTTCGTGCTATCAATAATTTACGTTTGGAAATTTGGAATAAGGATGCATGGTTACTATTGCTATGGACTGGTATTGGACTTGGCGCTATGTGGATGCGAATCAATCGAAAAATAACCAAAAACTTCTTTTTATCGACACTTACCATAGTGGCGCTCTTAGATATTGGCATCGTGGACTGGCGTATAATTCACCCGTCTCCCCGATCGGGAAGGTCCGCTTCAACCATCTCAACCAAATCGGTTGATCGTTATTTTAAACCAGATCCGGTCATTAATTATTTGAATAAACAAGGTAATGATTTTAGAATCTATCCTGTAGGAAAATTATTCGGCGAATCACGTTTCAGAGCTTTCGGATTGGAATCGGTTGGAGGGTATCACCCTGCAAAATTAAAAATCACAAACGAATTTATACAAAAGACACGTAATATCGGCTCATTTCCACTCATGACAATGTTAAACGTTCATTACCTAATTAGTTCTCAACCTATACCATTCCCGACGGTCGAGGAAGTGTTCCAGGGGAGAATGAGATCAGGAAGCGGAGTAATATCGGCAACCGTTTATGAAATGAAAAATAAATTACCCAGGGCATGGTTTGTTGAAACTGTCGAAAGCAAAAAAGATGACCAACTTTGGCGTATGATTAATGAAGCCACATTTGATCCAGCCAATACTGCTTACGTAAATACGACGAACAATGACGTATCGGGAAAATATTCTAAAGGGATCGTCCATCGTATTGATCGATCAATTCATGAGATGGTATTGGAAGTTAGTTGCGAGGAGGATGGTTTTTTGGTTATTAGTGAAATTTATTACCCTTTACGATGGAAATGCACTATTGATGGTCAATCTGTTGAAACTATTGAAACCAATAAATTGATCAGGGGTGTGAAAATACAGGCGGGGGAACATCTGGTAAAATTTGTATATGATAAATCATCATTTAAAAAAGGTATAATAATTTCATTCACATCTTTTCTTATTGCATTAAGTTTGGTCGGTTTTGGATATTATCGGAATCATGATCGAGAATGAATATCTACCGCCATTCTGTCAATATAAAATCGGGGTTATTCCTCCTCGGAGTCACTTTGATCGGCTTATTGCTGGTTTATTCTCAATCTATTGTGAACAAACTTCGAGATGATAATAGGGAGATTGTTCAACTTTATGCCGAAATTATTGCATCGACTATTAAAGATCAATCAGACACAAATTTGAATTTTGTCTTTGACGAAATTATCAAAAAAGTTCGATTCCCTATCATATACTCGGACAACAAACACATTCCTATTTATACAAAAAACATTCCCCAGGATATGACTCAAGATGATCTTCTGAACTATCAAAGAATCGTGGATGTTTCTAATAAACCGATCCCGTTGGAATATATTCATGATGTTTCAGGTGAAACGATTATAATTGGTTATTTGCATTTTGGAGATTCATCCTTGATTACCCAACTACGATGGTTTCCATATCTTGAAATTGGTGCAGTGGCATTATTTATCATATTAGGGTTCGCCGGATTTTCGATTATTCGAAATAGTGAAAAACGACATATTTGGGTTGGTATGGCCCGGGAAACTGCCCATCAGTTAGGAACGCCCGTTTCTGCTTTACTAGGATGGATTGATCTGATGAAAAACCATCCTGAGAAAACAGAGCAAGCGTTAACCGAAATGTCTATTGATACTAAGCGGTTAGAGCAAATTGTAGATCGTTTCAGCAAAATGGGTAGGGATACAAAAAAAGAATCTGTAAATATAAAATTGGTAGTGGATGAGGTTAGATTCTATTTAGAAAGAAGACTGCCATCATTAGGAAAAAATGTGACAATCCAAAACAATTTAGATAAAAGTATATTTATCCAAGGAAATGGCATATTGTTATCATGGGCTCTGGAAAATGTTATCAAGAATGCAATTGATGCGGTTGATCATAAAAATGGATTAATTGAAATCAGTGGAAAAATAGAAAATAATCAATTTCTTTTACATATTACTGATAATGGCAAAGGAATCCCGCGAAAAGATTGGAAAAATATTTTCCGTCCAGGTTTTAGCAGCAAACAAAAGGGTTGGGGATTGGGATTGTCATTAGTAAAACGTATTGTAGAAGAGATACATTCAGGAAAGATTGAAGTTGTCAAACCGGCGGAAAATAAAGGGACTGTGTTTAAAATTAATTTGCCTTTATAATCGGTTTTGAACCGGTTGTTATTCAAGGGTAATTTAACGGTCAATATTTAGGAGTTAAAATTGGATTTACTTTACGCATTAGCAGCGCCAGAAGGACAGCAAGGCGGCGGAATCGCCGCATTTTTACCATTTATTCTAATAATGGTTGTAATATATTTTTTAATGATTCGCCCTCAATCCAAACGTCAGAAAGAAAAAAAACAAATGATGGAAAATCTGAAAAAAGGGGACAAAGTTATTACAATTGGAGGAATTCATGGAACGATTGCAGGTCTTAAAAACAACGGTAAAGTTGTCATACTTAAAATCGATAAAAATATGAATTTGACTGTTAATAAATCAGCAGTGGCAGGATTAATCGGCTCTGTTTCTGAAGAAGATACTGTGGTGGAAACCTAAAATTAATGGCTGTTTTAAAGGTCGTTAAATACGGAGATCCCATTCTCCGTAAGAAATGTTCTGAAGTCACTCATTTTGATACAATATCAAAGGTAGTTGACGATATGTTCGACACAATGTACGAAGAGGAAGGTATCGGACTCGCTGCAAACCAAGTTGGTTTTGATATGAATTTGATGATCATTGACGTCACTCACACTGATGAATCAAATGAAGCACAGGTATTTATCAATGGAGAGATTACGGGTTCTTGGGGAGAATCTGTTCTTGATGAAGGATGTTTGTCCATTCCGGAAATTCGATTGGACGTAAAACGTCCTGAGTTTGTCAGATTCAAATATAGAACAATGGAGGGGGACGAAAAGGAAGAAGAATTTTCCGGTCTTCTGGCGCGAGCCATTCAACATGAATATGATCATTTAAATGGAATTTTAGTTATCGATCATGTAAGCTCTATGATTCGGTTACAGTTGAAAAAACAATTAAAGGAAATTGAAAAAGAAACATATACCAACTTAAAAAACGAAAAATTCAAAAATTCATACGTTCTATAATTATCCTTTCTATTTTTTATTATGAAACCACTTTGGTCTAACTGAAGCGCTTTACCGGGTATCTCGTTATGAACATTATTTTCATGGGTAATCCTAATTTTGCTACAACGAGTTTGCGCAAGCTTCATCAAAGTCATCATAAAATAATTGCAGTTGTAACCAATCCCAAAAAGCGTGCGGGAAGAGGGAGAGCCTTTAAGGAAACCCCCGTATCAATTGCGGCAAAAGACGCGCAGCTTAAAGCGGAAGAAATAGGAAATCTCCATTCTATTGAGACATTTCATATTTTAAAAAATTTAAACGCGGATGCATTTGTTGTGGTTGCATATCGTATTTTACCGAAAGAACTCATCCGCATTCCAAAATATGGAGCCATCAATCTCCATGGATCACTACTACCGAAATATCGCGGTGCAGCACCTATTCAGCGGGCTTTGATAAATGGTGATAATTCCACAGGGTTAACTACTTTTATAATCGAGCCAAAAATTGATACAGGGAAAATATTAATGCAGCAATCAATTAATATCAATCCTGATGATGATTATGGTTCATTATCCGAAAGGATGAGCATTGCGGGTGCAGAATTATTAGTAGAAACATTGAACAAGCTTGAGAATGGAACAATTATTCCGCTCCCTCAAAATGATACTGAAGCATCCTCTGCTCCAAAAATTACACCATCACTCACGAAAATAAACTGGGAAAATTCAGCAATTGACATTCACAATCTTGCTCGTGGATTATCCCCTTTTCCTGGTGTTCAGACCACACTAAATAGTAAAATAATTAAACTGTATAAAACACAGGTGATTCATAATAAATCTGATTTTAAACCGGGCGTTGTATCCGGAATTGAATCTGATAATATTGTAATTCAAACGCGATCAGATCAATTAAGTGTATCTGAAATTCAGTTAGAAGGGAAAAAACGTATGTTGGTTTCAGATTTCTTGCGCGGCTATTCTTTAGAAATTGGAACAGAACTTGGTTGATATGGATGATATACGACACCATTCTATTTCAATTCTAACCGAATTTGACCGAACCAATAAACAATTAAAATCAATCCGGGATCAATATTGTATCCATCATTCTATTAATGGTCAAAGTCGTCAACGCTTGACAGCCCATACGAATGATATTATTCGCTGGAGAGGACGGTTAGACTCTTGGATTAGGAGGCTGTTAAAGAACCCTCAGAGAAAAATGCGTCATCGATTAATGAATATTCTGCGTGGAGGATTTTATGAAATTCTTATGGATGAAAAAATTCCTAATCATGCGTCGGTGAACTCCTATGTCGAATTATGTAAAAAAACTGTAGGACAACCTCAAAGCAAGTTTGTAAACGCACTGCTTCGCAAAGCAATTGAATTAGATAGTAATGAGAAACCTAATGGCTTTGATAATTACCAATGGCATTCATTCCCAGAATGGTTATGGAATAAATGGCTTAATCAATTTGGTGAGAAAATGACGATTGCCTTGGCAGAAATTTATAATTCTCCACCATCTTATTCTATCCGAAGATCAGGATCAGAATTAAGCGAGGAATCATTATTCGCATTTTGTAATAAAGAAAATATAGATATAAAAAAATGGACTGGCTCGGATAATTTTTATTCCGTAGTTCATAATTTATCCGGTTTAAAAAATTTACTTAATTCAAAGAAATTGACTGTTCAAGACAGAGCAGCGGGTAAAGTTGTTGAATTATTACACCCCAAACCGGGTGAAACTATCCTGGATGTCTGTGCAGCACCCGGCACAAAAACACAATATATTGCTGATTTAATGCAAGGAGAAGGGCATCTTTATGTTTCTGATATCAGTGATGCAAGAATGAGTCAATTTGATACAAATTGGAAAAATGTTAACGTAGCCATCAAAAATGCGACGAAGGATAACTTTCCTCTTGCTGATGGCATATTAATTGATGTACCATGTTCCGGAACCGGGGCCGTTGATAAAAAACCGGATATTCGATGGAGAAGATCGTATGCAGAAATACAAACATTTGTAAAGTTACAATCGCAAATGCTGAATCATATGAGCAAATATATAAAACCGGAAGGTAGAATCATTTATTCAACGTGTTCCCTTGAACCTGAAGAAAATTGGGGTGTGATCGATACGTTTCTTAAATTAAATGATCATTTTCACGTACATAACGAACCGAATAAATATTCTGAAAAATGGTTTGATGGTAAAGGCGCATTTTCTCCTTTTCCTCCAATCAGTAAAACGGATGGTATGTTTGCCGTAAAATTAGTCAATGGTTAGAAAATTAATAAAATATGTCACTATTTTTTCTGTGTTGTCCGCAATCATAATTCTTCTTTTTGAATTTATGATTATGCCATTTTTCACTCGGCATGATAAAGGTCAATATTTAATGGATGTACAAGGTAAACCAATCAATAAAGCTATTGAGATAATTCAGTCCGAAGGTTATCATACTGAAATCAATGATACGACGTACACAAATAACGTACCTCCCGGATACGTAATTGATCAATATCCTAAACCGAATATGAAAGTGAAACAAGGGCGTACGGTTCGATTAATGGTGTCAACCACTGAAAAATTAATTCAAATACCCAATTTAATTGGACAATCGCTGCGAAGCGCTGAATTAATCCTGCAGCAGGCAGGATTATTGATAGACACAATTTATACCGAATACAATCCGGAATATCCAAAAGGAACAATTGCTTGGCAATACCCAAAGGCGAATAATTCCATTAAGCGCGGAATGGGAATCCAAATTACGGTAAGTCAAGGATTACCACCAGATTTTTATCAAGTGCCCAATGTGATTGGATTGAGTATTAACCAAGCAAGGGAGCATATATCTGCTGCCCGTTTAATCGTTGGCAAAATTTCATATCATGAAGATCAGGATTTAGTTCCTTACACAGTTCTTGATCAATCCATTACAGAGGGGACCGTTCTGGATAAACCAATGAAAATAAATTTAGTTGTAAGTATATTGGATTTACAGGACATTTTTAACCAAATAACAATTGAGGATTAATTGGTCGGTTCTGCAGAATTATTACGAAAATTAATTCATTTATTTAATCTTCTTATTCCCATTTGCTATTTAACCGTTGTGCCGGATCGTGTTGAAATGACCGTTGCGATGGCTGCATTTGCTTTGGTGTTTATTCTGATTGATTTTGCCAGGTTGAGAATACCAAGAGTTAAAGATATTTTTCATCAGCTTTTCAATTTCATGATGAGAAAACATGAGCTGGAAGGGAAAATAACCGGCGCGACTTGGGCGTTCATTATTTCAGTCCCAGTTATTTACTTTTTCCCCAAAGAGATTGCAGTCTTAAGTTTAGTATTTATGTCCGTCGGAGATACAGCCGCATCCATCATGGGACAAACATTCGGGAAGAGGTTTATCGGTTCTAAATCTCTCGAAGGGACGCTGAGTTGTTTTGGAGCATGCATGATTGTAATACTGGTATTTAATATTGTCCCTTTTTATGTAGGTCTGAGCGGCGCTGTTTCAGCTGCTATATTTGAAGTGCTTCCAGTAAATATTGATGATAATATTCTGATTCCCATCGGTTCAGGAACTACGATGCTTATTATGAGTTCGTTTATCGTATGACGTTTTTATCACCATCGCTACTTTGGGGTCTTGCGGCTGCCAGCATCCCCCTTATAATCCATTTAATCAGTTTGCGCCAAACAAAAGAAATGGAATTCAGCTCAATTCGATTCTTAAAAGAAATGAGACACGAGTCCATTAGGAAATTGAAAATAAAGCAATGGCTTTTGATTCTAATTCGTACTTTAATCATTATTTCCTTGGTATTAATGCTGGCTCGACCATCTACAAAAGGGTTGGTATCCAATTGGTCGGTTGGGGAGGTAAACTCAATCGCAATAGTATTCATTGATAATTCAGCAAGCATGGCTTTGACTGGAGAAAATGACTCCATTTTAGAAAAAGCTAAATCTCAAGCAAAAATGATTGTTCGAAAATTGGATAAGAATACTACGATAGAATTATTTCAGACTAATCCACTGAAAAAGATTTTTGTTGGGCGGAATGACCGTTTTCAGAGCATTAATAATGCTGTTAATTCAATTCCTCAATCGGTGACACCGGATCATCTTTGGGAAAAAGTACCCCAAGTATTATCCTCTATTAACCAACGTAAAATTAATAAAGAATGTTTTATCTTAAGCGATTTTCAAAATTTGCCTGATTCAATTGCTGTAAACTCTATTAATCAGGATTGGAATGATTGGAAGTTTTACTTGATTGGACAAGAAAACGTTAAGGATAATATTGGTATTTATGAAGTGCTTCCAATTAGCCAGGTAAAGCAGCAAGACCATCTGATGAAACTGAATACCCTTGTCACCAACGAGGGAAAAAGTGAAAAACGTAATATTCCCATAGAATTATTTTTAAACAATAAAAGAGTCGGGCAAGTTGTCACCGCATTCAACCCGGGGAAAGCAAAAGAATTTATTTTTCAGGCTTATCCGGGAGAAAGTGGAATCATTCGAGGATCATTGACTATTCCTGAGGATGATTTTTCATTTGATAACCAGCAAACCTTTGAAATGTCCATCCCTCGGCAGATATCCTGTATGTTGGTGGGAAGATCGGTCGAAACGATATTTTTACTTGAACAGGCATTACAGTCTATTAACGGAGATCAAGGATACTTGAATATTCACCGCAAGATCACGCCTGTAATAGATAAACTATTTCTGGATGACACCGATGTGCTCATTTTACACCGCCCTAAAAACCTTTCTGCAAATGCGGTAGATGAAATTCAAAGATTTTCTGCACGAGGGGGCGGTATCGTTTGGATTGCAGATGCCGAAGACTACCATTTGGATGCGTCGGTCGAATCAGCACTCAAACTTCCTACGTTTATTCAAACAAATACAAAGGATGGAAAATCATTTTATTCAGTTGAACGAAACGATAAACAACATGCGCTTTTTGCGGATCTTATGGTTCGCAGAATGGCAGATGAAATGCCGGAAATATATTCGTATTCAAGAGTAAAACCTCGATCAAGTCACAACATCGTTCTTTCATTAAATAACGGAGATCCATATTTACTGGAGTACCGACTCATCGGAGGAAATGTTTTTTATTTGGCATCACCGATTGGAATTGAATGGAATGATTTGGCGCTACGCGGGATTTTTGTTCCGATGATTCATCGTATATTAATTTTATTGGCAACGGATGAGAGTAATACATTACCTGTCTATGCCGGTGATATTAAAGAAATTTCACTTCCAAAAGATTTGGTAAGCGCTAAATGGGAAATATATTCACCTTCAGGGAGCAAACGATTACTTATCCCTGATTATAATCGAGAATTGGTTATTATTGATCAAACAAATGAATTGGGATCATACGAACTGTATGCAAATAATGAGCTGATTGTTGCTTTTTCCACCATGTTAAATCCTGACGAACGTCCCATAAATCGAATTCATGGACAAACACTTGTAGATTATTTAGGTTCTGATAACTTTTTGTACATTGACTCAAATGATAATATTTCAGATGTCTTGCAATCCATCAGATACGGAAAAGCACTGTGGAGAAATTTTTTAATCTTGGCTGTTATCTTAATGCTTCTGGAAACGATAATCGGCAGACCTAATTTGTATGCATTGAAAGGAAAAGCGTTAACCAATTGATGGAAAATCAGGAAATAAACCATAAAGAGAAGGCAATATTGGTTGGTGTGATTCACGGTAATATTGATGAAACTACGGCGCATGAGCATTTAGATGAATTGGAATTACTTTCCGAGACTGCCGGTGCAAATATTGTGGGTAGAATTACTCAAAGACTGAACCGTTTAAATCCACAATATTTGGTTGGCAAGGGAAAAGCAGATCAGATTGTAGGACAAGCAAAGGAGTTGGGTGCAGATCTTATTATTTTTGATGATGACCTTTCTCCCGGTCAGATAAAAAATTTTATGAATCTGGCTGAAAATATTAAAGTGATTGATCGCAGCGCTTTAATATTAGATATTTTCCGACAACATGCCAGGTCCAGGGAAGCCAAGACACAAGTTGAGTTGGCTCATTTAGAATATTTACTCCCCAGGCTTACAAAACAATGGAGTCACCTGGAACGTCAAATGGGTGGCGTCGGAACCAGAGCAGGTATGGGAGAAACACAAATTGAAATTGACAGACGGTTGATTCGAACCCGAATTTCCAAGTTAAAAAAAGAATTGCAAAAGATTGAAAACGAGCGAACCACTCAAAGTAAGGGAAGACAAAATTATTTCAGGGCCGCGCTTGTGGGTTATACAAATGCAGGGAAATCTACTCTGATGAACGCTCTCAGTGGAGCGGACGTATATATAAAAGATCAACTGTTCGCCACACTGGATACAACCATACGCCAAGTGGATATCAATGATTCTCAACCGATTCTACTGAGTGATACGGTAGGTTTTGTTCGGAAATTACCCCACAATCTGGTGGCCAGTTTTCGAAGTACACTTAAGGAGGTAGTTGAGTCCGATTTATTATTAATTGTTCTGGATGCTTCTTCCATGCAGGTAAAAGATCATATGAATACCATTTATGAAGTACTGAAAGAGATTGGATCTGGAGACAAAAGGCAATTAACTATTTTGAATAAAATTGACTTAGTGGAAAATGAACAAACTTTTATTCAATTGAAGAACTATTTCCCAGATGCGATTCTGGTTTCCGCATTAAATCAACTTCGTTTGGATGAATTGTTAAATTCTGTGAAGAAAATGATTAATGAAGGTTATAAAACCGTTGAATTGGAAATACCTTATTCAGAAGGAAAAACGATATCAGAAATCCAAAATGATATGGATGTTTTGGATAAACATTATACTGAGCAAGGTGTCCGCATTACTTTTAAAGGACCCCTAGGTAAAGTGCAAAAAATTATACAACAATTGG
>JBHHTW010000059.1:0-8013 GCA_046861385.1 Fidelibacterota bacterium | reverse complement strand
CTTAATTTTACCAAATTAATTAGGTCAATAATTCAGTCAATTTTCATTTTGAAACTCTATTAAAGAGTAGAATAAGTATTTATTTAAGAAACAAAAAAAATATGAAAGCACATAAAATTTTACTCCAATTATTGTTAATCTTCTGTCTGATCAATGCTGAATCAACTATTTCTGAAATTAATAGACACCATGTAGATGGGAGTAAAAGTATACTTCTATTAAGTAAGGATCGATTCTTAATCTGGGATAAATTAATTGTTCTAATAGATAATCAAATAATCTACAGGGAATCTGAAGGTCAAATTATTAATGTTATCTCAAATTCAGATGACCAAAACCCTGCCGCTGCAATCATTACAAGTGATTTCAGCCAAGAAAAACCCCTTTCAATTCGCATTCTTGATAATAATGGAAAAACGAACCTGCTTCCTCAAATAAACAGACCTCTAGATACAGGAATTCCCAAGATTCTTATATTGAATCAGAAATTGCTTTTAATGAGACCAGAAAATCAACAAATCCAGTTTTATCATATTGACGGATCACTATCGGATGTGTTTGATTTATTCGTAGAAAAATCCTGGGATCATGAAAAACAAATATTTTCAACCAGAGATGTTCAACACAACTTATATCTTTTGGGAATGAAATCAGCCGACTTGAATAATAGTCTAAATGTCTCTCTTTTTAAAATGGAAAATAAACCAATATGGTTGCTTGATATACCCTTGACGGTACCTTATTATTTTTCAATGTCAAATAAAAATATGATTGCTATTGTAGGTACAATAGGTGTGTCAAATACTTATGAACAGGTACCAATTCTTATCTTTCTTGATCAAAATCAACAAAATATAAATGAACCGGTTGAATTAAAAAAACTTCCTCAAAAAACATTATGGGTTGGAGATAAATATTTTCTGATTTACAGAGATCGTATAATTATTTACAGCTCAGAAATAAACAGACAACCCAACGAAATTAAATTTAACTCTCCCATAAATCCTTTTGAAGCTTTTGCTATTAATGAGTCTGTTTTCATCGTTTCCAGTCGTGAAATAGGAGCAGATCAAGAGGGAAACTTTTATTCTTCTATTGATTTGGTGGAATTCAATCAAACTACCCATTCTATTTCCAGTGTCCCACTCCAGGATGGTCCAATTCGTAAAGTGGAATATTTTCCATCTGGAAGGACTAATGATTTTTACTTACGATTAGATAGTCAGCTGGTTCAATTCCGTATTGCGAAATAGTTGATGTTTAATAATTTATCTGTCACAGGATTGTTTTTATCCTCTGTTATTTATAGTCAAATATATAATTGGCCATGTCAACCATTTGACCAGCAGCATTGGATTAACGGCACATTTTGTGAATGCCGATCTGGCTCCTCAGGAGATATTGATCACTTCCATGATGGGATTGATATCCATCTGCCCCAGGGAACCCCGGTTTACTCTGTAGTCGATGAAGTTATTACCAGCATCGGAACCCCTGGTCAATATGGAATAAATTCCTGGGTCAGAGCAGGAAGATACGCTTATGTGCATGTCGTTCCCAATACAGCTTTAACCGTGGGGGACTCTGTGGAAGCTTTGTCCACAATTTTGGGTTGGACCAATTCCTGGAATCATATTCATTTTAAAGATGGTTACCCTGGGAATGAGAGAAATGCCATTCGAACAAATGGAGGAATATCCCCGCTTGTGGACACCCATCATCCCCGAACCAATTGGGTTAAGTTTTATCCGAATAATTCAACTGTGCAATTTTCGAATAATCGCGTTTTTGGATTAGTAGATATTGTCTGCAATGCTACCGATTATACAGATGACGGTCCAATCGGAGATAATAATGGTATTTACAAAATCGGTTATGAAATAATCAATGCAACTGGTGAAACTGTATACGGTCCCCGCTTCCACTTTGAATTTGATTTCATTCCTGAAACAGATAATTATATTCGCAATGTTTATTTTTCCGGATCGAATACAAGTACATACAACTATATTATTACTAATAACATTTACAACGATTTTTCTCTGGACGTCAGGGATTGGGATACCGGGTTTTATACGGCAAGAATAATCGTTTTCGATCAATATTTCAACAGCGATACTACCGACATTGAATTTGAAGTCACCGAATCGGATAACATTCCTCCCTCACCTCCCCAACTAATGTACATACTCTCGGAAAGCGATGGTTTCCATTTAAAATGGTATGAAAACCAAGAAGAAGATTTAGCAGGATATCGTTTATATTTCAGTTTCGATTTGGATCACTGGTCATCTAATCATAACGAATCCGTTTTAACATCAAATATCAATGAGTTCCACTCGGATATATTTTCCAGCAGTACTGGATTTTTTAAAATGACGGCTATGGATAAAGCGCCATTTCCCAATGAAAGTGATTTTTCAGACATTTATGCATTTCGGAAAAGTCAAGCAAGTCGAGGATTATTATTCATTGATGCATATGCCGACACCATTCCTCCAAAGGCTCCATTTATCTCAGATGCAGGAATCATCGCAGCCAACTTTGATATAGGAATCAACACAATTCACTATTCATCAATACAAAATAATTCACCACCGACCAGTCCTGAAAGTTTTATTCCCATCGTGTTCTCAGGGAACAAACTTCCTGAATGGTCTAATGACTTTATTGATTATCTATTGGACACCAGTTTTTGTATTATTGGTTCTCAATCTTTGGTTGCGTTCAGTGCGAATTTTATTGGAGAAAACTTTCTTGATTCTATTGGAGTATCTTTTGGAGGAAACATTTCCGTTCCCGACTATCTGATAGGAGTAAACGATCCTTTTCTGGGTTTCTATTCCGGAGAAATAATTAATGAATCCATTTTCGATAGTCTAAATTATTTTAATATTTCGCCCGGAGACGGCAGCATAAAACCCATCATACAGGACTCTTCAGGATACACATATGCAATCGCTTCAACTAACGCTCCATTCATTATTTCGACCATTCCATTAGAATTATTCAATGATGAGGCAAGACGAAATTATTTCTTCCGAATGACCAGTTATCTAACAGGAATTACCGTTGGTGTTGAAGATGATATTTTGCCAGCAGAACTCTCCATTAATTTTTACCCAAATCCATTCAATAGTAATGGTTATATTGATATTAACGGTTCTCAAGGAATATATTTAATACGTATGTTCAATATAGTTGGACAGTTAGTATGGGAAGAAAATCTGAAAATCGATATTAGCCTTAACACGCGGTATCGCATTCCAACTGGAATGATCAACCACATGGCTTCAGGTGTTTATTTTATCCATGTTTCTTCTCCCGTAGGAAAAATAGTTACCAAAAAAATACTGTATTTAAAATAAAATCTCGCTTAAGGTTATCTAAATATGACATTATGTAAAAGAGGCGGTTCCCCTTTAAAGGATATGATAGAAGGGAACTCATTTGAAATCAAATATTTATTTCTAATTCTTATTTTAGTGTCGTGTGTAAATACACCTCAGTTATACAGAGAGACGGGGAATCACCATGTGCGTTCCGTTATTCGCCGCGCTATTGACCACTCCGGATTATCCACAAATCTGGGAATAAAAATCGTTTCCCTGAAAACCAATAAAACATTGTATGAATTAAATGCTAATTCTCTTTTTAACCCTGCCAGTAATAATAAACTTTTTACCTGCATTTCAACCCTGGCCCTAATAGATACCGGGTATACATTTTCAACGTCTGTTTACCGGGAAAATAATAATCTTTATCTTGTCGGTGGTGGCGATCCTGATCTAAGCCTTATCAGCCTTGATTCCCTGGCACGAATTACGTCTGCCTATGTGGTAAATATTGATACACTGTTTTTGGATGAATCAATATTAGATACAATCCGATTTGGTGAAGGATGGATGTGGGATGAAGGACCTTGGGAATACGCAGCTCAAATCAGCGCTTTGACAGTGAATGATAATTGTGTTGATTTCTATATAACACCCGGTGAATTAAATCAACCTGTTCAATTTGCAACCTATCCAGAAATGGATTATTTCCAAATTTCAAATCAGTCAATTACCGTCAATGATACAATCGGTTTCATGGATTTTGAGATAGACCGAGATTGGGGGAATCGCACGAACATTTTTACAATTACCGGTATGGTGATGGACACAGCCTCCGTAGATACATTTACAAGGAATGTTGATGATCCAAGTCAGTTCACTGGAAATCTTTTTAATCAAATGCTTAAAGATTATGGGGTAGAAATCCAAACGATTTCAAAAAGAAAATATTCAGGTAATGGAGAATTGCTGGCGAAGCATCGATCTGAGTCACTCATTATTTCACTCAGAAACCTCATGAAAGAAAGTGATAATTTAACGGCCGAATTGCTTGTTAAAATGATTGGTCATGAAATGACAGATTCAGTCGGTACTTGGCAAAATGGACTAGCGGCAATAAAAACGTTTTTAAATGATGAACTCGGGTTGGACACAACCTCATTGAACCTTGCTGATGGATCCGGCGTATCCAGGTATAATTATTCCAGCCCGGAACATTTTATTCACTTATTAACCTGGGCTTACGAAAACGAACAAATTCGGGATAATTTAATATCCACTTTACCGGTGGGTGGTTGGGATGGAACATTGAAAGAAAGAATGAATGGTGATTATGGTGGTCGTATTTTCGCAAAAACTGGTACCCTATCCGGCGTGAGCTGTTTGTCAGGATATGTATTCACAAAATCAGGAGAACCATTGGCATTTTCCATCATGATGAATGGCTATGCGCAAAAAGCCAGACTCTATCGAAATCTCCAGGATAGAATCACAGAAATATTAGCTGAATTATAATGATCCTTCCTCCTGCCCTTACGCCTGAAAGTACCATTGGGATCGTGAGTCCTTCATACTGGTTGGAATCCAAAATTATTCATAAAACAGTTTCCATATTTATTGAAAAGGGTTACAAAATTATTCAAGGGAAAAGTGTATCATTAAAAGATGGTCCATTTTCCGGTTCTCCACAAGAGCGTGCTGATGATATCATAGACATGTTTGCAAATCCTGAAATTGACGCTATTATTTGTGCCCGGGGAGGATATGGTGCCAATCGCGTTCTCCCATTATTGGATTATTCAATCATAAAAGCGAATCCGAAAATTTTTATGGGATATAGCGATATCACGTCTTTTCTCATTTCAATCACGCAAAAAACAGGTCTTGTTACGTTTCATGGTCCTATGTTGACCTCTTATAAAAATGGGTTGGTGAATTACAATTTTGATTTAATGGAATCCGTTCTGTCCGGAAATCAAACTTCCCCTATACTTCCTCCAAAAGATTTACCATCTCGTATATTAAAACAAGGTACGGCACATGGACCTTTATGGGGTGGAAATATGACATTATTAATGAATCGTCTGGGGACACCAGATCAATTGAAAACAGACGGTTGTATTCTGTTCATAGAAGACATTGATGAATATTTGTATTCGCTTGACAGAATGCTGGTTCATATGCGAACAGCTGGTATGTTTGACAAAATTCTTGGACTAATTATCGGTGAACTTGTAGACGTGAAAGATGAAAAAATTCCCTTTGGAAAAACAACAGATGAAATTATTTTGAATGTCTGTGATGATTTGGATATTCCTATTATGGCAAATTTCCCCTGCGGACATGGAAAATATCAGGCAACACTGCCTATTTCACTTCCCGTTCGATTGGAATTGGACGAAAGAAAAGTAGAATTAACTTTACTTGAAACCAGCATCAACTATGATTTTAAGTACCGGATGGGGAAAGAGTTAAATGGGTGATAATGGATAATTGTAAACTCTGTAATAAGGAGGCAGAGTTAATAAAAAGCCATATTTATCCAAAATTTATTGGAAAGTGGATGAAAACCACAGGCGGTGACAGGTTTAGATTTGGTTCAAATATGAATAAACCTGAACAAGATTTTCCGAAGCAAAGGATGCTTTGTACAACCTGTGAAAATCAATTTAGTAAATGGGAAAAGAAATTTTCAGAAACAATATTTAAACCTTTAATGAATAATGATATTCATAATTTTGAATATGAAAATTGGCTATTCAGATTTTTAGTTTCAGTGCTTTGGCGTACTCTTAATGCTCATTTACTAAAACCATTAGAAAACAATCAGAACTATAGGAAGCAATTGGATGATACAGAATATGATTGGCGTTTATTTTTAAATGGTGATAAAACTGAAACTCAATTTGATAATATTCAAGTATTTTTAGTCTCGGAAGTAAAAGATGATAATTTAGATGATATTTCAGGTTTGGATTATTACTTGCTCCGAGCAGTTGATTCAGATATTTGCTCAAATGAAAAAATGTGTCTTGTTTATTTAAAATTAGCACGATTTATTATTGTTTGTCCAATTGTTGGAAATATTCATGTTGGTATCAATGTAATCAATGGTCGCGGAATATTAAAAGAAACAACTACAAGAACAGATAAAGAATTTGGTGGTTATTTGTTTGATAGAATTAAAGAGTATGACCAATTAAAAGTTAGTGATAGCCAACAAGTTAAAATAGAAGATAGGTTTCGTAAGAATATTGATAAAATCAAAGGAAGTGATTTAGATAGAATTATGAGATTGGATTTTGAAAGACAAAACGGAAAATAGTTGATGTAAACAAATGTCGTTACCGATAAACATAGAAAAATTACTTAATGGTTCATCTCTGGAATGGGAGCACCTTGAATTTATGAAAGGGTGGAATCCCAAAAATGTCATTCATATCTTTTGCGCATTTGCAAATGATATACATAATTGGGGTAGTGGATATTTCATTTTGGGTATTGAAGATAAAAACGATCGTCCCATCCTGCCGCTACATGGATTGAATCCATCAAAAATTGACAGAATCCATAAAGAATTGAATGGGTGATAGTGGAAAGAAAGAATAAATATCGTTTATATATTGATGAAGTAGGTCACCATCGCGATTATAAAGATGCGAGCGAAATTGGTCAACGATATTTGAGTTTAACAGGTGTTATATTTGATTTGAAATATGTTGCCGATGTAGTTGCACCATCAATTGAAGCTTTAAAAGCTGAATTCTTCCATTCCCATCCGGATGATCCAGTTATTTTACATCGTAAAGAAATTGTTAATAAAAAACAACCATTTCAGGCTTTACAAAACAAAAAAGTAGAAAGTGATTTTAATAAGAAAATACTGAAATTATTCGAAGATTTAGACTATACCGTTTTAACCGTTGTTTTAGATAAAAAAGAGCACAAGGAACAATATTCTGTTTGGCATCATCATCCTTATCATTATTGTATGAAGGTCATGGTAGAGCGATTCGTTTTATTTCTGGAGTCATTTGAGTTGCGTGGCGATGTAATGTGTGAAAGCCGCGGCGGGAAAGAAGATAAACAATTGAAGAAATCCTTTAATCATTTGTGGAAAACAGGTACAGATTATGTTTCGATAAATAAGTTCCATAAATATTTAACAAGTTCTCAATTAAAAGTTAAACTAAAGCAAAATAATATAGCCGGATTACAGATTGCCGATTTATTAGCGCACCCCAGTTTGAAAAGGATATTGTTTCAGAAAAACCATTTAGTGAAAAACAAAGATACTTTTGGCGAAAAAATAGTTGATATTCTTGAACATGGGAAATATTACCATGGTAGTAATAATCAATTATGGGGTTTTGGCAAGAAATGGTTGCCTTAATAAAAAGAAAAACCCCGATTGTAACACCGGGGCCGAAGGATAAACCTTCCACCTCCAAACTTGTTGGATTGACTGAAGTTAAGTATATAACAAAATATCAACCAACAGATATTGACAAAAAAATGCAAAATAATGGCTCACCCATGCCTGAGTTCACTACAGATGCAGATCGTAATTACTTTCTTGCTGTTTTCAAGAAGCATTCCTTGTCCCAAGTAGAGGCCCAAGTTGGGTTGGACATAAATGAGAAGGATTTTAAAAGAATTGTATCAAGTTTGTCCCAAG
>JBHHTW010000058.1:0-8169 GCA_046861385.1 Fidelibacterota bacterium | reverse complement strand
AAATAAGTATTGTCCGTAGCGAAGCTGCCTGTCCCGACGTGTCGGGAAGCTACGGGCGCATTTTATAAATAAGTATTGTCCGTAGCGAAGCTGCCTGTCCCGACGTGTCGGGAAGCTACGGTCGTATTTTCTTCAATTATAGATGGTGTTAAATTAGGGTTTTTAAATATAACTAGTCATTGGTTATTAGTAACTGATGAGTCGTTTGGGCAAACTATTTTCTGTTTTCAATATTTTTTACAATTAACCAGTTACCGCTCTACTAATCACCAGCTACCACTCCACCATTAACCAAACATTCTGCTGCTTCAACAGTATTTTCAACCAGCATAGCGATTGTCATGGGACCCACACCGCCGGGAACAGGAGTAATAGCCGATGTTTTATCTAAAACATCTTCATAATCAACATCACCCACTAATTTGTACCCTCTTTCTGAATCGTCCTCTACCCTGTTTATCCCTACATCTATGATCACTGCACCTTTTTTTATTTCACTAGCTTTTATAAAATTAGGTACTCCAATTGCTGAAATCAGAATATCAGCCTGACGAGTGAAATATGGTATATCAGCGGTTCCTGAATGGCAAATTGTTGTCGTTGCATTGGAAAATTCTTGTTTCAAACTCATTAAAATAGATACGGGACGTCCAACAATATTACTTCGCCCAATCACAACCACATGCTTCCCTGAAGGATCTATTTGATAGAACTCAAAAATCCGTTTTATTCCTTTGGGTGTACAGGGGATAAAACGCGGATCTCCCGATGCTAAAAGACCCATGTTCTCGGGATGAAATCCATCCACATCTTTTAAGGGATTGATTGATTGGATAATAGTGGTTTCTTTTATATGATTTGGTAAGGGCATTTGTACGAGAATACCATGAAAACGATCATCTACATTTAAATCGGATATGATTGAAAGCACATCATTTTCTGATGTATTTTCTTCTAATTTGAATGTTTCCGAAAATAAGCCTATTTTTTTGAAACGCCTTGCTTTGCTCGAGACATAAACTCGTGAAGCAGGATTATCGCCTATAAGAATAACTGCAAGTCCAGGTATGATGCCGGATTGTTTTAGTGAATCTATTCTGGGTTGAATGGATTTATAGACATGCTGGCTAACAGTTTTACCCGATAATATCAATGGATCAGCCATAATCAATAGACCATTAGATTTATCATAATTGATTTATCCTAATAGAGTCGTTGCCATCTTTGGCCTGATGACTAAATATTCTCGTCAATAACTTCGATAAGAGATTGGATTTTATTTTCTATTTCAGCCGAGAAGGATTCTTTGTCATTCTTGTTAGATAACAGTTCGTCTGATATATTCATAGCAGCCAGAATAGCAATTCGTTCGGTAGATTGCTCGCTGGGCATTTGGTCTTGAACTTCTCTCATTTTTGTATCAACAAATTCAGCAATGCTTTTTATGTAAGTCGAATCTGCAGGAGCTTTGACTGTATACTCGTGACCATATATGGTCACACGAGCTAAATTATCACTATCCATAATTCTAATCCCGATTTAGTTTATTGGTCTCTCAATTTAGCACTAAAATCTTTTTGTACAACAGCTGTAATACCATTTATTACGGAATTTATCTCCGATTCTTCAAGTGTTTTTGAAGGGCTTTGGAATGTAATACTGAACGTGACACTTTTTTTATGGTCTCCCAGTGATTTATCTCTAAAAATTGTTTTTGGAATTGCAGTTTGGTAATTAATACCTCCGGTCTTTTTGATAGAGAGTATGACGTCTTCTACTTCAATATTTTCATCCAAAACAAAATTCAGATCTCTTTCCACTTTTGGAAACGGAATAATAGATTTATACATGATAGATTGAGTCATTACCTGCATAATGGGTTGAATATCAATCTGAAAACCAAAAACTATTTTCGCATCGATATCCAAATCCAAGAGTACAGAATCATTCAAACGACCGCAAAAGCCTATTTCTGTATTATTATACAAAATATTAACACCGTATTCAAAATAAGGTTTCTCATCCGTTACGAATTTCAATTTCGGCAAATTAAGACTATCAAAAATTCCTGAAATATAGCCCTTTAAAGTGTAAAATGTTTGTGGACTAGCTTTTCCATGGATTTGGTCAGGTTGCATATTTCCGTGGATGATTCCCACTAATTGCAATATCTCCTTATATTCATTATGATGAAGATAGGTATGACCAATTTCGAAAAGTCTCAAATCGGTTAAACCATTATGAATATTATGATTTAATGTTTGTAGTAACCCGGGAAACAATGACGTACGTAAATGAGACATAGCACTGCTTAAAGGATTTTTCATTGGGATCGATATTTCCTCCATTAAGCAGCTTGTCTTTTCGTCTGTCAAGGAATTTAAATAGCATTGATTAAATCCTAAACCACTCAAACTATTCGATATTTTGGTAATCTTATCTTCAGGATCGATATCTCCCAAGTCGTATAATCCTTCATAATGAAAACTGGCTGGGATTTGATCATATCCAAATACACGACATAATTCCTCAATCAAATCAATTTCTCTTTCAAGATCGGGTCGAAATAATGAAGGCGTGCATGTCCAGGAACTATTGCTGGTCTTATCAACATTGATTTCTAATGAAGACAATGTTTTTTCTATAAAATGATCCGATAAATCAACTCCAGTTAATATATCTATTTTTTTTCGAGTCAACGTAATGGAATTTCGGATAATCTTTTTCGGATAGGCATCTATGACTCCCGGAACCCACTCACCTCCAGCCAATTCTTCTAATAATTCTACGACCCGCCAAAAGGCGTTCATAGCGCCATCCGGATCAGCGCCTCGTTCAAATCGCTTAGATGCTTCGGTAGTCATTCCGAGTGATTTGGCACCTAATCGTATTGTCACCGGATCAAAATAAGCGCTTTCAATCAAAACAGTTTTACTTGATCCGGTGACAGCTGTTTCGAATCCGCCCATAACACCTGCTATGGCAAGTGGATTATCTCCGTCAGAAATAAGAAGCTGATCGGTCAATTTTCGATTGACATTATCAAGAGTTTGTACCGTTTCTCCCATCTTTGCTTTTCGAATGGAAATTGTTTTTGATTTAAATTTGTCATAATCAAATAGGTGTGTCGGATGACCCATCTCCAATAAAATATAGTTGGAAATATCTACAATATTATTAATACTCCGCTGTCCCGCTGATTCCAGTGCAGTCTTCATCCAACCCGGTGATTGTCCAACCATTATATTTTTTACAACTCCTGCAACATATCGAGGACAAGAATCCGGGTCTTCAATATTAACGGTAAGTATTTTTTCTACATCATTGGATTTGAATCTTTTTTCTTTATAAACGATTTGATTGAGTTTGCGGTTGGTTTTTGCGGCAATATCCCGCGCAACCCCAAAATGGGACATACAATCCGGACGGTTTGGTGTTAAATCAATCTCCAAAGAAAGTTGATCTGAAAGATATTCGTTAAAATCAGTTCCGGGTCTGGCACTATTATCTAATACCATAATGCCTTCATGATCATCTGATATTCCCAATTCGCTCTCGGAGCAAATCATACCAAAACTATGTTCTCCTCTGATTTTAGCTTTTGTAATTTTAAAATCATCACCAAGGACAGCACCTACTTTTGCAAATGGAATATTTTGTCCAGCTTCCACATTTGGCGCTCCGCAAACTACTTGATATTCTTCTGTGCCATCCGATACGATGCATAATTTTAATCGGTCTGCATTGGGATGTTTTTCTGCTTTTACGACATGTCCAATCACAATCCCTGTAAACGCCTGTTTATCCGGCACTTCGGCTTCCAATCCGAGCATAGACAACATATCTGCAAGTTCCTCCGGAGATTCGTTGATTTCAACGTATTTTCGCAGCCAATTAATCGAAACCCGCATTAGAATTGCTCCAAGAAGCGAACATCGTTCTGATAAAACAAACGAATATCATCAATACCGTATTTCAACATGGTCATTCGCTCAATCCCCATGCCAAAAGCATATCCGTGCCATACACTTGAATCATATCCAACATTATCAAATACATTGGGGTCCACCATACCGCAACCCAATATTTCCATCCACTTGCTGCGTTTTTTATCCCAGATGTCCACTTCAGCACTTGGCTCAGTAAAGGGAAAATAACTTGGACGGAACCTCATTTTTGTATTCTCACCAAAAAAACGTTTTATAAAATATTCGATAATTCCTTTTAAATCAGCCATGGATACGTATTTATCAACGACCAGACCTTCAATCTGATGGAATAAACAGTAGCTTTTATAACTGACGGCTTCGTTCCGATAGACCCGACCGGGAACAATATATCGTAGGGGCGGATCTTGATTTTCCATTAAATGGACTTGAACATTGGATGTATGTGTACGAAGCACCATATCATCCGTCAAGAAGAAAGTATCCTGCATATCCCGGGCTGGATGATGTTTCGGTATATTTAATGCCTCAAAATTATGATAATCATCTTCTATTTCCGGTCCATAAGCCACTTTAAATCCAACGGAAATAAAAATCGATTTGATTTCATCTAGAGTTTGCTGCAATGGATGTACTGACCCTTTGGTGAATGGAATTCCAGGAAGTGATAAATCTAATAATTCCCGGTCTTCGTCTTCGTCCTTACTAGAGAGAATGGCTTTCGCTTCAAATTCTCCCTTGAGCTCGTTTTTCAGCGCATTGATCTGCTGACCGGCTGATGGTTTTTCAGAATTGGGTAATTTGGCCAATGTAGAATAAAGGCCTGCCAGTAATCCTTTACGTCCGAAATATTTTGTGCGCAGAGATTCGATTTCCCGGGGATCAACGGGAAAAGAGTCAATGTCGGCTCGAAACGAATTTCGAACCGACTGAATAGACTCAAGGATTGACATTGTCAGTTCTTAACAGAACTCACAAGTTCAGCGAAAGAATCGGGATTGTTCATTGCCATATCGGCGAGGATCTTGCGATCCAGATCAATCTCTTTTTCTTTCAATCCGGCAATAAATGCAGAATAGGACATACCATGTTGTCGGACAGCCGCGTTAATGCGTGTGATCCATAATCGGCGGAAAAACCGTTTCCGCTGACGGCGATCACGATAGGCATATTGCCCTGCTTTCCAAACTGCGTCTTTGGCAGCTTTGAAATTGCGGCTCCGGGCACCATAGTAGCCTTTGGCCTGCTTTACTACCTTACGATGACGTCTGTGTCGTGGCACAGAACTATTAGCTCTCGGCATCTTATACTCCTTTAGATTCCAAGCATCTTGCGGACGCGTTTTTCTTCTGAACTATCTACGAAACCTGCGAGACGCATTTTTCGTTTAACGCTTTTGCTCCGCCTGATGAGCATGTGTCTATGGTTTGCTTTGTTGCGTCGAATACGTCCGGTTCCGGTTAAGGTGAACCGCTTTGCAGCGCTTCGACGTGTTTTCATCTTAGGCATTGTTTTCTCCTACTTTGCAATGTACATAAGGGAAATTCTTCGTCCCTCTAATTCTGATTGCTCCTCAGGTTCCGCAATATCTTCCAATAATGCTTTCACTCGTGCTAATATTGAATCTCCTAAATCGTCCACACGAGATAACTCTCGACCTCGAAACATTACGGTTATTTTTAATTTACAACCATCTAATAAAAATTTTCTTCCCATATTCATTTTAGTTTGTAGATCATGATCTCCAATTCCAGGTCGAACTCGAAGTTCTTTGATCTTGATAACATGTTGTTTTTTCTTACTATTTTGTAGTTTTTTCTTTGCTTCATATTTGATTTTTCCAAAATCAAATATTTTACAAACTGGCGGACTTGCATTTGGAGCAACTTCAACCAAGTCAAGACCGACGTCTTGTGCTTTTGAAATGGCTTCATCTATGTTAACGATACCTAGTTTAGTACCGTCTTCAGTAATTAGCATAACTTCAGAAGCGGTTATTTTGTCATTTATACGTGTTTTTATCTTTTTTCCGATTATAAACTCCTTTTGTTTATTTCATTTTTTAAGGTATCAATTAAATCATCTAATGGTTTTGACCCCAAATCACCTTGATGCCTTCTTCTTACAGAAACTGTATTTGCCTCTGCCTCTTTTTCGCCCACAATGAGCATTATGTTGATTTTATGCAATTCTGCTTGGCGGATTTTAGCCCCAATTTTATCAGCTTTATCATCCAATTCAACTCTAAAACCGCTTTCTACTAATTTTGTTTTAACCTGATTCGCATAGTCTATGACTTTATCAGAAACGGGTATAACGATCATTTGAACCGGTGCCAGCCAAAGGGGAAAATCGCCCGCATAATGCTCAATAAGAAATCCGATAAACCGTTCATGAGTGCTTAAGGGCGCTCGATGTATGCATAAAGGTGTCTTTTCTTTTCCGTCTTCATCCATATAGGTCAAATCAAACCGTTTTGGAATAGCAAAATCAACCTGGTTCGTGGCTAATGTAAATTCTTTCCCGATTGCACTCCAAACCTGGACATCTATTTTCGGGCCATAAAACGCTGCTTCTCCAGGAATTTCAACAAAATTGATTTTCCCTGCTTGCAATGCATTACGGACTGATTTTTCTGTTTTGATCCACATTGCAGAATCATCAATATATTTTTTGCCCAGTTCAGCAGGATCATGAAGACTTAATCGCATCTCATATTTTTCAATGCCAAATATTTTAAAGTACTCCAAGTACATATTGCAAACGGCTAAAAATTCATCTTCAAACTGTTCAGGAGTACAATAAATATGAGCATCATTCATCTGCATACTGCGAACCCGCATTAAACCGAATAATTGACCCGATTTCTCATACCGATAGCAGGTTCCATATTCAGCCAACCGATATGGCAAATCCCGGTAGCTTTTTGGTGAGGCGTCATAAATCTTATGATGGTGGGGACAATTCATTGGTTTTACATAATAGTTTGTTCCATCAATGTCCATGGCGGGATACATAGAATCCTTATATAACTCCAAATGTCCGGATTTTTGATACAAATCACCCTTAGTCAAATGGGGAGTCCTTACTCGCCTATACCCTGCTTTGGTTTCTGTCTCTTTTGCCAGCTGTTCTAATTCATCAATAATAACTGTTCCATTAGGGAGCCATAAAGGTAAACCAGGGCCGACTTCATCATTAAATGTGTAAATACCCAATTCTTTTCCCAGTTTACGATGGTCTCGTTTTTTCGCTTCTTCCAGGAATGTTAAATAATCTTTTAATCCTTGTTTTGTAGAAAAGACCGTACCATAAATGCGTTGGAGCATTTTGTTATTTTCATCTCCCCGCCAATATGCTCCAGAACTACTTAATATTTTGAAATATTTTAATTTCCCCGTTGACGGAACATGAGGTCCTCTGCATAAATCCAGAAAATCGTTTTGCTTGTAGGTTGAAATGATTTCATTCTCATCGATTTCTTCAATGATTTCTACTTTATAATCTTCCCTCATATCCTTAAACGTTTTCAGTGCCTCATTTCGCGTCAATTCCTGTCTGGAAATTGTATAGTTACTTTTTGCCAATTCTTTCATTTTGGCTTCAATATTTTCCAGATCACTATCTGAAAATGTACCGTCAATATCGAAATCATAATAAAAACGATTTTCAATGGCCGGGCCAATCGTTACCTTTGCGTTTGGGAATAATACTTTTACTGCCTGCGCCATTAAATGAGCGGTGCTGTGAAGCAGAACATCATGCCCTTCTGCGCTATTTCCTGTTACAATTTCAACGGCAGCGTCATTATCTATGGAAGTATTCAGGTCTGATAAACTGCCGTTTACTTTAACGGCAACTGCCGCATCCGCTAAACGGGAACCAATAGATTCGGCTATTTGTATTCCATTTACACCCACAGGGAATAAACGTGTAGACCGATCTGGAAATGTTATAGTAATATCACTCATATATTGTAATGTTGGAAGTACAAATCAAAAAGGTACGCAAATGTATGCCAGCGAATTATGTCCATCTGGTAGTGTAACTATTACCGTTCTTTTTTTCGTCATAAAATATTCATTATTTTTATTGTGGGCGATGGCAGACTTCCCTCCTACGCTCGATCTTTCTCGCTTTGGCGGACAGGGAACTGCCAATCACTCATTTATTGTGGGCGATGGCAGACTTCCCTCCTACGCTCGATCTTTCTCGCTTTGGC
>JBHHTW010000057.1:0-8189 GCA_046861385.1 Fidelibacterota bacterium | reverse complement strand
CAGCAAGTTTGATGAAAAACCCATGGAATCATTATTCCAATTCGCTCTGGGTAAACCCTGGAAAGAAATTTACAATTCATTCCAATACCATTTAATGATGGAGCATCTAATACAAACCGATGTCAGAGAAGTATTTTTCAGAAGATTGAACATGAAGCCGTCCACCTATTTTTCAGCAAAAAACAGGTTAAAAAATGAAGGGTATGATATTCCAAACATAAAGGATAAAATAAAAGAGTATGCTGATAAATACAAGGAAGATTCTTTGCAGCTATATATTAAAAGGTATTTAATGGATTTTGGCTGGAAGGAGGCCAATAAGCGATTTGAACAGGATATGTTTCGTTATTTGTTTCAGCAGTATGGTTTTCAGCGGCGACGGTTGGAAAAAATACTTCAAATTAGCTACCCAAACGTTTGGATGAAAATAAATGAATTAAGTGATTCCAATGAAAATACTATGGCTATGTACACATAAAGATAAAGAAGAAGATATGAGTTAAGACTTCATCAAAAAGAAGCAAGCCCCGGCAAATAGGCTAAAGAACCAAAACCGGGGCTTGAAGTGAACACAACCTGATAACAGGGAGTATTCAATGATAGTTTACTTCCTGTGTCGGGTTGAAAACAAGATAAACAACCTAAAAACAGGAGTAAACAATGAAGAAAATAAACAACTGCCTGATAATTGGAATCGTCATGTTCATAATAGGAATAAACGGATGCCAAGATAATAAAGTACCAGTACAAAGCGATCGTGTTGTCTCATTTGATGAAAATGAGAAGAAACGCGCAGAGGAATCTTTGAATAGATTTAAGATTAAGCACGACGAAATCGCTAGGTACATTGCAAACAACCCTGAATCCATACCGAAAGAGACATGGGCTGATTTGCTTGAAAACAGTAAACCAATTTCATATTATCAACTAGACGAGATATTTGATGAAACCTATTTTGATGATAATGGTAATGAATACGAGTTCATGATAGAATTGTATTCTGGTTCAAATATTATTAAGCCGAGTGAAATTAGGGTTTCTGTTGATCCAGATAGATTCTTTTTAGGTTCAATTGATTTATCAACTACTACGAATATTGAATACGATGCATATTTACATGCAAGCGGTGAACCTCTTGGTTATCAAAAAGTAACAACTAGCCATATGAAGAATGAAAATGTATCATATCTACAGATATTTGTGACCGCCGAGCAAGTAATATATGAAGAACAAAAAAAAGAACGACAACGACAAATATATACTGGAAGAATACCTTGTCCTGAATGTACATATGAATATTATTTGAGTTTAGTGAAAGTGAAAGTATTAGATAAAAGAGATGTTTCTAATGAAGAGTTTGAAATTTTTGCACGTACAGGTTTTGGCACTTTCCCGTCTAATACAAATCTAATATTTAATGGAAGTAATCATTATGATGCCGCAAGCCGATATAGAGATTTTGAAGACGTTAATAATCAAGATTATTGGTATCAAATGTCACAATCAGTAGCTTTAGCAAGACTTCACGATGATAATACGGTTGCTTTACTTTTACCTATTGAAAATGATGATAATACAGGTACTTTTGCCAATTTTGCATGGCAATCAGACCCTGACACAAAAACATTAGAAACATGGAGGCACGGGTTTACAAGTAATCCCGCTGACGAATCTCATTCAATCAATGTAGGCGAAAATTCATGGGTTGATGAAGACGATTATTATGATAGTGCTTTCACTAGATTTACAAAATCTAATATGTCACAATACACAAGTCAGAATAATCCGTTAATACTAACTGCCGGAGATATCTCCATAGGCGTTTATAGAGAAGAGTTAGTGTTTGTTGAGTAATACGTACAAAAAACATGTAGGGGATTTGCTTTTTGCAAATCCCCTTAGATGTTACTAAAATGAAATAATAATGAATAGTTCAATAAGACGATTCTTCTTTTTTTTTCTTATTATTTCAAAAACATGTTTATCAGCATCTGTTTCCGGATTGAGCGGCACAGTTTTAGATAGTACTTCTTACGAACCCTTGATTTACGCGAATATTTTCATTGAGGGAATGACAGTAGGGACAATCACTGATAAAAACGGTTATTTCTATATGCAGGTAAAACCAGGCAAGTATCGATTAATAGTTACCTATATTGGTTATGAAAAGAAATCAACATCCGTTGAGGTCAAACCGAGTAAAACAATAAAAATTGAAATAAAACTAAAGCCGACCAACGTGCTTCTCGAAACAGTTGAAGTAAAGGGATTGTCAAAAACACCGGCTTTATCTAGTGCAATTTCCCTTCAACATCGAGATATTTCAATTGTGCCTGTAACAGGTGATAAAGATTTGGCAAGAATGCTGACGACCCTCCCTGGAATAACATTCAATAATGAAACATCATCAAAAATATATATTAGGGGTGGAGATCCCGATCAAACCTTGTATATGATTGATGGGGCTCCTGTTGCGTTTCCCTCGCACCTTTTTGGCATCTACAGTATGTTCAATACGGATGCGATTAAAAATGTTCAAGTGATAAAAAGTAATCCACCGCTGGAATATTTTGGTAAAGCGGGATCTGTTGTGGATATTATTAATAATGAAGGCAATAGAAATAAACTAACAGGAAATGTTAAACTGGGTTTATTAAATACAAGCAGCAATATTGAATTTCCATTTGCATTAGGAACAATGGGATTTTCTTTTCGTCGCACCTATTTTGAACTGATAAAATGGACCCTTTTAGTCTTAACAGACGATAAGGATATAAATCCAGACAGCGGTCTACCGGAATATTATTTTCACGATTTTCATTTTAAGACTGTACAACAATTAAATGAAAGGATAAAGCTCACAATCAATGGTTATAAAAGCCGTGATTATTTGAACAATTTTAATCCTGATTTAAGTTTCGAATCCGCTATTGATAGCGCGGAAGATATTAATTCTTCTAATTGGCGCAATGAGATGTATTCTATTAAATTGGAAACGTTAATTAACCCTCAAACACAAATTTCATTCCAATATTACAATACAAAATATGGTGTAGTATACAGTGGAACGAATACGTTGCTCTATAATAGAATTCCGGGAATCCCTGATAATGATACCTATGATTATTTTAATCAATTCAACGATCAAGGGTTATATGTTCGGGCTAATTATAGAGGTTTTGTAAATCATTTTTTAAAAACAGGTCTTTATGTAACCAACTCTAGTTACAAGTTAACCATGAACGGCCAGTTCATCCCCGATTCTCTAACATATACAGGAAACAATACCTATATTTCACTGTACGCACAAGATTCATGGAATCTATCCATCTTAACTGAATTGCAAATCGGTTCACGTTTCACGTTTTCTAAAAGTTTAAATAAACCAATATTTGACATGCGCGTTGCTTTCAAACATTTTCTTACGGAACGATTTACAATAAAAGGAGGTTTAGGAAAATATTCACAATACCAGAATATGGTGACGCCCCAAGGTTTGTTCTATCTGGAAAGTGTGGATTTATGGATTCCTGCCACGGATGAAAATCCACACGTGGAATCTAATCATCTTGTATTTGGTTTTGATTATAAATCAAAAACATGGGGGAAACTTGATGTAGAGGGCTACGCTACCTCCGCTACAGGAAATTTGCTGTTGAACCCATACGAAATTAAAAGCTCTTCTTTTTCTGAAAACTTTTCAGTTGGTTCCGGGTATAGTTATGGAGTTGAATTTTTATATGAAAAGAACCTATCCGATCATTATTTTCGTATTGGATATAATTATTCTAAATCATTCCGAAAATATAATTTCCCCGGAAGAGAAAAATATTACCGTGCGACGTTTAACCGGGCACATGACATCAACTTGGTGACAAACGTTAAGATTAGTAATAATTGGGTATTAAATATAAGTTGGTTTTTATCATCAGGTCAGCCATACACAGCAGCAACAGGGGCAGCCGGAATAACTTTGCCACAAAATATCGATGTTACACTTTACCAGTTAAGCGGTATAAATGAATTTGAATTGCCTCCATATCATCGTCTGGATATTGGATTGGTGAAAAATTTTAAAATGTTAAAACGTAAGGCTCAATTTGAAATCAATGTATTTAATGTTTACAATCATCGCAACACAATTGGAATGGAGCAAAATATTTATTTAATGGCAAACCGTAAAACAGAACCAATTTATTTTAAAATGATGCCGATTCTGCCTTCAATCGGATTAAACGTAGAGTTTTAAATGAAATTGAAAAAATCATATACCCTTATTTGTGTCTATTTCTTTTTCCTTTCTTACGGATGTGATTACGTAGATCCCATAGATACGTTTGATCCTCAACTGGTTATCCAAGGCTATTTATATGAAAGTAAATCATTTTCAAATGTAGTTTTAAAACAGACGGTTTCCGATGAAGATTTATTAAATTATATTTATTATGGTGAAAATAATTTCAAATTAATTTCAGACGCTAATGTATCTCTTACAGTTGATGATTCACTATTCATTTCACTCATTGAATCATCAGACAAACCCGGCCGATATATTGTTGATCCAAATAACGACACATTTATTGCGAAACCAAGTCAGAGATTGACATTAGAATGTATTTATAATGACCAGCATCTCTCCGCAGAAACAATAATACCTGATTCCATAACGCTGGATCTAATTTTTCCCCAAAATGATATATTTATTGATTCAACGGATTCAGTGGTAATACACATTAATAGTTACAGTGCCAATATTGGCTATTTTGTTAAGGTAGAGGAAAATGAAGAATTAGGTTCAGATGTAGATATAATAGATCATGGTTATTCACCATCTGAAAGATATTTTCTGACAACAGACAATTCAGTAATAATTCCGAAAAATTTCTTTCGGTACTTCAGTATTGAATATAAAATAACTGTTTTAAACCTTGATAAAAATTTATTTGATTTTTATAGGTCCCTAACCCGTCCGCCATTTAATCCGGAGCCGGTTATAACACACGTAGAGGGTGGTTTAGGTATTTTTGGATCAGCATCTAAAGCTGATGCTGTAGTAAAAGTGAGAAAAATAGAAGATTAAAATAAAAATAATAGTTTTGCTGTATGCCTTTACGCCTTATGATCCGGAGAAGGATAATGAATGATGGAAGATGTAAGATGAGTCATGGATGATGGATGGAAACAATAACATCCAATATCTATATTGGAACAAAAAATGACGGTCTTATCCAAGGGAATATGGCCCGGTGGAAAACATCAGATAGCTGGACGCCGAATAACAAACAAAACATGAGAAACCAGGGTAATTTCTATTACGATGATGATCCGGACGATGCCACAAGCGGTTGGAACCACAGTGAGATGATGAGATACGAACGCATTTACAATGGAGATAACGGCTTTCCAGCGGCGCAGATTGAAACACCGCTGAAGGATAATGCGGAGTGGATAATTCAAAAATTGAATCAGTAGGCCAGAATATGAAAATAGTACAAATATTGGTGAGCTTTTTGCTCTTGTATTCATGTTTTGACAATGAAAAACCTGAACCGAACCCAGAGGAGCCAATGGAGTTTCTCTGGGAGTACTCATATACCTATGAAGGCTGGGGACCATACATGATCCCAACAATTGTGGGAGATTCACTGGTTTTTATAACAGGAGATAACAACATAACCTGCATTCTTATTAATTCAGGAAGAGTTAAATGGACCACTAAAGTTTCAGAAACGTGGAATTCAACAATTAGGAATTTCTTGTATGATAACCGTCAAATATACGGGTGGCAAGTACAAGAAGGTGTTTTCACGCTCAATATTATATCTGGGGAAGAAGTCTGGAAATATGAAATTGGTAATCACGATAGGTTTGGACATTACCATGATATCAGTTTTGATTCATATTTTGTTGGAACGTACGATGACACAACGGGTTGGTTTTGGTCTTTTTCAAAAGATGGAAATGTCAATTTAAGGAAACGTATTCCACACGCCATTTGGTCAATTACCTATCTCAATGGAAAAATATACTGTGGGCAGGGTTGGCGAGATAACAGTATTTTACAAACAGTCGGCAGGGTTTTATGTTTGGATGCTATTAACGGTGATTCATTATGGGCGTATAATACTGTGCATGGCAGTTTTATTTCAAATATACCAATATTTGATAATAATGTCATTTATAGCGGTACGGTATTTAGTGAAAGTGGCCATAATATAATTGTAGCCCTCAACGCTGATACAGGTGATGAAATCTGGACCTTCAGCCGGGAAGGACAATACGCTGATTACAATGACATAAAACTAGTGGATGGTGTCCTGTATTGTAGCACAAACACAGGCGTTGTCGCAATATCTGCTGACACAGGTCAGGAGCTATGGTTTACTGAACCGGTTTTTAGCCACAACGAAAACACTTTGGATTACTGGAATGGCTACATTTATATACCACATACAGGTTCTCTGTGGGTGCTGGAAGCCGAAACAGGAGAAATTGTTCATAAAATGCGTGGTCCTGATAAGTCACCTGTTCTTAAAGTTTCCGCTGGAGCAGGGAAAATCTTTGTCCAGAGCAGTCAGCATTTATATGCCTTTACGCCTTATGATCCGGAGAAGGATAATGATTAATCTTCTTATTCTGCAAAATACAGAAAATTCCGGCATACCTTAAACTATACAACGACAGATTAGAAACACGCAGTGCAAATTATGAAAGTAATTATTTCATATGTATAATAATTCACCGCAGGTGATTTAAAGCATAGTATCATGAAAGTGAGAGTTAATATGGAAAAACACGCAACAACAATAATACAATTATTTGTTATAGTATTTCTTTCTTCCATTTTTGGACAATCATATCATGAAGAAAAACCTAATCAAATAATTGATCAGCCATTTTCTTTTTCAGCAGCCGCCTTACATACTAGTCACACAAGAATCAAAAATAACTATAAAATCACTGCAACAATTTATAATTTTAATAACACTTATTCTTGCATGGTTGGAGGCGCAAAAGATAATAATGGGGAAAAAAGGGAAATTGGTTTTCAATATTACAGATTTTTTTCAAGTAATTATAATCGTTCTTTTTTTGCTGGTTTTGAATCATTTTATATCATCTACGAACCATCGCCTATTAATCTAAATAGTCGATCAAAATTTAACGGCATTTCTTTTGGGCCAAACTTAGGATATCAAAAATCAATATATAGAAAATTGTTTATCAACTCTCAAATTGGATTTTATTTATTCCTTGCACAAGGTAAATCTCAATCACAATACATTGCAGATATGATTGGATTAGCTATTCTTCCAAACCTTCGAATCAGTATCGGATGGATATTCAATTATGATACTTAACCCACAATTCCTTGAGACAACTTTGCAAGTTTTAATTAAGTTTTCTTACAAATTCAGGGCAATGACTACCAGTCCAAGTATCCGCCGGCGCCAGTATGATCTTTGTGCAAAGCAGCTGGCATTTGTATGCCTTTACGCCTTATGATCCGGAAGAGGATAATGATTGACGGCTGCGCTCAATAATGACGGGCTTATCCAAGGGAATATGGTCAGACGCATGGGGAAATGATTTTAGTATTGACGAGTTGGAGTTGCTTTTTGATTTAACGGGATGCAGCGACCCTGACGCAATTGCTAATGGCGGTTTTTGGGCCTACAGACTAGTTTCTTATACAACCCATGTTGCGGATAAATCCAATGGTTTTATTCCGGTAAACAGAACAAGATGGAATGCAGTTAGTTAAGGGATTTCCAAATAGATTTTTTTCATGGTTGGTTACAGAACCGGTCTTTGTACGGGATGATAGTATTTATTCTTTTGCTCTTCCCTTTGCAAAGCTACGGCATCGAAAAACCTGATAGAATTATTTCCAACCGGCATACGTAGGGTATGTCTATCGGATATGGTTTACCTACATTAATCACATTAGGGATACGGATACATTCTTCTTTTAATGATAAATATACATTCTTTTATATTTTAACTCCACGTTTGCCATTCTCAAAGGATAAGGATGATGACCTTTCTACATATCATAATACACTGGGTGTTGGTTACATATTGAAAAAATGGGAAAATGTTAAGATTATACCAAATATTGCTTATATAAAGTATAATTATGTAATGCATGAAGATTTGCCGAATCAGGAAGAATGGTATTTCAAAAG
>JBHHTW010000024.1:0-34539 GCA_046861385.1 Fidelibacterota bacterium | reverse complement strand
AATTAACAGACACAGAAAATATAATTGAAAGAAAAGGGCAGTGTTCTAATGGTTGTCAGAAAATAACTTATTTTGACGCGAGTACAGGGAAAATCTTTGTGTCCGAATTAGAATATGAAAAATAATCATTTCGTGTATTAATTCAATTGAAAATAACATACTATCGTACAGGCATGATCAGCTGGTAAAAATGGTAGAGAAATCCCGTAGGGATTTTATATCTATAAAACAGAAAAATCAATAAGCACGAACCCCGTAGGGTGTTCAACACCTAACAGCGTTGGTGGTAAGATATGATTATAATTTATAGACATACCACTCCTACGGAGTGCAAAACAATTTTTCATAAGATACATTACAAAATATTGCTGTAGATCTTAGAACTAAGCCGGCAATAAAAAAGTTGGTAGCTAAAATGAAAGCGGTTTTACCTTTTGGATTCTAAGTTGGAATATGAGCTTTTAACCATTTTAAACGTTGTGTTTGCTCATTAGCGAACTTCACAATTCCATCCCATATCCATCGTGGGGATAGATGGGCTTCGTCTACAATTTCGTCTACAGACCCGCCGGTACGCCAGCGATTATCCCAATCAGATGAAAGTGAATATTCTTCCACTATTTTGTTTGCGATCCATTTATGCATTAATCTTCGCGCTCCATTGGTGATGACCATGGCATCATGCCACTCTGCGGGAGCAATAATGCTTTTGCGGTATTTTTCATTTTGTCTTTGAAACAACTCCCAGGAAATGGCAGCTACAATTTTTACATTCGGGCCTTCTTCCTTGATTCTGGGCAGTAATTGTACGATTGAATTTGTAGAACTGGTTCCACGAACAATAATCACACCTTCTTTTTTCTTATTCGGATTATAATCTTTTATGAGATAAGCTCCTTTGGCTGCATCCATATACGAAGCCATGCCTAACGCTTTCCTGTCTGGAATTTCAATGGCTGGACGAGTTAAGTGCAGTGCAACAATTGGAATATCCGTGTTAAATGCTGCCGCCATTGCCGGAGCCACTTCATTATGTTCCCATGGATGGATATTGACAATCTGTCCTTCCGGAAATAATTGCGTTACTCCGGGAGAAAAAATGCCAAAATGGGTACGGCTGTCTTCAGCCGTTTCCGGGCCCGAATGGCCAACCACCCATAATATTTTACCCACTTTAAAATCTGAATCCTGGGCAATCTGGCTGAATAAACGCAGAGGGCCATATTTGAGATAGCTGAACGATCCGTACGTGCTCATGGCTCCATAAAATCCATTAAAGTCATCATAAACATTGCGATTAAAGTTCACTGTTGCAAGTCCGGCCATCATACCTGCGTTAGTAAATTCGGTAATTCCCTGGGGCATCAAGGGGCTGTCCGGATTTGTGTCTTTATCAAATAAACCGTGGTTGCCGTCGCCGTTCCACTCTTTGGCAAATCCGGAGATATTTGTAGAATCGGCTAAATCAGCGCTCATAGCAATTACGAGTGGACGTCCATATTTCTTTTCTGATACCGTATTGATATAACTAGCATATTTTGAAAACCCCACTCGGTTGGGAGCTTTCTCGCCAGATTTTCCGAATAGTTCTTTTGGTAATTTCTTTAGATTAAATATGGATTTATCATTGCATGGATTATCATCGGTAATACGACATGAATCATGATTGTCCGCAACGTTGTCTCCAAGCGTCACCATTGTATCTGATAAATAATCCACCAATTTTTGATTATTTTTCAAAACCGAAAACACCGTATTAAAATAGGATGCAGCTTGATCTGTTTGGGCATCCAATGTATCATGGGCTTTCCCGCCAAAGTCTTCAAAATCCACATTGTATTTTTGGGCAAATTCTTCTTTTGTCTTCCAGAATAATTCAGAGTTTCTTTTGTGTGCCGCGCCATGACTGGCATTGTCATATTTATAATAGCCGCGTCCTTTTCGCATTTTTGAATATAAAACTTTCGGTTGGTCAGATTTCGCATTTTCCACAAGCAGTCGGTAATAACCATGGATTAGGGATTCCCAGTCTTCCCCATCCATGGTGCCTTCAACGTGCCAGCCGTGTGATCCAAACCAGTCTTCCGGCGTTCCGTACATGATTGAACTAAACGGTCTGTTATCAATTCCGTAATCATTCCAGTCCAGGAAATAAACCAGATTTCCCAGTCCGAGTCCCCAGGCGGAATTCATTGTTTCGTGGGAGGCTCCGGTAGTAAAGCCGCCTTCTCCTTCAAAGGCAAAAACTTTTACATCTGGAGAGCCGGCCAATTTAAGCGCCAGAGCTTCTCCTGCGGCGGCAGGTGAACCATGTCCGCTTGGACCCGTATTGAATTTGAAAAACAATGTTTTTCCCTCCATTTCCGCGTGTCCCGGCAAACCGCCGTTGCGGCGCAACGTCAATAAATCTTCCCATACGAGTTGAAAATTCTCGCCTTTTCTGTGTTGATACTTAACGTCCCCAGTTTGTTTGTACTTAATTCTCATTGCTTCGTTTAGCACCGCTAATGTTGCATACACTACCGGATTCGCATGACCCGCCACCAACACATAACGATCCGCAAACCGCTTGCCGGCTTCCCGAATATCCCAGCGCATGGCTCCGGAAAGCAGCGTAGCTACCATTCCATGCACTTTTGAGCGGGAACCGCCGGGGTGGCCGCTTTGACTCAAATTAAGCATAATATCAATGCTCTGATCAATCAGGTCTTTCGTTATTTCCCAAAAGGGGTAATACTGTTTTAATTCTTGTGGTGATTTCATTTTGAGTTCATTTTCCCGTTTTTCTGATGATTTAGCATTTTCTTAATAAATGATCCCGTATAAGAAGACTTCTCATTGCTTAATGCTTCGGGTGTACCTGCAAAGAGCAGCTCCCCGCCTTCGTCCCCGCCTTCCGGTCCCAGATCAATAATCCAATCTGCGGATTTGATCACATCCAAATTGTGTTCAATAACAATGACCGTATTCCCTCGCTCCACTAATCGCCGAAGAACACCTAAAAGCATACTGACATCTTCGAAATGAAGACCGGTTGTGGGTTCGTCCAGTATATACAGTGTGCGGTCTTTGCTGACTCGCGATAATTCTGTTGCTAATTTGACCCTCTGTGCTTCTCCTCCGGATAAGGTTGTTGCCTGCTGTCCCAATCTGATATACCCAAGTCCAACTTCATTAAGGGTCGTTAATTTTTTCTTAATAGAGGGGATATTTTCAAAAAAAGTCTGCGCATCCTCAACGGACATACTTAGCACATCTGCAATATTTTTATTTTTGTACAGAATTTCCAATGTTTCACGGTTATATCGAGCCCCTTTGCACACCTCGCAGGTAATGTAAACATCCGGCAGGAAATTCATTTCAATTTTGATAATTCCATCTCCTTCGCAGGATTCGCAGCGTCCGCCTTTTACATTGAAAGAAAAACGTCCCGGTTTATACCCTCGGATTTTTGATTCAGGTAATTTCGCAAATAAATCTCGAACGAATGTAAAAACTCCCGTATAGGTAGCCGGATTGGAACGAGGTGTCCGTCCAATAGGTTTTTGATCAATTTCAACCACTTTATCCAGGTATTGCAATCCGTCAACCAAATCGTAGGGCAAAGGATAGGCGCGGGCGGAGTGCAATTCTTTATGAAGAATAGGGTAGAGCGTTTCATTCACTAATGTGCTTTTCCCGCTTCCGGAAACGCCGGTGACAACAATCATTTTTCCCAATGGAAATTCAACATCAATTTTTTTCAGGTTATTTCCCCTGTTGCCCCGAAGAGATAATATTTTCCCATTCCCGGCTCTGCGCATTTTCGGTACGGGAATGGATTTTTTCCCTGATAGGTACATCCCGGTAATAGAATTTTTACATGTTAAAATATCTTTTGGTTTTCCGGAAAAAATCACTTCACCGCCATGTTCTCCGGCTCCAGGGCCCAGATCAACAATTTGATCAGCAAATAACATTGTTTCATGATCATGTTCAACCACCAAAATTGTATTCCCCTGATCTCGAAGTATCTGCAAGGTATTGAGTAGCCGCTCGTTGTCCCTGGGATGTAAACCAATAGAAGGTTCATCCAATACATAAAGAACACCCACCAGTTGAGACCCAATTTGGGTCGCTAAACGAATACGCTGCGCTTCACCGCCGGATAAGGTTACTGCAGACCTGTCCAGCGTCAGATAGCTCAAGCCAACATTCACTAAAAAGTTTAACCTGTTTTTTACTTCTTTGAGAATTTGTTCTGCAATCTGTTTTTCTGTGTTAGTCAATTCGATATTTTCAAAAAAATCGAAGGCTGTTCTGATGGACATGGATGAGATTTCTCCCAAGCTCTTGTTATTAATTAAAACAGATCGACTTTCAATCCTTAGCCGGGCGCCCTTGCATTGTGGGCAGGGTTTCATACTCATGAATTGCTCAATCCAATTTCGTATATGTCCTGATTTGGTTTGTTTATAGCGGCGCATTAAATTGTGAACGGTCCCTTCCCAGCCACCAGTATACGTACCGGTCCAGCGGTCAGACGAATAGGTCATTTCCATTTTCTCATTTCCCGATCCGTAAAGGAGCATTTCCCGCACCCTTGGGTTCAGTTTTATCCAGGGAGTTGTAAAATGAAAATTGTAATGTTTCGCCAGGCTTTTCAGAATACTCCCGTACCAGTTTCCCCTTGGCTGTTCCCCCAGAGGGACGACGGCGCCTTGAATAAGGGATTTTGTTTTATCCGGCACAAGCAGTTCAGGATCAATTTCCATGTGGGAACCCAATCCGTCACAATGGGGACATGCACCATAAGGAGAATTGAATGAAAACATCCTAGGAGACATTTCCTCTAAGGACACCTCACAATGAGGACATGCAAAATGTTCGCTGAATAAATGGTCTTTTTTGGGTAGTTCATGAACAATTACCAGTCCGCTGCCAATTTTCAAAGCCAGTTCAATAGACTCTGTCAGACGGTCTTTATAATCATCTTCGATGACTAAACGATCTACCACGACTTCAATCGTATGTTTCTTATTTTTTACCAGTGAAATTTTATCATCAATACCGTAGACTTTCCCATCTACTCGTGTCCTGAGAAATCCTTCTTTTTTTATTTCTGCAAAAACACCTTTATGCTCACCTTTTCGCCCTCGAACCACCGGCGCCAATATGTAAATTTTCGACGATTCCTCAAATTTGCACACCGCATCAACAATTTGTTGTACGGTTTGTTTTTGGATGGGGCGGCCGCATATCCAGCAATGGGGTTTACCGATGTGTGCAAATAATAATCGGAAATAATCGTGTATTTCCGTCACCGTCCCAACGGTGGATCGCGGGTTTCTTGCAGTGGATTTTTGCTCGATAGATATGGCTGGAGACAAACCCTCGATGGTATCCATGTCCGGTTTTTCCATCAAACCCAAAAACTGCCTTGCGTATGAGGACAGGCTTTCTACATACCGGCGTTGACCTTCAGCATAGATAGTGTCGAACGCTAATGAGGATTTTCCAGAGCCGGAAAGCCCAGTAATAACCACTAGTTTATTCCGCGGTATTTCCAGGTCAATATTTTTTAAGTTGTGTTGACGGGCACCTCTTATAATGATTTTTTCTGACTGCATTTGACCCAATTATTCAATTCCACAAGACATCCTTGAATTTACGAATTATTACACCTGATTCATAAAAGCATTTACATTTATCTTACTGACTTTTGGTTACTGGTAGAATGGTAACTGGTTAGTGGTAATAAACACGAATGTATAAACAATTCCACAAGCTTCAGTCCTACCGTTTACGGTTTACCAGTTACCAATAACCAATCCACCAATCGGCTTGATTCAAAGTTTCAAATAGGGTACATTTAATCCATGTCATCTCTAAAAAACCATATCATTATTTCTATGCCCCACATGAATGATCTCTATTTCGGTCGGTCTGTGGTCTTTATCTGTGAACACAATAAAGATGGCGCATTGGGCTTTGTGATTAATAAACCGTTTGAAACACCTGAACTTAAGGAGTTATTTGCGGGTATTTTCCCTGAAAAAGAAGACATCCTTAAGTTAGTACCCACTGTTTATTTTGGAGGACCTGTTTTGGTTGAGCGTGGCATCGTTTTACACTCTTCCGATTATGAAACGGAAGGAACCATGAAAGTCGGAGATGATTTTTCCCTCACTAGCAATAAAACGGTTATTCACGATATTGCCGACGACAAAGGGCCAAATCATTATAAGTTAATGTTAGGCCATGCCGGCTGGACGCAGCACCAGCTGGAATCAGAAATTGAAAATGGGGACTGGCTTCTACAACAAACAAATCTGGATTTTGTTTTCAACACAGATGAGAAGTTTATGTGGGATTTGGCGGCCAAATCATTTGGCATCGATATTTCCAACTTTTCTGGTTTTGGGGGTTCAGCATAGTCAGAAATTTTGATTAGTTAGTTTTTCTCTGTAATTTTAAGTCAATCGCAGAAACAGGAGGCGATTATGCAAAGGTTAATATTATTAACAGTTTTGGCTATATTCTTTTTATCTTGTTCAATATTTGAAGAAGAGGGCTCCGGAAACCGCCAGCCTCCAAGAGAGCCCACCGCCAACGAAAAGGCCGTTGTCCATTCCGGAAATGTATTTGGAATGAATATTTTTAAAGCCCTTCATAAGGCAGACCCCGATAGCAATATGCTGATTTCTCCCCTATCCATTTCCATGGCTCTCGGTATGACACTGAACGGGGCTGCAAACGAAACATACGATGCCATGCGTCGAACACTATCATTGGCTGGTTTAGAAGAAGAAGATATTAATTCATCTTACCAAACAACTATTGAGCTTCTTACTTCTATGGACCCGGAGGTCTTGATATCCATTGCCAATTCCATCTGGTATCGTGAAGGTCTGCCCGTTTACGATAATTTTATCCAAACAAACCAGACCTACTTTGACGCAGAGGTAGCGGAACTGAATTTTAATGATCCGAATTCTGTGAATGTGATTAATGATTGGGTGGATACTGCCACCAATGGTGTCATAGAAACGATTTTGGAGAAAATTCCTGATGAAATAATCATGTACCTGATCAATGCGCTCTATTTCAAAGGCGGCTGGCGGTCTCAATTCGATGTAGAGAACACTCGAGACAAACCATTCTATAATTATGACGGAACAGAAACAACTATTCCAATGATGGGTCGGGAAATGAATGTAGCGTATTATAGCAATTGGCAGGAAGGTTTTTCAATGGCAGATATCCCTTTCGGTGACTCCCTCTTTTCATTTACGGTCATTATCCCTGAGGATATTAACACAATTGCCGATTCTTTAACGTTGGATAAATGGAACCATTATATCAATAATCTCCGCTCCGGTACGGCGCATATCGGCCTGCCACGGTTTGACCTGGCTTGGGAAAAATCTCTGAATGATATTCTTAAAATATTGGGAATGGAAATCGCATTTAATCCATCTGCAGCAGATTTTTCACGAATTATGCCCTTGGATAACGGAAATATATACATTAGCGAAGTAAAACATAAAACATACTTAACTGTGGACGAAGAGGGTGCTGTGGCTGCTGCCGTAACCAGCGTAGGGGCTGGTGTCACTTCCGCACCGCCGTCAATCGTTGCAGACCGCCCCTTTATCCTTGCCATTCGGGAGAACCATATTGGTACAATCATGTTTATGGGTAAGGTGATGAAATTGTAATGTCGGGCCACAAAGTATTAAACCGAAAAACCTATTGCCACCGCTATTTTCTCCCCTGTCATAGGGGAGACTTTCTGCCTGTAGGCAGAAATGAGGGGTAATAAAATGAAATACACATTTGTGATTTTCGTAATCTTAATATTTTCGGCTTCTTGCAATAAAGGACCGAAAAAGGAAATAGTCTTTATAGATCCGATTCAATGTCTTGGCAACCCTTGGGATGCTGATTGGCTGGAATCCCACAAATACAACGAATACCCGCAAACAGAAAGCGGCAGATTGCAGATTTTTGAAGATTATTATAACAAACAGGGCATTACGATGTATGATGTTTACAGCGAGTGGGTATACAATGCTGTTTGTGACGCATGTTTCTGTCCAACAGGTGAACGATACTATTGTACAGTAGATGCTGGTGATGTGGATTTTTTACTTGAATCAGGATTTCAGTTAGAATAAATGAATTTTAATAACAATGGGTCGCGAGGTTAAAATGAAGAGATCGATATTATTATTAATTTTTATAGTTTCATTTGGATACGGTAATCTGCCGGGAGTTCGGATGGGGCCGAATGCCATCCAATCTTTAGAATACAAAATCTGGGACGGAAATCAAATTTCCACTTATCACCGCAATAACGGCGCCGTGGTTGATCATAATGCAACCGGAGATGCCGGCCTTGAATGGCCAATCGGCAGCGGGAAAACAGCGGTTTTTGCATCAGGACTTTGGTTAGCCGCTGGAAGAATTAATGGTGTAGAGGAAATCCGAACGGCGGTGTCTGAATATACAAGGGAATATACTCCTGGCCCCTATGGGTCCAATCCCAATGCAGAGGATGTTCATATCTACACGATCCATGCAGGAGACGATGCTTCTAATCCTGATTGGCAAAACTGGCCTGTGGATCAAGGCGCCCCCTGGGCGGACGTGGATGGGGATGGCGTATACGATCCAAATGTAGACCACCCTGATGTTAGAGGCGACCTGTTTCATTGGTATGTGATGAACGATGGTGGCCATACTCCACACTTCTTATTATGGAACACACCGCCTTTGGGGGTCGAAGTTCGCGTTTCGTTATTTGGTGAGGGCCCCGATTCACCATTGAAAGATGTGATGTTTGTTAAATGGGAAATTGTAAATACAGGCGGTAATCAACTCGATTCTATGTATGCCGCTTTTTGGAGCGACCCGGACATTGGGGATGCCAATAATGATTTTGTCGGTTGTGACCCTGAATTAAATCTGGGCTATAGTTATAATGATTTTATTGGGGATATTAGGTATGGGAGCAATCCTCCGACGGTAGGATATGTTTATTTGCAGACACCAATAAAACCTTCTCTGGGAGATACAGCTTTGGTTTCCGGAGATCCGATCTTTGATTATAAAAATATACCAATGAATGCTTTTTCGATGTTTAGTTTGGGATATGACACCTATATTGACCCTGACGGAGCTGAAATATTATATAATTATATGAATGGACTTATTGGAGAGACAGGAGAACAATACATTGACCCAGTTACAGGTCAACCAACGACATATGTCTTTAATGGTGACCCTGTGACAGGTGACGGATGGGTGGATTATAATTACTACCCGAGCGGTGATCGTCGATTTTTGATAACAGCCGGACCGTTTTCCATGGCACCGAGTGATACCCAGGAAGTGGCCGTCGCTATTGTTATTGCCCAGGGAACGGACAATATAAGCTCCATAACCTACTTAAGACAGCTGGTTCCCTGGATTCAGCTGGCGTATGATACCGATTTTGATGTCATAGGTCCACCCCTGGAATTTGGAGGTCATATAGTGCCGACCACTATTGAGGATGCTGTCGGACCCTATCACCTGGAAGTCGACATTGACGCAAATATAGGATTTGAGCTTGATACTTTCTCTCCAAAAATGTTTTTTGGAGTAAACAATATATCTTCATTTGCATCAATGACCAACGATGGCAGCAGCAATACATATAGCGCCGACGTTTACAGCAACGGTTCTTCGGGTATATTTATGTATTATTTTTATGCAAAGGACGCAAATGGAAATGGTGTTTATTATCCTCCGGGAGCGCCAACAGGCTATTTCAAATTTGAAGTTGGTCCTGATCAGTCCCATCCGGTTCTGGAAAACTTTACCGAACTGTCCAATACAATTTATCCAAACGGAAACGAAATAGTGAGCATTACTGCCAGCGATCGTTTTTCTCCGGATGTAAGCCTCAATTTTCAGATTAATAATGGTAGTATTCAAAACCAGACAATGAACCGGATACCTGAAACAGAACGTTTTAAAACAAGGTTGACTTGGTCTAATCTTTTTCTCGGGGATCAAATTGATTATTGGGTTATGGCTGTAGATGGCTCAAATGCAGCGAATACGACTGTCTCTGATACACATACATTTGTAATCAATGATTCACTCGCTATTGGTGATTGGGAAGCTTGGCAAAATCATTCTGTTTACCCATATAATTTAGATCAGAATAAGTGGCTGGATTCCTCACGCTGGTACGCTCCACATCACGGCCGATGGGTAGGGAATAATCTGGAAACTTTCGGGGTAGATGCTGGCTGGATTATTATCGCTCCTGTTGCCGGCGTTCAACCGGACACAGTTATATCAGGAACGACATTCGATATTACTCCTTTTAAAGAAGCCGGTTTGGCGTTTCGCTTTGCTTGCAGCATTGAAAATATTACGGCGCGTGTTGAAGCTGCTTCTAATGACATTCAAGGAACCTCTTACGACATTCTGGATTCATCGATTCTGCATGTGTTGGATTGGACGTTAGTGGATTCACTGGTATCAGTTGGCGGTCCGGGTGTCAGCGGTGATTTTGTAGAACAGGAGGTGAGCCTTTCCGGTTTTGATACACCGGTGTTTATCCGAATTTCAGCTGAAGCGCCTGTAGCTACGACACCCTTTATCATAGATGACATCTATTTAAAGGTAGTGCATTCACTGGGGACGGAAAATGATCATAATATGATACCAAGTTCATTTATTCTTCACCAAAATTATCCCAACCCCTTCAATCCAACCACCACCATCCGCTATGAACTACCTGTTCAGTCAAAAGTACGACTGACAATTTATAATGTGATGGGGCAGGAAGTAGTGGTATTGGTGAATGGTGAACTTATAGCTGGTGAACATGAGGTAATTTGGAATGCCGGCAGTATACCAAGTGGAATTTATTTCTATCGGTTGGAGACACCCGGGAAGCAGTTAACAAAAAAGTTAGTAGTGTTGAAATAATTCCAATCTTCGGAAGGTTCTTGAAAGTATCCGGTTCAGGGTTATATTCTTTATTCATTTATTTATCCAGAGCCTTCCGAAGGTTTTAAATGCAGAACGACGTACTTTTTTATAAGATTTTGCCTCCTTCCGTGGAATTTTAAAAGTTCATCTCAAAACCCAGTCCCCAATTCGCCGTGTTGAAAATATCTCCTCCGGATCTGAGAAATAATCTTGCTCCCGATGGATGATCATAGGTCAGTCCGAAGCTGTAACCAACGGAACGGTTAAAAACTTTTTCAGGATTGGAATTGTATGTTTCCAGACGATTGTATTCTTCATCGTCAACTGTTAATGTTCCATCTTCCCATTTGCGGGTGATTTTTTCTGCATAAATCATTTTCCCCTCTGCATTTTGATCCACCAAATTCATATTGATATTCGTACCCAATAAAATATTGAATCCCGGTAGCACCTTTGCTTTTATACCTACGGGTATTAACAATGAATATTCTTCGTAATTCCTCTTAACCGAGTAATCTTTAACTTGTTTATTATACCATCGATCTTTCTCGGTAATAAAACCTGTAAAATTATACCAATTATGATTAGAGTAATCAGAATTTTCTTCGAATGTCTGACTGAATGTGTACCGTTGTATTTGAATCCCTCCGAAGGCTGACCAACTCCCTCCGGGAGCATAAATCAATGATATAAACCATTTCCATTGATTTTTCTTCTCCTCGCCGGAACCTTTCATTCCGCTTGCCGTACTGCCATGGCGTTCCAATCTTTGGAAAGAGTATCGGTTAGACTGGTTATTCCATTTATCGTAGGTTCGATCACCATAAGTCGTATCAGAGGCGGATACTGCCCCGTTAATATCCACATTAGTTTTTGAATTATATAAAAAGGATCTTAATACAAGATCATCCGACAATTTTCTTTCCAAGGTCAAAGTGATCGTTGGCTTTTTCCCTGCAGAAGTATAGGTATCCTTACTGTCTAAATAGCCTTCCCCGATATTATAGTAAGTAGAATCCGTGTCTCTTTCTGACCAAGTATCTGACGTATCCAATGATGTTATTTTTTCGGTGCCATTCCCATTATTAATGCCGGCATAAACACCAAGCTGAGTTTTATTCCCCAATTTGTACAGAAGGCCAACGCCCAGCTCCAACTGATCGCCGTCAATATTCAGTGTTTCATCATTCAAGTCTGCAAAAGAAAAATGGGGATCGATAGCCCACCGGGAATCATATAGATTTCCCTCACGGTTAAATATATAATGACCTAGCCGAAAGCCTAAATCAAGAGAAGGGGTCAGTTTATATCCCAGAATTACCTCTGATTGATTCCCGGATACCATTTGCTGGTTTTCATCTACTTCCATTCTTTTAAGCTCTGGCTCCGGAGACGCTGACCAGGCGCCGTAATAAGAATCACCTAAAAGGATATTTTGATTTGAACTTAAACGGAAAGGTCCATAATCGAACAACGAACGATTAATAAAACCAATGGATAATCTAGGATTTACAGCCAATAAAGCGGAAAAATTATATAGAGGAGTCGTCTGTAATGTGCTTACAGACGAGCGTGAATACCAATCGGGCAGCACCATTAGATTGTTGGAATACTCACTGTAATTCTGATAAAGAGTCACAAAGGGAATCGTATAAAGGGGGGTTCCTCTTTGTGAATTAAAATCAAAATAAACTGATTTTCCTGTTTGTCTTAATATATAAGCCGGATTCCACTGAAGATCAGAGTAACCGTCCATGACCATACCTGAAACACGTTGGGTGAAAATATTCATCTGTTCAGTCTGGAATTCCATTGATTCCAGAAAATAGGGAATATTCGGTTGGTGTATTCTGGGAGAAGGAACATCGGATAAAACCTGAGAGAATAAGCCGATGATGCAGATTAAAAAGATTGTTACATGTTTGAAAGACATAACTGCCTCCTTTTCTTAGCGGTGAATCCTGGTCAGGAATTTCATCATTATTTTACATTTTATTCAATTGAACCTCTTTTTTGTTCGTACAAAACAACCAGAATATAATCTCAATTATCCTTTTCTCAAACGGCCTGCCGGGAACGGAGAAATGTCCAGACCGGAGAGATTCTTTTGTTGAAATTGTCCAATTCAACTGTTTCATGAAGCCAAAGATGACTTAATTTCCCGTCCGTGAAAAAGTACATTCCACCCCTGGCTGTCATCACAGCCGCATTTCTCTGGAGCCTCGATGGTATATTGAGGCAGCAATTATATAATATTCCATCTTTTCTGATCATAACACTGGAACATGCTTTTGGGGCATTGCTTTTTTTACCATTTTTGATCAAGGGTCGGGAACAAATTAAAACACTGAACCAGCGCGGTTGGGGTTCCGTACTGTGGATAAGCATTTGTGGCGGCGTTCTTGGGACATTTTTCTACACAAAAGCATTGAGTTATGTAAACTACATTGATTTATCTGTGGTGGTGCTGTTACAGAAATTTCAACCGATTTTTGCAATCATTCTCGCTTCAGTTATTTTAAAAGAAAAACTGAACAGCCGCTTTCTTATTCTGGCTGGAGTGGCCCTGGTGGGAGGATATCTTGTCACGTTCGGCGTAACGCCCATGGCTTCCTGGGATGACCGGACAACTATCGCTTCCTTATTGGCTTTACTGGCAGCCTTTGCCTGGGGGAGTTCCACGGTGTTAGGTAAACATGCTTTAACAAAACTACCGTTCCAGGTAGTGACGTCTCTTCGACTGACAACAACCGCTATATTGGCGGGAATCGTTTTATTGGCCACACAGGAACTAGCGCCAATGATAGAAATGACCGGGCTTCAATGGCGGGCATTGATTTTGATCGTTGTGTCCACGGGGGCTGTGGCATTGTTCATTTATTATTATGGTCTCAACCGCTTACCGGCCTCTCACGCAACTATTTATGAATTGTTCTGGCCCTTGTCCGCCATTTGTATTGATTGGTTTATCCGTGGACGATCTATGTCTCCGGCACAGGCAGCGGGGTCCATTATTTTACTTACAGCCATTGTAATGTTGACCCAGGAACGAGAAAAAAACCTTGGTTAACCTAACGGCCCAGAAACTAAAACAGAATCTTTTTTACAATTGCATTCATGAATTCAGCTGGGGGTTTGGCGTCGCATTTCATTCTACTTATGCTGTAATACCTCTCTTTTTAAAAACCCTTGGGGCACCGGATATGGTCATCATATCTATCGCCGGCCTATTTAGCATTTTGGTTGCATTTCCCATGCTGTTTTCCGCTGCAATGGGAAGAAATATTCGAAATATTAAAAAGACGGTTATTTTATCACATTCTGTAGTTTTACCCCCCATTTTTACTGCTGGATTTATTTTTGCATTCTTTGCCCCAACGGGGCCTTATGCTTGGGTGTATTATTACATATGTTTTATTTTCTATGGCTTGGCTCTGGGTGTTATTATACCCATCTGGACAGAATTTCTTTCTCGTGTATTTCCTCGAAAAAATCGAGGTCACTATCTCGGAATCTCTTTTGCTTTTAACAGTATTGGTGGATTTGTTGGGGGTATTCTAATAAAACTATTGCTCAATAGTTCCATCGCATTTCCAAATAATTTCGGATGGGGTTTTATGATCATGGGAGGTTCCATTTTGATCGGAATAGTGGTATTTTTGTTTTTCAATATCGACCACAAATCCGCCGATACTCCCCACAAAACAATTGCTGAATTTTTAAGTGAGATAAAAACCATCGTTCAGACCCACAAGAATTTTAGATATTATTTGTTCAGCCGCATTTTTATCACAGCCCATTTCCCCGCCATGAGCTTATATGCTGTTTATACTCAAGACCTTTTTGGCTTTGACATTAGTGAAGCAGGTGTCTTTACTGTGCTGCAAGTAATTGCCTTTGGGATTGGCAGCGTCTCTGCAGGAAAAATTGGAGACCGTTGGGGACACAAGATTGCCATTACCCTTTCTTTCACCGGATATCTTTTGGCAATCATTTCTACTATATTTGCAAACTCAATGTTTGATGTATATGCGATCTTTATTTTCTTAGGTTTAGGTCAGGGTGGATTTATGCCTTCAGCAATGAATATGATTTATGAATTAGCCGAAACAAGAGATAGTAAAATTTACATGGCATTAATAGACACGTTTCTGGCGCCATTTATTTTAATAATGATTGTTACGGCCGGTGTCATGAATCCTATCATTGGAACCCGAAATTTGCTAATGACCCTTGGCTGCCTGGTGTTTATCGGACTAATGCTCCTCACTTTTTGGGTAAAAGAACCTCGTCGCCATCCCCACGCGGTTAAGAGTTAAACGGTGAAGGGTAACTTTTGAGTGGTGAATGACTCGTAAGAAGGGTATCTTGTGTATTCACTTTTTTTATAACTATCCAACGCTACCAATAACTGCTCTTCCAGTTACCATTCATCAAATACCAATCAACCAACTTTTTCCTTGTTTTAGTGAAGGCGACACTTGAAATTCCGCCGGGTATCCAAAGATGTTTAAACACCTGAAATTCATATTATTACTGCTTATTCTATTAGCTGTGACCGGCTGCAAGGATGATCCTCAACGCCATATTAAGCTGGCTCGCTGGTATGCTGAAAAGGGGCTGGTTGATGAGGCAATCCTGGAATACCGGGAAGCCACCAGACTCCTGCCCAGCGACACAAAAGCCATGAACCGTGAGGAGTACGAGTTATTAGCCAGAGCCCATTACAGCCTGGCGTTGATGTATACAAAAAAAGACTGGTGGGATTACGCATTAAAGGAAGCAGAAACATGTTTTGAACTTCTACCGACCCGTGAGTATTTTGAAATGCTTACACTATTAAAGAAACGAATCCAACTGCAGGAGACAGAACCGGGTTCTTGATCCCAATTTTTTAATTGAGTATTTATAAGTTCCTACTCGATCTTAATAGCCGACGCATCATATATTTTCCATACCCAAGATGATATTTGATATTTCAACCTTTTGTCCTAAAAATGAGTTGGACAATATGAATCGGCGCTAATACCTTTTCCGTTTATTATGCCATTAAATCTTATTGTATTAGCAAAACAAGTCCCCGACACGCACAACGTGACAGCCGATGCCATGAAAGCCGATGGTACAGTGAATCGTGGAGCCCTGCCGGCCATTTTTAATCCTGAAGATTTAAATGCATTAGAAATGGCATTGGAGATTAAAGACCAAACCGATGCCACAGTTACTGTTATGACGATGGGACCGCCCCGCGCCGCCAACATTCTTCGAGAAGCTATGTATATGGGTGCTGATGACGGAATTCTCATAACCGACCGTCATTTTGCCGGCGCCGATACACTTGCCACATCTTACACACTTGCCCTTGGTATTGAAAAAGTCGGGAATGTCGATCTTATTTTATGCGGTCGGCAAGCCATCGATGGCGATACGGCACAAATCGGACCTCAGGTTGCAGGGAAACTGGGTATCAACCAACTGACATACGTTGAAAATGTAATCGCAGTGGATAAAAATTCTATTACTTTAAATCGAACCCTTGGGCGTGTCAGCGAAACCGTTGAGACATCTTTGCCCCTACTCATCACCGTTACATCCTCGGCCAATCAACCGCGAACATTTGGTGCCAAACGGTTGATGAAATATAAAAAATCCCGAACATCTATTGAGGCAGAACAGGAAGTGAAGAGGAGCTCAATGACGGGTGAATACGGCATGGAAATCCTTATGGATGAAATTCAACAAAAGATTAAAGATTTAAAATCAAAAGGTCTGTTTATTAAGACATGGTCCGCAGATGATGTGGGCGCTGATCATGAACAAATCGGTTTGCCGGGTAGTCCAACCAAAGTTAAAAAAGTGCGGAGTGTGGTGTTTGCGGCTTCGGAACTAAAAACGATTGAGCCAACTGCGGAAGGTATTCGCAACATGTTTATAGAACTCATTGAGGATCGTACTTTTGGCTAAACAAACTGAAAATGTATTGGTCTTCATTGAAATGGACCACGGAAACGCAGCAGAAGTAAGTCTTGAGCTTGTATGTAAGGCTCGGGAGCTTGCGGATACATTGGACGTTAATGTTGATGCTATTCTCTTATCCGGGACGAATGCAGACAAAGATTGTAAAAATATTATTTCTTACGGTTGTGATACGGTTCATACTGTATATGATGACCGCTTGGAGTTTTATGAAACACTGCCATATGCAAAAATAGTAAGTGAATTTGTCCGCGAATCTAAACCACAAATTGTTTTATTTGGAGCAACGGCCATTGGTCGCGATATTGCTCCGCGGGTTGCAAGTGACTTAAGAACAGGGCTCACGGCCGATTGTACTGACCTTCAAATCGGCGAACATGAAGATAAAAAACAGAAAAAAATATTTAAAGATATTTTATATCAAATTCGCCCGGCTTTTGGTGGAAATATTATTGCCACTATTATTGCCCCGGAGCATAAGCCCCAGATGGCAACTGTTCGCGAAGGCGTTATTAACCTCGGGGTTCAAAACAAAAAACGAAAGGGGACAATCAAACCATTTGAAAATATATCGTGGGTAGATATTCCGTTTATTAATCATGTCCTTGAGCGCACGATTCATGAAAAGAAAATCAATCTGAAAGGTGCAAGTATTGTGGTATCCGGCGGCGGCGGTGTTGCCAGCAAGGAAGATTTTGATTTAATCAAACAATTGGCTGCGACACTTGGCGGTGTGGTAGGCGCATCCCGCGCTGCGGTGGACAATGGTTATATTGGCAAAGAACATCAAGTCGGGCAAACTGGAACGACTATTCGACCAAAACTTTATATTGCCTGCGGTATCTCCGGGGCGATCCAACATAGGGCAGGGATGGACCAGTCGGGTAAAATTATTGCAATAAATACTGATCCCGAAGCGCCAATTTTTAATGTTGCACACTACGGTATCGTTGGTGATCTTCACAAAGTTCTGCCTATGATGATTAAAGCCTATAAAGGGAAGAGTTAGTCATGGGAAACTATTTTAAAGATACACCGGATATTCGATTTAACCTTGAACGCGTCGGACTCAAAGCCTTGGCAGATCTCATGGAAAACGACTATTCAGATGCAAATGAATTTGATTTTGCGCCTGAAACGGCCGAAGAAGCTATTGAAAATTATTTTGATATTTGTGATTTGGCCGGAGAACTCTGTGCAGGCCCTATCGCCGAAAGAGCCCGTCAAATTGATCGTGAGGGTAATACCGTAACTGATGGAAAAGTAACTTATCACAAATTAGTTCAGGATAATCTTCGCGATTTTAAACGTACCCAGTTGATGGGGATTTCCCTTCCTCGCGCCTACGGCGGCCTGAATATGCCTCAAGTCGTAAAATTGGCTGTATTGGAAATGGTCTCTCGGGCTGATGCTTCACTCATGAATCTTGTTGGTTTGCAGGATATCGGCGAAACGATCAACGAATTTGGAACGAATGAGCAAAAACACCAATTCATTACAGGGTTGGCCAATGGAGATACTACCGGTGCAATGATTTTAACTGAACCGGATTCCGGTTCTGATTTACAGTCTGTCCGCCTTGCTGCGATTCCGCCTAAACCGGATGAAGATCCTAATGTGTGGCATTTGAATGGCGTAAAACGATTTATTACCAATGGGAATGGCGATACACTGTTAGTTTTAGCCCGATCAGAAGAAGGAACTCGCGACGGTCGCGGCCTTTCCATGTTTGTGTGTTCACGGGATGATACGGTTTATATTCGTCGTTTAGAAAATAAGCTGGGTATTCACGGATCGCCTACCTGTGACATGACATTTAATAATACACCAGCCTATTTGGTGGGTCAGAGAAAACGGGGATTAATCAAATATGTGATGTCGTTGATGAATGGTGCAAGGATGGGTGTTTCTGCTCAAGCAATTGGAATTGCCGAAGCCGCATATAAAGAAGCTTCTGAATACGCCGAAAAACGTATTCAATTTGGGAAACCCATTATCAAATTTCCGGCAGTTTACGATATGCTTACCAATATTCGTTTGAAAATTGAAGCGGGTCGATTACTTCTTTACGAAGCCGGTCGTGTTGTAGATATGTTCAAAATTCGTACTGCTCGCATGGAAGAAGCCAAAGAAAAAGGCGAAACCCCAGATCTTGAATTGAAAAAACAGATCAAAACATTCGAGCGTCTGGCGTCTGTGCTCACACCTTTATCTAAATACTATAATTCAGAAATGTGTAACGACGTTGCTTATAAAGGTATCCAGATTATGGGCGGCAGCGGTTTCATGAAAGATTATAACATGGAACGTTATTACCGCGATGCGCGAATTACCAATATTTATGAGGGGACTTCCCAATTACAAGTTATTGGCGCCATTGGCGGTATATTGTCCGGTGTTATGGATAAAATTTTTCAGGATTTTCTAGATTATGATTTTCCCCGGCGGCTGAACCCCATTGTCCGCGTCGCCAAAGCCATGGTTCCGCTATTACATGAAGCAATTACTTTTGTAAAAGAAAAGAAAAATTCAGAATACACCGATTATGTGGCAAAACGTATCGTCGATATGTGTTTGGATATTTATCAATCCATTATGTTCCTGGAATGCGCTGAAACCAACGAGCGGAAAGAACATGTTGCCGCCGTATGGGTTCGAGAAGCAAATCTTCGCGTTTCATTCAATCATAATTTTATTTTAGAAGATAGACATGAAGTGATTGATTTACATAAAGAAATATTGGATTAAAATCGTTTCAACATTACGGTTAAGATAAAAATTAAAAAGCCCTGATTCCTCAGGGCTTTTCTCTTATTATAGAAAATATAACTATTTAGTAAATTCGTCCCGAACGATGCTCTCCGCCATCCACATAAATAGTGGAACAATTGATAAAATCCGCTTCCGATTGTAATAACATGGAAACTGCTCCAGCTACGTCTTCAGGAGTGGTCGTGCGTCGCATAGGGTTACGGTATTCCGTACGTTTTATCCAATCTTCCCATCGATCGGAAATTTTTGTTAATGCCCTGGTTGGCGTGACGCCAGCCTGTATGGCATTTGCTGTAATACCAAAACGACCTAATTCCCATCCAATTTGACGAATAATGGCTTCCATGGCAACTTTTGCCACACTTACAGGACCATACCCCGCCATTGCAACATAATTCCCTTCACTTGTAAATCCCATAACACGAGATCCTTTAGCCAGCAATCCGGCATCGTGCAATCGTTGTGTCCAGTAAAGCAGGGATGTTCCCATTACATGAACGGTCATGTCCATTTGTTTTCTTGTAACATGCGTTTCACCAAGTAAATCCATTGTCGTACCGAAGGCAATGGAATGAAGCAGAAGTTTTACCGGTTCACCACCTGTAATTTCTTTAATAATCACCACAGCTTCATTCATAATATCAATATCAGCAGCGTTTTTGTTGAAGAAATGAACTCTACCGCCGTTGATTTCAGCAATTTCATCTCTCAGTTTTTCGCCTTGACGACGAACTTCTCCACGATCAAAATGATACCCGATAATGCCATAACCGTCCTCTGCAAGGCGTTTTGCAGTTGCGCCTCCATGGCCGGCTGAACATCCAAGTATCAATACCCATTCAGACATTTTTTCTCCATTTTTGTGGCGTGAATTTAGACAAGACATGCTCTACCGCAAACCAAGAAGCTTAAAATTGCAATGTGCGAACCTTGAATAATCAGTAAATTGCATACCATAAATGGGAAATATAATGGACAGAAAGTCTTCATATACAAAACAAGAATTACTTGATATCGGATCCGGCAAAATGTTTGGAAAAAAAAACGGGAAGCTTCCGTTACCTCCCATGCTGATGCTTGACCGAATTTTGCATATTTCAGATACAGGTGGAAAATATGATAAAGGAGAAATCAAAGCTGAAATGGATATCGATCCATCTGACTGGTTTTTTCAATGTCATTTTAAAGATGACCCTGTTATGCCCGGTTGTCTGGGTTTAGATGGTTTTTGGCAGCTTATCGGTTTCTTTCTTTCTTGGGCCGGCGGCAAGGGGCGGGGACGCGCACTAGGTGTCCAGGATATGAAATTTAAAGGTCAGGTTCGTCCATATCATGATAAAATATATTATAAAATTGATATTAAAAAATTCATCACACGGCCGGTTTATATGGCGTGGGGTGACGCTGAACTAAAAGTGAAAGATAGGATTATTTATTTTGCCAAAAACCTCCAAGTCGGCTTATTTGATAATCTGACCTATGATTTTGGCGGCGATCCTGCCCTCGATACATTTTAAGCAACAAAGATTCTAAATACACATGGCTTTACGGTGTGGTATTGTCGGCTTACCCAATGTCGGTAAATCAACTATTTTTAACGCTCTGACGAAATCGTCCGTCCCTGCCGAAAACTACCCTTTTTGTACCATTGATCCTCATGTAGGTATTGTAGAGCTCCCGGATCCGCGCCTCAAGAATTTGAGTGTTATTTTCAAGCCGGAGAAAATTACACCTGCCGCAGTGGAATTTATTGATATAGCAGGATTAGTCAGAGGCGCCAGCAAAGGGGAGGGGTTGGGAAATCAGTTTCTGGGACAAATTCGGCAAGTGGCTGCCATCATTCATGTGATTCGTTGTTTTAATGATAAAAATGTTACCCACATAGAAGGCACAACAGACCCCGTTCGGGATGCAGAACTCATCGAGACGGAATTACTCCTGGCGGATATAGAAACACTTGAGAAGCGTCTGTTTAAAACAGAAAAAACTGCACGGTCCGGAAACAAAGAAGCGAAGAAAGAATTTGATTTCCTTTCACGATTATTGGCACATTGCAACAACGGCCGCCGGGCGCGAACGATTCAAACCAATGATGATGAAAACAAGATTCTCAGTACATTGCATTTACTCACCAGCAAACCTATCCTTTATGTTGCCAATGTGGACGAAACAGAAATTATCCATAATCAACGGGGGAATCTGGAACAGCAATTGGTGGACTTTGCTGAAAAAGAAGGCAATCTTGCCATTCGTCTCTGCGGGAAACTGGAACAGGAAATTGCCATGCTGCCCGATGATGAAAAAGGCTTTTTCCTGGAGGAGTATCATCTCCCTGAACCCGGACTTGACAAACTCATTCACGCCGGATTTAAACTCCTTGAACTGGAAACATTTTTTACCGGTGGACCGACAGAAGTACGAGCCTGGACCATCAGGCAGGGCGCGACAGCTCCGGAAGCGGCGGGAGAAATTCATACTGATTTTCAGCGAGGATTTATAAAGGCTGAGGTGATTCGTTATAATGATTTAATTCGATTGGGTTCTGAAAAAGCAGTGAAGGACGCCGGACTTGCTAAATTGCAAGGAAAGGAATATGTTGTTGAAGATGGGGACTGTATTTATTTCCATTTTAATGTATAGCAAAGTTGATTGTCCGTTGTACCCAGCTGATTGGCGGAAAAAGCAGGTAATCACCCACTCATCCAATCAGGGTTTTTGATTCCATGTGGTTTTTCATGATTACTTCTTATATAATGATCGCTTTGTCGGGTGCAGGGTTGTTCATTATTGGTATTAATCATTATGGTAACCTCTGGCCAACAAACCATATTACTTTGGATTTACTGGTTAGTATTATTTTTATTGCCACCCAGACGCTTGTCATGTTTTTCTTTGTAGGAACCGGAGTGAATATTAAGGAATACACACAAAATCACCCCGAATCTGGGGATAAATTTTATAAAGGCATTTTGGGCATCAAACGTAAACTATACCCCCCAACATTGATGGTTACCATTTTGTTTATGGTGGCGGTGATCCTGGACGGTGCATTCTTTTTAGGAAAAGTAAATGAATGGTGGTTTCACATTTTTTATGTACTGACATTTTATTATTATGTCAAAGCAACCATCGTTCAGCACCGGTCTTTTGTGGGTAGTACAAATATTGTGCTGGCGATGACGGGAGTGGATCGAAAGTAAAAAAGGGCAGTTTCCTGCCCTATAAAATTCATTTTTTAGATATGACGATCAGTCTTCTTCTTCGTCATCCTCATATTCGTATTCATATTCATCATCTTCATCATCGTCGTCGTCATAATAATATGGGTAAGGGTATTCATAATCTTCCTCATATTCCTCATTGTCCTCATCTTCCTTCTCTTCCTTACCTTTTTCTTTACTTTCAGCTTCCTGTTTAACCACAATCACTCTGGGGCTGTCCTGTCCCTGCAGCGCTTTATCCACCAATTCTTGTTCAGCGTCTGTTAGATCGCCTTTTACACTGCTCACATGTTGACGATACAACACACCGCTTATGGTGGAAAAGAAAAGAACCATTAGTGCCATCACAGATCCCTCGGGTTTAAACTCAAACCCTCCCCACATATTTTGATCCCAGCCAAAGTTCATAAATACTGCAAGAGAAAGCAAAACACCAAACAGAATAATGAAATTACCCATGGTATCCGGCGCATCAGTATCCATAACAGCCAAATATAAAAGCCAGACCAATATACCGGCCATTGCCAAAAATATACCCAACACATAATTTTCCGCTATCACAGAAAGAACAAAACCGATAACGGCTCCGAAGGGAATAATAAACCCAATCCCTGATTTGACGTTAGCAGGCATGAGAAAAATATTTGTTTCTATGGTTCATGTTGTCCGTCTTACCTCGATTGACAAGGCGAAAGTTGGTCGTTTTAGAGAGGAAATGCAAGAAAAAACTGTTCCCGGTAATTGGCGGAGGTTCTATAGAATTCGTAAGAGCAGTTTACTTTCAGCCTGTCAGTAGGATCTGTGAGGCATTACATTGGTTACCATTGTAGAAATCAGTGTAATTTCCAGTTATAAATGAAAAACAATCTTCCAAAAATCGGTATCATTGGTGTCGGTCACCTTGGCAACCACCATGTAAAACATTTAACTAATCACAACGAATGTCGGTTCATGGGCATATATGATATTGATAAGGATCGTAGTAATATCATAGCCAAAGAATATGGAACATTTGTTTTTGATTCCATAAGTCAGTTGGTTGAAAACTGTGACGGCATTTCTATTGTAACACCCACTCGCGCTCATGCCGCTGTTGCGGAAGAATGTATCAGAGCCGGAAAACATGTGTTTATTGAAAAACCCATTACCAAGACAGTAGATGAAGCTGACCATCTTTTACAATTGGCTGAAGAAAACAATGTTATCATTCAAGTGGGGCACATAGAGCGGCTGAACCCCGCATTAATTCCTCTAAAGAATTTTGATTTACAACCAAAATATATTGAAGTTCAGCGGCTGGCTCCTTACACAGCCCGCGGTACCGATGTTCCTGTTATTTTGGATCTCATGATTCATGATATTGATATTATCCTGTCATTGGTGCAGTCCTCCGTGAAAAATATTCGAGCCAGCGGTGTCTCTATTTTATCAGATTCTGTGGATATCGCAAATGCCAGAATTCGTTTTGAAAATGGAACCGTTGCCAGCATAACATCAAGCCGAATTGCCAGGGATAAAGTCCGAAAAATTAAGATCTTTCAAAAAGACATGTATGTGACGATTGATTTTCTATTGGGGCTTACAGAAATATACCGCGTCCTTGATGAAAACATAGACAATCCGGCGGCGATTCAAACCGCTCCATTGGATTCTTATGGGATTCCCCGAAAGATTGTTTATGAGAAACCGGAAGTGAGTAAAATAGATGCTTTGGAATTGGAGTTAACCAATTTTATTGCTTCAATTCAAGGTAAAGAAACACCAATTGTAAACGGTCATGCGGGACGAGAAGCTTTGGATGTTGCCGTAAAAATTCACGATTTGATATTGGAAGATATACACTAATGGATATACGCAATTTCTTTTTCAAAAACAGAAGTTTTACACCCATTCCTTTGGCTTTATTAATTATTTATTTCTCCAGGCCTGCCTTCCCTTATTTATATTATGGTGCCGGTTGTCTTTTTCTCGGAGAATCCATCCGCTTTTGGGCAGTACGATATGCCGGAGGCATTACCAGAACCACAAAAGTTGGTGCGCCGGCATTGTGTTCTTCCGGACCTTTTGCCCGTGTCCGGAATCCCCTCTATATTGGGAATCTTTTGATTTTTACTGGAGTGACCCTTGTTGCAGGGGCTCCCAATATTTGGCTTATGCTGGCGGTGGTCTGGGCATTTCTCATTATCCAATACGCCCTCATTGTTGACCTTGAAGAAGAAACCCTGGCGGGATTATTCGGCAGTGATTATGATCTGTATAAAGAGAATGTTCCAAAACTGATTCCCAGGCTCTCTCCATGGAAAAGTGAAGATCATCGCTCTCCCATGACCTGGAAGAAAACATTGAAAACAGAAAAGCGCACATTGCAAAATATTGTTCTCATCATTATATTTATTGTAATCCGGTGGCAATTTGTTTGATACCAATGTATGTGAATGGATATATGCAATGTATTGTAAGCATACATTACAGTTTTTATTTTGATTGCATCAGTTGTGTTGATGCGCGGGTTGACACAATCAATCCATTCCTAAATGTTAGATCATGCTGATTGATCAGAACCTTCGTTTTTTCATGGTCGCCGGCGAGGAGTCCGGAGACCTCCATGGCGCAAAGCTAATCAACGCCATAAAGAAAAAATCTCCTTCTGCAGAATTTATTGGGCATGGAGGTGAGAAAATGAAGTCTGCCGGGATGGAGATTCTGGAACATGTAAATAATCTGGCCATGATGGGATTTACAGAAGTGATCAAACATATACCTTTTATGATGAAAGTCATGGGCAAAACTCTCAATGAAATTTTGGAGTTTAAACCACACCGACTTATTTTAATAGATTATCCCGGCTTTAATCTTCGATTGGCAAAAAAAGTTCATCTTTTAGGACTCCCCATTACCTATTTTATTTTACCTCAGGTTTGGGCATGGAAAGAAAATCGTGTGAATACTATTCGGGAATGTGTGGATCAGGCGTTATGTATTTTTCCATTTGAACAGGCCTGGTTTCAAAAACGGGGTATCGATGCGGACTTTGTAGGTCATCCTTTTGCAGAATTTCAAAAACCTTCCATGGATAAATCTACTTTTTTTAAAAAACATAATATGGATAACAACAAATCTATTTTGGTTCTTTTCCCGGGAAGCCGACAACAGGAGGTTGATCGTCATTTGCCTGTTTTTATCAAAGCCGTTTCTCTGATAAATGATAACCATCTTCAAATCATCATCGGCAAAGCGCCTCAAATTAAATTGGGTGAGCTGCCTAAGGGCTGGAAGGTGGAAACTGATGACACCCGTCTATGTTTGGAATATGGAACAGCTGTAATTACTTCATCCGGAACTGCGACTCTTCAATCTGCCGTTCAGGATATCCCGGCGGTTGTGTGTTATAAAATGTCCGTAGGGAGTTGGTTTCTGGCAAAAAAATTGTCTCATGCTCCTTACGCGGCTATGACCAACCTCATTGCTGAAAGGAAAATTGTACCTGAATTTCTCCAGCAAGAAATGACTCCCAAGCATTTAGCAGATGCGATTAATCCCCTGCTGAAACAAACTCCACAGCGAAAAGAAATGCTGCTGGGTTATGAAGAAGTACGGCGCACCCTTGGATTACCGGGAGTGTACGAACGAGCCGCTGAAGCCATAATAAGCCGGATGTTTCAATGAAACTTTTGTTAAGGAAACAAAAAAATAATATTTTATGAAAAAAAAGTTTCTATTCTTTCTGGGCGTTTTATTCGGCAAATGGATATTGAAATTCCTATACGGAACTAACCGCTGGTATGTTGAAGGAGAAAATAAGATCAAACAATTACGTAATGAGGGGAAATCTATTATTTTTGCTACTTGGCACGGCAACCTTTTACCGGGATATTTATATATAGCGGATAAGCAGCCCTACGGGCTGGCCGGTCACCATGGAGATGCTGAAATCATATCCCGGATTGCAGAAAAAATTGGATATACAACCATTCGGGGATCCAGTACTGAAGGAGGACGGGAAGCATATAGAAAAATCGTTGATGTATTAGAAAACGAAAAAGGATCACTGATTTTCATAACCCCGGATGGACCAAAAGGACCAGCAAAAGAGCCGAAGCCCGGAGCTGTCAAAGCGGCCATTCGCACCGGCGCAGTCATTCTTCCAACTGGAAGCTTTGTTTCTCGCTATTGGTCTTCCACCAATTGGGATACGTTCTATGTTGCAAAGCCTTTTGGTAAGACATTTTTGCTTATGGGAGAACCACTGGTTTTCTCCAAAGAGGATGATTTCGAAGAATGTTCCCGCCAATTGAAAGAACAATTGGATTTATTGGAAGAGGAGGCTAAACGCCGTGCCGAAATTTGATCAGAAATCCATTAAAAAATACCGTTTACTACTTTGGCCCTTGGGGCTTTTCTATCGATTATTGGTTTTCTGGCGAAATTTGTATTACAATATCGGATTCTTTGTTTCACGGAAACTCCCATGTAAAATGATCAGTGTGGGGAATCTTTCTGTTGGAGGTACGGGTAAAACCCCCTTTGTTCTCTACCTTGCTAAGGCCTTAAAAACCAAGGGGGTGAAAGTGGCGATATTAAGCAGGGGATATAAACGTAAATCCTCCGGAACCATTGTTGTCAGTGATGGGAAAACCATTCAGTCAAATTTACAGCAGAGCGGAGATGAACCTTTTATGATGGCTGAAAAACTTGGTGGCGTACCTGTCGTCGTGGATGAAAATCGCTACAGAGGCGGGTTATTTATTTGCAGCGAATTCAAACCGGATATTATTCTCATGGATGATGCTTTTCAGCATCGCCGTGTTTACCGGGACATAGATATTGTCCTGATTAATAGCTCGAACCGTCAGCCAAAACTCCTTCCATATGGTTTCCTCAGAGAGCCAATAAAAAATGTACGACGGGCGAATACTGTGATTTTTACGAAAACAAATCTGACGCCACCGAGTGAAAAGCTGATAAATATTATTTCCAAATACTGTGATTTTACCATTCAATCTGAACTTTTACCGGAAGCTCATTTAATCGGTCTTGACGGATCAATCAAACCATTAAAAGAAATCAGCGGCTCGGTGGTAGCGGTATCCGGTGTGGGTGATCCAGACAGTTTTGAAGTTATTTTAGAGGAAGCGGGATTGGATTATATCCACCATTTTCGTCATGATGATCATGCGGATTATTCTGATATAGATTTTGAAGTAATTCAGGAGGTGTATTTGTCTGCTGAAGCGGAAGCTATTATTACCACAGAAAAGGATTTAGTCAAACTGGAATCGTTAAATGACCTACCGTTATTCGCCTTGCCTGTGCATGTATCCTTCAAGGCTGAAGATGAAGAGCGGTTGTTTGAACTCATTATTCAATAAGATTCACTATCAGAATTATACCATACTATAAAGTATTATGAAATATTTTTCAAAGCTCTCATTATAGAATCGCCGTTTATTTGAGCGCAGAAGCACGTAAATTTTCCTATGGTTGGAACAGACAAAACATCATTAAACCCACTATTTACGAATCCGTTGGAAACATCTCCCGGGCTGACGGTAGATGATTTAAACCGATATTTATCGGCAATTCGAAAAACACATGAATTATCATCAGAAATTGAAATATTGGAAGAAGGCGTTTTTCTCGGAGATGCCCTTGATGGTCTAAAGAGGCTTCCTGATGAATCGATTGACCTTATTCTGACGGCGCCGCCGGAAAGTCCGTGGAGGGATATAGGAACACAGGGTAAGCGAATGACTATCCAGGAGTATTTTCAGTGGAGCAATCGCTGGTTAAGAGAAAGTCATCGGGTATTAAAGAAAACAGGCTCTATGTATTTGTTGTGCGGTTGGCGTTTTTCCGGAATGTATCATTCGATTTTAAGTGACTATTTCAAAGTACAAACTAGAATTACATGGCGAAACAAGAAGATAAAAGGAAGAGAAAAACTAAAATCATGGGAAAATGAGTTAGGTGATATTTGGTTTGCAACCAAAACAAATGCATTTATTTTTAATAATGAAATAAGTGAAAATGAGTCAATCTCCGAAAATTTTAAGGAAGTGAGAAATATGTCTAATTTGTGGATGGAATATTATCATTCACCTGATAAAAAATATAGGTATGAGATACCCAATTTGCTTCTCAGAAAAATTATGGACGTAAGTAGCTACAAACTTAGTTGGGTTGTTGATCCATTTATGCGACAGGGCAGCGTCGGTGTAGCTGTGAAAAATTTAGGAAGGCGATTCATTGGTTTTGAAACGGATAAAGACAGTTTATTATTGGCCATGAAACGAATAGATAATGCGTAAACAACGTAAATATTTAAAACGTAATTATAGTATAACCAGTTATTAATTTATCGGAATAATTTTTTACTTTTTAAATATTTATCATTCACAAATCAGGAGTTAGGATGAATTTATTTGATACAATACAAAAAGACATGTATGCAGCCATGAAAAATAGTGATAGAGAAAAAGTCGTTACATTGCGCACTGCCTTATCCAAATTGAAAGATAAAAAAATTGAAAAACGGGAAGAATTAAGCGGACAGGAAGAGATGCGTGTTTTGAAAACAATGGTAAAACAGCGTAATGAATCTATCGAAATGTTTGAGAAAGCGGGACGTGATGATTTGATAGAAAAGGAAAAAAAAGAAAAGAAAATTTTAGAAGCATATTTACCCCAAATGATGAGCGCTGAAGAGCTGGGAACAATGTTGGATAAAATTATTTCTGAAACCGGTGCTTCATCAATGTCTGATATTGGCAAAGTAATGCCGGAAATTATGAAGCGTTCAGCCGGAAGGGCGGATGGAAAACTCGCCCAGGTTTTGTTGAGGAAAAGGCTTGGTTAAGCATTAATCGATTAAGATTACGGTAACGGTTGGGGTTATGATGCTCGATAAACGAGTTTTGTTACTGCTTAATTAAAACAAAGAATTATGAGCATTAAATCATTTCGAGATTTGGAAAGTTTACCTGGTGGTTATGACAAAATTTCTCGTTAGAGTTACATTTTTGCTAAAACATGGAAATAATTCAGGGATAGCAAATATAAAAGATATTTATCACCGCATAACGCATAACAAATTATGATTCTCTTCCTCGATATTTTAACCATGATGTTCATTGTGGCTATGGGCGCTATCGGATTTAAGCGCGGATTGGTAGAGGAACTTGGACGGTTGATTGGACTTATCGTCGCTTCTTCTTTCGCATGGAGTTATTATATCAAATTATCCGATGTTGTATTAAACGCAATTAATATTAACCCTTGGGTTGTTATGATATTAGACTATTTCATTATTTTCAGTGTTGTTCTATTAATTGTACGTATTCTGACAAAATTCACCCATTTACTCTTATTAGCCAAAAGCACCAAATTGTTGAATAGGGGAATGGGCTTTATATTTGGTATATTCAAAGCAGCATTGTTAGTTACAATATTTTTATGGATAGTTGATATAGCCCCATTGGACAATTGGTCAAACATTATTCATGAGCAATCTAAGATTGCCTCATCACTCAGGAGTACCCGTCAAAAACTGATTAATATATTTAACATTCAAGATCCGATTCAAAAAAGCGAACAATATATTCAAGAATTAATGGAAAATGAGGATGAATAATGGCTCGCATTAGCCAGGAGACCATAGACCGAATTCGACAAGCAGCAGATATATTAGATGTCGTGTCTCAATATGTAAACCTTAAAAAGAGAGGGCGAAATTATTTTGGCTTATGCCCTTTTCATCATGAGCGAACACCTTCATTCAGCGTAGCGCCGGATAAAGAAATTTATCACTGCTTTGGCTGCAGCGCTGGTGGAAGTGTATTCAATTTCATCATGGAACATGACAATTTATCCTTTGTGGAAGCCGTTCAGCAATTGGGTCGTCGATATGGTATCGATGTTGAATTAACAGGGGATACGGGAACAAAACGCTTATTTACTCAACTATACGAGATACATGAATTAGCGGCAAATCTCTTTCATAAAAACCTCTTTTCTAAAAGAGGGGAAACCGCATTGGAATATTTAATAAATAGAGGCCTGACAAAAAATACAATTAAAATATTCAAAGTCGGATTTGTTCATGATTCATGGGATTACTTAACAGAAACAGTTCGGGGAAAAGGATTTACCAGAGAATCTATTGATAAATCTGGATTATTTGGGAAAGGAAAGCAGGGACCTGTTGATCGTTTTCGTTCTCGAATTTTGTTCCCAATAATGAATCGATCGGAAAAAGTGATAGCCTTTGGAGGCAGGGTATTTGAGAGTGATGATCCGGCTAAGTATATGAATTCACCGGAAACACCTTTGTACCATAAAAGTGAAATTTTTTACGGGTATCATAAAACAGCTCCGGATATTCGCAGTGAAAATGCAGCGGTGCTCGTTGAAGGTTATATGGATTTTTTACAACTGTATCAAGGAGGAATCCAAAATGTATTGGCGGTATCGGGGACGGCGTTTACCGAACGCCACGCATTACAGATAGGAAAAATTACCCAAAAAGTATATTTAGCTTATGATGGCGATGAAGCAGGAAGAAAAGCGGCCTTGCGCGCCGGGTATTCTTTACTGCAAAATGGTATTGAAGCAATGGTGATCAAAGTTCCAAAAAATTTAGATCCGGATGATTGGATGAGGGCGGAAGGCATCGAAGCCATAAAGAATGGAATATCTACTGCGTTACCATTATTGAAATATCATTTACAGATTACAGACGCAGAGAACTTATCCGCAGTAGAGCGATCAAGTCTGGTGAAAGAAATATTAACAGAACTGGCTGGAGTTAGGGATAGTATTATCAGAGATGATTTGTTACAGACACTTGCGAATGATCTGAAGATAAACGAGAGAGAATTGATTGTTCAACTGAAAAAATCCGCAAGCCGGAAACAGCTTCCGCCTCAGGAAGAATTAGCATCAATCCAAACAACTCTATTTACAACCGTTTCACAAAAAGCCCAGGTTGAAATATTAAAAACACTGGCAGTATCTTTTACAGAGGTAAATAAAATTGTAAAAAATTATCTGGATTTAATTTCGGAACCTTTGTTATATAAAGCAGCCTCATTAATACTAAATAATGGGGGTGATAGCACTGCCGTTATTTTGGAACAATTTGATGATAAAATTGAGAGGGAAAAAATAGCATCAATATTAGTCGATGATAATAAAGTAGAGAATCCTCGATCGGTAGTTATGGAATGTCTGAATACGCTAAAAACACAGCCGATTAAAGAAAAAATTGAACAGACGAGACTGAAAATCAAGGAGCAGGAAGCAGCAGGACAAGATAGTAGTAACCTTATTCTGGAAGTGGGCGAGCTCCAAAAACAACTACTATCAATTTCTCAAAATGACCATACCGATAAAATAGAATGATTGTTATCCACAGTCCAAGCTTCCAACTTGACTAAAAGCAATGCTTTTTAATTGAAGGATATAAAACGGTTGTCCTGCCAAGGCCGGGTGAAAGACCGACTACCAAAGATAGTTCTCTAACATAATAATAATCCACTTTTAATGATTGGTCTGAATAAATTTGTAGTGTTTAAACGACTATAGGAGTATATAAACTGAAGAAAATTATTTTAATTCGGCTGTTAATTTTAATAACGCTAACTTCATTTTTAGCCGCTCAAAATAGAACGGCAATCCATATTACGTGTGATACAGAAGACATTCCAATATATATAGATAATTACCTGATTGGTTATACACCTTTATCGGATAACGTAGACGTCCTTCCCGGATGGCATAAAGTCAGTTTTTTCCCGGAGATGAGTGAGACAGACCAAAATATACGGAAATTAACTAAAGACATTTTACGATTGGGGATGCAGGATGTTTTAGTTGGAAAAGGGGAAATTATTAAGGTTACGATGTCTTATAAAAATATTAATCAGAATGTCGATGCCTATTACCAAAGTATTCATTCCGGAACGCTATTGGGTTTTAGTATGGTAGTGGCCCTCCTGTTTGTAATCGTATGGGCCTATGTTTAGAAATACGAAAATAGCCCTTTTCTTAACAATATTATGTGGACAGGAACAGGATACTCTTGTTAAATATTTTCCAACAGATATTATAAGATCAGAAATATTGGGGGAAGAATCTTCTAAGGAAGAAATTAGAGGGAAAGCACATTTTAAATCGACCTACACACCTCAAGGCAAATTAATTAATGTAGAATATTTCCCTGATAAAGCGAAACAGAGTCAGCTATCCGGGATGAAACTATACTATGGCTATTGGAACCCGGAGAAACGGGAGCTCGCGGATGGTCTAAATAGAAACCAATTGGATGGTAGAGAATTTTATCAAGTCACGTTTAATCAAAAAGGTCGGATTAAAACAGTAACTCTCTTTAATAGACAGAAGGAAAAAATATGGTCATATTATTTAGTGTGGAATAAAGCAGGAACGCGATCTAAATATGAAGTAATATTTCATATTCGGGAACCGTTAACGCGCTATGACGAATTTTTATATGCCGATAATTTGAGTGAAATGCGTCAGAATTGGCGGCTGGAAATAAAAGAAAGAGAAGATGGTCGCCCTCAGACTGTTACTATAAAAGATGAGTTAGGCCAAATATACTATTTCTATCAGTTTCAATATATAGGGGGTAAGAAAAAATCCCCTGAGAAAGAATTAATAATTTCCGAATATTTTCGAGATGATTCCTCTAAAGTCGGCATGCACAAACTGTACTATAATAAAAAAGATTATTTGTTTAAGGCTAAGTATTACAATGAAAAAGATAGCCTTTTATCCACGCAATTATTTAATTACATGAATGCTCCTAAGGAAATTTTGTTGACTCTAAAAGACGGAATGGGAATTTTGTTAGAAAAAAGAATCATTCCGTTCTCGAAAAAATATAAACGGCGATTAGAATCACCAAAAGACAAAACAGGCCTCGCAGATGTTATGTCGTTTTTAAATGAAACAACAGAAGAAGATTTGAGGAAGTTAGTTCAATCAATAGAGGGAAAATTTAATGTGACGGTTGAATTGGATACGGTAATTAAAAAAAATATTTCAGAGGTAAAATATGGGTATCAAAAAATTGAACCGGATTCAATACCGGAACATAAGGTATCTCAAAAGCGAAAAAGAAAAAAACAAAATCAACCTTTTGTTTTAGAGTTTAATGTTAGTAATGACATATTGGCTGGCCAGTACCTTGGAGCAGATAATATATTTAGCGCTGGATTAGGTCTCGGGCTGCCCATATCTTTTGACATTTTCTGGTTCTCTTTAGTCCCCACGTTGAACTATGGACAAATACGATTTCTTGGAAGCGAACAAACTTCCGCAACTTGGATAAATTTGGAATCACCGGATTTTATTCCTTTAAAGTTTCCACTTATTCTCCATGGGGCAGTAGGAACCGTTGGTCCCGGTTTTGGGATTAAAGGAGGTATTGAAACAAAATTTCATATGGGTGTAGATATTACAATAGGAACCAGCGCAGTCATTGCTAACAACATTGATGGAAATAGGCAAACGACTGGTTATATTTCAGTAAATCTGGGTGTTAATTATATCCTTCCTTTTTGATAGAAATATATAT
>JBHHTW010000089.1:0-2390 GCA_046861385.1 Fidelibacterota bacterium | reverse complement strand
AGAGTGATAAACAAACATGGGATGAATGTGCAGAAACTTATGAAAAACAAATTGTCGGTGGACATCCTGACATATTAGCATTTGAAGAATTTGAAGAGGATTTTTTAGACCGCATCCTACGATTTTTATCTGAAACACAAAAACGTCCCCTTAAGTTAATGGACATTGGCTGCGGATCGGGGCGTTTACATGTACGATATGGCGCTAAAACTAAAAGTATAGCAAAACTTGCTCAATCACATCCTTTGGTTTCTTTAAAAATGAATTCTCCAAATCTGGCCTATGATCCAGTGATAGCGCAAAGGCTTGCCGAAGTATGGGGAATTGATTTTTCTCAAAATATGATTGATCTGGCAAAAGATAAATTACAAAAATTGGGCCTGGAAAATCATAATGAAATGACACTAACATTTGAACAAGGTTCCGCATTTGAGTTAAAAGAACAATCGGACGAGATTTTACCTGTTGCGATATGTCTGGTGAATTCTATCGGTGTTATGCAGGGTTTGGAAGGCGCAAATGAGTTGTTTAAATCAATGCGCAAAGCTGTTGAACCGGCCAATGGAATTGCCATTATCTCCTGTTATCAACAAGAATATATTGAAAGTTATGGATTAGGGCAGTATGAATCGACAATGGATGTATCAGGACAACCTATTTGGATGCTGCCTGACACATACGCTTCATCTCAATTCAAACAAATTCCAAAACAATATAAACTTGCGCATAATAATGACAATAAATTGATTGTAGATGTTTTTGATTTAAATGATAATTTAATTAAGAAGGATCATGTTTTGATAAGAGACCCCGATAAGACTGAACAAACGATTAAAACTGGTGATATAAATACCTATTCAAATTATAAATCGCATTGGTATAGTTTAAAGCACATAGATGAAATGATCAATAATTATTGGGATATTCAAAATTCTTATCATATTAAAACTCGGGACTTAGATATAATAAGGGCAGAGCCTGCCCAGATGGCAATTCTTGATTTTGGCGATCACCTCAAAAATATCTTTCAACGCTGGAAAGTTTTGTAGTGGAAAATCTCTGGATCGAATATATAATCATTGTTGCTTATTTTATTTTTATTGTTACGAAGGGGATTCGACGCTCAAAAGAAATTAGAAATAGTGACGACTTTTTAGTCGCGGGCCGTAATATAGGCTGGTTTTTTCTCCTCTGCACTATGGGGGCAACAGTCGTAGGAGGCGGAGCTTCAATAGGCGCAATAGGCAAAACTTATGAGTGGGGAATTTTGATGGTAGCGGTTTCTTCGGGCTGGTACATTCATTTCATATTTTCAGGCTTATATGTTGCTCCTCGTTTCCGTGAAGCAGAACTCTATACTGTTGCGGGATATTTTGGTTATAGGTTTGGGGATAAAAGCAGATTTATTGCCTTTATATTATCCCTTTTATTTTCTATCGGCGTTTTAGGTGCACAAATGGTGGCTTTCGGGAAAATCGTTACAACAATGATTCCGCAGCTACCTTACTTTTGGGCAGTTTTGATTGGCGGGGGTTTGGTTATTTTATACAGCACAGCAGGCGGGCTTTTAGCCGTTATTCATACTGACGTTTATCAATTCGTTATATTGATTATAGGTTTTACGATTACTCTAATTCTCTGTGTACCCGATTTATTAACAAATGCCAACCAAATTACTGCTGTTGTACCCGCAGAATTTTTTCAGTTAGAAGGCGGGAAAGGCTGGTTATTTTTATTAACAACATTCATTGCTTTTTTATTAGGTGAAACATTTGCACCTGGCTATGCGACCAGGTATTGTGTTGCAAAAAACATTAAAGAAACAAAGAAGGGTATTGTCGGTGCCGGTATCTTTTTAGCATTAACATTTCCCATAATATTGTTTTTTATAGCTCTTTATGCACGGTTCCATTTCCCAAATATCGATTCGGAAATGGCATTACCTCAAACGGTTCTAAAATTGAACAATCCTTTTATAGGCGGTTTAATTATCGCTGCATTGATGAGTGCAGTTATGTCATCTGCTGATTCAATTTTAAATTCATCTACGGCAATATTTGTTAAAGATCTCTACGAACAGTATATAACCAGGTCGAATGCTACTTCTGATAGAGGTCTGTTAATTGCTCGTTTTAGCTCAGTTGTTTTGGGAGCCATGGGGATCCTTTTAGCGGTTCAATTGCCTAATGTAATTGATTTGCTTTTGTTGACTTACAACTTGTGGGCTCCGGGTATTATTTTACCTGTAATTTTCGGTGTCTTTTCGAAACAAAAATCGAAAACTTTAAACAATGTAGTTTTCATAACTATGCTCATTTCTACTATTGCCACAATAGGCTATATGAATACTCAATATAAAGAAATAATTCAACCAAGTGTATTTGGAGTAG